>NZ_MUZB01000030.1:0-20111 GCF_002076325.1 Rhodococcus sp. 66b
CCCCCCGCAAGACCTACAACTGATGTAGACCTTGCGGGGACACAGAGGGTGACCTGCCGCATTGGGATCCTGCAGGTTGAGGTCAGGGATTCTCACGATGTTGTCGGAATCCCCTGGCATTCCCTATGAGAGAGATTTGCACCCGGTAGGAGCCGATCGAGGAAGAGCTACGTCTACGGGAGTGTTCGAGCGGCCGTCTCTCGGTACATGACCATGCCTGCGTGGTACAGGATGTCGCCGCGAAACTCGCCGTCGGCCGAGAAGCCCGTGTCGTCGCGGTAGTAGATCATGGAGCCTTCGATCCGATACGCGCCGGTATATGCGGCCTCGCGGTTGCCGCGGGCCTCGACGTAGCGGCCTTCGGGGAGGAGGCGTTGGCGGATGTTCCCGTCGGCCGTGACCCAGAGCCCGACGAACGAATGCTGCATTGCTGTAACTCTTTCCGTGTCTTCCGTGTCTTCCGTGTCTTCCGTGTCTTCCGTGTCGTCCGTGTCTCCGGTATCCCTCACAGTGCCGCCACCCGCCGGGTGATGTCGTCGCGCGAGCGGACGACGTCGGCGCGAAGTGCGTCGATGTCTTCACCGACCAGCGAGCCCGCCCACTTGCGAGGGTTGCCGGCGACCAGAACGGTGTCGATGTTGCGGGCATCCGAGCCGAGTACCAGGGTGCCGATGGCGTCGTTGAGGGGCATGTTGTTGATGTCGTCGGCGCGGACGATGAGGAGGTCTGCGTCTTTGCCCGGGGTCAGCGAGCCGGTGACGTCTCCGAGTGCGTTGGCGCGGGCGCCTTGAAGGGTTGCGAAGTCGAGGACGTCCCGTGTGGTGATCTTGCTGCGCGACTCGTCGGTGCCGTAGGTGGCGTTGGTGGCGCGCATCCGCTGGATGGCGTGGAGGGCCCGCATCTGGGTGAACATGTCGCTGGCGAGTGCCACTTCGACGTCGATGCTCAAGCCCGGGCGGATCCCGACGGAGAGGGCTTCGTCGACGGCGGGGACCGCGGTTTCGAGACCGATCTGCGCGTCGGATGTGGGCGCGAGCGACACCGTGACCCCGGCATCTCCCATCGCCGACCAGGCATCGGCAGTGAGCCCGGTCGAGTGGATCAGCGTGAGGGTCGGGTCGAGGATCCCCATCCGCGCCCACTGCAGAATCGCCTCCGACGAGGGCACTCCGAAGACGGCGTCGATGCTGGTCCAGACCCCCAGGTCACGGGCCACGGCCGCGAGTTCGGGGCCGTAAGCGATGGCCGGGCCGGCGATCTCGTCGGTGGACAGCGCAGCGAGTCGCACGGTGACGAGGCCGTTCGCGGCGCCGTGGAAATCGCTCACCATTCGGCCCATGTCGGCGGGCCACTGACGGTCCCACTCACCGAAGTGCGGACCCATCGAGGCGTGTACGCCCCGGATTCCGGAGTCGACGAGCGCATTGAGCGCCGCATCGGAGTGGGCGGTGCTCCGCGAGTTGTGGGAGAAGTCGAGCATGGTCGTGATGCCCGAGTCGAGCGCGGTCAACGCGGCGAGGCGGGTGCCGACGTGCATGTCGTCGGGGGTGTAGCTCGGTGCGATGCCGGAGAGCGTCGACATGACGTATTCGCCGAGGTCGCCGACGTCAGGGATGCTGCGGCGCAGTTGCGCTTCCCAGGCGTGGCGGTGGGTGTCGACGAAGCCGGGGCACACGATCGCGCCACGGGCGTCGACGACGAGCGCTGATGCGGCAGCAGCGCCGTGGTCGGGGTCGGAACGGAGGTCGAGTCCAACGGCAATGATGCGCGAGCCGACGAGCAGGACATCGCCGGAGTCGAGATCCGGAACATCTGGGTCCATCGTGACGACGGCACCGCCGCTCAACAGGATCGGGCGGCCGCTGGTGCGGGCGGCGTTGAAGTCAGCAAGGGAGGTGTGCATGTGGGTCTCTCCTCAGTCTCAAGTCGCGGTCAGGACCGGTGGAAGGTGTAACCGGCGTGGTGCAGGGTGCCATCGATGAATTCACCGAAGGCCCAGAAGCCGAGGTCGTCGCGGTAGTCGATACGGTCCCCGGTGATCCAGAAGGAACCTTGGAAGGCATGCGGGCGGCCGCCGCGGGTCTCGTCGTAGCGGCCGTCGGCGGTCAGGTGCTGATGCACGAAGTCGTTCTCGTCGATCCAGGTGCCGAGATAGTGGTCCGAGGGTGCGTTCGCGACAGCGGGCGCTTCAGCGGCGTCGCCGGTGTTGACACTCTGCCCGCCCCAGAGAACCACGTCGCCGGCGATGACCACCGTGGACGCGGACTCTGGGGCGCCGAGGAATCGGCGGAGCGCGGCGGATGCTGATTCGCCGGAGTCGGCGGGCAAGATCGCGAAACTGGCCGGATTGCCGGGTGCAAGCGCGGTCGGCGACCGGAAGGAAGCCTCGCGGAGGCCGCGCAGCTGAGCGATGTCGATGTCCATCGGCACGATGACGTAGCCGTCGCAGTCGATGACGATGGCGCCGTCGTCGTCGGCCGCGGTGAGTAGCCCGGGCCCGATGCCGACCACGCGGGAGCCGCCCAGAAGAACATCGCCGCGGTCGAAGTCACCGATCAATGAGTCGTCGGTGATGACGCGGGCGTTGCCGAACAGAAGTGGGCGATGCCCGGTGGCGCGGTTGGTGTTGATCAGCGCGAGCAGTTCAGGGCTGAAGGGGGTGTTCATATGTGCTCCAGAATGGCGATTCGAGGGACGCCGGTGTTCCCGGCGAAATCCACTATCGGGCTGGATGGGTGACTGGAACAGGCCGGTGTGTACCTGGGTGCGCTACGGCCTGGTTCATGCTCGCTAGGGAGGAGAGAGTCGAATCCTGCCGATCTGCGGCATCTCTGAAAGGACTCGCTCCCATGACTTCACCCGCACTCTCGCAAATACGCAGTGTGGTCACTGTGGCGGTGCTGACGGTGACGGGCATCCTCGCTGTCGGACAGACCTATGTTGTGCTCGGTCTCATCGATTCGATGGCCGACAGCTTGCGCGTCCCGCCCTCAGCTGTGGCAGCGTCAACCACAATCTTCGGGATCGCTTACGCGTGTGGATTTTTGGCCGTCGGCCCGCTCGCCGGGCGCTTCGGCGCCAAACCTGTCCTGCTCGCTGGTTTGGTATGCGCCAGTACAACGGCGCTGGCTGCGGCCGCGCCGACATCGATCAGCGCCGAGCTGGTAATCCGCGCGGTGCAGGGTTTCGTCACCGCGGCTTTTGCGCCCTGTGCGTTGGTGTACGTAGCGCAGCAGTTTCCCGCGCGTCTTCGGACCGTCGCCACCACTGCGTTGACAACCGGGTTTCTGGCATCGGCTGTGGTCATGCCTTTGATCGCCGGTCCGGCGGCCCACTTGTGGGGCTGGAGAGGTGTATTCCTCGCGAGCGGAATGGGCCTGGCCGTGTGCGCGGGCGTACTTGCGGTCACGCTGACCGGAGGTGCGGTTGCGTCCGTACCGATGTCGCAGGCGTTGCTCGTACTTCCCCGAGTCATTCGCCGCGGACGGATGATCGCCCTATACCTCGCGACCGCGGCGGTGCTCGGCGGTTACGTGGCCCTGTTCACAGCATTGCAGCTTAGTGATTCTGCCGCCGTCGCGGGCTTCCCCGGCGGCTTGCAAGGTCTACGGATCGCCACCTTGCCCGCCCTTGTTCTCGTAACGGTGGCCGCAAGTTTTCTACACGGCATTCCGGCTCGCCGGCGTGCCGTCGCTGGGTTCCTTCTCGCCGCGACCAGCGCAGCAACCGTCGCGATTCAGGCCGCTACCGCGGTTATTGCCGTTGGCGTCGTCGTCTTCGTCGCTGCGATCGCACTCACGACACCTGCTCTGGTCGCGCGCATCGTGGAGGTTGCTGCGCCGGAGGAGACGGCCGGCGCGACTGCTTGGTACGGCGCCTTCATGTTCTTCGGCGGAAGTATCGGCCCGGTGATCGCCGCATCTGCCCTCGGCGGCAACCTGACTGCCGCGGCTTGCGTCGTGGTTGCAATCACGCTCTTGGGCGCTGTTCTGGTCGCCTCGGTCAACCGAAACCTGCCAGGGTGCGACACGGCCTGCCAGACCCGACGTCGAGAAGTTAACGTCGTCTCATGAGCTCGACCGAACTGGGAACGTTCCTCAAAGCACGACGGGGCCACGTAAAGCCCTCCACCATGGGCATCAAGGCCCAGCCCGGCCGCCGCGTCTCGGGTCTTCGCCGCGAAGAAGTAGCCATGCTCGCTGGCGTCAGCGTCGACTACTACACCCGACTCGAACAGGGCCGCGAGCGGAATCCTTCCCCCGGGGTGCTCAACGCTCTGGCGGGTGCGCTCGACCTCGACTCAGATCTGCGCGAGCATTTGTTCCGCCTTGCCGGTCTGGCGCCGACACCGCGTACGCCGATGCGCGAGACCGTCGACGATTCGCTCCGTCAGCTTCTCACGTCGTGGTCGCACACCCCCGCGCTGATCATCAACCGCCAGTTGGATGTTCTCGCGTATAACGACCTCGCTGGTGCTCTGTACAACGGTTTCGAACGCATCGACAACATCGCCCGTATGACGTTCCTCGATCCCTTCGGGCGCCGGTTCTTCACCGATTGGGAGCGCGCTACAACCGCCTGCGTCGCGAATCTTCGGCTTGCTCTCGGCCACATCGGCTCTGCAGACGACGTCCGGGCACTCATTCTCGAGGCACACGCTGCGAGCGCAGAGTTCCGCGACCTCTGGAATCGGCACGACGTGAGAGGCAAAACCCACGAGGCCAAGGCATTTCGTCATCCCGATGTCGGTGACCTACTTCTCGAGTACAACGCATTCGATGTCCGCAGCGCTCCCGGCCACCAGCTGATCGTGTACCAAGCACTGCCCGGATCACCGAGCGCCGACAAGCTCCAACTACTGGGAGCTCTCGCCGCAACAGCTAGCCTCGATCTCCCTTAGATCGTAGATCCACCAGGTAGGACCCGTCCGCACGACAGGGTACTTCGAATGTGACCCGTGCCGAACAGAGGCGGCGATCGAGGGTGCTGGTATCACGTGCAAGGGCAGCGCTCAGCCAAATCGAGTCGGATATTGCTATCCGAAGATCCGACAGACCTCTATTCGTTGGCGTTCGGCGAGGATTCTCAGGACCAGATCTATGGAGATGCTGCCCACTCGGCCATTGCGGGTCTTCTCGGATTCGCCGCTGACGAGATCGACCTGGTGCAGTAGAACCACCTGCCCTGTCGACATGGGTCGAGGTCAATGCGCGCTACGCGCTCGAAGAAGTAGCTGCGTAGCCACTCGCTCGCGGTTACAACGCCCTCGTCTCACTCTTGCCGACGGATGACGGCCAGATAGTCGGCCCAGTTCGATTGCGCGAGGCGGGTCCACTTCTCGGCGGTGGAGGGATGCAGTCCAAAGAGTTCGCTGACGACGGGCGCCGGAAGCTCTGTGATGGCTTTGAGCATGGCGGTGTTGCGGGCGTGAATGTTGGGGAGCCCGATCTTGTTGAGGTGGATTTGGACTGCAGCGACGCTACGCGGTCGGCTGGGCGGGCGTCCCGGAAACAGATAGGGCGGCTGGGCTGGGCCCGCGTGGAACGTGGAAGCGGCTCCTCGTCGTTCAATGAGCGCTTCGATCAGGTGGGCCAGTTTGGGTGGTAGTAGTACGGGATTGGCGCCGATGGTGAGGTAGCCGCGGGCGTGCTCCCGGGTGTACCGGTCAGTGGTCATTTCGAGGATACGAGTGATCGGGATCGCATACAGGCGGGTCAAGGCGCCGATTACTCGCATGTCGAGTGGGAGCGTGTCGTCGTTGAGGCATCGGCCCAACTGCCGTCTGTACTCCTGCTCCTCAAGGAACCGCGAGGGTTGGTGGTTAAGGCGTTTCGGGATCTCGAGAGTGCCCGTGATGCCGCGTGCGACGGTCCACCGGAGTAGGCAGCCGATTTGATTGCGTCTGGTGGGGTGAGTGTCGAGCCAGCGTTCGAGGTGCTCCTGGGTGACTGATTCAATATTGGCTTCATCGTTGTCGAGCCAGTCCAGGAACATGCAAGCAGTGCGGACGGCATCGCGGTCCGCCGTAGCCGCTCCCCGTGTGTAGGGTCCGCGTCGCGCCCGAGCCCGGGCGTCTTTGAGAATGTCCCACTCCGCAAACGGGCGGATGATCCGCGCTTGGTCAGCCGGCAGACGTGAAACGGTTGCAGCGATCCACAGTTCGAGCTGAGCCAGCGTTTCCTGGCGGTGGGGAAGAATCCCCGCAGTGACCAGGAGTTGTCTGGCGTAGGCGGTGTTCGCGTCCTGCTCGAGCCGGTCAAGTTCGGCGTGTGTGACGGTGCAGCCTCTACGCAGCGTTCGGCGACAAGCACCAGCTCTTCCTTCGGGCGCTGCACAGCTATACCGACGAGAGCCATGGCCAACTTCGGAAAGCCCTCGCCGAGGCCCCACGGGCCGTGGACGCACTACGCATGCTCCTCGAAGCACCGATCGACGATCCGAACGGCACCGGTACGCAGCGCGGCTGCCTCATGGCCAACAGCACCTGCGAACTCGGTAACGCCGATCCGGAAGTCCTCGCACACGCCCACCGCACCTACGAAACGTCCACCACACTGATCGGTGACTCCGTCGCCCGGGCCCAACGCGAGGGCGACCTGCCAACCGAAGCAGATCCGATCGCACTGGCGCGGGCCCTCCTGGCCGCGCAACAAGGGATCGTGTTCATGAGCCGGACCGGGTTGGACACGGCCACTCTCACGGCCACGGCACGATCACTCACGGCTCAACTCCTGCCGGACCACTCCGGCGACTGAACCGACGGTGCTGACGAACCGTTCGCGTTGCCTGGGCGACTTCAATTGATCGATACGACGACCATCTCGTCAAACACCTCGGCGAACACCTCGGCGAACACCTCTTCGTCCACGTGCCGTTGCGGGAGTTCCCAGTGCCGCGACCGGCCGCATCGTCTCCCCGTTTGTTGGAGACACGACATGGCTCGCCTCGGTTCGAGACGAGACATGCCACGTGTTCTAGCGTTCAGGGAACGCGTTACTGGGTGTCAGTAGCGTTCGGATTTTGCGGCCAGGAGTGATTGTCCGGTCTGCGCAGCAGGCCGGCGCCCGTCTGCTCCATTGTCGATGCTGCTGGCTTCGTCGAGGGATAAGCCAGTAGTTTCTGGGGCCCAGATGATGGACACCACGCCGCCGAATATCAGGATCGCAGCGGCGATCAGCATCGTGCCACCAATTCCAAGGTGATCGAGCGACAGGGGGACGAGAAAGACGCCTACTGCTGAGCCGACGCGTGTCAATGCCGTCACCATGCCCACTGCGGTCGCACGGATGGCAGTGGGAAACAGTTCGTTGGGGTAGACCCATGTCAGCACCTGGGGTCCGCCGTTGAAGATCGCGAAAGCTGTGAATGCGGCAACTACAACGAGGGGCGAGGCCTCGGGAGCCAAACCGAGAACGAGTAGGGCGAGTCCAGCAAGGATCGAGCCCCAGATGACCATTCGTCTGCGTCCGGTCTTATTGATGACCAACAACGCTGCCACTACCCCGATGAGAAACAGGAATTCGAGCACGGCGGATCCGATGTTGTCGGATATGGATTCCAAGCCGAACGCTCCGAGGATCTCGGGCCCGAAGGTGTAGATCGCGAAAACTGGGATGTTGGAACAGGTGTAGAAGACCACCACGTAGACAAGACGTCCGAGGTAACCGCGTCGCAGGAGGTCACGCCACGTGCTGGTGCGACCCGCGTCCGGGGCGATGTCTGCAACGGTCACATGTGCCCCGTACACCCGGGTGAGTACCTGTTGTGCTTCGCTCTCGCGCCCTCGGCTCAGCAGCCATCGCGGGGACTCTGGGGTTCCGAGTCGTAGAAGAAGCAGGGTGAGCGCCGGAACAGCGGCGCTGGCGAGGAACCAGCGCCAGCCGTCATCGCCCAGGTGCCTGAGCATGGCGTCGCCGACGAAGTACGCCGCCGCTGCGCCGATGAAGAACATGCATACGAGTCCGCTGAGAAATTGTCCTCGGTATTTTCGGGGCGAGAACTCGGTGAGCAGGGAAGATGCCATCGGGTAATCGGCCGCCACGCACGCGCCGAGGAACAGTCGGGCAACGAGCAGCATCCATCCTTCGGTGACGAAGAACTGGGACACGGAAATTGCTGCTATAAGTCCCAAGTCGAGGGTGAACATCACCTGTCGTCCGAAGCGGTCGGTAAGGAAGCCTGATACCGCCCCCCCGAAGAGCATGCCGATCAGGGCGCCGGCGCCGATCAGCCCTTTCATCACAGTCGATAGTTCCAGTTCGGGACCAGCAGCGACCAGCGCAACCCCGATGCTGCTCAAGATGTAACCGTCAAGGAATGGACCACCTGCCGCGTACAGCGCCAAGCGTTTGTGGAATCCGGACAGTGGTGCGTCGTCGAGAGGGTGGGGCTTCACAGTAGATCTCCTCGTAGGAATGGGTGCCGCGCTGAGCCGGCCAAAGCCAATCGGTGGAACCGCGCTTCAGGCAGTAAACGAATCGACTAGTGGTCTAGCCACTATGGATAGTATGCTTTGCGGCTGGCGGCACAAGCCATTTCGGAAAATTCAAAAAACAGTGACCCGGCGCACCTACCGGGAGCTGGATCATCAACAGGGAGAACACATGTCGTTAACAGGATCGTTATCGCAGACCGTCAGCGATGTGGACACTGCAGCAATGTTTGGACCCGACTTCCCCAAGGCGGCATCAACGCCGTTCGTGCTGGGCCTGGCGGAAGTGGCATGCCACAACATCGTTGCCGGTGAGCTGCAAGACGGAGAACTCACTGTGGGTACCGCCGCTACTATCGAGCACTTGCTGCCCAGTGCGGTAGGAGCAACGTTGACAGCTCGTGCGACACTCGTCGAGCGCGACGGCAGACGCCTTCACTTCACCGTCGAGGTTTTCGATGGTGACAATGTGTGCGCGACCCTGACCCACAGCAGAGCTGTAGCTCAAGCGCAGAAGATCACTGACCGCCTCGCCCAGCACGGCGGATGATGGCGGCTACCGGAGGGTAGAGTGATAGCGGTCCGACCACTTACGCACTAGGGAGCCGAACTCGTGCCAGCGAAACCCACCACGGAACCACGCCGTCAGTTCGCTCCGGCCAAACGAGTGCGTGCGTACGAGAGCATTGTCAAACAGATCGAGGACGCGATACTGAGGGGCGAGCTACGGCCAGGTCACAGGCTCCCAAGTGAACGCGAACTCACGACGGAGTTCGCAGTCAGCCGCACCACAGTTCGTGAGGCTCTGCGGGTATTGGAAAGTTCCGGACTGATCCAGTCACGCCAAGGTGACCCTACGGGAGGTGCGGTGGTGCAGGAATTCTCACCTACCGCCTTGAACCGGTCGCTGACCACCATGGTCCATCTAGAGCACTTCGACCTCGCGGATCTACTTCAGTTCCGCATGTCCATCGAAGGATCGGCCACATTTCTCGCAGCGGTGGCCCACACGGCCGAACAGCTGGAGAAGATGAAGAAGGCACATTCCGAGGCTGCCAGTGCAATCAGATCAGGGTACGAAGCGTTCTCTGCGGCGGACGTAAAATTTCACCAAGCCGTGGCTGAATCCGCGAACAGCGGATTACTGAAAGTATGCAACGATGTCGCGTGCGGCGTGGTCATGAACCTGATTGAAATCAAACTCAAGGCTTCCTTCGACGTCGAAGAAATGATGATCGACAGCTGTCGGCGGCACGGATTGGTTCTCGAACAGATCGAACAAGGCAATGGAGCGGATGCCGCCAGAATGGCGCTTAAGGACATCATCGAGCATTACGGCCGGTTCATCCCAGACGACCGTAGAGCACCGATGGAGGCATTTGCGGCATACGGGCCCATAGGCTGACGCTGGTTGAAGGCCTTTCGCATCCGATCATCGCCGCTCGTTAGCCTCGATCGCGTACGAGATGTCGCTGGCGACTGAGAGGTTCGCCGATCATGTTTGTGTTCCGAATCTATGTTCGGATGTGGCAAACCGACCTGTGTGCAGTTGGGGATACTGCCAGATTCCACTTTCCGGAGTCGTGTCCCTTCCGCTCGAGCCAACGTGATCGCCGGTTCAAGTCGGTTTCGGTAGCGCGAATCTAGCCAACACCGCAACGACAAGGCCGGACCACGATGCCGGCCGGACAATCACCGCCCCGTTTTCCTGACATGATGGGCGACGCGATCGGCGACCGAAAACAGTCGCTGATCGCGCGGTCCCGGTCGGTGCGGCGGGCTGTGAGAAGTCAGTCGTAGGTCGACACTGATCTGGTCCGCTCCGCGGACGTACGTGCAGGTTGGTGCGCATCCGTGTTTGATCGGCGATGATCCGAGCATCTTTCGCGTCGATCTTACCGTCGTCACGGTAGGTAGCTGCCGCGCGGTGCACGATCCGTCCCGGGATATAGAACAACTGCTGGGAGTGGGTGCCAAGCAAGGCGATCAGTAGTGCCGCGCCACCGGGGCCCAAGACCCGTTGCCCAGCAGACGCTGTTGTCGCCTGCGATCCATACAACTGTTTCGATGAGATCTTCCGGTGAGAAATAGTCAAATCTTGCGGCTCGGTGTCGTCGGCGATCTTCGCGACCGCCTTGTCTATATCCTCGGCGTTGTAGATCTTCTTCATCGCAGCCAATGCACCCCGGCGGGCTGACTTCGGTAGCGCAGCAAGCACATTGGCTTTATTGGGGCACCAACAGCGCTGCGACCGGGTCTCGGGGAACACTTCCCTCAACGCCTTCCGGAACCCCCAGTGCGCCGTCCCCGACCACCAACACCGGGGCCCACATCCCTCGGCGGCGGCAGTCGCGCAGCAGGTCCACCCAGGACTGAAGTCGATTCGCGGTAGCCGTCGGCGAGGGCGACGAACTCCTTCCGACCGTCTGCTCAGACCCGAGCATCACCAGCAAATAGTTCTGGAAGCGTTGCCGAGACCAGCCCGCGTCCTGCTGGGCGCGGGCTGGGACCCGAATGGCCAACGCGGCATCGATACGCACGGTGTTCGCCAACATCACCGCGTCGAGGCCATCGGACTTCGATCCGAAGACTGAATGTCGGGCACGTTACCAAGCTGCTGTGCAGGCGGCGTCGAACTGCCGCAGTAGCGACATCAGACTGATTCCCATCGCCGCTTCGATCTGCGGTGGCTGACGACGTGCCGGTGCGCGCATGATCTCCCGCAGCCGTTCGACGTCGCGGTAGATGAATCTGGAGCCTCAAACGAACCCTCGCAAGCAAGCTCCACCAGACGAGCTGATCCATTGCACACAGCCCGGAAGCCCACTCAGACGGGTAAGTCCCATGGAGTGGTGGACATTCGGTGAGACAGCGTAGCCGCAGGTCGGGCGTGTCGTTCCGGTTCTGTGGGTGGGCCATCGCGTAGTGATGAACGAGTTACCGACCAAAGTGACTCGACCAAAGGATCCACGCGATGACCCACGACCATTCTGCCCTGATCACCCAATTGGATGCACTCAAGGGCGCAGATCCCGCATCGGTGTTCGCCGAACTGATCCGCGCCGGCCTGCGAGCATTGATCGACGCCGAAGCCACCGAGGTCCTCGGCGCCGGCCGCTACGAACGCACCGCCGAACGCACGAACTACCGCAATGGAAACCGACCGAAGACCGTCGCGACCACCAGCGGTGACGTGGAAGTGCAGATCCCGAAACTCCGGTCCGGTTCGTTCTTTCCCAGCCTGCTCGAACGACGTCGGCGCATCGATCAGGCGTTGTATGCGGTGATCATGGAGGCCTACGTCCACGGAATCTCGACACGCAATGTCGATGACCTCGTGGCCGCGTTGGGCGTCGACTCGGGAATCTCGAAATCCCAGGTGTCGCGGATCTGCGCAGGCCTCGACACGGAGATCGCGAGGTTCCGCGAGCGCACGTTGACGCACACCAGCTTTCCATACATCTTTCTCGACGCCACGTACTGCAAAGTCCGGATCGGGGCGCACGTGGTCTCTCACGCTCTCGTCGTCGCGACCGGGGTGTCGATCGACGGCACTCGGGAAGTGTTGGGCACGGCAGTCGGCGACAGTGAGTCGTTCGATTTCTGGCGCGAATTCCTGGTCGGGTTGCGGGCGCGCGGACTGTCCGGGGTGCATCTGGTGATCTCCGACGCGCACGCCGGGTTGAAAGCTGCCGTGATGCAGCAGTTCACCGGCGCATCGTGGCAACGATGCCGAGTGCATTTCATGCGCAACATCAGCTCTGCTGTGTCGTCGAAGCACGTGCCGCCGGTGATGGCGGCGATCAAGACGATCTTCGCCCACACCGAACCGGATGCTGTTGCCGCGCAGTGGGATCAAGTAGCAGATACCCTGGCGGAGTCGTTTCCGAAAGTCGCTACGATGATGCGCGGCGCCAAAGAAGACATGCTCGCGTTCCGTGTGTTCCCGAAGGCGCATTGGCAAAAGATCTGGTCGAACAATCCGATCGAACGACTCAACAAGGAAATCAAACGCCGGGCGGACGTGGTCGAAATCTTCCCGAACCCTGCGGCATTCCTACGTTTGGCGACGGCGGTGGTCATCGAATCCCATGACGAATGGCAGGTCACCCGCCGCTACGTCTCCGACGTCAGCATGGACGAACTACGGGACGTCATCGCAGAGAAGAAACGAGCCGCGGCCCACGAAGCAACGACCGAATCTTTGACACCCGAACTCGAAACCGCATAACCTACAACACGACTCGTTGATCACGAACCGGATGGTTCACCGATCCGAAGTACACCACTCCATGGGACGCTATCCACTCAGACCGTGCTCGGCGTCGCCGTATTTGTAGATCATCCCGTAACCATGTTGCGGTTCTACATGCAGGAAGGAAGCAATCCACAGGCAATCCTTCGCGAGCTGCTCGAAAAGTCAGGCCCGCCGCAGACTGCCCCCCTCATAGTTCACGGTGAACATGGAGCATTCCTTTCGCACACCATAGTTACTCCTCCGTGCATTTATGAACTCGTAGCGGGCGCCCCGAAGCCGCAGTACCCGTGCAGGTCAAGTCCTGCAAACCAGCTGAACCAGCCATTGCAGCCCTGGGCCGGTTCGACCCAGGGCCGAATCATGTTGCAGATTGAGACAATAACCGCAGTCTTTCGACCGAGCTCCGTTAGCTGGGCTCCTGGCCGAACAGTTCCTCCACAACCTCTGGGAGTCTCTTGAGATCAGGCATCACGGCTGCCACGAGTTCGGCCGGGTAGTCGGTATTCTCGCGGTTGATGTAGATCGATCTGATGCCGACGCTATCCGCGGCTTCCACATCATGGAACAAGCTGCATGCGACATGAATCCAGGTGGTGCAGTCCGTGCCGGTTCGGTCGCGAAAAGTCTCGAAATGAGGGGCAGCAGGTTTGTAACTTCCGATGTCCGAGCTGGTCACGATCTCATCGATTCCCACTTCGAAGCTTTCCAATGTGAGCAGCAGCATTTCGCGGTCCACGTTCGAGAGTATGCCCAGTCTGTAACCCCTGGCTTCCAACGCCTTCAACGCTTCGTTGGTGTCGGGAAACATCGGCCAAGTCGGCAGTGTTCTGCCGAGTACGTCCAATTGTTCCTCGTCAAGTTCGATCTCGCATCGCTCAGCTGCTCGACGGAGACCTTCAGCGAGTACCGCGCGGTACGCCCACTCCGGGTGTTCGGTCTGGACATTCGGCTCGTGGCGGTGGTACTCCGTGAGCAGCCGGTCGGCATCGGTGCCTGCGACACTATGAAGAGCTGCTGTCATGCCGGACCGCCAATCGACCAGGGTTCCGTAGCAGTCGAAGGTGAGCCATTTCGTCGTTGTCATAGTTCTTCTTTCCAAGGGTTGTGGTGGGTCAGTGATGGTGGGAGCTCGAACTCGACGGTGGCCTCGTTTGAAGGGCGCTCCTGCAGGCGGGCTTTTTCCATCTTGCCGGTCGGGTCTTCGCCAGCTCACGGCCGAGCTCGACATCGCGGGGACCTTGAAACGCGCCATAGTCGTGTAGCAGAACTCCCGCAGTTCCCGCTCCGACAGCTCCGATCCGTCTTTGGCGATTACCGATACTTTGACTTCTCCCTCGATGAGCTTCGATCGAACGCCGTATGCCGCACATTCCAGGGTTGCGGAGTGTTCGCGGATGGCCTCCTCGACCTCGAAGGACCATATCTTCTCCCCCGGCTGCGAATCGAGTTCTTTCTGCAGCCGACGACGGAGAGCGCGCGAACATCCAAACCCCCACTCGCCGTTGATAGATCTCTGTGGCCTCCTGTATATGTTGGCACTACCGATCTAAGTTTCATCTACTCAGCAACGTGCAAGCGAATCCCCAGAACAGCTCGATCTGCAAACCGTCTAGAGACGCTTGGCATTGGTCTCGGGTAGTGCATACGTGCAGATGAAGCTGATCAGAACGAACGTGACCAACAGAATGGCAATGGCGTAACTGCCGAAGGCTGTTAGCAGGACGCCGGCGATAACCGGAGGAATGGCGCCACCAACTACGCCCGCAAGATTGTATGCAAGTCCTGCTCCAGTGTAGCGGTACTTCGTGGCGAAGAGTTCAGGTATGAACGAGGCCATCGGTCCATACGAGATTCCGAGAACGGTAAAGGTTCCGGCAATGCCAAGGACAAATAGGAATGGCGATCCTGTGTCGAGAATTGGCAGCACAGCGAACGACCACGGAACCCCCAGCGTAAATCCGCACAGAATGACTCGTCGACGGCCGTAGACATCGCAGAGAACAGCCGATAGCGCGCAGAAGACAACCATGGCAAGCCCGCCCACAACATTCGAAACGAGCACCAAAGAAAAGGAGTGGCCAAGTTCAGTGCGCCCGTACCCGGTCAGGTACGTCCCGCCCATGAATGTGAAAGTGAAAACGCTCATCATGGCTCCCGCTGCGAGCATCGTCTGCTTCAGTTGTGCGCGCAAAAGTTCTTTCAATGGACTTTTTGCGATGTTACCCTTACCTTCGCGAAATACCGGAGTTTCTTCAATGTTCAAGCGCATGTATAGCGCAATAGCAACAAGGACAATACTGAAAAGAAAAGGAAGTCGCCATGCCCAGGACAGAAAGGCATCGTTACCCTCTCCCACAGTTTGACTGACGAGGAGAAAAACGAGGCTGCTCAGCACAAGTCCGGTACCGACGCCTATCTGCGGGAACATACCGTAGAGACCACGTTTGCGCTCCGGTGCATACTCTGCTGTAAGCAGTGCCGCTCCCGACCATTCGCCCCCCACTGCAAATCCTTGGAGCGCACGAAGGAATACGAGAATAACCGGTGCTGCTGCACCAATCGAGGAAGCGCTAGGGATTAGACCGATCGCAACGGTTGACAACCCCATGATCAACAGAGTGGCGATCAGAGTCTTTTTTCTTCCAATCCGATCTCCATAATGGCCAAAGAAAGCTGAACCAACGGGACGAATGATGAATGCGACCGCAAATGTAGCAAATGAGGAGATCGTTGCAACAGTTGGTGAGAGATTTGGAAAGAAAACATGCGGGAATACGAGTGCGGCCGCCACGCCGTAGATATAAAAATCATAGTACTCGATCGCCGAACCGACAAAACTCGCGAAAGCTACCCTGTTCATCGTGGGCCGATTAGCAACCGGCGCCATCTGTGCCTGATTCTGTTTCATAGCTTTCCTTGTCGTCTCTGAAAATGCCGTGGATTGCAGTTCCTTCGTCACATCGAGGTCGGCCTATTCGTCACGCCTTTCGGCGATCCCGTCCTTTTCTGGCGGGTGACAGCATTGTGAATCGTCTACCAGTAAAAATCCTCGCAACTTTACGAGGGAAGTCGATTTCCACGCTGAACGAATAGGCAATTATCGCCCTGGTCGACGATCGGCGGCAATGCCTGTAGTGGTCTAGCCAGTGGGGTAAGTGAACTACATCACCATCACTGTGTCAACCGCCGGCCGCAAAATTTGCCCCTAAAAGGCGGCGGTAGTGAGCGGACTGTCACAACATCGACGTCCGGCCTCTTGCCGTTGTGGCGGGACTCGGGCGCCTTGCATAGGCCTGCGGTTCACAATGACTAGCGGCTCGATCTGCATGCTTGGGACACCGAAGGGCTGCCACATCAGCGATTTTACTGAATCTTGGGAATGATGGCTGCGGCGAGAAGCGCTGGAATGCAATGAGGTCGGCAAACCAGGATCCATGTTTCGCTTCTCGAACCTCCATCTACCCAGAGGGCCTTGCGGCCTTGACGCCCCGATTCCCGATTGGTTGCGACGACTTGTGCGCGTGCGTGGGCTTGACAACACTCGTCACGACTGGTGTTCTACTGGTCAGTCCACTAGCTCGGATCGCTGTTAGTGTCCTTGTCGGAGGCAACAGGGACGACCGGCAAAGTTCCCTCAGCCCGCGCCGCCGTCAAACACTGCTCGTTACAGCGCTTGGCAGTGAAGGCGTGGTACCTCAGCTCAGGTATCCCCCGCACATAAAGGAGAAATGCAATGAGTGAACGCACAGTTTTGACGGAACACGTCGGAGACGTCGTAGTAATTACCCTCAATCGGCCTCAGTCGTTGAATGCGTTGAATACCGACCTATTGACAAACCTGGTCGACGCATTACGTGCCTCGCAGTCAGCCGGTGCAATTGTGTTGCAAGGCGCGGGTCGCGGATTTTGTGCAGGCGAAGATCTGAATGAGACTCTCGCCCCGCGAACCGGAACGGCTGAGGAGTTGCGCGTTGCATTCCATCAGCTGCAGGATTTGACGAGATTGATGGCCGGAGCGCCGTGCCCTGTCGTTAGCGCCGTCCACGGATACGCTGTTGGTGGAGGCGCCGAAATCGCACTCACCGCCGACTTTGTCGTCGGAGGCCCGCAAGCCCGGCTCAAGTTCCCTGAGGCAGTAATCGGACACGCTCCGACTGGCGGAATTACAGCACGACTGCCGTTGATGGTGGGACTGCTTCGCGCCAAACAACTGTTGTTGACAGGCCGGTGGGTTGAGCCAGAAGAGGGTTTGTCACTCGGGCTCTATACCGAGCTGAATGCAGATCCGAAGGCACGGGCTTTGGAGATCGCGACGGAACTCGCAGGACATCCGCGGCGGTCGCAGACTGGAGTAAAGCGGGCCATCGAGCTCGCACTCGTTCCGCAACAAGAATCCTATCTCCAACTCGAAGTAGAACTGGCCTCATACTGTTTTGCATCGGTTGAGACCAAAGAAAGCTTCTCTACGTTCCAGAATCGGACACGCACGACACACACCCCATAGCATTCCGCACATTTATTCGGTACCAAGCCAACTGAGGTGAAAAAGATGCATGACGATACGACCTTGAATTCGGCGCTGAGCGACGCAATCGAACATTGGCCCGACAGAGTATTCCTCAAAATTGATGGACAGGACATCACGTTCTCGCAGTTTGAGGACGAGGTCGGCAGGCTGGCCGCGGGTTTGAGCGATATCTGCGGGATCAACGCTGGTGATCGCGTGAGCGTGTTCATGCGGAATTCATTGGCATGCGAGCACACATGGTTTTCTGCCAACAGGCTCGGAGCAATCTGGGTGCCCATCAACACCGAGTTCAGGGGATTGAGTCTTGAGCACGCAGTGAATCTAGCTGACGCACAAGTCTACGTGGTTGACGAGGATCTCTATGAAATCCTGACTACTGCATTGTTCAAAGCAGGTATCGACGCCACCGTTGTTGTGGCCAGCAACGAGGATGCGAAAGGTAGTGGACTTTGGCTATCCGATCTCTATCTTGATCGAAAAGCCCCCACTGTTGATGTCAAGTTCTCGGACATCTCGGCCCTTCTCTATACCTCGGGAACTACCGGGCGGTCTAAGGCATGTATGCTGTCGCATCGTTACTTCACCTCCCAGGCTCGGATCGCGATTCGCGACTTTGGTTTGACGGGAGCGGACGTTCTGTATTGTCCTTTCCCGTTGTTTCACGCCGATGCCACAGCTTTGACAACTGTTCCCGCTCTCCTTGTGGGTGGGACTGCTGCGATTAGTAAACGTTTTAGCGCTTCGCGATTCTGGGACGAAATCCGCGAAGCAGGCGCCACTGTTTTCGACTTCATGGGAGCGACGTTATCTATCTTGGCGAAGGCCGAACCGAAGCCAAACGACGCAGACAATCCGGTGCGACTGGCGTGGGGTGTACCGGTTCCGGAATCTGTCGATATGTTCGAAAAACGATTCGGGTTGACAGTTGTCGAACTCTATGGATCCGTCGAGGCAAATATTCCGATAACTCAGCATTTTTCTCAACCCCGCATTCCAGGTTCATGCGGACGCGCCGTAGAGGAATTCGAAATTATCGTCGCGGATGAATTTGATCAAGAAGTTGCACCGGGTGTGCCTGGGGAACTGCTAATTCGTCCCAAAGTGCCGTGGACTACCTTCTCCGGATATTATGAAAATCCTGATGCAAGCACCTCGGCCCTACGGAACATGTGGTTCCACAGTGGAGATTTGGTGCGCATGGATGTCGACGGAAATGTGTTCTTTATTGGCCGCAAGAAGGAAAGTATTCGCCGTCGAGGTGAAAACATCTCTTCATTTGAGGTGGAAGAAGGAATTCGAGAACATCCTTCTGTTCTGGACTGTGCCGCATTTGGAGTAAAGTCAGACCTCACCGAAGAAGAAGTCAAGGTATCTGTCGTCGTAAAATCTGAGGCGGCTTTGACAGAGAAAGAAATCTGGGAATTCTGCTATGCCACGATGGCTAGGTTTCAGGTTCCTCGCTATATCGAATTCGTCACCGATTTGCCAAAGACTCCAACCGGAAAGGTCGAGAAGTTCAGGTTGCAGGAGAACCCATTCAACGAAGAAACAAAAGAATTTACACTTCCCGCAAAAGCCTAGAAGAAACAGGATCAAACTATCCACATCGGGGTGTACCGGAACTTCAACTTTGACACATGGCGAAATGTCACAGAAAATTCCGCCATTCGACTGGGACGAGCGGCTCCATCATATGATCGAAATGATCATCCTATTCTACTTTTGTTGAATGAAATTCAACTCTCAATCCATATCAACTAATCGCATTCGCAGGCGCAACGAGATGGGACGCGTGGTCACGATGACTGCACTGGTATCGACAGAATCAGACTCGAAGCCTTACGATCTCGATGATCGGTATCGGTCGGGATCGGGCCCGGTGTTGCTGACCGGTGTTCAGGCAATCGCACGCGGTTTCGTCGAGCAGCATGTTCGCGATACTCGGGCAGGTAAGCGTATTGCCACTTTTGTCTCCGGGTACCAGGGAAGTCCACTGGGCGGGGTGGACAAGATGCTTCACGGGATGCCCAAGGTTCTCGCCGAGCACGACATCACCTTCGTACCCGGCTTCAACGAGGAACTTGCGGCCACCGCGGTGTGGGGTAGCCAAACAGACCTTCCTGCAGGAACCGCGAAGTTCGATGGAGTCACTGGCTACTGGTACGGCAAGGGGCCCGGTGTCGACCGCGCTACCGATACCATTCGCCACGCGAACATGTATGGCGTCAACCCCAGGGGCGGCGTCGTCCTGCTGGTGGGCGACGATCCTGCATCCAAATCGTCGACCGTACCTGCAGTGAGTGAGCGCTCCCTCGCAGCAATGGGCGTGCCGGTTCTCTTTCCGCGCAATGCCGAAGAGATCATCACGATGGGCATGCATGCGGTCGCGCTTTCACGCGCATCCGGTTGTGTTGTGGCCCTGAAGATCGTTGCCGACGTAGCGGACGGCGCGTGGACGGTTGACGGCAGCATCGCGGACTTCGACATCGTGGTGCCCGAGGTGCAGTTCGAGGGCAAGCCCTTCGTCTACAAACAACGACCGATGGACGTGGCGCCCGACAAGATCATTCCAGCTGAAGCCGACCTTGTAGGTCCACGGTGGGATCTGGTGCAGGCCTACGGCGCCGCGAACAAGCTTGATGTGATCGAGGTTGATCCGTCAGGTGCGAAGATCGGAATTGCCGCTACCGGAACCACATTCGACTCCGTACGTCAGGCTCTGACAGATCTGGGTGTCGACGACGCTGCCCTGCATCGTGCGGGAATTCGTCTCCTTCGCATCGGAATGTGCTACCCCGTCGTTGGCGAGAAGATAAAGGAGTTCGCCGAAGGTCTCGAGCAGATCGTCGTGGTCGAGGACAAGACCGCGTTCATCGAAGCTCAGATCCGGGAAG
>NZ_MUZB01000031.1:0-17645 GCF_002076325.1 Rhodococcus sp. 66b
GACGTCGCCAGTTCGGTTTTGACCGTGTATTGGCCGAATCCCAGAAGATTGTCCAGCCGTACGTATTTCGCTCCGACATAGATCAAACCGAGGAGTGCAACCACGACGAGTGCGACCAGCTGCCACTTGGCGAGCTTCGACATCACCATCGCGTGCCTCGGGTCGATTCGGCTGAGCGCCCCACCGGCGCCGGAGTGTTCGACTTGCGGTCCCTGTTCAATGCGGAATTACGCATGAGCATTATCGAAATCAGCTGCAGACGCCCGATCGGGTTCGCTCCTGAAGCGTGAAGATTTCCCGTCGATCTTGAGAGCCTTCCACAGGACTCTCGAGACCCGGTTCATCAATCCGAGTTCGTCCGCGAGTAATCGGACATCGCCGAAGTACCCGCTCAACGCCTTACGTGATGCAGGGGACTCCCAGAACAGCTCCTTCTTCACCGACTTCGGGATCTCGAAGGTTTCGAAGAACGACTTCGGTGGAACGGCGATCACGTCGCACAGGACCCGCATGATGACCGGAAAAGCCAGGGAGAGAAGGAACTTACCCACCGGGCCGTTCTGATGCACATGCTGCCGTAGGAACTCGTTCGCAAACGAGATGTGTCGCGCCTCTTCGGCGACGTGAATGCGCATCACTCCGCGAATAATGGGGTGATAGTTGCTTTCACTGCGAAGATAGCTCTTTTGGATGTGATCAATGGGCTCTTCCCCAGCCAGCACCCCCATGAAGAAAATCGACGGAAACGGCCAAGCCGCAAGCCCGAGGAACGGCATGACGCGTCGCAGAACCGGGCCGAATCCCGGTACGTCGACGCCCGACCGATTCACCAGTTCCTGGAACATGAGTGTGTGGTTGCACTCTTCGATGACCTCGTGAGTGGCATACCGGAATTCCGCCGACCGGTTAGGCAGCATGGAAACGTACTGCATGAAACCACGAATGAGCACCTGCTCGAACTGCAGACCCACCTTGGCGATGTTCGCTTGCCGATACTGCCCTATGGCAATCTGCTGCTCCCGGGTGCGCGCGAGATACCAAGAATGTGTTCCCAGCAGTTCTACCTCGGGAAGAATCCATCGTGGGTCGTTGTCCACGACCTGAAATTCCGGTGCCTCCCAATCGATGTCGGTATACGGACTGAAGCTCCGGTGCACAGAAGCATCCGAGAGTCGATTGAGCATGTCCTCGTACGTTTCGTCGTCAGGCGCGTCGGAAAATCTCGGTTCGGTGGTCGTCATGGCAGGTGTGTCCCTTCCAGGGCAAACAGGAGGCCTATAACTCAGTAGATATGACTTCAAGTAACAGATAAGTAGGGTAGTAGAACAAACGGTCTATGGCAATGGTGAGCACTTCCACCGGCGAACACAGAGGACGCGCGGCTGATAGATTCGATGCCTAGACAGATCGATGATGAAGGGGAGCACATTGGTTACCGCTCCGCGAGAACGCCTCATTCGCACCACAGTCGAACTCATCCAAAGCAGGGGAGTCTCTGGCGTGGCCGTGACCGAGCTACTCGACCGCAGCGGAACCGCACGTCAATCGATCTACACACACTTTCCACAAGGCAAGAATCAGTTGATCGAAGCCTCTGCCAGAGCCGCCGGATCGTGGATCAGCGCGATGATCGAGCAACTCTGTTCCGCCCCTCCCCTGGAGGCATTGCAGGCATTCATCGACTACTGGAAGTCGATGATCGTATCCAGCGACTACACCGCCGGATGCCCGATCGCCGCTGCCACGTTCGGCGGCAATGAAATACCCGGCGCAGTCGACGCGGCAAAAATGGCATTTGAAGAGTGGGAATCGATGCTAGCCAACAATTTTCGAGCTGCAAACCTGGATGATGCCCTCGCGCAATCCCTCTCGACAATGACGATCGCAGCAATCGAAGGCGCCGTCATCATGTCCGTCGCAACACGCTCCACCAGGCCTCTCGACCGCGTCGGCAAGCACCTCACCGAGCTCCTCGAGGCGCATCTCAGCGAAAATCACGAGAGAGAACCTGTTCTCCGACAACAAAACTGACTACCTCGCCGACCACCGATCAGCAGCAGAGCGTCTCTCCGAACCATGCAGTTCATACAAAATCGAATGGCTGCTGATAACGGCGCGTGCCACTACGAGAATGATCACTCCCGGCGGCGCTCGACCGCCTCCTTGGACCGTCGACGTTGCCTGAACCGGTTTTCCGTCAGTTGGACGTTGGATCTGGCGGCTACCAAACCTTCGGCGAACCCGGTCCCGAACCTGGCGACAACAGCGTTCACCCGCGAGGGGTTCGTGTCGGCGAAGGTCACCGGCACCATCTCCGGAGCCGGCAATTCTGCGGTGAAGACGGGCTACGTCGAGCAGGGGTTGCAGATCGGTTGCCAAATCGATGTGTCCTCCGGCCTCGGCGTGGGACTTGGTTTTTCCCTCGGCCCGTCCGTCGGGGTCAGCATTTCGGGGGTTCCGTCGGCGAACATCGGCGTGAACGCCTCGGTGAACCCGAGCATCCAGACCACCATCGCACCGGCACGATCACCACGATCCCGCTCGGGAAGAAGGCCCTCGAGGCTGCGAAAGCCTCGATCATGGCGGAGAACGTGCACGTCAAGGTCGATGCGTGCATGGGTCCGGTGACGATCCGTTCGTACGCGCAGTTCGCGGTGTCGACGGCGACGTCGGATAGTGGATCTACAACTCGGCGGAGCGAATACGATGGAAAATCTTGCCCTAATACCGGAAAGAGTAAATAAAAGTATCGGGGTACGCATTCAGCAAGCCATGGCACGACAAGGGTTGACCGAAGGTGACCCTATCGCTAAAATCGTCACACAAGAACTTATCGAGCTTCCAATCTTTCCAAAATGATTCAGTTGCGATATAGAATAGATGGGGCCTGATCATGAATTCCAGCACTTCGCCTAGTGGGAATGATTCCCTATCTCTGGCTAACGGAGCCTTCCAGGTCTACAATGAGTCTCTATCGGATTTGCTTTCTGAGGTTTTATCTGGATTTCTCAATTACCCGAGGCTGTACTGCTTCGCCCAAGACTGGCGCGGGAATCAATTCTTCATACTCAACAAGCTGACTCAAAATGACCCGGAGACGATAGTCTATGGCTATGACCCGGCCCGGGGTCTAACAGACGACCTGATGCCGTATGGCGCCTTACTTTTGAAGATAAAAGATGCGTCCATACTGAACGGATGCGCATTGGAAGAATTCGCCTTCTGGCTGAAACAGTCCAACTTGTCCAGCTTGGATGTGGGAAAATGCATCACTCCGCGAGTATTTTTGTTTCCAGGAGGTAGCGAAGATGACGTGGACACGGAACCCCGCTCCTCCATCGCTTACGTTATTTCTTCTTTGAAGATGAAAGTAAGGTTGAATGAAAGTGGACTGAAAGACGGAGACGTCATTACCAAGAAATTTTTCAATGAATGACATTGCTGAAACGGACACAGGTTCACTGTCAGATCAGCAGTTCCTTGAACTTGCCCTTGAATCGTCAACGGTGACCAATCATTGAGCCCGAAAGCCCGCAAAGAAGCCGACAAGTTCATTTCGAACGCAAAACTGTCTACCAAGAAATCTTGGGGCGGCCTGATGACAATCACCTCAATGCTGTTTTTCACCGAAAATTGCGGCCTCATAGACATGGCATTGTCGATGAAAAAAATTCCTAAAAAATCGAATCCTTCGACTCTTGGCTACCAAAGTCGAATTATCGCCCTTGCGTACACATTAAAAAAATATTCAAGATGCCTCAATGGGGGAACAGACAAGGCACTAAGAGCGATCTCTTCGGACGACAATGGGCTACTTTTACGGGCCTCAATAAATCGGCTGAACGGAATTCTCCTCAAGGGAACACTTGAGTCCGTTTCACCTGCAAAACATTTCAACCCCTTGCGCGACAGAGCGCTCGAAGTGTCCGAGCTTGCATATATTTATTCGATTGGTGATTTAACGTCCAGTGACAAGGACTAGCTCCTCCCCCAAATTCACGAGGCTAAAAAATTCTACAGCTCCTACCTGATTTAAAGCGAAGACAGAATTTTCCCACCCCACTCACGCTGAAGTTTGTTGGAACATGCCTCCAGTCATTTCACCTTCTGGCGCACTTCCGTTGTGAGTGCACGGCTGACGGAGGATCGGCCGACGCCGAGCGTCGAGGCGATGGCGTCGAGACTTTTACCCTGCTCGCGGAGGGTGCGGGCAAGTTCGGTGTGTTCGGGCGTCATAACGGTGGGCCGGCCGCCGTGGCGACCTTGCCTGCGGGCGGCTTCGAGGCCGGCGTGGGTGCGTTCGACGATCATGCGTCGCTCCATCTGCGCGAGGGCTGCCATGATGTGGAAGAGGAATTCGCCGCCGGCGGTGGTGGTGTCGAATCCTTCTGTGAGGGAACGGAATGCAATGCCGCGTTCGCCGAGGTTGTGGACGGTGTCGATGATGCCTGCCAGTGCTCGGGGAAGGTCATGACGTTCTCGCGGGGCGCTGTGGCGATCGAGTCCGTGGGTACTTCGGTGACGGGCGGTGTTCGGTTCTTTGCCCCGGGTACCACCGAAAGAAATGCCGCTTCGAGCGGCCACTTGCCGAGAGGCGCAAGACAGGCACCGACCCTGTGAAGCCGCTGGACACCTTCAGGTGCCGGCGGCTTCGTCAACTCAGGCCGGAGGCCGAGGATTCGTCGCGGGCTGTGTGCATTACTTGGCTGGACCGTCAGTCCTCATGATGCTTGTCGTCAGCACGAGCCTGGAATTCCGAGAACTGTTCGTCGAGGTTTTCGACCTTCTCGTCCGACATCCCCGTGACGTGGTCGGCGAAAGCTGTCCCGGCGACTGTGCCGCCGGTCCCGGGCACCGTGACCGTCTCTCTTGATCCAGGCTCGTATCTTTTGTCCATCTCGTCCGCGAGTTCTTTCGCCCCGTCAGCGGTGTCGGGACTTGTTTCGGATCCAGTCGTACCCTCTTGGCCGGCATCAACGTGCCCGGAACTTTCCACGTTCACTGGTATCCCACTCTCTGCATCGACACCGACCGGTCGTCGCTTCAGGCAACCTGCCGACACTCGAACGGGTTGCTCGGCAGCCTGTTTCGTCGACATATCAGTTGCGGGGTCACGACGCATTAGAGGTACCCCGTCCGCCGCACGGCGAATCCGGAATGTTGGTCCGCGGTATCCAACGACCTACACGCGCGGTGGCACAGGGACTGCGAGATCCTCGCGGACGAATCAGGCCGCCCCACCATGAAATCGGCCCCCGCCACCCTTGGCCCAATTACTCGTCGATGCGGTTCGACATCCGCAGCGAAGTTGCGGTGGTTACTAGGCGGTAGGTCGGGGTAGCCCGCGTATCGGCGGTGGCTCCGCGGTCCGCGGAGCACTCGTCGAGCACAAGCTGAACATCATGTAAAGCACGCACCGACGAAGGGACGACCCCGATATGAGCAACTCCGAAACGACGTCCGCCTTGATCAACCAGCTGCGCATCATCCTCGGTCTGACACATGCCGAGATCCAGGTCGCCGAAACACGCGTCGCTCAGGCCAGAACCGAAGCGGTTCGACGCGAACTCACGGAAAACGCAGAGAACGGTCGAGAAAGGGCCAGTTCCATCGAGTCCACGATTCGCGATCTGGGTGGCGTTCCGGAATCGGTCGGTCCGTTCCTCGGACGAGCGACAGCAGGCGTGAAAGCGATGGTCGAACAGGCCCAGCCCTTCGACGAAGCTGTACTGGGAGACCTTGCGCTCGAACATCAACTCCTCGACCGCTCCCGCTACCTCAAGGCCCTGGCCACTGCCGGCGGCGATCAGACCGTCGCGGCGTTGGCCGACCGCCTCATCACTGCACACTCCGCGACTGTGGACTGGCTGACCACCGTCCTTGCCGAGGAGGCACTCGGGGGGCCGGCAGCTTTGCGTCGCACTCCCTTCCAAGCGGCCACCGGAGCAGCCATTCGACTGGTCAACGTTCCGGTCTCCTGGTCCACCCGCAGTCTCGACCGTGCCATCGACGCTGTTCGCACGTCGCCGCCGGTATTGGGTGAGCTGATCAGCTGGGGCGCATATGCCGGTGACGTGACTGTGAAAACACTGTCGGCCAGTAGGGATGCGGCCATCGCCACGGCTGAGAAAGTCACTCGCCGAGAAGGTGCTGACGGTGCCGCGGACGTCTTCCGTTCGGTACGCAAGTCGAGTGGGCTACTCGACCCCACTGAACTTCCCATCGAAGACTTCGACGAACTCAACGTCGCCCAGGCCGTCTCCGCGGTGAAGGAACTGGCCGACGCCGCACAGGTACGAGACATCGTTGCGTACGAGGAAGCGCACAAGAACCGACACGGCGTCGTATCCGCTGCACAGGCAAGACTTGCGGCGATCGCCCAGGAAGTCGTCGGAATCAACTAGAGCGTCAATCGAGATAGTGGGAGTCTGACACCTGGAACCAGACCCGCGAGCCACGCCTACGAGACCGAACCGAAAGGCACGAATCTCAATCAACGCGCCTAGCTTGGGTCTCGTCGGGCTCGCCACGAAGAGCTCGCCACGAAGAGAAAGCACGCCCGGTGTGGTGGTCGTGCGCACAGACTCGCTTTCGTGACAACGAGCGGAGGAGCTTGAGTGTGTGTACCGATTTCTGTTGGTGGTTTGTCGAACGCATGTCGCGGCACCACCTCGCCGTGAAGGGCGCCGTTTCTGTTCCGGCACAGCGGGGCGGGAAGCCGGGAAGAGTCGAGGAGCACGTTCCACCAAACGGGCCCAACCTATTTCCCACTAGAGGAAGTGAGCGGTCTGGTTGGAGCATTCACCATCCATGACTATCCAACTCTGGTGCGACCGCCCATCGGACATGCCCTTTTGCCGACACCGGATCCGAAACGCCCCCCGCGTATGTGCGTCTTCGACTTCACCCGTGAACGCGAGCCTGGTCACGGGCCCGCTTTGCGCACGCTCACACCAGCTCAACGCCGTCACCGTCGAGACGTTGTCGACCCGATCGGAAGCTGTCCACTGTCTTCTGCGGGGTAGTTGTACCCGATCTCTGGTGCAGCTACTGCTGGGCCAGTGCTCGGCTGAGTGCGTCGCGGCGGTAGCCATTGATTCGGGCACTGAGCAATGCAGAAGCGGCAAGGAGTTCGCCGGCGTGAATGCCGCCTGGATATACGTGCATTTCCACTGGAACACCGGCGGCCATCAGACGGTTGGCGAAAATGAGTCCTCATCGCGGAAGAGGTCGAGTTCTCCGACGTCCAGGTAGGTCGGGGGTAGTCCTGAGAGGTCGAGGGCTCGCGCGGGAGCAGCGTACTCACTCAACTGCGCCCCGCCTGTATCCGCCGCGGTCTCGGATGGCTCGCCCAGTAGGTACCGCCACGCTTCGATGTTGAGGTCGCGGTCCCAGATTCCGACGTCGACGATCTCGCGGCTGCTCGGGGTCTCGTTTCGATCGTCGAGCATCGGATAGAGCAAAACTTGGAATGCGATCGGGGGCCCGTTCCTGTCTCGGGCCATGAGCGCGACTGCTGCTGCTGCTAACCCGCCGCCGGCACTGCCGCCGTAGACGGCGATGCGTTCTCGGTCTATTCCGAGCCGTGAAGCGTTGTTCCACAACCAGACTAGTGCTGCATAACAATCTTCCACCGGTGTCGGATGGGTGTGTTCGGGCGCCAATCGGTATCCGACGGAGACGACGACAGCGCCACCCGTCACGATCTGGGTCAGAGGCGCCGCTTGACGTTCGTCGGTTTCGATACTGCCGTGATTGAGTCCGCCTCCGTGGATGTACAGCATGGCAGGACGGAACACGGACGACTCGTCGACCGGGCGATACGTTCGGACGCGGATGGATTCACCGAGATGACCTGGAATGAACTCGTCGCTGCATGCAATGGACGAGTCAATGGGAGTCGCCGCCAATGCGGCTGCGTTGTTGTCCTCATACATCGTTCGGCGCTGGCTGAGTGTGTAGTTGCGGAAACCGACTGGGCCGGTGACAGCGAGCATCGCGTCGAGGCCGGTTCTGACTTCGGGATCGATCCGTGCTCGCAGCGCGCGCGTAGCAGAGTCCTGCGCGATATGTGGTTGCTGCGCAATGTTATTCATGTCATCTTCACTTTCGGAGAGGGCTGCGGAATCCATGTCGGCGTGCAGCTGACGTCGTGACGAGTGCCGCGACAACCAAAGCGAACGCGGCCCAGGGCAATGAACCCGCATCGGAGGATTCGAGCAGAAGCCCGCCAAGGATGGCGCCACCGGCGATGCCGATGTTCCACCAGGTCACGACGAGCGATTGAGCGACGTCGCCCGCAGCCCCAGCAGCCTCGGCCGATGCTGTTTGCAGAAGGGTGGCGGCGCCGCCGAACGCCAGTCCCCACACCGTCGCACCCACGAAGACGAGCCAAACGGTTTCGCCGACGACCCCCAGACAGAAGCAAGCACCGGCAAAGAGAGCACAACTGACGATCATGAGGGGGCGCAGACGACGATCGATCAGTACGCCGGTGATCGCGATGCTGATCAACGACGCGGCGCCGAAGACCAACAGTACTGCGTCGACGTCGTCACGCATGTCGATGCGGGTGAGGAATGGAGCGATGTAGGTGTAGAGAACATTGTGGGCGAGCACGAATGTCAGCGTGACGAACAAGACCGGGACGACACCGGGCAGGCGCAGGGTTCGGCGAACGGGCACACCCGCATCGCGCTCTTGTCCTGGGAAGGCGGGAACGGATCTCATCACCCACACGACGAGCACGACACTGAGTATCGACATGAGACCGAATGTGTAACGCCAGCCTACGATTTCGGCCAGAAAGGTACCGGCCGGGACACCGATCGCCAACGCCACCGGCGTCCCGACCATCGCCACGGCCATGGCTTTCCCGCGCTGTTCTGCGGGTACCATCCGTCGGGCGTATCCGGCCAGCAGTGCCCACAGCAGCCCTGCGACGACCCCGGCGACGAAGCGGGACAGCATCGTCCAGAAGTAGTCGGTCGAAATGGCGGTGACTGTATTCGCGAAGGCGAATCCGGCGATCGCGACCAGCAGTAGATGCCTTCTGGGCCATCCGAGAGTTGCGCTCGTCAGCGGCACTGCGGCGAGCGCGGAACCGATCGCGTAGATCGTAACTGTTTGTCCTGCAGCTGAACCTGAGACGCCGAGGTCGTGACTCATTCCGGGAAGTACGCCGGCGGGAAGCGCCTCGGTCATGATCGTGGCGAACCCCGCCGTCCCCAGCGCCGCCAAGCCTGACAGCGGGAATCGTATTGATGATTCCACGGTAGAAGCAGAGAGATCAGTGCGAGTCATGAGCGCTATCATTCCTCGTTGACATTGGTGTGAAGGTCAAGCGCCGGTGCACAGAAGTGACAGTGAGGTCAGCCACATGCTTATCGGAGAACTTGCGCAGGAGACGGATACACCCGCCCGATTGCTGCGCTACTACGAGGAACAAGGACTCATCGAACCGCGCCGCCTGGACAATGGGTACCGCGACTATGCCGACTACCTCGTCGATCGAGTCATCCAGATCCGCGGGCTCCTCGACGCAGGCCTGCCGACCCGCATCATCAAGCAGGTTCTGCCCTGCCTGGACAAGCCGCGAACCATCCATTTCTCCGATGCGACACCTGAGATGCTCGCAACCCTCGAACATGAGCGGACCCGCATGAACGAGCGAATCGAAGTGCTCACTCGAAATCGGGATGCGATATCCGGCTACCTTCAGGCTGTGAAAGCCCTGGCATGAATATTTTCGCCCGGAGCATGCTTTGACGGACGTTGTCCAGGGCTGGTGGAAAATGGGTGTCAGTGGGAGGTGTGTTCGGAACGGTGCAGCGTGCTCCAGATCGTAGGGTCGATCTTGTCGCCGTGTTCTCGACCCGGCCCCGAGACGATGGCGCCAGGGTCTTGTCGGACTTTTGGTGAGCGTCGGCAGGGCCCACTCCCGTAATTCGGTTGATGGCCGCGCAGTGGTCGTGCAGACAGACTTCCGACCGTCGTCGGCATGGCAAGTATGTGCGCTAGAATTATGTACATGTTCGGATTGTATTGACTGTCAATCGGTTTCGGTGCTTGTTTGCTGCGAAATTGGTATCACGGGTTGCGCGCGAGGCGCTGGCGGTGGACTGGTCGGACACTGTACTGGGCGGGGAGTGTGTGTCGTGGCTGTTCACTCATGGAGGTGCCGTGCGAGTTCGCGGTTGGCCTGATTTTGTATAGGGCTGTATGTGACATATCAAGGTTCTATGAGTTCGAGGGCGGCTATCGTGGGCGAACGGCGGGTGATGTGGATAGTTGCCACATTGTCGGTACTTGCTGTGGCAGCGGGCATCTGCGCGGTGGTGACGTTCAGCCTTGCTGTGCAGTCGATCTCCGGTGGTATGGGTCCTGCTGTCGAGGCGAGGGTGTTGGACGTGGAGGACGGTGCCACGCTGGGCCGTTGTGTGCATCCGCGCGCATATACGGTGGGATGGGTGCAGGACGACGTCGAACACATCGAATCGTTCGTCGAGTGCTCCAGCGCGCACGAATACGCTGTGGGGCAGACGGTCAGGTTGTGGCGGGGTTCGAGTGGTCATCTGATCACGTCGAGTCCAGTGCTGGTCGGCTTCTTGAGCGGTGTGTTGTCGCTGACGACAGGAGCGTTGGCGATTTTTGCCGGGCGGAAGGCAGTTCGGGCGGGGTCGCCATGATGCCGTCTATCGGGCTCGGGCCGCAGCGTTTCGCCACCATCGCTGCCGGCGGGAACGAGCAGCGACATCACCGCCCTACGTGCGATCTTCGAGGCTCCCTGCGCGACGGCCGGGCTCTCGAAGACCTTACCTTCGGCGGCATCGGCAGGGGTCGGTAGTTGTCTTTTCAGTTCATGAGGTTGGCGCGGTGGAGGAAGGTTGTCGCTGCTTCTGCGGTTGGCAGACTACCTGCGGAGATGTCGATGTTGAGGCCCGTGATGGTGTCGACGTAGTGCACGGAGTTGACGGCGTCGCGGTATTCGACGCGCGCTGCTGCGGTGTGTGTAGTGCTTTCGGTGACGAGTTCGAGTCGGTGCCCGTCGCGCCAGTCCTGGAGTGTTCGTTCGGCTTCGGCCTTGTTCATCCAGACGAGGTAGTCGATGTTGCTGTCGGCGAGACCTCGATTCAATGGTGACGCGAAGGAGACGCTGCAGAACAGGTGGAGATCTCCGGCTTGGGTGTTCGACTTGTGAGCAGATGCTGTTCTGGGCCAATGCTGTTGGGAGCGTGGCTCTGACGGCGTCCATCGTGATGTGCGTTCCGCCAGTCAGCGGTGGAGTCGAGAAGTTCGTCGTGGACGGAGTGTTTCCATCGATGGTTCCGGGGCCGCAGCTGGTGATTGCGAATGTCGCTGCGGCGAAGGCGATCAGATACCGGGCCCACGTTGTTTTCACAGTTTCCGCTGGCACTGAACAGGGCGACATTTCTGCATTGCCCCCCACGAGGCCTTGAGGGTTGTTGAAGCGGAAACAAGCGGGCACGGTTCATATCGACCGTCGTCTGCTCAGAAGCGGTGAAATATTACGACCCACGCACCACGGTGAATGGGGATTCGCTGAAGACCTCAACAGGGGCGTATTGGAGCGTCATTGGCGCACGTGTGCTTGGTTGTTCCGAGAGCGTCAAATAGCCACCTGCAACATTATGCTTCGGCGGCCCAGCGTCTGAGCGCGACGATTGCTCCGCGCAGGGCATGCCCACGGTCGGTGAGTGCGTAGGCCCGCGTGTTGTGGCGCAGGGGCAGGTGGGTCAGCACACCGGCCGTTTCGAGCTCGCGCAGGCGGGTTGCGAGCATGTTCGTCGGTACTCCGAGATCGCGCTGCAGATCACCATAGCGTTGCGGCCCGTCGAGCAGCCGCTCCACGATCAGCAGTGCCCACCGTGCTCCCACGACATCGAGGGCCGCGGCGAGGTTGCTCACGCGGTCGTATCGGTGTCCGGCTTCATCCAGAACGGCGAGTAGTGGTAGCCGTCGGGGTCGTCGAACTGGCGCTGGTACATGAAGGGGTAGTCGTCTGTGTCACCGATCCGCCCACCGGCGGCGCCGGCGCGGTCGACGAGTTCGTCGACCGCTTCGCGGCTGCCGAGGTCGAACGAGACCGTAACCTTCGACGGGGTATCGGGTTTGCCGACCAGTTCCTCGACGCCGCCGACGCTGGCGTACATGTCGCGGCTGCCGAGCATGATGTACTGCTCGGGCGCGATCGCGAAGCACGAGACGTTGTGGTCGGACATCTCGGTGTTGAGGGTCCAGCCGAGGGCGGTGTAGAAGGTGGTCGCGCGCTCGACGCTCTCGACCGGGCAGGTGATGAACAGGCTCATGCGATCTACACTTGCAAAATGCAAGTACGCTGTCAAGGGTCAGGGCTTGCGCTCCGGCTGGGGCGGTGCCGCTGGGGAGCGGCCGCCCCAGCAACATTGTCCTTAGGAGAAGGGCTGGGGGTGGCAGTCCCGGCCGCCCTCGAGGCGGCGCAAAGTCTGATCGCTCGCGAACTTCTCAAACATCATGGCGGGCAAACACGCAACCAATCGATTCAACGCCTTCGGGAGGAATGAGGAATTCCTCCGTTGTCGACATTCAAGTCGCTGTCGCGTCGCTCCCTTCGGCTCGCTGTCGACGCGCCGGATGGCTTCGATCAGGCCGAGTGTTGCGCGCGATCCGAGCGGCGAAAGCGGTACTGGCGAGCCTAAGCCTGCTTCGACGGGATGCACTGTGTCGTAGGGGTCAGACTCTACTGGCCAGAGTTTTCCGGGGATCGGGTGGCGAGTAAGAAGTTCACCGACAGCAAGGCAGGGTCCAGAAGTGGCCCATCAGGGCGGGGTTAGGTGTCCGACCTGATGGGCCGTGCGCGCGGTGTCTGGGGAGACAGGCGCGCCGTACAGGGTGGCCACCGGATGTCGGCCCGCGGGACCGGTGTTCGGTGGGCCGAGCGCAACGCCACGTCGGGATGACGTTGCGTTGAACGATTATAGCGAATGCGTTGTCCCCCTACGGCTCCCGACTCCACTCTGCGCGGGCGTCTGCATCCGCGCACTCAGGAGAGACGCGATGCGACTGAATCCACCACTATTCAGGCGCGGCACCGGATCTGTTGTCGTGGTGTTGTTGGAGTTCGGCGTTGATGCGGCGCGCTTCGGCGAGTTGGTCTTCGAGGATGATGATCCGGCACGCGGCCTCGAGTGGGGTGCCGGCGGCGACGAGTTCGTGTGCGCGGGCGGCGATGCGCAGTTGATAGCGCGAGTAGCGGCGGTGCCCACCCGCGGAGCGTTGTGGGGTGAGCAGTTTCGCGGCATCGAGGCTGCGCAGGAATCCTTGCCGTACGCCGAGGAGTTCGGCGGCGTGGCCCATGCTGTAGGCGGGATAGTCTTCGTCGTCGAACTTGCCGGACAGGTCGCCGGCGGGTTGCTCTGCCGAGATGGCGGTCTACTTTCTTTGGAATGGACGGGGCCCCCGGCGCGGGGTGCGCCGGGGGCCGAGACGGGTCGATCTCACTCACTGAACCAACAACTGCACTCTTCGAGCTTCCGAACGCACACACCATGTCCGGTAGCCCGTTTGAAGGGGGGTGCCGGGACCTGAACTACACACTCACAACAACTTTCGGCCCCGGCACGTCCCTGCCCTGCGGTACTGCTTGCGGGTAGTTCGTCTCTCCCGCACCTCTTGATTTCGTTCCTGCGAGAAAAAGATACAACACGCCATGTGAGAATGTCTACCCTCTCAGCGATAGATTTTTTCGTCTCGCGAGGTCACCTTCGTTGAACCAGAAAAGGCCTGGAAAACGGCGACTTCGACGAGCCCAGTTCAGCGGCACAGCACCTCAATTGCGTTGGGCTTTGAGTACTTGGATGAACTGAGTTCGGCGAAATCAGCGAACTTTGTCTGACGATCGTGGGGCTGTAAGCGGCAGCTAAATGCGCTCGTAGCGCTGAGCTGGGGGCCGATCTCCGGACTTCTGAACTCGAGGACATGAACGGCGGTGCCTATGCGGATGCGTGAGGTGTCGACATTCCGGCCTAATGTTGGGTGCTTGGGTGCTGTGGTTGGTCGGGTTGTTTCTCAGGGCGCCCAAGGCGCAGCTGGCGTGCGAGGAAGAGCGGGTAGCAGCACCACACTGTGATTGCCAGAAGTACGGCGCAGCCGCCGGCGATCAGGCCTGTGGTTCTGTTGACTACTACGTCGAAAGTCAAGGTGAGAACGCCGGTCAGTGCGCCGCCGAGTAGGAGAAGGCCGGTGACGGCGAATCGTTGGCCCTGCTCGACGAGGACGGGGAGGGCGTGACGCCTGAAGAGTAGGCGGTGCATGGCGACAGGTGACACGAGCACGATCGTCGCTGCCGTCGACATTGCCAGCGTGATCAGGTACAAGTCCTTCTCGAAAGCTTGCAGATCCGAGAAGCGTTGTTGGAAAGGCAATGTCAGGAGGAAGCCGGTGAGGATCTGCATGCCGGTCTGGACTACCCGGAGCTCTTGGAGGATGTGGGACCAGTTGCGGTCGAGACGTTGGGTGGGTGTCTCGTGGCGGACGCGATAGTTCCATTCTGAATCGGCGTGTGGCGGTGAGGTGGCCTCGGGACGTGGCCGTAGCGGCCGGTTTCCGTCGCCGGCTGGTGCGTGTCCAATGCTCATCTGCGTGAGCTACCCGCTCAGTGCGTTGGGAAAACGGGCCTCGGTCGCCACGTGCGGCGTTGGGTACGCAGCGATGGGTGTGGTGAGCTGTTCGCAGGGATCGTTCGGCGTGTTGAGCTGACGGGCTTTCGCAAGCCTCCGACATGAATGTCGTTGCTCTGGTAATCCTACCAGGCAGCGCCCGGAAGACGAGTTTGCCCAGAGCCGAAGGAAGCCATCATGACGAAGCCTCCGCAGGATCGATGAGTCGGAAAATTGACGGCAGACCTGGCTGGCCGGATGTGGTCGGACGGCGAGCGAGAAGAGGGGCGGTGAGGCGATCATGGGTAGCAAGGCTGGGGGTGCCCGGGTGAGCGTGGAACCGGCGGTGATTGCTCCGTGTCGGTCACACGATCCGGAGTGGTGGTTCTCTTCGGCGCGTGAGGAGCTGTCGAAGGCGATGTCGTTGTGTCGCAGTTGTTCTCACATGACGGAGTGTTTGGCGGGCGCTCTCGCCCGCGGGGAGGCGGCAGGGGTGTGGGGTGGCCGCTACCTGGTGGAGGGGCGGATTGCTGCTGTGCCGGGCCCATGGCTTCCCTCTCGTGGGAGCGTCCGGTTGTCCGTTTCTCGGAGCAGAAATGACGAGGGAAGAGGATAGAGCCTGGTCACGAAAAGAACCGTGTGGCCGCCCACAGCTAGGGGCGTGGCGAACCGGTCGGGCGCTTCTGGATCGGTGACTGTCGTCATGTGCGGGCGTTCGTGCTGCGCGTCAGGTTGGCTGAACATGGGGATTGGGGTTCGTCGATGTAGCTGGGCACTGTGTCCTGCGAGTACGGCGGGTTGAGGCGGTCGAAGATCTCGAAAGTTCCCTACCTCGCTGATAGTGGGGGTTGTCGGCATTCCCTGCTGGGCGCGAGGATCGAAACAAGCGGAACGCCATGGAACACGAAGCGGCTGCCCTCGACGTCGATGAGGAGGTCGGAGGGCAGCGTTCCGACGGATGTGTCAGCTGATCCCGATACCTCCGCCGAACGTGACGGACAGTCATTTGACGAAGGCTGCGAAGGCCACGTTGAAGTCGATTCCGGCCGAACCCATGATCCTCACCTCGCCTCACCTCGCACACATGTGGGGGTTTGCGCCCCCGCACTTGGTTCATCGGTTCGGTCCGGCCCCGTGTTAGCGGCTCGAAGTACTCACCACTGCAATGGTGCCCGCGCGCCTGGCAGGCTAGGCGGATATGTCACGTCCAGTGGGACGAAGCGTGCGGGTTCCGTGGCGGCAGATGGTATTTGCTTGTTCACGGTGTTGGGGAGTTGCGTCGGTTTCGTGCTCGTAGTGGTCGCGGTCGATGACGGTGACCAATGCGGTGCGGAGCACTTTGTGCTCTCCGAAGGTGTAGCCGGGGCGTAGTACGGTGTCAACGACGAGGTCGGTTCCCGCGCCGGGTGGGGTGCCTGTTTCGTGCAGGGTGGGGTCGTATCGGTCGCCGTGTTCGCCGAATGCCGTCACGTCCATGTGCGTCAGGACTGTGCGGATCTTGTGGGCGATGCGTTGTAGCGGTTCGTGTGCGGTGTCGCCGTGTTCGCGGGCCCGGTCCAGGTCGTCGAGGATGTCGAGAAAGTGAGCCGCGGCAGTGGCTTTGGCGTTGTCGGCGATCATCGTGCGATCCCGCTCGACCCGTCGGCGGTAGTTGGCGTATTCGGCTTGCAGTTGGTGCAGGTCATTGGTCAGTTCGGCGACACGGTCGGCATCGCTGCTCGCGAAATCTACCGCCGATTTTGATGCTGTCCGTCGAGTTGTGTCGGCTGGTTGTCGGGGCGCCGGGTTGTCTACGTGTGACTTTCGCTTCCTCGCGGGTGGCGGGGGAGCATCGGTACGAACGTGGCCGGTGTCCGGGTCGATACGTCGGCGGTCGGTGATCGTGTTCGGTTCGGGGCGCAGTGCCTGCGTGTCGCTGTATCCGCGATTCGCAGCTTCCCTCCTCTGATGGCCTGAAGAGTTGTTCATCGCTCTCTCCTCTGCAACGTGATCGCCGGTTGCGCCGACGGTCGGGTCGCTCCCGGGATCTGCCTGCATTTGCGGGTCGGCGGGGCGTTGCCCGCGCGGTCGGCGTGCGGATTCACTGTGCGGCAGCCCTTTTCGGTCCGTTCAGTTGATTCAACGCCGGTCAGACGAAAGATATGCCGCCCTGAAAGAAGATCCACTGCGCAAAGCATCCAACCCACCCGATAAACACCCAACACACCCTTGTCTGCTCATGTCTGCGCACCGAGTGAGCCCGCCGCTGTCAGCAGACCGCGAATGCGCTCGAAATAGACCGAATATACACTTGGAGAAAAGGATTCGCTCGAATTGCCGACCCTGGGTAGTCATCGGGTTCAGGGGAGAGTTGCTTTCGGCAGCGTTCGGGTGTGGCGTCGCGGCGCGGGCCACTGCTCTGCACCGGGTCCGTCACCGGCCGGGTTTGGGGCCAGTGCTAGCCCTAATGGTCGCGATGTGACTTTCGTAGGCGGGCGACCACTGGGGGCCTTTCTTCAGAAGCAGAGACCAGTGTGGGGCAAATGGCAGCCTCCCGAGCGCCCGGGAAACGCGATGACGATCGAACAAACGGTGGCGGCTCGGAAGAATTACGAATATCTGGTCCGCGAGCATGGGGCGGAGGAGGTGCGTCGGATCTGACAGACAGATTCCTGCCGTTCGGTGAGGACGATTATGCCGATACCGACAGTCTCGCGAAGTCGGGGTCACCCCGTTAGCCGAGTGTTTCCGCCGCGGATCCGGGCGTTGACTTCGGCGCGGTAACCGGGGAGGTCCGCGGCCTTTCTCGTCCCGCCCGCCTGTTGGCGCAACACCGACTGAATGAGCACTAGGGCGGGAACTCAGCGGTCGTCGTAGAGGGGGACGGGTATCGATTGTTCGATCAGATCTTCCTCGGGCGGAGGCAAGGCGATGTCGAGTTCGGTGGTGAGGGCCTCGGCGTCGACGGCATTCACCGAGACAGCGTCTGGGTCGGCTGGGATGGTTTGT
>NZ_MUZB01000032.1:0-16207 GCF_002076325.1 Rhodococcus sp. 66b
GACTTCCTCGGTCTGCGAAACCTCACGGTTATCGGCGACACGCTCGAGAACATCAAAGCCAACCGCGGCATCGACCTGGACCTCGACACGTTGCCGATGGACGATGCGGCAACATACGAACTGCTCGCCCGCGGCGACACTCTCGGTGTCTTTCAACTCGACTCGGCAGGCATGCGCGAGTTGCTGCTCCGCATGGCCCCGACCGAGTTCAACGATCTCATCGCATCGAACGCCCTCTACCGACCCGGTCCGATGGGTGTCGGCGCGCACTGGGCGTACGCGGACCGCAAAAACAGTCGTGAGTCCGTGACACCGATCCACCCCGAACTTGACGAACCGCTCCGCGAAATTTTGGGCGAGACGTACGCGCTAATCGTCTACCAGGAGCAGATCATGCAGATCGCCCAGAAGGTGGCCGGCTACTCCTTGGGTCAAGCAGACCTCCTCCGCCGCGCCATGGGAAAGAAGAAGGCCGAGGTGCTCGCCGCCGAATTCGAAAACTTTCGCAACGGCATGCGCGCCAACGGTTACAGCGACCAAGCGGTCACCGCACTCTGGGAAGCGGTGCTGCCGTTCGCTGGCTACGCCTACAACAAGTCACACGCCGCCGGCTACAGCATGGTCATGTACTGGACCGCCTACCTCAAGGCGAACTACCCGGCCGAGTACATGGCCGGTCTGCTCACCTCTGTCGGTGACGACAAGGACAAGACCGCAATTTATCTGTCAGACTGCCGAGCGAGGGGCGTCACGGTGCTTCCGCCGGACGTCAACGAGTCGGTAGTGAACTTTGCGTCTGTCGGCGACGACATCCGTTTCGGTATGGGTGCGGTCCGTAACGTCGGCGCCAACGTCGTCGCCTCGATCATCAAGGCGCGCACCGAGAAATCGAAGTTCACCGATTTCTCCGACTATCTCGGCAAGATCGACGCGATGGCATGCAACAAGAAGGTCACCGAATCTCTCATCAAGGCCGGTGCTTTCGACTCCCTCGAACACCCACGGAAGGGTCTGATGTTGGTTCATGCCGACGCCATCGATTCCGTGATGACCACCAAGAAAGCGGAGGCGATCGGACAGTTCGACCTCTTCGGCGGTGCCGAGGCCGACGAGTCGATCACCTCGGTGTTCGACGTCAAGATTCCTGACGAAGAGTGGGACTACAAGCATCGCCTGGCGCTCGAACGAGAGATGTTGGGGCTGTACGTTTCCGGGCACCCTCTCGACGGCATCGCCGCAGCGCTCACATCACTCACTGATACCTCGATCGCGGCAGTCCACGCGGGGAAGGTCCGCAACGGCCAGAAGATCGTGATCGGCGGCATCGTCGCGGCGGTCGACCGCCGCGTGAACAAGAAGGGCGAGCCGTGGGCGATCGTCGAGATCGCCGATCTCGATGCGGCTACCGAGATGCTCGTCTTCTCCGCCACCTACACCAACTTCCAGCACGTCCTCACCGAGGACTCCGTCTTGCTCGTTGCCGCAAACGTCAACATCCGCGAGGGCAGGACTTCGATCGTCGCAGTCGACATCTCCTCACCGGACCTGGGAAATGGCGGTCCATCTTCCGCCCCGATGACCCTCACTCTCCCGGTGCACGTGTGCACACGCCCCAACATCGAAGCTCTTCGCGACGTTTTGCGGTCTCACCCCGGGGACACCGATGTGCACATCGCGCTGGCCGGCAGTTCGACGACACTGTGGGAAACGGATCCGGGGTTCCGGGTCCACAAAAGTCCCGCCCTGTTCGGAGATCTCAAAGCCTTGTTCGGAGTCAACTGCCTGACAGCAGTTGCCACTGCAGGGAATGCGTAGATCGGGGCAGCGGGCTATCGGCCGCATCGTCTTCGACGACCCCAATCTGATCAGCCCAGCAGGCCTCGTGCCGACAATGGCATCAGCTCAGAAGGTCGGCCTAGTCGAACTCGCCGACAGCCACATCTCCATCCCCACCGCCAAAGACGTTAGATGCTGGAGCGAGGGTCCGTTAACTGGTTGCGGGGATGGTGGCCGCGCCCGGGCTCACTACGATCGTTTGCCGCAGCTTCTCGAAGATCGATCGAGACCATATTCCGTATCCGCCCACGACCGAGGAAGCGCTTCTTCCCGCGAGGCCGACGGATCGGCCGATCGGTATGACGTTCGTGAAATACATTGCTGGCGAAGACTTTCCGCGACGGCGTGCATCCGCAACGATAGATTTTCTCGTGCGAGACTCACATCTGCGGATCGTTGCGTTTCTTCGACCCACTCGGGATGTTCTCGAGTGTCGTCGAGCATTCAGGTACGGAATTCCTCACCAACATTTGTTGCCGCACAGTCACTTAAAAGAATGAACTAACACAAATACTGTTCTCGGCATACATTATGGCTGCTATTCTGCTGAGCCGCAACAGATCTGCCCCTTCTCGGATGACTCGACATGAACTGTCAGTTATGGCGATTCTTCGACAGCATCGCAACCGAGACCCCGGCCCTGCACGGCGAGCCGGGGCTGTTAGACGCCATCTGCGTTGAGCACACAACTCAGATGACCCTCTTTCGGTGCGTGGTCGGTAATCCGTGCGGCCACGCACCTTCCACCATAAACCGCACAAACGGTATGTATTGGGGTTGGACTCTCTTTCGTTACCAACCAGCAACCCTGCGCGTCTTGAGTAGTTCGACCAGCCCAGTTCGCCGAGCGGCGCCTTCGTCCCGTAGTGCCGATGCACCGCTTCGTTCTTCATCCGCTGCACCGACCGTGCGCAGGCCGAGGGCTCAGCCCTGGCGAACCGGACCGTCACACACAGCTAGAAGCCCGTCCCAAATCAACTACTAACTCCCGATTACGCTTTCACTGCCGTGATGTGCAGATTCCCGGCGCCGAGCGGAAAATAGCAGCCCGAGTTCGTCGTTACCGCTCGCAATCTGGTCAAAACACTGCATCACTGTCACCGATGACGCGTTGAGCACCCGACGGCCCTTGCGGGTCAAGTTGATTTGGTAGGCGCGTCCGTCGCCGTGAAGCTTTGACCGCACGACCATCCCTCGCGTCTGCATTTCCGATACGAGGCGTGAAATTCTCGGTTGTGAGCGCATGACCCCCTTGCTGATGTCCGCGAGCGGCGTCCAGCCGCGACGATCAGCCAGGTACGTCAGAATCTCGTACGCCGAGAGGCAAATGGCATGGCGCTCACTCAATGTGGTTTCCAGCCGATGTGTAGCTGCCTCCACAGGCTGCGATATTGACAACCACGCAGTCAACGCCGCGGTAACGCCCTCCACGGGCGCCTCGGAATCGATGGTCTCGCTCACGGGTCAACGTCCTTTCCGATCCAAACTACTTGCAATATATGCCCTGCGATGTACTCTAGCACCGTCATTTATATGCGCGCGAATATAACTTCAAGCCTTCCGGAGGATTACTCCCATGACCGAAATTACGAACCCCGAGGCAGCCGAGACTGCGACTTCTCCGCCACAAGCCCCCGTCGGATGGGCGGCGCTCGCCATTGCCGGAATCGCTCAGATGCTGGTCATGCTCGACTCGACGGTTGTCAATGTTGCGCTTCCCTCGATCGGGGCGGATTTGCATGCGTCCTCGATCGCACTGCAGTGGACGGTGAGCGGTTACGTCCTCACGTACGGTGCGCTGCTCCTGTTCGGTGGCCGTCTCGCCGACTCGATTGGCCGGCGCACGGCATTTCTCGCAGGCCTTGCCCTCTTTGCCGCTGCGTCGCTGGCGTGCGGGCTTGCACAGAACGGTTCGTTTCTCGTGACGGGCCGTGTAGTCCAAGGAATCGGAGCTGCACTCCTGTCGGCCGCTGCGCTTTCAATCATCATCTCGACGTACGGCTCAATCGAATCTCAGCTGAAGATCGCCTTGACGGCGTGGAGTGCTCTCGGCGTGGTGGGAGCTACCGTCGGCGTCATTCTCGGCGGCGCCATTGTCCAAGCGCTGTCGTGGCGGTGGGCGTTCCTGATCAATTTGCCGATCGTCGTGGTTGTGGCCGTTGCAGCGGTAATGCGGCTGGCACCAATGCGGGCGGCCGGCGGTCCGACGTCACTGAAGATACCCAGCGCGATCGTCGCGACCACGGGCATCGGCGCGCTCTGCTACGGGCTCAGTCGATTTGAGGACGGAATTTCCAGTGCCGCGCCGTGGATCATCATCGCCGTGGGAGCAGTGTTGATGATCGGATTGTTCCTCGTCGAAGACCGCTCGGATGACCCATTGCTCCCAGTGTCTCTTCTTCGCACACCTGTTTACGCTCTGTCGGGTGTTGGACTCGTCCTTGCGGCGACATTGATGCTCGGCGCTCTGTACGTCACCAGCAACTACTTCCAGTCAGCGCATGGAATGAGCCCTCTGGCAACCGGTTTCGCCTTGTTGCCGCTGTGCCTCGCATCGCTCATCGCGGCGTTCGCAACGCCGGCAATAGCCACCAAGATCGGTATGGCAAAACTGTACTTTGCCGGCACCGCGCTACAGATCGCCTCACTGGCAACCATAATTGCCGTCACGGCGAGCGGCACCGGCAACGCCACGATCGTGATAGTTGCACTGACCGTGTTCGGGGCCGGACTTCCGACCATGTTCGTTCCCCTGTACACCTTCGGTTCCGCTCCGATCCCTCCCGAACAGGCCGGTGTCGGATCAGGCCTGCTCAACACGTTCAACGAAGCGGGCGCGGGCGTCGGGTTGGCAGTCGTTGCGCCCATCACCGCGGCAATCATCGCCTCACAGCTCCAGGACGGCGCGGCCAACGACATTGCCGCAACGGCAGGTGCCCACGCGGGCTTTCTCGCCCTCGGCGGTGTCGCAGTACTGGCGGCGGGCATCGCGCTCGTCCTCGGACGCCTCACGAACCGATCACAGACGTAGAGACACCCCACCTGGCCCTTTACCTGTAAATTCCGCCACCGCAGATGGCCCGACGCGCATGCGTCGGGCCATTTCTTTTGCCGCCGACCGCGTTTAGGTATCGAGGCGGCTCGGATCGAACTCGTGGTCCACCGACCACTTCCTCACCGGATCCAACGATCCGATCAGGGTGTGCCCGAGGCCAGTCATTTTATAGAGAACGCCGGGTGGTCGACTGTCGATGACTTGCCGATCGACCAACCCGGCTTCTTCTAGCGAGCGCAGCGTGACGGTCATCGTTTTCACATTCCCGCAACCTATCTCTCGCTGCAGTTGCGCAAATCTGAGTGGTCGTGGGCGCAAGGTGAGCAGCACGGCGACTGCCCACTTCTTGGACATCAAACTCAAGAGCTCATGGAGCCCTCGCCACTCAGATCCGCCGCTCCATTCTTCTGGTTCTTGACTTCGCTGTTCTGACATTGGCAGGCCCCCCCTAGGGCTAATAGACGTGGACGGCGACACAAGGTGTCGCCGAGAACAGTACGTACCAATGCGGGGTATGTACGGCGTTGCATGGACCACCTTCGCAAGGAGAACATTACCGGGCATGTACTTTGCATCACTGATCAAGGAGACTGCACGTGACCAATTCCACCCTCACTGTTGCCACAGCACGGCTTGGCGCCCTCACTGGTGAAACCCCCCAAGCTGAGGGGTTCCGAGCATTGGGTATCGCGGTGCGCCTGATGATCGACGATTCTGCCCATGTCGTGTCCCTCCCACCTGAGCGCTCCGATGCTCCGGATGTGACTGTGGCACTGAGCAGCTCAGACATCGTCGCCCTCGCCGACGGCGATCTCGGCGTAGTGCAGGCCCTGACGCAAGGACGCCTCGCTGCGCAGTGGCCGATCTTTGCTGCCATCGGATTCGCTCATGTGCTGACCACGCTCTAACCACAGTGCCCGCCGTAAACCGCCGAACCGCGAGATTGAAAGCATCGAAATGACCACTGCACGTCAGCCCCATTCCCCGCTTGCCGACCTCGATTCCCTGACATCCCAGCACCGCAAGGCAATAGGTCAACTGCGCGAATTTGCCCGCGACGTCATCGCACCTACTGCAGCGCGCCGAGACGGCGCCCCACTCGGCACAGTCGAATGGGACCTGGTCGAAGAAGCCCAAGCTCTGGGTGGCCTTCGTATGGGACTACCGGAAGCGCTCGGCGGCTTAGGGTTCACCGCCGAAGGCCTTGGCTACACCCTCGAAGAATTCGCCGCCGCAGACCCGGGTTTCGCACTGATACTCGGAGCAACAGGCCTTTTCCAGACCCCAGTCATGCTGTCGAACGACGACCGACTCACCTCTGAATATCTGCTCCCATTTCTCGGTGACCAGCCAATTCTCGGCTGCAACGCAGTTGCCGAGGAACTCAACGGGACAGACCTGGTCTTGGCGACCAATGCAGAACATGCCGTGGACATGACGACCGCCGTCCCGGACGGCGACGTCTATCGACTGACCGGAAAAAAGAAGTACATCACCAATGCCCCGGTTGCGCGATATGCAACGGTCATGGCGAATATCGAAGGCAACCCCGGCTCAACGGGCCTGACGTGCTTTGTCGTCGACCTGCAGTGGGCAGGCGTCGAGCGCGGAACCACACACGACAAGCTCGGATATCGCACGGCACCCGCCGGAGAACTCATCTTCAACAATGTCGAAGTACCGGCAGAGAACATCATCGGCGGCCCATCCGGGGGATGGGACCTGAATACCACCATCGGAAACATCACCCGCGTGACCTGCGCGGCGATCGCTACCGGAATCGCCCGGCACTCGCTCGACCATGCACTTGCATGGGCCACCTCGCGGCGGCAGGGCGGGAAGTTTCTCTTCGAGCATCAGATGTCAGCACGGAAGATCGCAGACATGGCGGCATCTGTCGAAGCTTCGCGAGCTTTGTGGACGAAGGCAGCCCGTCTGGTGGACAACTCGCTACCCGTTCCCGAATTCGAGCCGGCAATCGCGAAGATGGTTGCCGACAAAGCTGCCATCGACAACGCAAACGCAGCAATGTCGCTGATCGGTGCTCAGGCCTTTCAACGAGACGACGAGATGGAACGCATCATGCGCGACAGCTTCGGGCCTCGGATCTACGAGGGCTCACCCGAAGCGCTCGCGATGACCATCACCGCCCACTTGTGCAAATGAATGTCCCTCATGTGCTCGACCGCGTGGCAGCGGCCGGCAGTGCGCTGAACTTCGCGCGGATTGAATCTGCGATATTTGGAGATCCGTGGTTTCACGCTGCCGGGATGGACGGGAGCCTGACCGTCGCGGTTCGCGGCGATCAACTACCAGAGCGCTACCTGCACGCTCTACGGGCATTTCGCTTCGCCCAGTACGTCGACTTCGGATGGGTGGACCGCGACGCCGCGAAGCGTGCGGGGCGTTTCACCGATGCCAGCAGTTGCGCACCACACCGCGAGTTCCACCATTTGGTCATCGATCGTACGAGCGGTCGACTTGCTGCATACCTCGCATTGAGCAGTCCCGATGTGTTTGGTCTCGAAGTGGACTATCCGATCGATGTCACCGTCGACATGGCAGGCACGATTCCCCGCGAAAAGATCTGGGAGGGAAAACGTCTCGTCCGCCGAGCCGACCTCGGAAGATCACAACTCGGGCGAAACGCTCCTTGGTGGACGCTCGTCGCAATCACGCAGGTGCTCCAAAGCTTGGAGAGTGCTGGCCAGTTCCAACTTCTCATCGCTGACGGGGCCCCGTCGGGATCCGCCGCGATGCTGCGCTCTCTGAGGTATGCAGTCACCACGTTGCCAACGCTGCCGCATCCTCAAAACCGCGACGGGGTGTTGGGTCCGATGTGGCGGCAACCTGAGACAGCGGTCGCATACTCAGCCCAACTCACGCAGGAGACTCCGCCCGTCATCGAGGACCTTACGAAGTTTCTGAGGTCCAGCCGTCCTGGATCAGTACGGGACTACCTGGCCTTGCGGACGCAGGGCCCATCATCGGCAGAAGGAAACCTCATCCATGCATGACATCGAGAGCGAAGCTGAAGCCCGATCGCTGAGCGACGGAGATTTTTACCGCCACCTCGTCGCACGCAACCGGGGACTTGTCTCCGAAGAATCCCAGCAAGCGATCGCATCCACAAAGCTCCTGGTGGCTGGCTGCGGGTCCATCGGTGGCGCCTCCGTGGAGCCTCTGGCCCGAATCGGATTCCGCGACTTTCATTTGGCCGACATCGGCGTCTTTGAGCTGAACAATCTCAATCGGCAGCGAGCACACCTGAACGATCTCGGGAGAAACAAGGCTTCCGTGGCCGGGCGAACCATCGAGGCAATCAACCCGCACGCCACGGTAACGGTAACCACGGAGGGGATCACAAAGGAGAACGTCGACGCTCTGGTTCGATATGCCGACATCATCGTCGACGGTGTCGACGTCACGACTCCATCGGGTTTGGCGGCGAAGGTTGCGCTCCACGAGGCCGCACTGGCCCATCGCCGACCGCTGGTGACCGGATGGGACCTGGCTGGGGTGCTCTGCGCGGAGTACATCGACTATCGCGTCGTTGATCGAATCTTCAACGGTGCCATCACTTCTGGCGACCTTGAAACCTTGTCGGTGTGGGAGGCAATCGTCCGCATCGCGCCCATGTCGAAGATGCCTGGCGAGATGCTTGACGAGCTGGCCCGGAATCTTCGCGACCCGCTGTACAGCGTTCCTCAACTTCCTGAAGCTGCATGGCAATTCGGTTCCTTGGCGTGCCATATCGTTGCCCAAGTCGCCGCTGGGAATTCTGTACCGACCCGCACATGCGTCGATGTTCACGCCTTGACCCAGCCACGCTGGCAGCGTGCTCGCAATCAGCTACAGCTACCTCTCCAATTCGTCCGGTTCGGCCTTGCTTTGGGTCTTAGGAGCACGCTGCGCGCAACCGCCCCTCGTCCTCTACTGGCATTTCTCTAGTTAGGAAGTCGCTCGTGACCGCAATGAACCTCCTCCCACAGCAGGTGCCTTTCACCCCACCCAGCGAAACAATTTCGCTGACGCAGTACGAAACCGCGGCGGTCGCCTCTGCAGCGCTGTCCCTCTGGGATCGCCACCATGGCCGCCCCTTGCATGACGATCAGCTGCTCTACGACGTCGAGTCTGCGGCCGGCAACCTTCCTTCCCGCCTGCAATCTGCTCTGCGGCGGTTCCGTGACAAGGGAAATCTCGATGGCGTTCTACTCATCGATGGGCTTCCAGTCGAGGACCAGGCAGCCACTCCCAGCGCCGGCGGAATCGACCCGGACTGGGCTGAAGTTCCGGTCTCCACGTTCAGTCAATTGATGGTCATGAGCACTCTCGGTTCCGTAATCAGTTACAGCGACGAAAAGGAGGGACGCCTCATCCAAGACGTATTCCCCAAGCGCGGACAGGAACTGCGCCAGGAGAACAGCGGGTGCGTGCTTCTCGAGCTCCACACCGAGGACGGGTTCCTTGCGTACCCGCCGCATTTCCTGTCCCTGCTGTGCATCCGAGCTGACCATGACAAAGTGGCCGCAACTGTGGCCTGCAGCGTACGGCGGGTGCTCCCGCTGCTGACCGACGAACTCGTCTCCGTCCTGTACCAGCAATGATTCCGCATTGCCTACTCGTCGTCATTCACCGGGGGGCAGGAGAGCGAAGTCTGGAGTCGTCCGATGTCTATCCTGTCTGGCCCTTCCACAGATCCGGACCTCGTCGTCGACTTTCACGGCATGGAAGGTCTGGATAGCGGAGCGCAGGACGCTCTTGATGCCCTGCGTGACGTCTTCGGTGCCAACTTGACCGGCGCGGTGCTGCTCCCAGGTCAGCTCGTGGTCGTTGACAACCGCGTCGCCGTTCACGGCCGTACAGCATTCTTGGCGCGGTTCGACGACAAGGACCGTTGGCTGCGGCGCTGCTTTGCAGTTAGCGACCTCCGGGAGGTTCGGGACAGCTTCGAGCACGGCCGCGCCCTGAGGATCACACCCAGCTGATATGACGTGGAAGCTGGTCAAGAACGAGCTGAACTTGATAGGGCGATCGTGTCCGATCTGCATCGAACAGTGCTTGGTGCCCTCTGACGGACAGTGGCGACCGCCGAACAGTCTCGGCAGCAGAGTCTGACACTGCTCTCGCCGAATGGATTCGCAAAGCGTTCGGTGCTTCCGATGCGCCCTATTCTGCGGGCGTCAGGTCGTCGTCGCTCGCGAAGACCAGGCGCCCGTCATCGAGTGCGATCGCCCACCGCTGCACCGGAGCCCAGTCCCGCCCCACCGAACCGCGGTCGATGACCATGTCCTCGTAGTCCTCGATCACCACACCCGTGCATGCCACGCTGCCACCGGCATCGGAGTCTGACACCGTGATTCGCACGCGGGAACCTACCGCAGTCACATCTTTGCTTTTGCCGTTTTTGTCGGTCATCTTCCTAATTCTGGCAGAGCAACTTCGCGGCAACCGCGTTCGGGGCCCAGCGTTGCACGCTCTGACAGAGCGAGGGGGCTGAGTGGGCTCGATGCCGCCATCACTCGCTGGAGCTGTTACCCATGTCCGTCCGAGGCCGGTGCGGAGCATGTTCCTGTCGGTGCACGCTCCTACAGTCAGCTCGGGTAACAGTCCGGATCGAGTGCCAGGAGCAGGCGATGACGTTCGTGAGCGACGCCTCATTGCCACTGCCCGGCATGCCCGACAGCGCTCCCGCGCTGCCGGCGTTCCAGATGACGTTGATCGGGCAGCCCCAGCCTGTACGCATTCCCGAACGTCTGTGGCGTTCCTGGCTCGACGACGCTGCCGTCGTTTCTCACTTCGAGCCCAAGCGTTACCGCCGCCGGAATCAGTGCTGGCCCTGGATCGGAGGGGTGTCATCGACCGGGCATGGTTCCTTCCGGGCAGCGAGCCTGCCCGGGCCGTCTCGCCGCGGGACGGTACCGGCGCATTTGTTCGCCTACCAGCTCGAATACGGTGTCATTTCGAGGTTGGGCTGGTCCAACACCGACGACGCGGTGCTGTGCCATCAATGTGACTTCGCCGGCTGCACCAACCCGGCACACATGCGGTTGGGAACCAATCGCAGCAACCGCAGCGAATACGAGCTTCGGCGACGCGACATCGCCAGAACTTGGACGTCGACGCGGTCGAAAAGCGCATCGCTGCGGCCGAGGCTGCAGGACGTCCGCTCTCACTCTGGTAGCGACGCTGCCGCGCTATCGTCAATGCACATTTGCGGAGAACATATTTTGTTACAGCGCAACGTATTTCATCAACAGAGTGACATACTATATGTTATCGGCGATGCATTTCGGGTGGCATTATGCTCAGTTGCAACAACCCTGAGTCCGGACGATGGCGTGGCAACGTCCACCCCACTGTGGCGACTGTTCACAGCACCGCGACCGAGACCCCGGCCCTGCACGTCGAACCGGGGCGGTTAAACGCCACCTGCGTTGAGCACACAACCCAGATGGCCTCTTTCGGTGCGCGGTCAATCATCCGTGCGGCCACGCACCTAGATTGTAAACCGGACAACCGGTATCCATGGGATAAGTTCCTCTTTCAATGCCACCCAGCAACCTTGCGCGCATCGGCGTTGGATCCAAGCCCACTGGGCGAAGCCTGATTCCCGCCTTAGGTCTCACCGGCGGGGAATCGTTCGTACAGAATGGGCATCCGCCATCGACACGGTCGGCGAATGGTGATTGCTGGTGTGATCTGACTCGCAAGTAACCCCGAAAGGTTGCCGATTGTTTGCCGCGTGTCGTTCACTGGAGACACGGGAACCCCGTTCCGGGTTTCGAGAACTCGGGTTCGACCATTTGGCTGGATCCGAACGAGGAAAGGCTCATTCGATGACGCGTGCACTCAAGATCGTTGCTGCTCTGGCCATCCCGGCGGCTGCTGGAGCTGTGGCGATTGCCGGCGCAGGCTCTGCCTCGGCGGCGACTCCGGTATCGGGAAACGGCTACGTCGGAGTCATTCTCGATCACCACGAGACGGTCGTCGCGAGCCAGATCAACGCGGGCAATCTGATCAACGCCGCATTCGGCGACGCCTGGACTGTCGGGTTGCCGCACGATTCCATCTGGTACACCGGAGCATGGACCCCGGTCACCGGCGATCAGTTCGTCGACGAGGCAGCCTCGCACCCCGGCGGTCGTGTCGGGCTGTATCTCGTCGACCCCGCGATCAATCAGGGGAACATCTTCAACGCCGAAAGCGCCTGGTAGAGAAGAGCTGAACCCGGCATGCAGGAAACCGTGCATCACCGTGTCCGTATCACCGTTGTTCGCCGATGTGCGATCGGTACTCTCGCGGTCGCGGCGATCATGTCAGCGGGTTGCTCGCCAGGAGCCGGCTCCGTCGACAGCCTGAGTGCCGGCGCGGGTGAGCGGTGCGCATCCGAGTGCGCCGAATTCGGTACCGAAGTCGAATTCTCGTGCCGTTTCCAGGCATCGTTGTGCGCGGACTCCCTGGGTCGCAAGTCCGCGTTGGTGCGAAGTATCGACGAATCGACTGCAGCTGGTCTGGCGCGGGCGTGGACAGGTCAGAGTTCCTCACCGATCGAGATATTCGACCGCAGCGTCGACCGGTTCACCTCTCTCGACTGTCCGGCCGCAGCCGACAAGGACACGGCCACTGCGGATTCGGGCGTGCGCGCGGATCGGTGTGCCTTTCTAGCAGCCAGTGCCGAACAACAATTCCGCACCGTGACGCTACTGCTCGACCCGGCCCGCAACCTGCGGTGAAGCTCTCGCGTGTGGGTGGTCCCGGCCGCGCGGTCCCGCAGCGCGTCGCAGGACCGGGCATCCGCTTATCTCGCTGACATTCTCACCTCGCAGCACGAAAGGTAGACAGAAGAAAGTGAGTCAGTTGATGGTCGGGCGGGTAGCCGGCGAGGACGTGTTCCAGGTCCGGTTGAACGAACTTTTCGCCACCGTCGACGCAGCCCGACGAGGGCGGCGTTTGACGACCACAGCGGTAGCGAGAGGCCTTCTCGAGCGAGGCTGTCGGATCTCGACACCATATCTCTCCCAACTGCGGTGCGGTGTTCGCACGAGCCCGTCCGATGAGGTCGTGGCCGCATTGGCCGACTACTTCGGCGTCTCCCCCGGATACTTCTTCACCGTCCCCTGGGCCGGCGACCGCGGCCTCGTCGAGGCCCAGGACGCCGATATCGTCGACCATCTCGACGACCAGGAATTGAAAGACCTACTTCTGGCCGCGAATGGCCTCTCCGCTACCTCGCTGGAACTGTTGGCCAATGTCGCCGCGAAGCTGCGCATCTCCGATCAACGCCGGAAGGTTCCCGCCGACTCACCGGGCTACGCCCGACTCGCCGAAGCAGCAGTCGGACCTCGCCGCACCGCCGCGACGAGATAACCCTCGTCCCGGCTGTCAACACCTATCGGTGTCGGGTTGCCGAATAATCACTGCGCATGAACCATCGGTCACCATTTCGTGATCATGAGGCTCGTCACACCCTTCGCGTGAACAAACCGCCTGGTCCGAGTGTTCGGGAAATGTTTCCGTAACTTCGAGTACGACTTTCGGCGGATGGATTCGGGCATTGGAGGCTAGTCGGGCATGCAGGCGGTGTTGTAGCGTCCCGGTCAGACGTTCAGTTAAGTTTCCGCAATCGCTCTGGTTGCGGGGATTTCGACTCACCCCAGGGAGACCGACCATGGCCACCACCACCACCGAGACCATCCGTACCTTGACAGGAAAGCGACGCATCGGAAAGGCAATGGGCACATGTGCTGCGGTGTCGTCGGTTTTGATGGCTGGCTCTCTCGCGTTCGCAGCCAGTGCGTCGGCGACCCCGACGGCGTTGCCGGACAAGTTCGCGAGCACGGTCACCGACGACGGTTGGACGTTGGATCTGGCGGCTACCAAACTTTCGGCGAACCGGGTCCCGAACCTGGCGACAACAGCGTTCACTCGCGAGGGGTTCGTGTCGGCGAAGGTCACCGGCACCATCACCGGACCCGGCGATTCTGCGGTGAAGACAGGCTATATCGAGCAGGGGTTGCAGATCGGTTGCCAAATCGATGTGTCCTCCGGCCTCGGCCTGGGGCTCGGATTCTCCCTCGGCCCGTCCGTCGGGGTCAGCATTTCGGGGGTTCCGTCGGCGAACATCGGCGTGAACGCCTCGGTGAACCCGAGCATCCAGACCACCATCGCACCGGGCACGATCACCACGATCCCGCTCGGCAAGAAGGACCTCGAGGCTGCGAAAGCGTCGATCACGGCGGAGAACGTGCACGTCAAGGTCGATGCGTGCATGGGCCCGGTCACGATCCGTTCGTACGCGCAGTTCGCCGTGTCGACGGCGACCTCGGATAACAGTGTGTTCGTCTACTCCGACCCCACCTGGCTCTGATCCAGGACTGTCGTCAACGGCATTCCGCGCCCACAAGCGCACGTCTCGGTTCACTCGGTTCATGTGCTGGGCAGCCGTTGGCGCTGTTACCCAACACTTTCCACTTTTCCATCCATCAAAGGAGCATCATGTCTTTGACTCGCACGAAGAAAATCGCAGCCACGACCGCGGCTGCATCAGTCGCTGTCGGCGGGATTCTGCTCGCTACCGCCCCGGCCGCAATGGCTGCTCCCGTGATGTTCGAGGGGCCGGTTCCGGCGCAGTACGGTGCACCGGTGGTGCAGGTTCCCCTGGGCCACGCCTTGACCGTGGCGGCCCGCGACAGTGGAATCGTGACGGCACTCTCGAACGCGAACGTCATGATCCCCGTTCCCGGGTGGGAGACCGTGATCGACGTGTCGGCTGATGTCCTGGCGCGCCGGACGGCAATTGCTGCCCAGTATCCGAACGGGTGCGCCTCGTACCAGTTCTATCTCCCGCCGGCAGGAGGGTGGCTCGCCGGAGCTACCTCGTACGTCAACTGCCCCTGGTAGAGCGCACCCTCTTCCTGTCCGCTGCTGCATCTCCTCCCGGTGACCGCCCGTTCTTTTGGTCGGTGTCGGGTATCTCGAGTCCCGCGTTTCTAGTTGGCGGGGAAAGGCATTCACCTCCGATGACCACCTCACCGAACGCCCCGATGACCTCACCCACCCGCCGCGACGTCACAGCTGAGCCTGCGTTGCCGTACGTACCGCCAGGAACCATTGCAGCTCCGGCATCGGTGTATTCCGACCTACCCCGCGATGCAGTCGGTACAGGTGATCAGGGATGGGATCGCGACAGTGAACTGAGTCAGATGTCGAAAGCTGTGATCGCGACCGTATTCGGGCTCGCGTTGTTGATCGCGGCGTTCGCGGTGATCGGACGCCTCGGAGGATGGGCCACCGATTACGGGACGATTCTGGTGTATCTGGCATTCTTTCTGTGGATGTCGATCGCAGGACGGGTGTTCTGGTGGGGCGCAGACACACTCATCGCCGAATTTCGGAAGAAGTCGAACACGGGTGATCGCCGGTGAAGCCTGCGCGCCGGTTCGACCGCACCTCACCGACCACGGTGATCTCCACCGTGGTGGTGCTCGCCGCAACGGTGATCGCACTGCTGGCGCTGCTGATCTTCGCCCCGACCTCCTCCGCAGGACCAGCAGAAGACTGCGCAGCGGTACGGGCACGTGATCATCAGATCTACCTGAACCTCATTGCGTCGCTGCCACCCGGTGCACCCATCCCGCCGGAGTACATCAACCCGTGCTTGACCGCTCCCACCACGACCCCGACGGCCGCCCCGACAACAACGGTCGGACTTCCCGGTGCACAAGCACCGGGCGGCGGCCCCAACGTCGGAGCCAACGCTCCGACGAACTTCCCCACCTACAACGGAACCCCCATCGTCCCCGTCCCCGGCGCCGCGCAACCAGGACAGCCCGGAACGCCCGGCGCACCAACACAGCCGGGTGTGCAGAACCCGGCAGGAGTCCCGGTTCCGACGACCGCCGACGGGCCTGCCCCGACTATTCCGCAGCCTGCCGGGTCGACCGCACCGACAGCGACCACCGATCGTGGTCCCGGACCGATCCCCACGGACACCGATTCGAATACCGCACCAGCCCAACCGGTTCCAGGCCTGGCAACAGATGTCTCTACAACCGGGGAGGACTCGGGCCGTGACCGGTATCTCGAACTCGCGCTGATCGGCGCTGCAGCGTTCACGGCCGCCGGTATCGGAGTGCGCGGGCGGCCGGGACCGTTCAGCCCCCGCACGCCCGAGTCAGTGCTCTCCCAGGCAGTCGGCACTATTGCTTCACCGTTGGTGGCGTATGCACGCGGTGGTCAGTCCTCGTTGCGGGTGTTCGATCCGATCACCGGCGGAAGCCGGTTCTTCTTCCTGATCCACGACGAAACGTCGTC
>NZ_MUZB01000033.1:0-14014 GCF_002076325.1 Rhodococcus sp. 66b
TGGAAGCCGACACCGTCGACCTCCGGATACACCGTCCGCAAAATCTCATGCCGCGCAACAACATCCGACACAGCAGCATCCAACGCCGCCACATCCAACAACCCCGACAACCGAATCGCCACCGGAATATTGTTCGCCGACGACAACGTATCGAAACGGTTCAAGAACCACATCCGCTGCTGCGCCAACGACAACGGCACCAGCTCCGGACGCACCCGAGCAGTCAACGCCGCCCGCGCACCCGAACCGATCTCCGACTCCATCCGCGCAGCCAACAACTCCACCGACGACGCCTCGAACAACACCCGCACCGGAACCTGCGCATCGAGCGCCTGCCCCAACCGCGCTGCCATTCGAGTAGCAATCAAAGAGTTTCCGCCGAGTGCGAAGAAATCGTCATCCAGACCCACTCGCTCGACCCCGAGTACCGCCGAGAAAACAGAAGCGACAATTTGTTCTACCGGCGTGACCGGGGCCCGGAACACCGCAACCTCGAACACCGGCTCCGGCAACAACTTCCGATCCAACTTCCCAGAGGAATTCAGAGGCAACTCGTCCAAGACCATGATCGCGTTCGGAATCATGTAGACAGGTAGCGATTCAGGAAGCGCATTCCTCAGGACTTCTACGTCGATCACAGAATCCGGGACAGCGATCACATATGCGACCAGCTGATCGCCCATATCGGTGGATGCCACAGTGACCACGCACTGAGCTACCGTCGAATGCGCCAGCAGAGCTGACTCGATCTCACCCAGCTCGATCCTCTGACCACGGAATTTGACCTGAAAATCGGTACGCCCGACATACTCGAGTTCGCCTGCGGTGTTCCACCACACCAGGTCCCCGGTGCGATACATCCGACTGCCACCGGGATTGATTTCACCGTTCGTGTCGCTCGCCTCCACAAATGGGTTCGCGACAAATCGATCACTGGTGAGATCGGGTCGCGCGACGTAACCGCGCGCCAGTTGATCACCGGCCAGATACAGCTCACCTGCAACGCCTACCGGCACCGGCTGCAACCGACTGTCCAACACGTAGACCTGCGAGTTCCACTCGGGCACCCCGATCGGAATCCCTGTCGATTCCGATCCATCGACCTCGTAGTAGGTGATCGAGACCGCAGCCTCGGTTGGGCCGTACACATTGTGCAGGCTTGCAGACGAAACCTGAGCGAATGCACGTACCGTCTCCACCGGCAACGCCTCACCGATCACGAAGACGTCCCTCAGCGACACCAACGCCTGCTCTGGAACCGAAGCCGCGAAGACGGTCAACATCGACGGAACGAAGTCCGTCAGCGTCACCCGATGATCTTCGATCAGACCAGCCAGATACGCGGGATCTCGATGTCCGTCGTGAGATGCCAGCACCACTCTCGTACCGGACAGAAGCGCGGTGAAGTATCCCCACAACGAGACGTCGAATGTCGTTGCAGTCTTTTGCAGATAGACATCTTCTGTGCCGATGGCGTACTGATCCTGCATCCACAGGACCTGGTTCACGATGGCGTGATGCGAGACCGCAACGCCCTTGGGCTTGCCCGTGGAACCCGAGGTGAAGATCACGTAGGCGGCATTCACATCACGCAGTCGTCCACGACGATCAGCATCGGAAACGACGGAAGGCGAATAGCTCGAGAGGTCAGCAGCATCGATCAACAGCACGTCGGCGCCGTTCGGCGCTACGAAAGCGTCCCTCGTCGTCGACAGCACACAGACTGGATCGGCCGTCGTGAGGATGTGCCCGATCCGCTCGGCGGGGTGATCGGGATCCAATGGCACGTAGGCTCCGCCCGCGGCGATCACCGCGTACATACCCACTACGAGATCGAGCGACCGACGCATCGCCAAGGCCACCAACGACTCGGGCCCAACACCATCGTCTATCAGCTTGCGTGCCAATTTGTTCACACGATCGGACACCTCGCCATAGGTCAGCGACTGGCCGTCGAACACCACGGCAACAGCATCGGGCGCCAACGCAACGCGAGTGTCGAACAGCGAAGCCAATGTCTCACTGTTCCCGACGTCACGTGCGGTGGAGTTGCGCGCAGTCAACAGCGACTCGCGCTCGGTCTCCTCCAACAGATCGATGTCACCCACAGTGATCGACGGATCCACGACCACCTGCTCGAGGATCCTGGTGAACCGATCTGCGAATCCACGAATCGTCGACTCGTCGAACAGATCTGTGGCGTATGCGAACTCGGCGAACATGCCGTCTTCGAGCGCATCTTCGACACGGGGAGCGAGAGTAAGTTGAAGATCGAATTTCGCGATACCGGCATCGAACTCGAGGCCCGACACCTCCAACCCCGAAAGCTCCAACGCATCCTGGGACATGTTCTGAAAGAACAGCGCGACCTGGAACAGCGGGTGATGTGCCTGCGATCGGGTGGGGTCCAGTACCTCGACCAATCGCTCGAACGGAACATCGCCGTTGCCGAGCGCCTGAAGGTCCGTCCTCCGCGTTGCCGAGACGAGTGCACTGAACGGACTGGCGAGGTCGACAGGAGTCCGCAGGACCAGCGTATTCACGAACATACCGATCACATCGTCGAGCGCCTTTTCGCCTCGCCCTGCAACCGGAGTACCGATCACGATGTCACTGGTACCGGACAACCTTGCGAGAAGCACGGCGAGGGCCGAATGCATCACCATGAACAGCGACGCGTTCCGCTCGCGTGCGAGTGAGTCCAAGCTCGACCGAATCTCTTCGCTGACGGAGAAGCGATACGTAGCGCCACGATTCGAGGCGACGACCGGGCGGGATCGGTCAGCTGGTAACGCAAGCACTTCCGGAGAATCACGGAGGACGGAGCGCCAGTGGTCCAGCTGAGCCGAGATCAACGAATTCGGGTCGTCCTCGTCGCCGAGGACCTCCCGCTGCCAGAGTGCATAATCGGCGTACTGCACCTCGAGCGGAGTCCAATTCGGAACGCCGTTCGAAACCCGAGCGGCGTAGGCAACCATGACATCCCGAGTCAGCGGACGCATCGAGAACCCGTCCGCTGCGATGTGATGCACAACGAAGGCCAGAACGTACGAATTCTCAGCAAGTTCGAACAACCCGACGCGAACCGGAACGGTTGACGTCACGTCGAAACCCTGGAGCGCGAAACTCAGAAGTTCGTTGTAAACGCGTGAGGCGTCGATGACCTTCGGTGTCAGTTCAACCGGCACCTCGGACGACGGGAGGACTACCTGCTGCCCTTGCCCACCTTGCTCCGGGTAGACGGTCCGTAGCGACTCGTGACGTTCGATTACATCCGAAATCGCATGACTCAGCGCCGAAACATTCAGGGCGCCTTTGATATTCAATGCGATCGGAATGTTATTGACGGCAGAATCAGGATCGAAGCGGCTGAGGAACCACATTCGCTGCTGAGCTAGTGAGAGTGGGATCAACGCCGGCCGTGGGCGGGCCACGAGCGCGGCCCTCCCTCCTGCCCCTGCGATCAACTCAACCTGCGCTGCCAAACCTTCGACGGTCGAAGCCTCGAACAACACTCTCACCGGAACCTGAGTGTCGAGCGCTTGACCTACGCGAGCCACCAACTGCGTTGCGACCAAAGAGTTTCCGCCGAGCTCGAAGAAGTCGTCATCCAGACCGACCTGTTCCAACCGGAGAACATCTCCGAAGACGCCGGCCACAGCGATTTCGGCGACACTCGACGGTGCCCGAAACTCGCGCGCCACGAACACCGGATCCGGAAGAAGTTTCCGATCCAACTTCCCCGACACACCCAACGGCAACTCATCCAGCACCATCACCACCGCCGGCACCATGTAACCCGGCAGCCGACCCGCAACAACTCTCTTCAACTCGTCAACGTCCACCACACCACCAGCGGCCGTAACGTACGCAACCAACACATCCTCACGCACAACCACAACTACCGACGACACCGACTCGTGCTCACGAATCACCGACTCGATCTCACCGAGCTCGATCCGCAAACCGTGCAACTTCACCTGAAAGTCACTACGACCGATGTACTCCAACTCGCCCGACGCAGTCCACCGCACCACATCACCCGAGCGATACATCCGCCCACCATCACCCGAGAACGGATTCGCCACAAATCGATCCGACGACAAATCCGGCCGACCCACATATCCACGAGCCAGCTGAACACCCGCCAGATACAGCTCACCCGCAACACCTACCGGCACCGGACTCAATCGAGAGTCCAGAACAAACACCTGCGTATTCCATACCGGAGCACCGATCGGCACCCCCAGAACATCCTCCGGCACCACCTCGTGGAACGTCACATCCACCGCAGCCTCGGTCGGACCATACAAATTGTGCACCCCGACACCCGGCAACACAGCCCACACGTCGGCAACAACACTCGCCGGCAACGCCTCACCTGACGCGAACACCCGAGTCAACGAAACACACCCAGCCACAGACGAATCCGTCACGAAAACCTCGAGCATCGACGGCACGAAATGCACCGTCGTCACACCCTCCCCCACAATGACCGACGTCAAATACCGCGGATCACGATGCCCATCCGGCACGGCCACCACCAATCGAGCACCAACCTGCAACGGCCAGAACAACTCCCACACCGACACATCGAACGTGAACGGCGTCTTCTGCAACACCACATCCGACGAATCCAACCCGTACTCGTCCTGCATCCACGCCAACCGATTCACAATCGACGCATGCGAAACCGACACGCCCTTCGGACGTCCCGTCGACCCCGACGTGAAAATCACATACGCCGAATTCCCCGACAGCAAAGGCGAGACCCGATCAATATCCGAAACAGGGTTATCCGAAAAACCAGACACATCAACAACATCAACCTCGACCACCGGCACCACACCGGCATCGAATCCAACGTCAGAGGTACTGATCACGCATACCGGCGACGCCGACTCCAACACGTACGCATTGCGCTCCGCAGGCTGATCCGGATCTACCGGAACATACCCACCGCCAGCCTTGAGCACGCCGTAAACCGCAACCAACAAATCAACCGACCGACGTACCGCAACACCCACCAACGACTCCGGCCCCACACCCACCGAAACCAGGTACCGGGCAAGACGATTCACCCGCGAATCGAACTCCGCATATGACAGCGAAACACCCTCGAACGACACAGCTACCGCATCCGGCGACGCCTCCACCTGAGCATCGAACACGTCCACCAACGACACATCCGCAACCTCATGCGCAGTGCCATTCCACGACTCGAGCACCAAAGATCGCTCACCCGAATCGAACATATCCACATCGCCAACCCGCACCGAGGGATCGGCAACCATTGCTTCGAGAACTGAAATCAACCGCTTTCCGATTGATTTGGCAGACGACTCGTCGAACAGGTCGGTCGCATAGACCAGTGCGACGGTCAAACCACCGACCTTGTCCGCGGTGTCCGATTCCCACACAGTGAATTGGAGGTCGAACTTCGCGGCCGACGACTCTACGTCCAGTCCGGAAATGCGCAGTCCCGGAACCTCCAGACTTTGCTGCATGCTCTGTCCCAAGTTCTGCAGCGAGAGCATCACCTGGAACAACGGGTTCCGTGCCTGAGACCGGGCGGGGTTGAGTACCTCCACCAGTCGTTCGAATGGCACATCGGCGTGCCCGAAGCCGCTGAGGTCGGATTCGCGCGCCCGCGAAATCATGTCCCGTGCCGAAGCTTCGAGATCAACCTCCGTGCGGAGGACGAGTGTGTTGACGAACATTCCGATCAGGTCGTCGAGAGCTTGATCGCCTCGACCGGCGACCGGTGTGCCGATCACGATGTCCGAAGTCCCGGACAACCGCGCCAGCAGAATCGCCACGGCACTGTGCAACACCATGAACAGGGATGCGTTGTTGTCCAGCGCAATTCGATTGAGAGCCTGGTGAAGGTCAGGCTCGATCGTGAATGTGTGCCCGGCTCCCCGGTTCGACGCGACGCGCGGGCGCGGGCGGTCCGACGGAAGATCGAGCTGATCGGGGATACCGGCCAACGCGTGGCGCCAGTAGTCGACCTGGCGAGTGATCAGAGAATCCGGGTCGTCCTCACTGCCGAGAACTTCGCGCTGCCACAGTGCAAAGTCGGCGAACTGTACGGGCAGCGGAGCCAGATCATGCGCAATTCCCTGTGTCCGAGACACATAGGACGAAACGATGTCCTTGGTCAACGGTCCCATGGAGAACCCGTCACCGCTGATGTGATGGACGACGAACACGAGGACAAATTCGTCGGCGGTGGGTTGGAAGAGTGCCGCCCGAATCGGAACCTCGGTGGTCACGTCGAACCCCGGGGTAACGAAGTCGGTCACGCGCTCGACGATCGCCGACTCGTCTACCCGTATGGGAGTCAGGTTCGGTACCACGGCTGCAAGGTCGACCAAGCGCTGATATCCGACGCCGTCGACCTCCGGGTACACGGTTCGAAGGATCTCGTGCCGCTCGATCAAATCTTCGAGCGCGCCCTGCAAGGCATCGACATCGAGCGCTCCGCTGAGACGCAGCGCGACCGGAATGTGGTCGACTGCCGATTCTGGTTCGAATCGGTTGAGGAACCACATGCGCTGCTGCGCCAAAGACAGCGGAACCAACTCGGGGCGCTCGCGAGGGATCAGGGGAACGTGAGCCTTGCGGTCTTCTGAGATTTTCGCTTCGTCGATGAAGACGGCAAGTTCTGCGGCGGTGGGTGCGTCGAAGAAGTTGCGCATGTCGATGGAGATGCCGTGTTCGGCATTGATCCGCGCAACCACGCGAGTGGCGAGCAACGAGTTGCCGCCCAGCTCGAAGAAGCCGTCGTCTGCCCCTACCCGATCCTGCCCGAGTAGATCGGCAAAGATCGCGACCACGCCGGCTTCGGTGGGTGTCGCAGGCTCGCGGTACTCGACCGTCTTCGACACGAATTCGGGTGCGGGCAAGGCTTTTCGATCCAGCTTGCCGCTGGCATTGAGCGGAAACTCGTCCAGTTCGACGAACATGGCAGGGACCATGTAGTCGGGTAGCCGTTCACCCAGCGACGACGTCAGAATCTCTGAATCGATGCCCTCGCCGACGATGTACGCGACCAAGTTGTCACCGATCGTTTCGTCCGAATGGACGATCACCACGGCTTGGGAAACACCTTCACAATCGAGCAGTGCCGCCTCGATCTCACCGAGTTCGATGCGCAGACCGCGGAGCTTGACCTGAAAGTCAGTGCGACCGATGTATTCGAGCTGGCGGTTCGCTCCGACGCCGCGCCAACGCACCAGGTCTCCGGTTCGATACATCCGCGATCCGTCGGTAGTGCCCGGCCGAGCCACGAAACGGTCTGCCGTGAGATCGGGACGCGACACGTATCCCCTGGCCAGCTGAATCCCGGCAAGATAGAGCTCTCCTGCCACTCCTGAAGGCGACGGCCGGAGCGCGTCGTCGAGCACCAGGAGTTCGGTGTCTGCCACGGCCGCGCCGATCGGCACGGACACCTGATCTCGCTCACCGGTTTCGTAATAAGTCACGTCGACGGCAGCCTCGGTCGGGCCGTACAGATTGTGGAGTCCAGCACTGCTGACCTCGCGCAGACGTGCCGCGGTTCGAGCCGGCAACGCCTCACCGGAAGCGAACACGTAGCGAAGGGTTTTGACCTGCGCAACAAGGGGTTCGGCGACGAACACGGCGAGCATCGACGGCACGAAGTGCACCGCCGTCACTCCGCGCTCGATCATCGTGCGAGCCACGTACACCGGATCACGATGTCCGTCGGGTTCCGCGATCACCAGCGATGCACCGACCTGCAGCGGCCAGAAGAACTCCCACACGGACACATCGAAAGTGAAGGGCGTCTTCTGCAAGATCACGTCGTCGGCAGTGAATCCGTACTCGGTCTGACGCCATTGCAGGTTCGCGACGATGGCACGGTGAGAGACTGCAACGCCTTTGGGGCGTCCGGTCGATCCGGACGTGAAGATGACATACGCAGTGTTGTCCGCGCGCAGCGGCGCCAACCGGTCGGCGTCGGTGACAGTTGTCTCGGCACGACCCGACAAGTCGAGGGTGTCGACGTCGAGCGTGGGCGTACCGTGCGGCAGCACCACGGCATCGGACGTACGTGTGAGCACAGCCGTGGGCTTCGCGATCTCGAGTACGTAAGCGAGACGGTCGGCAGGATGATCCGGGTCGAGTGGAACGTACGCGCCGCCGGCCTTGACGATCGCGTACATCGAGACGAGGAGATCGATCGATCGACGCATCGCGAGACCGACGAGGCTGTCCGGTCCGACACCTGCCGCGACGAGTTCACGGGCCAGGCGGTTCGCTCGCGCGTCGAACTGCGCGTAGGTGAGCTGCGTTCCGGCGTAATCCAGCGCGAGCGCATCCGGCGTCCGCTCGACCTGCTCGTCGAAGAGTCCTGCGAGGGTCACGTGTGCATCGGACTCCGACGCGACCTCGACGATCGAAGTGCCGTCGGTGATGAGACGGTCGACCACCGCGCCGAGACCGTCGGCCTCGCTGCCGATCAGCTCTGGCAGCACCGTGGAAACGACAACAGGAACCAGGGCATCCGCCCCCAATGCCCCACCCATCGCGGTGTCGAGAGTGACCAACTCGTCATTGAGTCGTCCGTAGCTGATTTCGGTTCCACCGTGGCTCAGAGCCACACGATCAGGATCTACCGCCGCAACTGCAGCCACCAACTTCGGCAGATCTTCGATCGTCAGCGACTGCGGTCCCGGAATACCGACGGACATCTACACTTCCTCCAACTGACTTTCGTGAAGTGCGCCCCGGCCGAGCACAGCGTTCTGCTCGGCCGGAGGCGTTCACTGGGCAAATACTGAATGTTACCCGGCCGTACCCCCACGGCCCGCTGACACCGACTGTGCGTCAGCTACCACCGAGCTCACAAGTGTGGCGAGACCGTCGACGCCAAGTGCCGGCAGGATGCCCGGAACAAGTCCGGCGAGCGACACAGAAACCAGAGCATCGGGGGCGAGAGCAGCCCCCATGGCGGTACGCATGGCAACGAGCTTGGTCGACAACTCACCGAAGGTGACAGCCTGATCACCGTGGGTGAACGCAATTGCCTCAGGATCGGCGGCCGCCGCTGCGGCTGCCAGTTCGGGTAGGTCTGCCGCGGACTTCGGCTCGGCAGCGCTCGCTTCCTCGCGTTCCTGCTCGGTCACGATGTCGATCGTGCGAATCACGACCCCGGGATCGGTCACCAGTTCTTCGAGCACCCGCCCGAATCGCGCCGCAAAAAGCGCGATGGTCGATTCGTCGAACAGGTCGGTCGCATAGGTGAAACGCATCCTCAGCCCGGACAGCACCCCGGCATCGTCGAATTGCTCGATACCGGTGAGCTGCAGATCGAACATCGCCTGGTCGAAACCGCTGTCGACCGCAGAGAGCTCGAGGCCCGGGAGCTGGAACGTACCGAGAGCCATGTTCTGGAAGGTGAGCATGACCTGGAAGAGCGGCGAGTATGCGTGAGAGCGCTCTCGCCCCAGTTCGTCGACCAACCGCTCGAACGGTACGTCGGCATTGGCGAATGCCGACAAGTCCTTGTCCTTCACGTGTGCCAGAACGTCGACGAACGTCGAAGCAGGCGCGATCTCTGTTCGCAAGACCAACGTGTTGACGAACATCCCGACAAGATCGTCGAGCGCCCGCTCACCTCGACCCGCGATCGGCGTCCCGATTGCGATGTCGTTCGATCCACTCATCTTCGCCAGCAGCACGGCCAGGGCAGTGTGAACCACCATGAAGACTGTCGAGTTCTGCTCCCGTGCGATCGTCGCAAGCCGGTTGGTGGTCTCGGAATCGACGGCAAACTCGAATTCCGCACCGCGCATGCTGGCCCGCGCCGGCCGCGGCCGGTCGGTCGGCAGTTCCAGAAGCTCCGGAGTGCCCTTGAGCTCGTTCACCCAGTACGCGAGTTGACGGCCCAGCTGACTGTCCGCGTCCTCCGGCGATCCGAGGACATCACGCTGCCACAGCGTGTAGTCGGCGTACTGCACCTCGAGCGGAGCCCACTCCGGCGTCTCCCCGCCGGTACGTGCGGTGTACGCAACCATGGTGTCTCTGATCAACGGAGCCATCGAGAAGCCGTCACCGCTGATGTGGTGAATGACAACGACGAGGACCCGCTCGGATTCGTCGACCTCGAAGAGACGGATTCGCAACGGAACGGCTGTCGTGACATCGAAGCCCTCGCGAACTGTGTCAGCCACCTGCTCGGCGACAGACGCTTCGTCGGTTGCGATCACTTCCAGTCCTACCGTCGCTGCGGAGCGAGGCAGGATCATCTGAACCGGTCCGTTGCCCCGGTCCGGGTATACCGTCCGGAGCACTTCGTGACGCTCGATCAGATCCGACACCGCGGAGTGAAGTGCGTCGACATCGAGAGCGCCGGACAGCCGGATCGCGACCGGGATGTTGTACGCACCCGAGGTCTTGTCGAACTGATTGAGCACCCACATACGTTGCTGCGCCAACGACAGCGGGATCTCGTGCGGACGCACCTGGGCCACCAACGGTGGGCGGCCACCCGATCCCGCGTGTTCGAGAACCCTCGACGCCAATGCCCCGACAGTCGACGCCTCGAAGATCACGCGGACCGGAATCTGCGCGTCCAACGCCTCACCCAGCCTCGACACGACCTGCGTCGCGACGAGAGAGTTTCCGCCGAGCTCGAAGAAGTCGTCGTCGAGTCCGACCCTCGCCACACCGAGTACGTCAGCGAACACACCCGCCACGATCTCTTCGACGGGGTTGGTCGGCGCACGGAATTCGGTCGCCTCGAATTCGGGGTCGGGCAGGGCTTTGCGATCGACCTTGCCGTTGATGTTGAGCGGTAGTTCGTCCAAGACCATCAATGCCGCCGGCACCATGTAACTCGGCAACTCAGCCACAAGAGTCCGCTTCAAGGTTTCGACATCGATGCTTTCCCCGCTTTGAGGAACGACGTAGCCGACAAGTCGATCACCGGTACGCGCATCCGACTTGGCCACCACCACAGCGGAGTCCACGCTGGCCTGCTTGCGAAGAAGCGCTTCGATCTCACCGAGTTCGATGCGGTAGCCACGGATCTTGACCTGGAAGTCGGCGCGCTCCACGTAGTCGAGTTCGCCGTTCTCCGTCCACCGGACGAGGTCGCCCGTGCGGTACAACCGCGAACCCGCGTCACCGAAGACGTTGGCCACAAATCGTTCCGACGTCAGATCCGCGCGCCCGTGATAGCCGCGAGCAAGCTGGGCACCGGCGAGGTAAAGCTCCCCGGTGACTCCGACGGGGACCGGATGCAAACGCGTGTCGAGCACGAACACCTGCGTGTTCCATTCGGGGGCACCGATCGGCACCGACGTCGTATCGTCCGAACCGACGACGTGCGCTGTCACCGAGACCGCGGCCTCGGTCGGACCGTACAGATTCACCAACTGCGCGTCGCTGAGTTCTGCAAACTCGGTGGCCGTCGCGGCCGGCAACGCTTCACCGATCGCGAGCACCTGACGAAGCGATTCCGGAAGACTATTTTCCGACGCCGACTGCAACATCGCGAGCATCGACGGCACCACGTGGAGCGTCGTGACCTTCTCCCGCGTCATCAGGTCAAGCAGGTAGCTCGGGTCCTTGTGACCTTCAGGTTCGGCGATCACCAGTCGTGCACCGGAAGTCAGTGCCGACCAGAACTCCCAGACCGAGAGGTCGAAGGTTGCCGCCGTCTTGAGCACCATCACATCGGATCGGTCCAGGCCGTACTGATCGCGCTTCCAGAGAATCTGGTTGACCACCGCCCGATGCGAGATCGCGACGCCCTTCGGCCGCCCCGTCGATCCCGACGTGAAGATCACATAGGCGGTGTTGTCCGCTCGCAGTGGAGCACTGCGATCCCCATCGGTAACCGTCGCGTCCGCGTAGGACGCGAGATCGATCGTGTCCATCTCGATCACAGAATCACCGAACGCCGGATTCTTCGCAGTGGTCGAGGTAGTGAGGACGCAGACCGGATCTGCCATGGTCAACACGTACTCGATGCGATCGGCCGGGTGGTTCGGATCGATCGGTACGTATCCACCACCTGCCTTCACCACCGCGTACATGGCGACCAACAGTTCGACCGATCGCTCGATTGCCAACGCGACCAACGACTCAGGACCGACACCGGTTGCAATCAGATGGCGTGCGAGACGGTTGACACGTGCATCGAACTCGGCGTAGGTCAGCGACGTGTTCCCGGCGACCAATGCCACCGCACCTGGGTTCGAACCGACCTGCTCGTCGAACAGTTCGACCAGAGTGGCTCCCGGGACGGGGTGATCGGTGTCGTTCCAGCGGTTCAGGATCCGGTCGCTCTCGGACGAATCCATCAGCGCGAAGTCGCCTACGGTCAACGACGGATCCGACGCGATCTCCCCGAGCAATCGCACGAATCGATCGGCGAAGTCCTGCACGGTCGACTCGTCGAACAGATCATGCGCGTAGCTGAACATCGACGTGATGCCGGCTGCAGATCCGTTGGCGTCGTAACGATCACTGACGATCAACTGAAGATCGAACTGCGCGACCCCATTGTCGATATCGACGCCCTTGACGGTGAGTCCCGGAAGCTCGAGCCCTCCGGTTTCCATGTTCTGGAACAGGAAGCCGACCTGATAGAGCGGATGACGAGCGGTCGAACGCGGAGGGTTGAGCACCTCCACGAGTCGCTCGAACGGAACGTCCGAATGTGCGAACGCTTGAAGGTCGGTCTCCCTGACACGTCCGAGCAGGTCGAGGAACGGCGCACCGCTGTCGATCTGCGTACGGAACACCAAGGTGTTCACGAACATGCCGATGAGATCGTCGAGTGCCCGCTCACCGCGTCCGGCAATGGGCGTACCCACCGCGATGTCCTCGGTTCCGGACAGTCGAGCCAACAGCATCGCGAACGCAGTGTGCGTGAGCATGAACAGCGTCGAATTGTTTGCCCTGGCAAGACCGCTCAGCCGAGCATGCAACTCTGCATCGATATCGAAGTGCAGGTAACCGCCGCGGAAGGACTGCGTCGCGGGGCGCGGCCGGTCAGCTGGAAGTGCAAGCTGATCAGGCAGCCCGGCGAGAGCATCGCTCCAGTACGCAATCTGCTGCGAAGCGATAGATCCCGGGTCTTCCTCACGGCCCAGCACCTCTCGCTGCCACAGGCTGTAGTCGGCGTACTGAACGTCGAGAGGAGCCCAGGACGGTGTGTACCCGGCAACCCGCGAGGCGTATGCGGTCACGACATCTCGAGCGAACGGTGCCATCGAGGAACCGTCGGCGGAAATATGATGAATCGCGACACCGAGTACGTATTCGTCGGAAGCCAACTGGAACAACCGGATACGAATCGGGATCTCGCGTGTGACGTCGAAGCGCGTCGACGCCAGCGCGACCAACTCACCTTCGAGTTCGTCCACGCCGGTCGGTTCTGCGACGATTTCGTCCGACCAACTCGACACGGGCTTGACGACCTGCACCGGACCGTCTCCGATTTCCGGGTAGACGGTTCGAAGTGATTCGTGCCGCCCGATCACATCAGAGATGGCCGCGCTCAGCGCCGAGACATCGAGATCACCCTGAAGGCGCAGCGCCATCGGGATGTTGTATGCAGCAGCGCTCCCGTCGAATCGGTTGAGGAACCACATACGCTGCTGCGCCAACGAAAGCGGAATCCGCTCTGGCCGTTCGACAGCGGTCAGCGCGAATCGCCCACCCGAACCGGTCCGGCTTTCGGCATGTGCCGCGAGATCCTGCACCGTGGACGCTTCGAACAGAACTCGAACCGAAAGTTCGGTATCGAGAGCATCGGCGATTCGCTTGATCGTGCGAGTGGCGTTGAGGGAGTTGCCGCCGAGCTCGAAGAAATCGTCATCGAGACCCACCCGATCAACACCCAACACCTCGGCGAACACCGACGCAACGATCTCCTCCACCGCCGTCACCGGAGCCCGGAACACCGCGGCCTCGAACACCGGCTCCGGCAACAACTTCCGATCCAACTTCCCCGAAGCATTCAACGGCAACGCAT
>NZ_MUZB01000034.1:0-12663 GCF_002076325.1 Rhodococcus sp. 66b
TGCGAAGTACCAAAAAATATTTGGCACTGACATTCATCGACACACTGTTGAGTTCTCAAAGAACACGCACACACCATCACCACGACCCTATGGCCGCCGCTCCGGGGCAACTTTCCCAGCCTATCCCATCATGATCATCGGCGCAAACCGCTGAACATTCGGGGAAGAACTGGAGGTGAAGCACAACCATACACGATGGAAACTACTTCGAAATTTGGTCAGGCACTTCGTACAACCTCGTGTCACTCGCCGTGAAGGCGGGAGTCGGTGTCCGTGTCGCTCTGACTTGGAATAAGTTACGCGTCCGCCGAAGCCTTTGCCAAATCCACAGGTCAGAGACTCGGAGGTATCCATTTCCCCAGCAAGATTGCCCGTTTCAGTCGATTTTCACCAATTCGGACATCATGTGACGCCGGACACCGTGGCCGGATTGGCACGCAGCGGGAACTCACACCACTTGGACTCGGATACCTGCATCCTCGAACAACGCGACTTGCTTTGCGTCTACTGCAGCATCGGTAACCAGCACGGCCCCCGGCGGTATCGGCGCCCACGCATGGAAAGGACGTTCACCAAGCTTGGCGGAGTGGGCGAGGATGTAGACCGCGCCGGCACGTTCGATCATCATTTCCTTGAGCCGGGTCTGATCGAGCTCAGCTTCACAAATACCCAGGTCAGCGGTAACCGCATCGGCACCGAGGAATGCCTTGTCAAACGACACCCGCTGCAGCGACGCTTCTGCCAGTGGCCCGACGAATCCTTGACTGAGCTGCCTCAGCGTCCCGCCGAGACATTCGACTCGAACACCATCAGCGTCGGCTAACGCCTCGAGCGCCGTCAGCCCTGCAGCGATCACCGTCAAATTCGTCACGTGACGTAAGAACTCTCCCATCGCTCCGACGGTGGTACCTGCATCAAGGAGCACGGTTTCTCCGGGCCGGACCTGCTCAGCAGCCCATTCGGCGATGCCCCGTTTGGCGTCGAATCCCTCCATTGCGCGTTGACGCAAGGAGGATTCTGGATGAGGGCTGAGAGCAATCGCCCCGCCGTACGTTCGAGCAATTACTCCCTGGGCAGTCAACTGACTCAGGTCGCGACGGATCGTAGATGCAGTCACCCCGAATTGGGCAGACAGATCCTCGACACTGGCCAGACCGCTGGTGCGAGCGAGCCTCGCAATCTCCGACCGCCTCGCCTCCGACTCCCGGATGGCCATCGCTCCTCCCCCTACAAACCCTGGTGCTTACTTGGAAACGAATGTGCTGGTTGCCAATTCGGCCGCCTGCCGCAGCGCTTCGACCATACTACCGGCCTCGGCGATGCCCTTACCTGCAATGTCGAAAGCGGTTCCGTGATCGACGGAGGTACGGATGACAGGTAACCCGACGGTGATGTTGACGCCGGCCTCGATCCCGAGAACCTTGACCGGGCCGTGCCCCTGATCGTGGTACATCGCAACGATCAAGTCGTAGTCCCCACGTCCAGCGAGGAAGAATGCCGTGTCCGCCGGCAGTGGGCCGTGGACGTCGATTCCTTCTGCCTTCAAGAGTTCGACGGCGGGAATGATCTTCTGCTCTTCCTCTCCGTACCCGAAAAGCCCGTTCTCCCCCGCGTGCGGGTTGATCCCGCACACGCCGATTTTCGGAGATGGATTGCCCGTACGCACCAAAGCTTCGTGACCTCGACGAATGGTCCTCTCGACCAGGCCTGGCTCGATCCTGGCAACTGCATCGAGCAGTCCGATGTGAGTGGTCACGTGAATCACCTTGAGCTTGGGGGTCGACAACATCATCGACACCTCCTCGGTACCGGTCAGGTGCGCAAGCAATTCCGTGTGTCCGGGATAGATGTGTCCTGCCGCATGCAGCGCTTCCTTGTTCAGTGGCGCCGTGCAGATCGACTGGACTTCACCGCGTACGGCGAGTTCGCTTGCGACGCGGATATATTGATAGGCCGCATCCCCCGCGACTGCCGACAGTTCACCCCAGGCGAGATCCTCGGGTAGCAAGTCCAGGTCGATGACGTTGATCCGTCCATCGTTGAATTCAGCATCCTTGATCTCCTCGATCGCGACCACGTCGACGTCTATTCCGAGCACCGTGGCAGCCAATCGCAAACGCTTCGCGTCGCCGACAACAACAGGGCGGCAACGCTTTCTCGTTTCGGCGTCGAGGAGTGCGGGGACGATCACTTCCGGTCCGACGCCGGCGCCGTCGCCCATCGTGACAGCAATCAGCGGCAGTGGAGTGGATTCGATTGACATGGGATTGACCTCGTTGTCTGAAGGTGGACTGTCCGGAGCGTCGACCGGGATGGGGCGCGCGAGAAACTTCGTTATAGAGAAAAGACTGTGTGCATTCCCGAAACTGCCTGGCCGCGTGACGATGTACCGTCCGGTGCGGTCGACGGAAAGTACGGCGCCGTGTTCAATTTCGTAAATCGGTGACAGAGTGTCGATCCGCAGGCGGTCGAGAACGCTGCGCGCGGTTTCGCCACCGGTAAGAACCAAGTCGATCGGGTACTCGCCGTGGGAGAATCCTGCATCGACGGCAGCGATCAGATCGGCGAGAGCCGAAACGAGATGGACGGATTCTGCAGGCACGACAGGTCCACTTACCGAAACCACGACGTTTCCGCGATCCAGTGCGTTCAGAATCGGAAGCGGATCGACCGAATGCGCCAGGAGTTCAGCACTGTTCACTTCGATATGGTGCGCACCTGAATCCCGAAGCAATTCCACTTGGTCCCCGGCAGACGCATCCGCCGTCCCCACAACCACCAAAGTAGATCGAGAATCACGAAGAGATGGACGCACGACGGGTGACTGCACGGTTCGTCGTCGTGCCACTGCCGTCGCGAGCGCCGAGGTTCCTACCAATCGAGAACCCCGAACCTCCTGTGCTGCAGCCACAATCAGTTCCAGATCACTGTCGGTCTCGACGTCGCAGATCGCCACCGACCCGGCTTCTGAGATCGACGCAAGAACCTGACTCAACCGCCCGGAGCGAATGTCGTCCAGCGATACGCCAGAAGTAATTGCCGACGAGCCGAGCGCCTCCGCAATCGACCGAGGAGCCGGCTTCGACTCCGCGCGCCACAGGTCGGTGGCGTGCAACGCAACCCCATCGACCAACACCACCCCGCCTTGCACCGTGCGCCCTTGCCTGGGCAGTCCGGCGGCGACGATGACCGGGGATCCGTCGCGGGAGAGTTCTCCAACCTCCGCCGCTATGTTGCCCCTGAGCAGGGAATCGATCTTCTTGACGATCTCGGAGCCGTCAGACGATTGCAGAACTGATCTCACGTCACGAGAGGCTCTGGCGGGGTCGGATCGCCGTGAGTGCAGATCGAAAACCGTCACTCCTGATCCGTCGGGCGCACCTGGGCCGAGTCGAAGCGATATGCCCGAACTGCGGAGCAGAAATCCTGCGGCCGACTCCGCGGCTCCGGAAAGATCATCAGCGATGATTACCAGTGGTTTCATCGAATTCCTCGACCCCCTTTCGGTCTGAATCGAGTATGCACAGCATCGCAACCGATGCGCGAAGTACGCAATCGAAGTTACGGGACTTGCGCGAAGTGCGCAACAGTGCCATTGTGAGCTGAGTTACAAGCGAGAGCCCGACGCGATTGTTCACCAACAGTCCGCTCGGAGCGTCGCCCCCACGCTGCCCCGTCAGGATCGAAAGGTCACCGATGACCAATACTCGTTTGCGAACACCACAGCTCTCCCGGCGATCCTTTCTGCAGTTCACCGGGCTGATCGGTGGCGCAACGCTTCTGGGCACGACTGCCGCGTGCGCCGGCCCTACCGGGAAGCCGACCCAGGACACCCTGGTGCTCGGGCTCAACCGTTCGCTCGTCAGCCTCGACAACAAACTCAATCAATTCGACGCAGCAGTCACGGCTCAACGTGGCGTCAGACAAGGTCTCACCCGGATCGGCGACAATCTGACACCGCAACTCGTTCTCGCTGACAGGTTCGAATCGACCGGCCCGACCGAGTGGACGGTTCGACTCCGCGAGGGCATCCGTTACTCCGACGGCACACCTGTGCTGATCGACGACGTCACGACGGCAATGCAGATGTACCAGCAGGTCAGCGGATCGTTTGTCGCACCGCAGTTCCCCGAGTGGCCGACGGTCGTGCCCATCGACGATCGCACCTTCATCCTTCGGACGAATTCCCCGGTGCCGGTTCTGGACTCGCTCATGTCCAACATCTTGATCACCCCGGCCGCTGCCAACGAACCCAACGAACTGCAGAGCGGAATCGGGTCTGGACCGTTCGTCGTCAGCGAATCGAACCGGGGCACCGGCGATTACACACTTGTCGCCAATGACAACTACTGGGGCCCGGCCCCTGGCGTTCGTCGTGTTCAGGTCCGCTTCATTCCCGAAGAGGCCGGCCGCGTCGTCGCACTTCGGAGCGGCGAGGTCGACGTCATCGACTCGATCAGTCCCGATTCCGCCGAACAACTCGCCGACCTGCCTGGTGTCCAGGTGGACACAGTGCCGAGCACACGCATCAACCAACTGTTCTTCAACTTCCGCAAGCCCGCCGATCACCCACTGTCCAATCCGCGTGTCCGAGAAGCTCTCACGTATGCCATCGACGGTGAGTCACTCGCTCGGGACGTGCTGATCGGATCCGCAGTCCCGGCCACCGGCCCCGCACCGTCGACCTTGGACGGAGCCGTGAAAACCGGTACTTACCAATATGATCCACGGAAAGCGCGGCAGATGCTCGAGGCCGAAGGCGCCGACGACCTCGAACTCACCTTCATCTGGGAAACCGGAGAGTTCACCAACGACGTCTCGGTGATGGAATCGGTACTCGAAATGATGAAGGCCGTGGGAGTACGCGTCAAACTCCAGCAGTTCGAACCGGGCGGTGACATCTCGTCCTGGCGCCAGGGCAAGACCGGCGACTGGGATGTGCTGGGCAACGGCTACGGCAACCAGACCGGACTTGCACTGACCACGTTGCAGGGGATGTACGCCGGCACAGCGGAGAAGGAAGCAACTCGCGACACCTATCACGGGTACGTCTTCCCCGAAATCACCGCGAAGATCCAAGCCGCATCCAGTGAACCAGACCCGACCAAGCGCGCCGCTCTACTCGACGCCGCACAACAAGACATCTGGAACACCTGGCCTTGCCTGTGGAGCTTCGTACCCAACGCACTCCTTGCGAAACGCACTCGTGTACAAAATGTTTCACTGACCCCGATCAACTCCTACGACCTCGGCGCCGTCCGATTGGAGGCCTGAGGCGATGACTCTCACCGCTCCGAAACCGCAAACCGCTCTCGGAATCTCTCCGCGTCGGCGCACAAGGATCAACCCGACCGTCAAATACGTGCTCAAACGCTTGGCACAGAGTGCCTTGACGATCTTCCTCACGCTCACAACAGTGTTCGTCCTGATCCGAATGGCTCCCGGCGATCCTGCCTACGCCTTGGCCGGACCGCTGGCCAGCACGGAGGATCTAGCACAAATCCGTGCTGACATGGGCTTGGACAAGTCGGTGTTCTCTCAATACCTGATCTACCTGTGGGACCTCGTCCATCTGAATCTCGGCACGTCGTACTCGTTCCAGGCGCCGGCCATGGACGTTGTCCTCGGCCGTCTCCCGTACACCATCACCCTTGCCGTCAGCTCCATTCTGTTGACCGCCGTGCTCTCGATTCCGCTGGGCGTGTGGATGGCCCGTCACGCGGACACCCGACGCGAACTCGGTGCGAACGTCGTAGCCGTCGGCGGGCAGTCCATGCCGGAGTTCTGGAGCGGCCTGATGCTGGTGACGATCTTCGCGGTCTTGATCCCAGTACTCCCGGCAGCCGGTTTCACCACATGGCCGTCGTTGATCCTGCCTACCGTCACCATCGCCATCCTTCAGATCGCGTTGATCTCCCGGATGGTTCGACGCGAAATGGTCTCGGCCTTCGCTTCTCCGTACATCACGGTCGCACGTTCTCGCGGAGTATCCGAACGCGAACTCACCTGGCGATATGCGATGCGTAATTCTGCGATTCCGATCGTCACCGCGCTGGGCACCAGATTTGCCGGAATGCTGAACGGCGTCGTGGTGGTCGAAGTCGTGTTCGCCTGGCCTGGTGTCGGCTCGCTGGTGGTCCGTGCACTCGAGACTCGCGACTACCCGCTCATCCAGGCCACCGTGCTTGTCACTGCGGTTCTCGCCGTGCTCGTGCAACTGGCAGTGGACCTCCTCTACCCCCTCCTGGATCCACGCGTGCGACTCGGAAAGGGCGCCAACTGATGACTACCGTCTTGGAACCTCCAACAACTCCACGCGCCAGCGCGGTCACCGAGGCAGACTTCGCACGCGCCGGAGCCACGCGCCGTAAGCGAGACAGCCGAGTCAAGATCTGGGCCGGCTCGATCTGCGCGCTCCTGGTGATTCTTCCTGTTGCATTGGCGGGACTACTCCCCCTTGCAGATCCGAACCAGACCAACCTGAGCAGTCGACGGCTACCGCCCCTCACCGACGGCCATCTGTTCGGCACCGATCAGTTGGGACGAGATCTCCTCTCACGGATCCTGCACGGCGGCCAGGTGTCTCTGACGATCGGTATTCTCGCCGTGATCGTCTCCGGGGTCATCGGCATAGTCGCCGGATCCGCCGCGGGGTACTTCGGCGGCTGGGTCGACACCGTCATCTCCCGCCTACTCGAAGCACAGCTTTCTCTGCCTCTGCTGATGATGCTGCTTCTCGTCGTTGCGCTGTTCGGTCCGTCCATTCCCGTCATCACGTTTGTCATCGCGATCGCGCAGTGGCCCGAGGTCGCACGGTTGACTCGCTCATTGGTACTCGTCGAACGCGAAAAGCCTTACGTAGCTGCAGCTCGAGTCCTCGGACTTACTCGCATGGCAATTCTGCTTCGTCACGTCATTCCGAACATCGTCAAGCAGGCCTCGCTCGTCGTCCTGCTGCTGCTCGCGCAGGCCGTACTGCTGGAAAGTTCGTTGAGTTACCTCGGCGCCGGACCGCAACGTCCGTTCGCAACGTGGGGACGAATCATCGCCGACGGCCAGGACTACATCACCACGTCATGGTGGATCGTCACGTTGACCGGTCTGATGATCGTGCTACTGGTCGTCGGAGTGAACCTACTCGGCGACGGCCTGCGCGATCGTCCTGCAGGTTCGAAACGACTGGGCGCAAGCCTGTTCGGGCGTGGCAACGCCCAGAAAGCAAAGGCGTGAGACATGGGCAATCTACTACGGGTCGACGACCTCCAGATCGAACTTGTCACGGCGAATGGCGTCATCCGAGCCGTCGACGGGGTGTCCTTCTGCATCGACGCCGGTGAAACCGTCACCATCATCGGTGAATCCGGCTCCGGAAAGTCGACCACGGCCATGGGAATCCTCGGGCTGCTTCCGGACGATCTTGCCGTTCTTTCCGGGAAAGCCGTGTTCAAAGGCCAGGACATTCTCGGAAACACGAAGATCTTGAACGATATTCGTGGAAAACACATCGCCCTCATCCCCCAGGACCCGATGACGGCTCTGAGTCCCGTCCACACCATCGGCAGCCAACTTCGAGAAGCAGTGCGCCACAGCGGTGTGACCGCGAAGAAGCAACAAATCGAGCGGGCAGTGCAACTGCTCGAGCAGGTACGCATTCCGTATCCGGATAAGCAACTCGACAAGTACCCGCATCAACTGTCGGGTGGAATGCTGCAGCGCGTCCTCATCGCCGGAGCTCTTGCTGCCGGCCCCGAACTGATCGTGGCCGACGAACCCACCAGCGCATTGGACGTCACCGTTCAGGCCGGGATTCTGGATCTATTGCTCGAATTGCAGGAACGCACCGGGATCGGAATGCTGGTCATCACCCACGACCTCGGAGTCGCCCGACTCGTATCCGATCGCATCTACGTGATGAAGGACGGACGTTTTGTCGAGACCGGTAGCGCCGACGTTCTCGTCGACTCACCGCAAAGCGCCTACACACAAAAGCTTCTCGACGCCATACCGCACCTGGGGCCTTGGGATGGCGACCCCGCCCGTTCAACACAGATCGGAGCCTCGGCATGAACCCCCACGAAACGCCACTTCTCGCCGTCGAAGATCTCGTTGTCGAGTATCCGGTTCCCGACGGAGTTTTCCGAGCCGTGGATGCTGTGAGCTTCTCGGTGGAAAAGGGCAAGACCCTGGCCATCGTCGGCGAATCCGGATGTGGCAAGTCGACAATCGCTCGATCTATCGTCCGACTCCTCACACCGACCAGTGGACGCATTCTCGTCGACGGCAATGACATCGCGCAGATGTCGGAGAAGTCACTGCGCCCCTTCCGCTCTCGCGTTCAAATGGTGTTCCAAGATCCGTACGGATCGCTGGACCCCCATCTGACTGCCGAGGACATCATCGGAGAACCACTGCGCCTCAAAGGTGTTCGGAGCAAGTCTGAACGCGCCAAGGCAGCAGCAGAACTCGTCGATCGCGTTGGCCTGCCCAACTCGGCACTACACCGGCGTCCGGCAGAGTTCTCCGGTGGCCAACGTCAGCGCATCGGAATTGCCCGTGCACTTGCCAGCGGACCCGAGATCCTGGTCTGCGACGAAGCGACCAGCGCTCTCGACGTTTCGGTGCAAGCGCAGGTACTCGCGCTCCTACGTGAAATTCAGACCGATACCGGTCTGACGTACGTTTTCATCTCACACAACTTGGGCGTCGTCCGAGAAATCAGCGAGACCGTAGTCGTGATGTCGAAAGGAACCATCGTCGAATCCGGTTCCACAGACACAGTTCTCGCCAGTCCGCGCGAGCCGTACACCCGCGCACTACGAGGCGCTGCTCTCGATCCCACCACCATGGTCGGCATCAAACCACGCCACGTGGTGGCAGCCCTGTCCAAGAACTTGCTAGCCAAGCAGACCGAATCACGAGGAGTTGCCTGATGACCGCCCCACTCGAGCTTCCGAAACTGGTGCTCGGCACTATGACCTTCGGAGATACGGTCGACATATCGGGTGCCGGATCGATGCTCGACGCAGCACTGGACGCCGGTATCTCACACATCGACACGGCGAACGGCTATGCGGGCGGCGAGTCCGAGCGCATGCTGGCAAAACTGCTCCACGGCCGACGCGATTCCGTCACTCTGGCCACCAAAGCAGGAATGCCACACCCAGATGCCGGTGACAACAGCCCACTCTCGGCAAAGGGACTCCGAGCAAGCATCGAAGGAAGTCTGCGCAGACTCGACTCGGACTACGTCGACCTGTTCTATCTCCATCAGCCGGACCGAACCGTCACGCTGACCGAAACTCTTACCACCGTCGCGGAACTTGTCGGTGAGGGCAAGATCCGCACACTCGGCGTATCCAACTTTGCCGCGTGGCAAATCAGTGAAATCAACTACACCGCAGACACAGTCGGTGCTCCGCGACCGATCGTCGCACAACAGCTCTACAACTTGCTCGCGCGTCGCATCGAAGAAGAATACGCAGAATTCGCGGACGTGACCGGACTGACCACCATGGTCTACAACCCACTCGGTGGGGGCCTGCTCACCGGGCGCCACACCTTCGAGGAAAACCCCGCCGACGGCCGATTCGGCGACTCCCGTCTTGCGTCGATGTACAAGGAGCGATACTGGAACACACAGATCTTCGACGCCATTGCACAACTGACGGCGATCGCAGAGCAGTCGGGCATCTCCCTGACCGAGCTTGCGTTGCGCTGGCTGGTCAGCAAGCCCGTCGCCGGATCGCTGCTCCTCGGAGGATCCAAGGTAACGCACCTCGAATCCAATATCGCGGCCATCGGGCGAGGTCCACTCGGCGCCTCGACCGTCGAAGAGTGTGATCTCGTCGGTGCCGCCCTACGAGGCCCCATGCCCAACTACAACCGCTGAAACACCCGACCTTCATCAGGAAGAGTTCTTCACTATGTCAGCACAGGAATTCGCCGCACGTATCCGAGGACGCGAACGCATTCTCGGATATTGGTCCGTCATCGACAGTCCGGTCTCGACCGAATGGATTGCGCACGTCGGCTGGGACTACATTGCCCTCGACATGCAGCACGGCCTGATCGGCTATTCGGGGATGGTCGCCGGGCTCACCGCCATCGACTCGTCACCGTCCACTGTCGGGATGGTGCGCGTCGAGGCAAACAATCCGACGCCCATCGGCCGTGCACTCGACGCGGGCGCTGTGGGCGTCATTGTTCCGCTGATCAACAGCGCCGAAGAGGCAGCGGCCGCCGTGGCAGCCGCCAAGTATCCGCCTTTCGGCATCCGCTCCTACGGACCCATGCGCTCGCAACTCCGTATCGGCCCTGTTCCCGCCGACGCGAACCGCGACACCGTTGTCTTTGCGATGATCGAGACCCCACAGGGTCTGGCGAACGTCGAAGAGATCTGCGCAGTGCCCGGTTTGGACGGCGTGTACGTCGGGCCGTCCGACCTACGAATCGCCGTCGGCGGTAAGCACTCCAACGATCCGGACGTCGCCGAGGAATTCGAAGCAGCGCTCACCCGGGTGCGCGAAGCTGCCGCCGTCAGCGGAGTCGCTGCGGGAATCCACACACCTTCCGGTCAGGTTGCGGCACAACGGCTCGGGGAGGGCTACACGTTCGCGACCGTGGCCTCGGACCTGACACATCTGGCGAACATCTCGGCTCAGCATTTGGATGCCGCCAAGTCCTGATCCGGGTACAAAAATGGCGATGCTCCCGCACTTGGTACGGGAGCATCGCCATTCTCGAACAAACTATCGCTGAATCGCCTTGATCTCGAGGAACTCTTCGAGCCCGAACGTGCCGGCCTCGCGCCCGACGCCCGACTGCTTGTACCCACCGAACGGAGCATTCGTGTTGAAGGCGCCGCCGTTCACCTCGACCTGCCCGGCCCGCAGTTGCCGGGCGACGCGATCCGCGCGATCGGGGTCACCTGACCAAACGCCACCGGCCAGTCCGTACTCGGTGCCGTTGGCGATCCGCACTGCGTCGGCCTCGTCTTTGTAACCCATGATCGAGAGGACCGGTCCGAAGATCTCCTCGCGCGCAATGGTCATGTCTTCGGTCACGTTCGCGAACACCGTCGGCCCGACGAAATATCCACTGGCCAGACCGGTTTCGCGACCGTCGACAACCGCGGTGGCACCTTCCGACACACCCTTCTCGATGTATCCGCGAACGCGTCCCAGCTGATTCGCGTTCACCAGAGGACCAAGCACCGAAGTCGGCTGAGTCGGATCACCTACCGGGAAATGAGCGGCGACTGCAGCAGCAATTGCCGCTGCCTCATCCACCTTCTCCGCGGGAACCAACATACGCGTCAGCGCCGAACAGGTCTGGCCCGAATTGATGAAGCACTTTGCGACGCCATCCGTGACAGCCTTTTCGAGATCGGCGTCGTCGAGAATGACATTCGCCGACTTGCCGCCCAGCTCGAGCGAGACCTTCTTGATGGTGTCCGCGGCAACGATGGCCACTCGCTTGCCTGCACGAGTCGATCCGGTGAAGGAGACCATGTCGACCTCAGGGTGGCCGGCGATGGCTTCGCCCACTACCGGGCCGTAGCCACTCACCAGGTTGAATACACCTGCAGGCAAACCAATTTCGTCGAAGATGTCAGCGAGAGCGTACGTGATGAGTGGCGCAACCTCGGTGGGCTTGAGAACCACGGTGCAGCCCGCGGCGAGCGCACCGCCGACCTTCAAGACAACTTGGTGGAGCGGGAAGTTCCAGGGAGTGATGGCGCCGACAACACCCGCAGGTTCGCGAACAATCAGCGAATTCCCGACCTCGTGAGCTTCGAAATCATAAGTGCGAGCCAATTCGGCAAATGCATTCAAATTCGCGAGCGGCATTCCGATTTGTACGGGCTTCGCGAATCCGATCGGCATTCCCATATCCTGCGAAACAAGCGCCGCAAGATCATCGGTGCGTTCGGCAATTATCGCCGCGGCCTTGGAAAGATATTCGGCGCGCTCACCGCCGGATAGTGCAGACCAGGCAGGGAACGCCTTTCGTGCTGCCTTCGCGGCCGCGTCGACATCTTCGACAGTGCCTTCGGCGACAGTTCCTATCAGCTCTTCGGTAGCCGGATTGAGAACGTCGATCCGACCGCTGCCAGTGGATTCGATCCAGGCGCCATCAACATAGATTTTGGTGCGGTCGAGAATATCGGTCATCGAAGCCTCCGTAGTCATCACGCGTGCACAGGTGAGGTGGGCCCGATCACACGGGGCACCTCTTCCGAGCCTAGCCACGCTCGACGGGTTCCGTGGCAGGTTGGTGTCGCGATTGACCTTCGACTGACGAGACCTGTGGTGAGCGCACGCTTTTCGCGGATCGCGTGAACGTACCGTTCCCCTCGTCTAGGAGGGTGAGAGTGTCGTTCACTCGGTCCCGGACGGGGTGGTGAGCCGGCCGTGCTCGCTCGTGATGGTGTGAACGGTACGTTGGGTCGATCTGAGGCGACGAACGTACCGTTCGCTCGATCCGGGGGTGCCGGCGGGGGTGCTTTCGGGGGGTGTTTTGGTGGGGTGTTTTGGGTACGAGAAAGCCCCCCAACCATCACTGGTTGGGGGGCTTCTCTTAATTTGTGTTCGGCGGTGTCCTACTCTCCCACACCCTGTCGAGTGCAGTACCATCGGCGCTGAAGGGCTTAGCTTCCGGGTT
>NZ_MUZB01000035.1:0-12426 GCF_002076325.1 Rhodococcus sp. 66b
GCTCGTAATCCGTTGTTCCAGGTGATGCTGTCGTTCCAGAACATGGAGCAGTCGGTGCTTCGACTTGGCGATCTGACAGTTGCGGGAATCGACGCCAACACGGTGGCGGCCAAGTTCGATCTGCAGTTGACCATGGTCGAGCAGTTTGACGAGGCGGGCGCACCAGCGGGGATGGCGGCGCAGTTCACGTACGCGACGGATCTGTTCGACGAGTCGACGGTGGCAGGCTTTGCCGGCAGGTTCGGGCGCATCCTTGCTGAGATCACTGTTGATCCGTCAGTTCGGTTGGGTGATATCGACGTACTTACCGCTGCTGAGCGCAGCAACCTTCTCAGCTGGTCCACTGGTGGGCGCACAGCGTTGGCAGGCGCCTCGCTGACTGCGATGTTCGACGAACAGGTTGGGCAGACCCCTGATTCTCTTGCCGTCGAGTGCGATGGCGAGGCGCTGACCTACGGGCAACTCGACGCCTACGCAAACGTGGTGGCCGAGCGATTGACGGCGGCCGGCGTCGGTCCGGATGACGTCGTCGCGTTGATCGTGCCGAGGTCGGTCGAGTGGGTCGTAGGTATGTTGGCGGCGTGGAAGGCGGGTGCTGCGTACGGGCCGATCGATCCGTCGTACCCACAGGATCGGATCGAAGCGATAATTGCCGACACTGGCGCCCGATGTGCGGTGAGTACGACGACTCTCGATCTGGCGGTGGACGTCATCGTCCTCGACAGCATCATTCGCGATTCGCCGATTGTGGAGGGGCCGACGGATCGATGGCGTGAGCTCGGTGCGGGCGACCGCTTGGGGTATGTCATTTCGACATCCGGTTCGACTGGTCGTCCGAAGCCGACGTTGGTGCCGATGGCGGGCATCGAGAATACGGTGGCCTGGTATCGCAGCGAGTTGCCCGAAACTGGTGGTCTTTTGATCGCGTCTTCACCCAGTTTCGACCTGACGCAGAAGAACGTCTGGGCAGCGCTGAGCAGCGGTCGGACCGCAGTGCTTGCCTCAGACGGTTTCGATCCGGATGCGATCGTCGCTCGCGTCGGGCACGGTGACGTCGCAGTGGCGAACATGTCGCCGAGCGCATTCGAAGCCGTGGTGGATTCCGATGAGGAGTCTGCTCTGAGCGTTCTCGATGTTGTGTTCCTTGGAGGCGAGTCGATCCGGCTCAATCGTCTTGGCAGTTTGTTGTCAGGCGGCGTACGCCTGGTGAACAGTTACGGCCCGACGGAAGCGTCGGACGTGGTCTCGTTCCACGCAGTGACTGCGCATGACACCGTCAGCGTTCCGATCGGTGCACCGGTGCCGAACATGGATCTGTTCGTTCTGGATCGGTCGTTGGGTATGGTGCCGCCGGGCGTGATCGGCGAGTTGTATGTCGGTGGTGTCGGTGTCGGTCGCGGATACGGAAACCGAGCAGCGTTGACGGCGGAGCGTTTCGTCGCCAACCCCTTTGCGGGCGGGGAAAGGGGCGCCTCAGATGGCGGCAGCAGGTTGTATCGAACCGGCGACCTCGTCAGGTGGAACGGTCGGGGCGAGCTCGAGTACATCGGCCGATCGGATTTCCAGGTCAAACTGCGGGGGCAGCGTATCGAACTCGGCGAGATCGAATCTGCTCTGATCTCGCACGAGGCGGTTTCAGATGCGGTGGTCGTCCTGCACAGCGATGCGACGTTCGGCGACAGCCTGGTCGGGTATGTCGTGGGAACTGCAGTAGATGCGTCCGAGGTTCTGGAGTCTGCCCGGGCCGTGCTTCCGACGTACATGGTGCCCTCGAAGGTTCTTGTCCTCGACGAGCTTCCTCTCAATGCTTCGGGCAAATTGGATCGAAAGGCTCTCCCGTCACCGGTATTCGAGGCAGCAGAGTTTCGGGCGCCGGTCACAGCGGTGCAGGAAATTGTTGCGTCGGTGTTCGGAGATGTGTTGGGCGCGGAGCGGGTCGGTCTGGATGACGATTTCTTTGCGCTGGGTGGTAATTCGTTGATCGCTACCAGGTTGGCAGCAAGATTGGGACAGGCGCTCGATGCGCAGGTCCCGGTGCGCGTGCTGTTCGAGAACTCGACAGTGGAAGGTTTGGCTGCAGTAGCGCAAAAGACCGCAGGTTCCGGTGCGAGGATGGAGTTGGAGGCGCGGGAACGTCCAGAACGTCTTCCTCTGTCCTTGGCCCAGCAGCGAATGTGGTTGGTAAACCAGATGGATCCCGGTTCTGCGGCATACAACATTCCGTTGGCTCTGCGATTGACAGGGAACTTGGATGTCGCGGCTTTGCGCCAGGCTCTTCACGACGTTTTGGTTCGACATGAGTCGCTCCGGACCAGCTACCCGAGTGACATCGAAGGGCCGGTTCAGAAAATCGTCGCGATCGACGAACTCCTTTCGCCTCTCGAAACGATTCAGGTGGACGACGAGGCCGCGGCGTTCAATCGCGTCGTGGAGTTGGTGACGACCGGATTCGACGTAGCTCAGGAAGTACCTGTACGCACTGGGTTGCTCGAGTTGGGGCCGGCAGACTTCATATTCGTCTTGGTCGCTCATCACATCGCCGCTGACGGTGAATCGATGGGACCTCTGGCCCGAGACATGATGGTCGCCTATGAGGCCCGCATGCGCGGTACCGCGCCGTCGTGGACGCCGTTGACTGTTCAGTACGCGGACTTCGCGATCTGGCAGCGCGAAGTGCTCGGTAGCGTCGACGAGATCGGCTCGCAGGCTGCACAGCAACTCGACTTCTGGCGCCGGACGTTGAACGGTGTGTCGTCGACGCCCGGATTGCCTTCCGACCGTCAGCGACCCGCGCAGATGTCTGCAAAGGCCGGTGTCTCGGAGTTCTCCGTCAGTGCGGACACGGCGACGCGGCTCAACGAGATTGCGCGCGAACACAACGCCACATTGTTCATGGTTGTGCATGCCGCGCTTGCAGTTCTCATCTCACGGTTGAGCGGAAGCCGAGATTTCGCGATCGGAACAGTTGTAGCCGGGCGAGGTGAGCAGCAACTGGACGACATAGTCGGAATGTTCGTCAACACGCTCGCACTCAGGACCGCTCCGGACCTCGGAGCAGGATTCGGCGAATTGGTCTCGCTGGTTCGAAATGTCGATCTCGAGGCATTTGCGAACGGCGACATACCGTTCGAGGAAGTTACCGGCGCGTTGTCGGCGTCAGCGAACGAGCTTTTCCAGGTTGCACTGTCGGTCGAACCGATGGCAGGAGCCGAGTTCAGTCTGCCGGATCTGAAGATCTCGGCAGTCGAGGGTGTGGAGGCGACTGCGAAGTTCGACCTCCAACTCAATCTCAGTTCTGATCCGATCACAGGAGGACTGATTGGCCATTTGGTTTTCGCCGCCGATCTTTTCGACCAAGCGACCGCCGACGCACATGTCGAGCGATTCGTACGCGTTCTCGATCGGGTGTCCTCGGATCCTTCACGTCCGATCGGTGACATCGAACTGCTCACCGACTCCGAACGAGCAGAAGTCCTCGGCTCCGTGGACACAACGCCACCCCCGGCCGTTGGCGCTTCGACGGGCCGACTCGTGCCACAGCGATTGGCGAACTCCGTTGAGGCTGATCCTGACGCCGTAGCAGTCGTGTGCGATGAAGAGGAAGTGACATACCACGAGGTCGATGCACGATCATCTCGCCTTGCGCGCCACCTCATCAGTCTTGGGATCGGCCCGGGTGACGCAGTTGCGATGACAGGGCTGCGTGGCATCGAACTGGTAGTGGCGATCTGGGCGCTGTCCAAAGCAGGCGCGGCAGTACTCGTGGGAACTACAACAGGAGCAGCGCGTACGCCTGGAAGAGGAACAAACCCGAGTGTGGCCTTGACGCTGACTTCGGGCAGTGCAGATTCTGATGTCGCGCTGGATACGATCCTCGACCTGAACGAGTCCGGGGTTGTCGAATTGGTGGCGTCGTATTCGAGTCGTTCCGTGAACTACACGGATCGGCTTCGTCCGCTGAGTGGGGACGACGTCGCGGTCGTGGTTACCGGATCACACTCTGACCAGATCACCCATGGAGAGCTCGCAGCGAAGTTGGATGCTATGTCGCAAAAGCACGACGTCGACTACGAATCGCGTTTGATGTACTTCGGTCCCGACGACGATGAAACATCGGTTCTGACGATTCTGCTTGGCGGGGCGGTCGGTGGCGTCGTACTTCTTTCCTCGGAAGAGGCGAAGGACGCAGAGGTACACGAGCTCCTTGAAGAGGAGTGGGTTTCGCACGCGGTTGGTCCGACAGACGTCTTCACAGATGTCGTCGAAGGAGGTCTGCCTGATCTACGCCTGGCCTGTGATCCCGCGACGTGGACTCTGAGCTGACGCCGCCGTTCAGGAAGTCGATGGACTCCCATATCCCGAACAGTCCGATGATGTCCACTCCGCGACAGCTGTAACAATGGTTCGGTGTGTCCGATCAACTATTGGGGCTTTACCGGGACGTCGAACGCGATTTGCCCAGGTCAAGGGTAGAACCTCGGAAGTGATCGGATTCCTGCGAATACTGATCGAACTGCAGTACCAAAGCGAAGGTGAAATTGTCTTGACGCAGCACGTGTTCCTCCAGCATGCCGTTCGAGTGCAGGTCGTGACCGCATGAGCTCCGATGGTGTGACGCCAGGGACGTCGGTAGCTCGCAAGGCACGTCGAGAGCGTCCGGCACGCGGCCGTCGTGCCAGCACATCGTTGCTTCCGCAACTGCTGGCGGCGGCCGTCGAGCTGGGGCCCGAGCGGGAGGCGTTGCGGTTCGAAGGACGTTCGCTGTCATACGCAGAGTTGGACGAGCAATCGTCTCGTTTGGCGAGATTGTTGATCGCCGGCGGCATGGGGCCAGAGGATCGGGTTGCAATTTCGATACCGCGGTCCATCGAGTCCGTTCTGGCACTGTGGGCAGTCGCCAAGTCCGGCGCCGCCTTCGTCCCGGTTGATCCGAACTATCCAGCCGATCGCGTGGCCTACATGATCAGCGATTCTGGAGTTTCGGTCGGGTTGACCACTGAGGGTGCACGCGCCGGGTTAACTGACTCGGTCGGGTGGATCTCGATCGATGCTTCGGACACTGTCGAGTCGTTGGCCGCTGTCTCCGGCGCGCCAGTGACGTATGACGAGCGGGTAAGAACACTGCGTGAGCAGCACGCCGCGTACGTCATCTACACATCCGGCTCCACAGGGCGACCCAAGGGTGTTGTTGTTTCGCATTCGGGGCTAGCCGTCCTGCAGCGAGAGCAAATTCGCATGCTGTCGCTCGACGGCAATTCACGGGTTTTGCACTTCACGACTCCAAGCTTCGACGTATCGATCTTCGAACTACTCGAGACGATCGGAGCAGGCGCCGTCATGGTGATTGCCCCATCGAGCATCTACGGTGGGCCCGAGCTAGCCGAGCTGATCAAGACAGAGCGAGTGACGCATGTCGGCGCTACTCCTTCGGTGCTCGCATCGGTGGATCCATCTGGACTCGACGATGTTGCTGTCGTCGTGGTCGCGGGTGAGGCGTGTCCGCCAGAGTTGGTCGCGAAGTGGGCGCCCGGACGCCACTTTTTCAACGCGTACGGCCCGACCGAGATGACGATCGTCACGAACATGACGGAACTCGGCGCGGGTGATCCCGTCACGATCGGTGGTCCGATTCGTGGTGCAGCGTCTTTGGTATTGGATGCTCGCTTGCAGCCTGTACCGACGGGGACTACGGGTGAGCTCTATCTTGCAGGGCCGCAGGTTGCGCGCGGATACCACAATTTGGCAGGAATGACGGCCGATCGATTCATCGCGAATCCCTTTGGGGCCCAGGGTGAACGAATGTACCGCACGGGGGACGTGGTGCGGTGGACGGAAAGTGCTGCCGGCGATCGTAGCGTCGAATACGTCGGACGGTCCGATTCCCAGGTCAAGATCCGTGGCTTCCGCATCGAGTTGACTGAAATTGACGCGGTCATCGCACTCGACGAACGGGTCGAGTTTGTGACAACTCTCGGGCGAGTGTTGCCCAGCGGTGAAACGGCTCTAATCTCTTATGTGCTTCCTGCAGTTGGAGCCGTGTTGTCCGGGGATGACGTCCTGGCAGTGGTCAAGACGGATCTTCCCCGTCACATGATTCCGGCGGCTGTCGTTGTCATCGACGAGATCCCCTTGACGCCGGTAGGAAAGCTGGATTCGGCAGCACTTCCTGATCCCGTATTCGAGGCCCGAGAGTTTGTAGCGCCATCCTCCGCTGGTGAGGTCCTGGTCGCGCGCGTATTCGAAGAACTCTTGGGGGTGGACCGAGTCGGCGCTGACGACGACTTCTTCGAACTCGGCGGCAACTCGTTGATTGCTGCGAAATTGGCCGGGCGTCTCAGTGCGGCTTTCGATGTGCGGGTTCAGGTCAAAACGCTGTTCGAGTACTCGACAGTCTCCGGACTTGCATCTGTTCTGTCAGATTCAGCGGGGCATGTGCGAATTGCCTTGGCCCCTCGCTCTCGTCCGGAGCGGATACCTCTTTCCCTTGCACAGTCGCGGATGTGGTTCTTGTCGAGATTCGACTCTGTGTCTGGTGTGAACAACATTCCGATCGTGTTGCGGTTGTCCGGTGCCGTCGATGTTTCGGCACTGTCCGCAGCGCTGTCGGATGTTGTTGCGCGGCACGAGGTGTTGCGGACCGTCTACCCGGAATTCGAGGGCATCGGGTTCCAACAAGTACTTCCGGTGGGCGAATTCGTGGGAACTGTATTGCCCGAAACTGTCGACGCGGCCGACTTGCTCGGTGTGCTGACGCCAGTGGTGGCAGAGGGGTTCGATGTCACGGTCGAGGTGCCATTGCGGGTTCGTTTGTTCCAGACGGGCTCGTCGGAGTTTGTATTGGCGTTGGTGATTCACCATATTGCTGCTGATGGCGTGTCGTTGGGGCCATTGGTGCGTGATGTGTCGGTCGCGTACGTGGCGCGTGCGGGTGGTCAGGTTCCGCAGTGGGCGCCGCTGGCGGTGCAGTACGCGGACTTCGCGTTGTGGCAGCGTGAGGTGTTGGGGTCCGAGGGGGATCCGTCGTCGTTGATGTCCGAGCAGTTGGGGTATTGGACGTCGGTGTTGGCGGGGTTGCCGGAGCGGATCGAGCTGCCGGCGGATCGCCCGCGGCCGTTGGTGGCATCCAATCAGGGGGCGAGTTACCAGTTTTCGATAGACGCGCGGTTACATCGAGCGCTCGAGCAGTTGGCGCTTGATCGTAATGTGTCGTTGTTCATGGTGGTGCATGCGGCGTTGGCGGTGTTGTTGGCGCGGCTGAGCGGTAGTGACGACGTTGTGGTGGGCTCTCCGATCGCAGGGCGGGGTGAGCCGGAGCTGGACGATCTGATCGGTATGTTCGTCAATACGTTGGTGTTGCGGACCGAGGTGGATTCTTCGGAGTCTTTCTCGGCGTTGTTGGGTCGGGTTCGTGGGGTCGATCTCGGGGCGTTCGGCAACGAGGACGTGCCGTTCGAGCGTTTGGTGGAAGTGCTTGATCCGGCGCGGTCGCAGGCCCATCATCCGTTGTTCCAGGTTGCGTTGTTCTTTCAGAACATGGCGCAGGATGTCGTGGAGTTGCCGGGACTGTCGATTGCCGGTTTCGACGCCGGTGTCGAGATCGCGAAGTTTGATCTGCAGTTGACGGTGACGCCGTTGGAGGAGGACGGCGTCGGTGTGGGGATGCCGATGTCGTTGACGTATGCGACGGATCTGTTCGACGCGTCGACAGTTGTTTCGTTTGCGGAGCGGTTGGTGCGTGTTCTGGAAGCGATGGTGGCGGAGCCTGATTCGGTTGTCGGGGATGTGGAGTTGCTCGGTGAGGACGAGCGTTCGCAGGTGTTGGTGACGGTCAATGACACTGTTCACGAGTTGACTGACGACGCTTTGTTGCTCGACGGGTTTGTTGCGCAGGTGGCGGCGACGCCGGGTGCGGTGGCGGTGATGTTCCAGGGACAGTCTCTGTCGTATGCGGAGTTCGGGTCTCGGGTGAACCGTCTTGCACGGTATCTGATTTCGGTGGGTGTGGGGCCGGAGTCGTTGGTGGCGTTGGCGATGCGCCGGTCGGTTGACCTTGTGGTTGGTATGTATGCAGTGGTTGCTGCGGGTGGGGCGTATGTGCCGTTGGATCCGGATCATCCGGTCGAGCGCAATGGTCATATTCTCGAGACCGCGGCACCGGTCTGTGTGTTGTCCACTGCTGGTGACGGTGTGGTGTTGCCGGGTGAATTCGATGTGGTCTTGATCGACGAGCTGGATGTGTCCGGATTCTCGGATGCGCCTGTTTCTGATGTGGATCGTGTTGCGCCGTTGCGTGTTTCGAATGCTGCGTATGTGATTTTCACGTCGGGGTCGACGGGGAAGCCGAAGGGTGTGGCGGTTTCGCATGCGGCGATCGTCAATCAGATGGCGTGGATGCAGGGGCAGTATGTTCTGACCGGGTCGGATGTGTATCTGCAGAAGACTGCGACGACGTTCGATGTGTCTTTGTGGGGGTTCTTCCTGCCGTTGGCGGTGGGTGCTCGGTTGGTGGTGGCCACTCATGACGGTCATCGGGATCCGGGGTATTTGGCGTCGGTGATCGCTGATCAGCGTGTGACGGTGACGGACTTCGTGCCGACGATGCTGTCGGTGTTCGCGGGGGAAGTCTCTGCCAGCCAGTTGGATTCGCTGCGTGATGTGTTCGTCATCGGCGAGGCGTTGCCGGCGCAGACGGTGCGCGATTTCGGTGTTGTTTCAAGCGCGCGGGTTCACAACTTGTATGGTCCGACCGAGGCCGCGGTGTCGATCACGTTCGCGGATGTGACGGATGCTGTCCACGGTGGTGTGGCTTCTATTGGTGTGCCGCAGTGGAATTCGCAGGTTTTCGTCTTGGATTCGCGATTGCGTCCGGTGCCGGCGGGTGTTGCGGGTGAGTTGTATCTTGCGGGTGATCAGTTGGCTCGTGGGTATGTTTCTCGTCCGGATTTGTCGGCGGATCGCTTCGTGGCGAACCCGTTCACTCATGGCAGTGTCGGCGATCGGATGTACCGCACGGGGGACTTGGTGCGGTGGGGCTGGTCGGGGGAGCTCGAGTACATCGGGCGCACCGATTTCCAGGTGAAGTTCCGGGGTCAGCGGATCGAGTTGGGGGAGATCGAGTCGGCCCTGGTGGCCGATGTGTCGGTGTCGGTGTCGTCGGTGGCGGTGGTGTCGACCAAGACCGGTGATCAGTTGGTGGGGTATGTGGTGCCGACGTCGGGAGCGGTGGTTGATGTTGCGGCGCTTGTGGATTCGTTGGGGTCGGTGTTGCCGTCGTATATGGTGCCGTCGCAGATCATGGTGTTGGATGCGTTCCCGCTGAATGCTTCGGGGAAGTTGGATCGGAAGCTGTTGCCGAAGCCGGTGTTCGAGGCTGCGGCGTTCCGGGCTCCGGTGACTCCGGTGGAGGAGTCGGTTGCCTCGGTTTTCGCCGAGGTGTTGGGTGTGGATCGGGTCGGGCTTGATGATGATTTCTTTGCTTTGGGTGGCAATTCGCTGATTGCAACTCGGATGGTTGCCCGCCTTGGGCAGGCGCTCGATACGCAGGTTCCGGTACGGGTGCTGTTCGAGGTGTCCTCGGTCGAGGGCGTGGCTGCCCGGGTTCAGACCAAGATCGGTTCGGGTGCTCGGGCGGCGTTGACTGCTCGGGTGCGCCCGGAGCGGGTGCCGTTGTCCCTTGCACAGCAACGGATGTGGTTTCTGAACCAACTCGACCCAGAGTCGCCGGTCTACAATGTTCCTCTCGCGATCCGGCTTTCAGGGAAGCTAAACGTGGCGGGGCTGAAAGCTGCTGTTTCCGATGTCCTGGCACGGCACGAGTCGCTCAGAACGTTGTACCCAAGCGATACAGATGGACCAATGCAGGTAATTGTTCCACCCGAAGATGTCGTGCTGGACTTGAGTCCAGTCGAGGTCGACGCCGAGTCTGTAATGCTGCGCCTATCAGAGGTTGTCGGACAGGGATTCGACGTCGGTGCTGAGGTCCCCGTTCGAGCGAAACTGTTCAGCCTTGGCTCTGACAACTACGTGTTGGTTGTCGTGATCCACCACGTTGCCGGAGACGGTTCCTCGGTCGGTCCACTCGGGCGCGATGTCATGGTCGCGTATGAGGCCCGATCTCGGGGCGTAGTTCCGGGGTGGGCGCCTCTCGGAGTGCAGTATGCGGACTATGCGTTGTGGCAACGCGAGATGTTGGGCTCGGACGGCGACCCGGATTCGATCGCGTCGAAGCAGATTGCGTACTGGCAAGCGCAGTTGGCTGACGTTCCCCCCGTCCTTAATCTCCCCTTGGATCGTGCCAGGCCGGCGATTCAGTCATTGCGCGGAGCGACAGTCGATTTCACGGTCGATGCACGCCTTCATTCAGGCTTGTCGAGGCTCGCAGAGGGCCACAACGTGACTGTCTTCATGGTCATTCACGCGGCGGTGGCTGTTTTGATGTCCAGACTGAGCAGTTCTCCGGACGTGGTCCTTGGTACTCCTGTCGCAGGACGCGGCGAGGCCGAACTCGACGATCTGATTGGTATGTTCGTCAACACGCTGGTCTTACGCACGAACGTCGAAGCGTCGGAAGGATTCGGTTCGTTCCTGGAGCAGGTGCGTGAAATCGATCTATCGGCGTTTGCCAATGCGGATGTGCCGTTCGAGTGGTTGGTGGATGAGATCGACCCCGTGCGTTCTACTGCGCATTCACCGCTGTTCCAGGTTTTGTTGGTGTTCCAGAACTTTGCGCAAACGCAGTTCGTGTTGCCAGAACTCACGATTTCCGGGATCGAAGCGGACTCGGGAACGGCGAAATACGACCTTCAGATCACTCTGTCCGAGGTCATCAGCGAGTCGGGAGAACCCTCGGGGATGCACGGGTCGTTCAACTACGCAACCGACCTGTTCGACGAATCAACGGTGTTGGAATTCGTCGATCGTCTGTTGCGAATTCTGAACACAGTGTCCGCAACTCCGGACGTACTGGTGGGTGATATTCCCGTACTCTCACAGAGCGAGAGTGAACAGGTACTGGCACAAGCTGTTTCGGCCGGTTCTTTGTGCTCGGACAATGCAACGCTGGTCTCGTTGTTCGACGAGCAGGTTGCGCGGACGCCTAACTCTGTCGCGTTGGCCATGGACGGAATTGAACTTACGTATGCGGAGTTCGATGCCAAGGTCAATCAACTCGCGCGTCACCTCATTTCCGAAGGAGTCGGACCTGAGCAGTTGGTCGGTGTGGCGATGCGTCGGAGCATTGAACTCGTGGTTGCGATCTACGCCGTTCTGAAGGCTGGGGGCGCCTACGTTCCTATCGATCCAGATCATCCAGCAGAACGCACCGAGTACGTCGTCGAGGCGGCGGATCCGGTACTGATTCTGACTACCGCTCGCGATCAGTTCGCGTCGACGGGTCGACGGATGGTGACTGTCGAGGCTCTGAACTTGGACGGGTTCCCATCTCGCCGGATAGCCGACTCTGAACGCAATTCGCCTTTGCGATCGGAAAACACGGCGTATCTGATCTTCACTTCAGGTTCGACAGGTCGCCCCAAGGGCGTTGCGATTACACACAGCGCAACGGTGAACCAGTTGGTGTGGGCTCAGGCGACCTACAGGCTTGATCGCTCGGATGTGGTACTGCACAAAACGCCGATCACCTTCGACATTTCGGTCTGGGAATTGTTCTGGACTCTCCAAACTGGAGCGAAACTGGTCATCGCGGTTCCCGACGGACACCGGGACGCAGATTATCTTGCGAAAACCATTGCGCAAGAGCGGGTCACGACGGTGCATTTCGTTCCGTCGATGTTGAACGCATTCATGTCCGCGGTGCCCGCGCCGCTGCCGGAGTCGGTGCGTCGCGTCTTTGTCGCAGGAGAGGCGTTGAGCGCCGACACCGTACGCCGATTCAGCGGGTACGCGTCGGCGAGCCTGCACAACTGGTACGGGCCTGCCGAGGTCGAGGTGGTAACAGCTTGGGAGGCGACTCCTGAGGCGGTGGTCGTCCCGATCGGTTCGCCCGTCGCTAACACGTCCACTGTTGTGCTTGACGGCCGGTTGGCGCCAGTGCCGGTGGGTGTGGCCGGTGAACTGTATTTAGGTGGACCGCAGGTGGCTCGTGCATATCACGGTGAGCCTGCTATGACGGCGCTGCGATTTGTCGCCGATCCATTCGGATCAGCCGGCGCCAGGTTGTACCGCACCGGAGATTTGGTTCGACGGACCAAATCGGGGGAGCTGGAGTACATCGGCCGTAGCGATTTCCAGGTGAAGTTGCGTGGTCAGCGGATCGAACTGGGTGAGATCGAATCAGCCCTGCTCACACATGAGAACGTCAACGACGCCGTCGTCGTGATGCACTCTGACTCCAAGTCGGGTGACAGCTTGGTTGGGTATGTGGTGCCGGCGTCGGGTGCGGTGGTTGATGTTGTGGCGCTTACGGAT
>NZ_MUZB01000036.1:0-10012 GCF_002076325.1 Rhodococcus sp. 66b
AAGGCTCTCGCCGGCGCCATCGCGGCATTCGCGACGCTTCAGCTCGAGCCGGACAGCGCCAAGGTCGATCTCATACTTTCACGTATCGCCCACAAGCATGCGTCGCTGGGAATCACACCCGACCAGTACGCAATCGTGCACGAACACCTCTTTGCCGCGATCGTCGAAATACTCGGCGATGCAGTCACTCCCGACGTCGCAGCAGCCTGGGACGAAGTCTACTGGCTGATGGCGGAAACCCTCATCACGATGGAGCGTGGCCTCTACCAACTCGCCGGCGTGGACGCCGGTGACGTCTGGCGCACGGTCAGGATCAGTGAACGAGTTCTTCAGTCCGCCGATACTGTCTCACTGACGCTCACGTCGCTCGACGGCAGTGCACTCCCCACCTTCGCTCCCGGACAGTATCTTTCGGTCGGGGTTACGCTGACCGACGGCGCTCGCCAGATCCGTCAATACAGCCTGTGTTCGATACCGAGCAGCGCAGACTGGCGGATCAGCGTCAAGCGAATCTCCGGCACTCCTGATGGCGAAGTGTCGAACTTCCTCTACAACAACGTATTCGAAGGTCAGGAACTCTCCGTCACCACGCCTTTCGGTGATCTCACCATGCCGGATGACAACTCACCTCTCCTACTCGCGTCGGCCGGCATCGGTTGCACACCGATGATCGGGATGCTCAATCATCTCGTGAACACCGCCGCTCAGCGTTCGGTCTCTGTCATTCATGCGGATCGATCCATCGCCGATCATGCGCACCGAGCAGAACTCAGCACACTTGTCGACAAGATTCCCGCCGCAACTTTGCATCGTTGGTACGAGGATCTCGGCACGCACGTGGCGTTCGGATCGGTTCACGAAGGACGGGCGGATTTGCAAGACATTGCAGTGGAGCCCGATACCCAAGCCTTCCTCTGCGGGCCGATGCCGTTCATGTTGGCGATGCGCGCATCGTTGCTCGAACGGGACGTCCCGGCGCAGAATATCCACTACGAGGTCTTCGGGCCCGACAGCTGGGCCAACACCTGAGCGGAGCCGACATGACGGAAGAGCAACCGGTGGAAACTCTTTCGCGGTGGTCCGGTTCCGGAGCGATGTGGCGGGTTCTGCACAGAACCCCCACCTCGATCACGGTGTCACTACGACGCTGCGACGACGGCGAGGAAGTGGACCGGCTGACCTCGTCCGATCCAGATCTCCTCGCGTGGATCGGCGACCGCTCCGGCAGCGAGGACTGACCGGACCACTGCTTGTGGTCGACGGGCACGTTATCCGTGGAATCGTGGTGCGATCAGCTCTCGGGGTAACTGTTCTGGGCTTGGGTAAGCGACGATGACACGTATACCGTCAGGGTCGCAGCCATCGACGAAAGTCACGCCACCGACTACCTGGGTGAAGGTAGAGGCATCGTATGCGCGTAATCGAGCACCGATCCGCGCCAATTCTTCTTCGGTATCAGCGGACCACATGACGTAGCGGACGCCGATATTGCTGATGTTGGGCCGGGATGCGTCTTTTTGGACATACATGTAAATCTGAAAATCGTCCGGCGTCAGGAGAAGGGCCGCCTCGCGTTCGCGAAGGGCGACACGGCAGGTGAACACGTCGCAGTAGTAGCTCACAGACCGGTCCAAGTGGGCTACTTGCATCACCGACGAGGCAACTTTCGCGGCAGCACACATTTTTTGTCCCCTAACTCCCGAGCAGGCCAGAGGTCTTCACAGTACCGTCATGCTCGACACCCTGGCTCGTACTGCAAAACCGACTTCTGAACGCGGCAAGATCGTCCGCCACTGTCGCGTACACAGCGTTTCCCCGTCCGCGTGTCGAGTACTCGATCTGCGAAGGGAGACGTCGGCATGGTCGGTCCAACGCGACTAGTGTGCCCGACCCGAGGACCTTCGCTCCGACGATCCCACGGAGTCGCGCATGAGGGCGATCGGGATGGAACAGAAGCGGTCCATCATCGACGCGGGCATCGCTGACCCGCGGTAATGTCAGCATCGTTGCACGTCGCAACCTGTCGAGTCCGCGTGAGAGAGCACTCGACAGGTTCAACCGACTTATTCAGCACAGGACCGAACGTGGTCCGAGTGTCCTCTCTTTGCGGTGATCGCCTGGTGCAGTCTTTCTTCGAGAGCTTCTCGGTCGCGTGACAGTGGGGTCCGGCCTGTGCAGGTCCTCGCTGTGGACAATTGGGGAGGGCGTCCTTCCTCAACGAGGTGAAGCTTGTGTTCATGTCAGGATGATGGTCTGGACCGTGTCAGAGGGTCCTGGAGCCTGATCCGGATTTGTGGTTCTCGCCGGTGCACAGCGAACTATCGACGTTAATATCGTTGTGCCGCAACAGGGACGGAGAAGACGGCGTCGGTCGGTGCGGCGGGGGCAGGGTGTGTTTCGAAGAACTACGCAACCTCCGGCGACGATCCAGGTTCGTCGTACGCTGTGGCGTCGTGTCATCGCGTACCACTGTCTTTGCGATGGGATAGTTGTCTTCGGTGCAGTGAACAGAGATGATGACCGCAGGCGCCCCGACCTGAGTGTGGACCACTTGGGGACCAGCTCACGGTCTGGGGCCGCAGGGGCCGACGGAAAGTCGATGTCACCGAAGATGATCGAACGGACGCGCCTGTCGAGCTCGCCCGCCGTGCTGCCTCTGGTCTGTCTAGGGGTTCAAAAGCGAAGGGGGTGGGTGAGACGGGTCAACCCCTGTATCGGCTCGGGTACAGCACAGTCAGAATTCATACGCCGGCTCGTCGTCGAGGATCTTTGTGAACATCTCGATGAGCCCGCTCCTGTCGGATTCGGCCCGGGCGGTGTGGCACGCACCGTGCAACTCGTCGTCGTCGGTCTTCTGCCAATCGAGTCCGGCCCCACGTTCCGAGAGAAGCAGGTCGAAGAACTCGCGAGTTGCCCGGCCATTGCCCTCCCGAAAGGGGTGCGCAAAGTTCGCGTAGTCGTACAAGTATGCGATTTTGCGCGCAAGGCCCACCTCACTCACCGTCGCGAGCTGTGTACATTCGTATATCTCGAACGCGACATGATCCATCGCCTGATGAATATTGCCTGGCGGGCAGAACGACTGGTTGCCCTTCTCTGTACCCACAGTGCGCACGTCGCCGGCCCAGAGGTACACATCTTGGAAGAGCTGACGGTGGATGGCCTGAAGGAACGTAAGGTCATAGGTTCGGTCCCCGAGGAGTCCGGGGGATTCACGAAGTTCGATTATTCGGGCTTCGACAAGATCGTTCTCTGCATCGCTGAGCGCCTCGATCGTGTCGGCGCCCACACGGTTACGTAGAACGTCCGTGCCGGGGATGAAGTAGCCCTGCCAGTCCGTCTCGAGGTCACCGGTATTCCACGGATGCTGCACTGGTTACTGGACGTTGTACCGGCGGCGAACCCGATCGCCGAGCTCAGTCGCGGTGATCGTTCCGCGCGCGTAGGCGAGCTGGTCCGTGCGGGTGGCGGCGGTGCTGCGGGCGCCCTCGAGTTCGGTGCTCTTGCGGATAGCCCGGATCGTCTTCACTCGACGTTTGGTCTTCTGCAACTCGGTCATGGAACTTCACCTCCTGGTATCTCCAGAATAGTCGACGGACCCGAGATCTCGTGGAGGCGGTGTCGACGGACGTGGGGGCGTGGCTCGTTAACTGGTTTTAGCGATCTGTTCGGCTGCGCCTCAATCTGTGCTGCAATTCCGGCCGTCTCCACCACGACCGCAGTGCTGGATCGGCGGGCGCCGGGTGGCAGCCTTCGCGTGATGGTGCCGACTGTGACTGGGGGCTCTGATCCGGTTGGCACGGGTGAGCGGGGAATGAAGACGTCACGTCACCGCCAGTTGGACGGTGGACGGTGATGGGTGATCCGTTCGAACCTCGTCCATCCCTGCAACGAAGTTTTCGGATCGGCGGATCACGCCTGCAAGTCGCGTGGGGGCCCGTGTTGCACCCCACAGTGAAGTCAGTCGACGCAGTTGTCACATACTCTGTTTCAGCCAGGAGGATGGTGTCCGCAGCGGCCGATTCTCCGTTCGGGCGGGACTTCGCTCGGTTGCCCTGTCAAGGCAGAGGGATGAAGACTTGCGCTCGCGCAGACGGTCTCCGGGCCCTGCAGTATGCGTAGCAACGCGGCGTGAGGAGCGCCCCTAACAATCCCCGGCCGGGCAGGAGTGGTGGTGGTTCGGCGCGGCAACGAACATCGGGCATAAGCGGCCTATTCTGAAGGATCGGGTGGGTACCAGATGCGTGTTCCGTCGATTTTCGCGAATGATGTCATGGTGTGTGGTTTGGCTGAGGTGGGGCTCATGATGTCGAGGACCTGGTAGTCGCGTAGGAGTAGGGCGTCGCCGATCATCGATCGGTGGCATCGCCACGGGACGGCTTCGGCGCACATGATCGTGGTGACAGCTCCGGTTGCGGCGGTGCATAATTGGTCGATGCCTTCTTGGAAGGGCTCTGTTTGCATGTAGTCGGCGTAGCCGCGGAACGAGGTGTTGCGCCAGGCGCCGTTGATGGAGTTTTTCGTGGTGTGGCGCAGTCCTCCGAGCCTCTCGATCCATTGATAACGAATGCCCTGGCTGGGGAGGGCTTCGGTGAGGGCATCGTGTCCGAACTGGGGGTTGTGACGCGATTGGGGGACGGAGCGGACGTCGACGACTTGTTCTACATCGTGGGCGCGGAGAAGTTCGACGAATTCGTCGAACGGGTGTGTCGAGTGGCCGACCGTATACATGCGTTTCATGCACTCCATCATCAGGTGCGGGAGGTACTCGCGCTTCCAAATGCTCATCGCCGCGGGGAGGCGAGAAACGTGCGGAGAAGTCCTGTTTCAACCCCCAGCGCACGGCGTTCCTGGTCGTGTGCACAATGAATGAATGCCACGTTCGAGTCCGGTGTCTGCTTGGAAGTCCCTTCGTGAGGGCAACGAGCGGTTTGTCAACGACGCGTCCATTCATCCCAGTCAGGGGATTGCCGATCGCGCGAAACTCGTCGACGGGCAGCACCCCACTGCGGTGTTGTTCGGTTGCGGAGATTCGCGCGTAGCCGCGGAGATCATTTTCGATCAGGGTCTGGGCGACATGTTCGTCGTGCGCACCGCGGGTCACGTGCTCGATGATTCGGTTCTCGGTTCGATCGAGTACGCCGTCGATATCCTCGACGTGCCGCTGATCGTCGTGCTCGGGCACGACGGTTGCGGCGCAGTGAAGGCAACGCTGGACGCTCTGGACGAGAATGCGGTGCCCGATGGTTTCATTCGTAGTGTGATCGAGCGTGTTGCACCGTCGATTCTGATGGGCCGCAACGAAGGTCTGTCCACGGTCGACGAACTCGAAGGTCGTCATGTGGTGGAGACGGGGTCGTTGATCATGCAGAGGTCGCGGATCATCGCCGACAAGGTGGGCAAGGGTACGTGCGCGATCGTCGGCGTCACGTATGCGTTGTCGGACGGCCGGATGCGCCTGCAGGGCACTGTCGGTGATGTCGGAGAAACCGCAACGGGCTCCGAGTCCGGTGACGCCGATCGCCTCGCCTGAAACGACCGCGCCAGAACGCCAGTAAACCATCGGCTGGGCGGCTGGAGATTTCTGTCGGGATCCCGCGAATGCCGCCAGGCCAGCGTGAAGGCGGGGAGCGGGTCATCGACGTATCGCGGCTTAGGGGTGTTTGATCATGCAGGAATCTTTGGCGCATGTGTTGACGGAGATCCGAGGGTGCACGCTGTGCGCTGACCAGCTGCCCTACGGTCCGCGGCCCGTCGTGCAGGCCGGTCCCTCCGCTCGGTTACGCATTATCGGCCAGGCACCCGGACGTAAAGTCCACACCACCGGTATCGCATGGGACGACCCGTCGGGGGATCGTCTGCGCCGGTGGCTGGATCTCACGTCGACGCAGTTCTACGATCCGGGCACGGTCGCGCTCACGTCGATGGGGTTCTGCTATCCCGGCAAAGCACGTTCGGGCGATAAACCGCCGCAACGAGAATGTGCAGCCCGGTGGCACCCGCGGCTCGACGATCACTTGCCGAGCATTGCGCTCACGGTATTGGTCGGTCAGTATGCACACGCCTATTACTTAGGGCGGGATCGCAGAACGTCGTTGACCGATACCGTCCGCGCTGCCGAGGATTACTTGCCGCTCGGCTATCTCCCTGTACCGCATCCGTCTCCGCGCAATCAACCGTGGCTGTCGAAGAACCCGTGGTTCGAGGAGGACGTGTTACCGATCGCGCAGGCTGCAGTTCGGGCCCTCCACCTTTGACCGCTGCCGGTTCTCCTGGTGCACGGCCTACGAACGCGTCTCGCCTGGTCAGTGCCGCATGTGCCAACGTCGATGTCGAGTGCGGGATTACTCTGTTCGGCGTGACCGACGTATCGACTCGACAGCGCCGAGCCTGCTGACCCACTGAGCTGAGCAACTGGCGTGGTCACTTTGTTGCTCTCACCGACCTCGACGCCGCGAACTGTTCCGGGGAGAACAACCACGCGGGGGCTCGCTGTTCGGACCCGACGATTGCTGCGCCCGTAATTCATTGGCGAGAGTCGAATGTAGGGCCGGGCCGGGCGTCACGCTTGCCTGCTCGATCGCGGCAGCGGATGGTGAGGGGATGGATCGCTACTGAATTACCATGCCCGACGGTTCGGCCGTCGACGAATACTTCCACTCGGACAACGACGCAATCACAGCAGCCACGGAAGCGAACTCGGGCACGAGTTGTGGGATCACCGTCGAACGCTACGCCGAGGACGGCCACCTCTTCGCAACGCATTTCCCTCAAGGAGGGCACCGCGGTACCGCCCGCCGGCACCGCCCTCGCCCCGGATAGGCCAGCAATCGTCCAGTCCAGGATATAGAGAACGTTGTTGCGTCCCGATACGGCGGCGAAATCGGCTCGTTGATCCTCTTCCGGGAAACAGCATGGCAATCATCAAGTGCCGCAAGGCTTCGATCTCAACCGGGCCCGCAGTGCCGTTCCCTTCCAACATGGGATCTACAGACTGTGGACTTCCTGCCTGTCGTGCCGACGGCACGTACCTGTCAATGACGGGTGATGACCCCGGACCTCCGCCGGTATCGCGATACGTGATCCACAGCGGTGCTCGACTGCCGTTCCGCAGGATTGAAGCGTAGGAGGTCGGGTTGACTCACCACCGTATGTCGCATCGCCTGAACAACGAATTATGCTTCGGCGGAAAGTGATACGAGTTTCTGTTGTAGTTTCGGCTCCATGTCGTGATGTGGCAACTCTCCGAACGAAGTGTTAGCACGTTCTGCGATTCCGGAGGCAGTTCGTTCACTGGTTTTTGTCGGGGCGCAGGCCGCCGAATGCCCTAATGTGTGTTCTCCCCGAATTACGTGAAACGTGCAACGAGCAAATGCGTGAATTCAAGAAATATGGTGGGCTGTCGTTGCCGGAGGGGTAGGCAGTATCAGGGCGCTGGCAGAGACGTGAGTTCCTGTTTTCGTAGGGATCGACGAGTGTGAAAAATGCCCAAGGTTCTCGGGTGCTCCTGCGCGGGCGTGATTGCGTTGGGTCGATGTCGGCCCTGGCAGCGTCGGCCCGGGTTATGTCGTTGCAGCTGCGGGAATCAGCAGGAGATCGTCGGAAGAACTCGGCCACATGATGTCCAACCGCCCCGCCCACTACAACTAAAGGACTAACCCGAAAGAACTAACTCCTCCCGTAGAAGAGGTTTGTCCGATTCGGCCTAACGCAAACCGTCCGGTCTGTGCTAATTTTCTGTTCTTCGTCATCGGTTTGGTTCTGCTCGGCGGCATGATCTTCGCTTCGACGTCGGAATCAGCTGTGCGACTGCGCTCTTCGCTGGATCTGATCGGTGCAGTACTGCTCGGATCGGGCATCGCCGGAATTCTGATCGGCGGTTTTCGGAAGCTTAAATTTCCCCTGTGAGAGGCGTCAATCGCATGTCCAAGAACACTCGTCGTACCGGAACCATCGCTGCCCTCGTCGGCGCAGCCGCGCTGATCGCGCCGGCCTTCGCCCATGCCGCACCGACCGGTTCGCTCGGCTCCGCAGATCCGGGGGCGGGCTTCACGTGTTCCGCGACGTCGACTGAAACCACCGCCAACGGATGGGGCATCCCGTTCACCGACGAGAAGGAGCAGACCGCCTCCTACTCGGCAGAAAACGTCTTCGACAAGGACGGCTCACTCAAACTCGAAGTCACCGATGTCACGGATCGCTCCGTCTCGTACCACGCGGCCGGCAGCATCAAGCTCGCCGACGCTGCAGCGAAGGAGATCGGGTTCTCCGAGCGCGCAGTCACCACCAGCGCCGCGTTCCAGCTACGCCTGACCGGCACCACGAACCCGGCCGACAACGGTTTCACCACTCTGGTGTGGGTCCCGAGCCAGAATGGCGCACCCGTTACGACGGACGCGGTGAATCACGAGAACATCCAGGACGGACTCTGGTGGAGCACCCGCACCATCGGCGGCGCAGCCAAGGGCGTTCCCACCTCACTCGACGCCATCGTCGCAGCTAATCCCGACGCCAAGGTCGAGCACTACGGCGTCAGCGTCGGAACCGGCTCAGCAGCCTCGAGCGTCTTCGTCGAAGCAGTGAAGCTCAACGGATGCACAACCAACTTCGCCAAGAAGGACGCCGACCCCGAGACCGGAACCGGCTCACTCGGCAACATCTTCGGTAGCCTCTCCTGACCTGAGGTTCCACACACAAAAATCAGGCGCACTCTCCACGCGGAGAGTGGGCCTGATTTTTACGTGACTGCGAGTGACGATGGATCTTTTCGGCCGCGTCGTGCAGAAGTATCGCCTGACAAGGGTCGGAGTCGATTGCGTTGTGAGGCATTACTTTCGTGGGTTGTTTCCGGTTCGTCGAGCTGCAGTATCGTCGCACTCCAGTCGGCTAGTTCGGCAAGGTCAATCGGCATTGGAATCGAGGTTCCGGTATGCCCAGGTCTGGGGAGTGAACCAGGGGGGCGCGGTCATCCGCGACAGCAAGAGCATTCGAGATCGCTTTGGCTTCACGGCCCGCGTAAAAGGGGTCCCCCGGTACCTCGACCCCGGACAGATCACGCACTCGTTCCAGGAGCATTCCGTTTCCGAAAGCGATGGTATCGACCGTCCCAGGCGAACAACTCCTCGTCGATTTCGTCGCAGACAGCGATGTGAGTGATAGCCGAGAATTTGGCCGGATTCGATGTCGATCCAGATTCGTAGCGGGTGCAGTGTGGGGGGAGTCGGGGTCAGTTCGACTGTCCAGGAACGCCGTCCGGCGAATTCGGCTTCGTCTACTTCGCTTGTGGGCAGGTTGAAGACGTCGCTTGTCCTGTCGGTGGCAGTTCTGCGCCGTAGTAGGAACTTGTTGACATCTAGACAGGGGAGATGGCCTGGAGAACAGGTGCGGGGGCGTTGCGCGTCGGCGGTGAAATCCCACGCTTTATCGCCGTTGGTGACGAAGATCAGCCGTCCGTCCTCGTGTTCGATGCAGAGCTGATCACCGTCCCGCCATACTCGGCAGCCGTCCCTTGCCTGCGCCGATGTCGGGGGAGTTCCGGGCGTTGGGGTCAGCGCTGCGCCCTCTGGGTCTTCGTTCGTCCGGATTTCGCGGATGACGCGGCGCAGGGCAGTTTCGGGGGCTCGGTGAGCTGTCAGAACCTCGAGCTATGCCGTCACCCCAAAAGCCTAGGACTCAGGCCTGGGGGGTTCGCGACTTCATTGAAATTCATGACCACGGACGCAGGGGCCTCGCTGACCGTCCCCAGAGGTGACGCCCCGCGGGGCGTGGAGCTTCTTTTCGGACCATCGTGGGTCCGCGTTCACGTTCGTGAGCTCGGTGCTCTCGAGACCAACAAGTTGGACTGATGGATGGCCAGAGAGCGACTTCCAGCCAAGGACATACACGCATTACATTGGGTTTCGGTTTTGTGACGCCCACCGCGATCAGAAGGTTCCTGGATGCGTTGCCACGCACCTCCGCGCACCCAGCGAGCGAAGACCGCGTATACAGTCATCGGCGGCGGGTACTCCGC
>NZ_MUZB01000037.1:0-9036 GCF_002076325.1 Rhodococcus sp. 66b
CTCAACCCTGGACCGCAGACCATCACCCCGAACACCCGACACCATCGAAAAGCAGCTTGACTCTCAGGAGAGCATCCGGGGTAGCCAATTTCGATCACGAAAATTCATTCATGCATTGTCCGACAACGGTTTACAAGGTTCCATGGGTAGGGTCGGGGCGTGCGGCGACAATGCGGCGATGGAGTCTTTCTTCTCACTGTTGCAGAAGAACGTCCTCGACCGTCAACGGTGGTCAACTCAAGAACAGCTGCGGCTGGCGATCGTGACCTGGATCGAGAAAAACCTACCATCGCAAACGCCGGCAACGGCGCCTCGGGAAACTCACGCCGATCGAGTTTGAGACAATCAACCAGGCTGTATACGCGGCTTGAAGCTATCACCCCCACGCGTCAACCGAAGTGGGGGCAGTCCCCCTTGCATCTCCGGGTCGAATGGCCAGAAACCTTGCCTTGCAGCCTTTTTGGTCGCGGTTGGGCGCAATCATCCCACTACGATCCTCGTAGGTGCACGCCGTACTTGACGTGTGACTGTTTGGTTTAAGTGGGTCGGACGAAATCTGGTTGAGGTGACTGAGTTGTCGACGTAAATGGCCGCAGGTTGGCGATCCCTCGGCGTACGTTTGTTGCCAAAGAGAGAATCGGGCCGAGTGACCGCGTTTAAGGTAGATCCGGACTTTCTTTTCGAAACTCATTGCAGCGCAGTGCATTATGCCTCACCCTTTCGCGCTCTGATCCACCGTCATCCGACAATCCGGCTCGGCAGAACGAGGTCTGCCGCAGTCGGATTCGTGCAGGCCAAACGATCACGGATGCGGTCAAGAAGAATTCACTGATCGATGACTATTGCTGCGGTTTCGTTGTCACGACCTGAGGATCGTGGCGACCGCCCGTTCATGCGAGAATTCGTTAACTAATCGTGCAAAGTCAGTCGGCCCCTATAGTTTTCCACCTGGCTGGGAATTGGTTGGTAGCCTCGCCGTAATACCATTGAGTTTCACATTTATGTGGACCCATCTACGTTGAAAGATTATGCAAATGCATCGATGTTGATGGTGGTGAGGGTAGGGAATTTGAGGAATCTATTTTAAAATTATCCCCCAACCTCAGGGGTGAATCTGCTCGATTTTCATACGCGCGCAAGCGTGCTTCGCAGGTCCTAACGATTGGATCGATTCCGCAGTCGCAATTGCGCAATACTATTATTGTGGGGGCCGTCGGAGATGATCGGAAATCTCTACCAGTAGTTCCATCGACAGGTCGGAGAGCCCCACACACGCCGACAAAAGGCGACGCAAGCCCGGGCTGGCGAGCTTGCCGAGCACCTCGGATTCGTGAGTCCCGTTTGAACTGGCGGGGTCAGATCCGTGGGGGTCGAAGAAAAAATCGGGGGAGACGTTGAAGTAGTCAGCGAGCGCATCGACAACCAGGTTGGACGGGTTGGTGCGGACCCCCGTGCGTAATTGCGAGAGGTAGGGAGTAGATAACGGACATCCCCGCCGACGAACCTCCCTTGCTACATCCAGGTTGGTGAGTCCGACTTTGGATGAGGAGAAGAGAGCGTTGAGCTGTGTGCAAAAAACATGCTTTGCTGATGGGGATTCCATATGCGAGCCTTCGACTAGATTCGGTGTGAAACATTCATCTCAATAACATGTATAAGGCTAACCCGTGGCCCTGTCTTCAGGCGATCAGGACAGCGAAAGTTGACATTTCGTGCTGCTCAAATGACGCCCGGCTCTGCCGTCTAGGCGCCATAAAGGACCTTCACAAGGAATCATTACGAATCGACAAAATATTTTTGTGGAATTGTTTTTCTAGATGCAAATCGGTGCGGCAGAGCAGGCAATGTTCGATTTGGGCAGTGGCGTGAGAAACTGAAATCGTGGCGTTGGGGCCGAGCAGCATTGCGGTAGCTGGAACATTGCTATATGTTGCTGGAAGGCTGCCGCGTAAAGAAGGCTTGGCCGGAGGGCAGGAAACAGGCTTGGGTGACGTCACCCAGCTAATGGCGCTTCCGCATGGCGAGAGGGGGTAAACGCGAGATGCCAAGTACGGGAGGTCATTCGCGTGCTGCTAACGATTCAGCAATTGCACTGGCCGACAAAACCTCGGAGACTCCATCCTTTGGAGCGGAGTACCGGGTTCGTGGCGGTGATGTGTCCCCGGATTTAAGATTGCGACTCGACAGTGTGGCACGGTACCTACAGGATATCGCCACTGACGACCTTGCGGCTTCGAGTTTTGGATCGACCGATCCGTACTGGATTGTGCGCCGCACAATTATCGATGTGCTGAAACCGATGTCGTGGCCGGGAACGGTTTACCTAGAGCGGTGGTGCTCGGGACTGTCGACGCGGTGGGCAAACATGCGTGTGCGGATCGAGGAGGCACCTGATGTCAACTCCTTCAACCCTAAGTTCCGTCAAGCCGGAGTAATCGAGACGGAGTCTTTCTGGATCAATGTTAATGCTTCAGGGCTTCCTGCGAGGATCAGTGATGAGGGTTTCCGGCACCTCTCTGCGGGGACGTCCGAACGACGCGTGCAGTGGGTGTCGCTGAACGAAAAAGTTCCCCCGGACAAAAATTCCGACGACGTGTTCAGTGACCGAGTACATGTCTTGCGTGCCACAGACTTTGACCCATTCAGTCATGTGAATAACAGCGCCTACTGGGCCGTTGTCGAGGACGAGTTAATCGATCATCCGGACATCAAATTGGCGCCGCATCGTGCAGTGATCGAATACCTCAAGCCGATAGCGCCGCGTTCTTTGATCACTGTACGGCGAAGTCGTTTCGAGGGTCGGTTGAATTTGTGGCTACTCGTCCGTGGCACCGTCATGTCTACTGTCACTGTAACGAAATTATGATCAAGCTCGAAATGTAGGTGTCTCCATTATTCATGGGGCACAGAGTAATTCATCCCAAGTGTCCCTTTTGTGCGGTTCGTGAACGTGTGTGTGGACAACATCAGTGTGTGGATCGGCTAGGAGTTTGTCGTATGCAGCAACGAAGTTTGAATCGTCGGCGCCTGCTGGGCTTGTCAGCGCTCATCCCTGCGGCGTCGTTGGGCTTGACGGGAACAGCCGGGGCGACGCCGGCGCCGCCCGGGTTCCCGGTGCCGTTGCTGCCGCAGTTCGACCCCATTCCGTGGGCGCGTCAGGCTGCGCTCGTTCAGGCTCAATCGGCTTATACCTGGACGGAGGATCTGCCCTTTCTGACGGGAATCCCCGCGGCGTATTTCGTTCCGCTGGACTCTCTGCCGACCATCGAGTGGCTGATCGAGGGCATCGATACCGTGCTCGAATGGGCAGTGAACTTGGTCGCCTCGATTATCCCTCAGTTCAACGCCGGTGCGACAGGAACATTGGCCGATACTCAAAACGACCTGCGGGCGAAGCAACAACGGTCGGCGGAGTTGAACGCGAGGTTCACCTCGCTGGGCAACGGCAAATACAACATGCTGGGGGACCGCACCTCGGACGCGTACGTGACGGCGACTGCGGAAGAAGCCGCTCAAGCGACGATGCTTCAATCCGAGGCGATGGATCTGTTTCAACAGATTCTCATCCTGTTGGGAAACCTGCGGACCAATGTGCAGGCATTGCTCAAGACGAATCAGAGCATCGGCAGTTTCGGCACGCCCGACGGTTTGGCGAGGTACAACGCCATCTGGCAGACGATGCCGATACCGGGTGCCGCGGAGAATCTGCATGACGACAATTTCTTCGCGTACTTGCGGATCGCCGGTGCGAACACGAATGTCATCGAGCGTGTCGAGGGCATGTTGCCGGACAAGTTCCCTCTCAGCGACGAGCAGTACAGAGAAGGGTTGGGCGCAGATGATTCTCTCGACGCGGCGATCGGCGCCGGAAGATTGTTCATCACGGACTACGCCGAGTTGGGGAAACTGGCGCCGGAGCATGCCACCTACAAGATCCTGACCGGCGACGGATACAACTCGGCACCCGTAGCGGTCTTCGCTATCGCGCCCGGTGGCACCAAACTGCAACCGGTAGCCATTCAATGTGGTCAGGATCCGGCAACGGCTGCGATGTTCGTACGTCCCTCACCTGATGACCAGAAACACTATTGGGGCTGGCAGATGGCGAAGACGGTGGTGCAGACCGCCGACTTCAACCATCACGAGATGTTTGCTCATCTCGGTCGTGCCCATTTGGTCTCGGAAGCATTCGCACTCGCGACGAACCGGACGCTGGCACCGAATCACCCGTTGTCAGTTCTTCTCAAACCACACTACGAGGGCGACCTTTTCGTCAACTTCCTGGCAGCGACCATCATCTTGCCCCCGAATCTTTTCGCCGACATGATCCTCGCAGCTCCGCTTCCCGACATCTTGGATTCTGTCGGGCAGGACCGGCTCGACTGGCATTTCTACGAGCGTATGCCGCATCGTGATTTCGCGCGTCGCGGCGTCGACGATGCCAACGTGTTGTCCGAGTTCCCCTATCGTGATGACGCCCTATTGGTGTGGAGTGCCATCGAGGACTGGGTCGAGGACTACGTTCGGATCTATTACGAATCCGACAGCGACGTCCTCGGAGACACGGAGTTGACAGCGTGGGTGCATGAAGTCTCCTCGATAGGCAAAATAAACGGGTTTCGGCCGGTCACGTCCGTCGATCAGTTGATCGAGGTCATCACCATGGCCATCTACACCGCGAGCGCGTATCACGCGTCGGTGAACTACCCACAGGCCCATCTGATGACGTACGCCCCTGCCTCTGCCGGGATGATGTCGACTCCACCGCCGGCAACCGTCGAGGGCCACACCGAAGCGGACTGGATCAAGATGCTGCCCAACTTACTGACCTCGTTGGCGCAGTTCTATTTTCTCAACACTCTGGGAACGCTCTATTATCGGCCGCTGGGTGACTACCGGACGAATATTTTCCCATTTCCGCCGTCCTTCGGCGATCCGCGGGTCGCAGACAAAGACGGTCCGTTGCAACGCTTCCGAAGTTCGCTTCAGGATATCGAGGCCGAGATCCATCGACGAAATCAGTCCCGATGGCAACCGTACGAGTACCTGTTGCCCAGCAATATCCCGTCCAGCACCAATGTCTGAGTTCGTTTCTCGATCCAACTTTGAGGATGTATGACATGCCGGTAGTGTCCCGTCGTTTCACGTGCGCTGCAGTTGTCAGTGTTGCCGTTGCACTCGTGGTGGCGACGCCTTCGACTGCGACAGCGCAAGGTTCGCTCGATACGAGTTCCTCTCCTGCGCTCGACGAACCGTATGTCGGCGGCCCGGAAGGCGAACTGTTCATTCCGGAGGTCGACAATGACACGGTCGCGGTCATGGACACGGCGACGAACACCATCACAGAGCGAATTCCGCTGGATGTTCCTGTAGGACCGTCACATCCGGCTGTCTTGGCGAAGACGCCGGACGGCAGCAAGATCTACACCGACAATTTCGGATTGTTGTCACCGTCGATATCGATCATCGATCGCACGAACGACACCACAGTCACCATGCCGGTCGAGTCGGTCCCGTTGGGAATCTTCACATCTGGCGACGGGAAAGAGATCTACATTCCCGAGATGGGATTTGTGGTAGAGGTTCTCGACGTCGCCACCGATACGATTGTCCGGCGGTTGCGTTTCGATGATATTCCGGCAGGCGCTATGGCAGGTCCCGACGGGCTGATGTACGTCGGGTTCGTGAGCGGGTTGATCGGTGCCTACGATCCCGTCACCGGAGCGACGGTCAAGCCGCCGATCTGGGCGGGCGGACTGGCAACGTTCTGGTACAGCTTCACCCAGGACGGGAAGAAACTGTATACGGACACGGTCAATTCGATCGGCGTCATCGACGTCGAGAAATGGGAGTTGACAAAAACGATAGCGAGCGAGGAGAACGGAGTCGGAGGGTTGATGAACCCGGGCGCCTTCACGTCCGAAATTTCCCCTGACGGGCGAAAGCTGTACGTGACACGTTTCGGTAAGAACGGTGTGATGGTCTTCGACACCACCGACGACAAACTCCTCGGCGTCATTCCCACAACCGGGGATGTGATCGGACTGACGTTCAGTGCCGATGGGTCACGTGGATACATCTCCGATTCGGGCCCGACGTCCCGTAATGTTCCCGGCCCGATTGGCGAGGCAATCACGTTCATGAATCTGATCACGATTGGTTTCCTCGGCCCCGGCACGCTGATCACGTTCGATCCGGACACTGATCACATCCTCGACACCACCGCCACTGCCCCCGGCCCCGGCATTCCAGCGTGGGTGCCGCACCTTGACTGAACCCCGAAATTCCGCAGATCTCGCTTGCGAAACTCCGTGATCGGCACGCCCCCACGCCGGATCACGCACACCAATCCGCACTACCCATAGAAACGACACCCCATGCCATCGAAGAAGACCCAACGATCGACGGTGACCCGTCTGTTGGCGGCCGCCGTGACGGTCGGTGCAATCCTGACTTTTCCTGTTGCCGCACAAGCCAACCCGTCGATATCAGGAAGCACGAGCGGTCCGGACGGACTGATCTGGATGCCGAACTACGGCGCGAATTCGGTAGTCGGGTTCGATCCGGACACCCTCGACAAGGTCAAGGAGATCCCTTCCGTCGGTGATCACCCGCTGGTGATCAAGATGTTGCCGGATCAGTCCAGAATGTTCGTGGGAAACTTCGGGCCGTTGAGTTGGAACGTGTCGGTGATCGACATGAAAACGGAATCGGTGATCAGCCGCATCCCAACTCTCGGACCGGCATACGCCGTCTCGATTCTCTCGCACGACGGGCGATACCTGTTCGTACCGACCGGGGCATCGGTAGTGCACGTGATCGACACCCAGTCGCTGCAGATCGTGCGGACGTTGCCCATCGCGTTGCCGCCTGCGCCGGCGCACCTCGAGTTGTCTCCCGACGATTCGACGATGTACGCGTTCTCCACCGCAGGAACCATCACGAAGTACGACGCCGTCACCGGGGCACCGTTGGCGCCGCCACTGTTTTTGGGTGGGTTTGTGCCAGGTTGGGGGGCAGTCAGCGCCGACGGCAACACCATCTATGCAGTCAACTTCTTCTCTGGCTTGACCACCATCGACGCACGGAGCTGGACCGTGAGAAAGGTGCTGCCGATGGAGCTGACCGACGGCCCCCTCTCGGCGACATTGAGTCCGGACGGGAAAGAACTGTGGCTGTGCAACTACTTCGGCAAAGAAATCATCGTCATCGACACCGAGACGGGAGAGCCGAACCGGACGATCCCAACCGAGAACACGCCCGTGTACGTGGGGTTCTCGGCGGAGGGCGACAAGACTTACGTCAGTTCCGTTGACGGGACCTCAGGAGTTTTGGGCAATGTACCCGAACTTCCTTTCCTCCATGACGCCGTCGACGCATACGGATTGTTGAACGCGTACGCGGCGGCGCCGTTGAATCTCGACACGGTCTTGACCGCCTACGACACTGATACCTTCACCGAGATCGATTCGACCACGCTCAAGGGAGCACTAGTGGCCGGCGTTTATCCCGGCTGACCTCGCGAGCCATGCGACTGACAGCCGTCCGGCCACCACATTCCCACCGATGTGCTGATGAGGGCTGTTGCTGCGAGCGGGCTTCGGTGAACAAATGCAGGGTGGTGCGGGCCTGGCCGAGCAGAGAACTCAATGCCGAACGGATTCGACCACTGCCCGCGCATGGTCGACGAGCCGAACTGCCAAGCGGGTGAGCCTGACTCGCACGAGGTGCACGCCAGGTATCCCATTTTTTGCACGCCGGAGACTGTTGTCAGGAAGCTGAGAGTCATGGAGTCATTTGAGAGGCCCATTGTCGAGCAGAGGCTGACGTCCGGCCAGGTTGCGGCGATGTTCGGTGTCAATTCGGGCACTGTCGTGCGATGGGCACGCGCCGGCAAGATCGGCACGATGACGACGTCGGGCGGGCATCGGCGCTACCGGTTGAGCGAGGTTCGGGAGCTTCTGCGCGAGTTGGAGAGTAGCGGTTCCGACAGTGTGATCGGAGTCGGCCGTGTTGTGCCACGATCGGCTTGAGATCCCGCCAGCGCAATGGTTTCACGTTGTCGGTTACTTCGGGAGAGCTTTCGGCTAGCGGTGACCGAAAGCGCGTGAACCGCGTGTTTGCGTGCTCGGAGGCGAGGCGCGGCGCTCATGTTCACAGGGCCCGGCATGTATGCGAGAAATTCGTGGTCAACGAGAAGGAAGGGATAGACAGGGGTAAGTGAGCAGTACCATTATCTGGGGCGGAACTCCTGAACGCGTCGGTGATCATGTTGACCTTGTTGAGCACTTGACTGTTTGTCGGATGCGTGACGAATTCCCCATTCCTCCCCCCGGGAGGATCAATAATTGCAATCGAATGGGCGCCAGTAGTGGTACCCGGACAAGGAGTCTCGCGTGTCGAGCACAGAAGTTTTTCAGGCTGTTGTTGTCAAACCGTTGTTCACCCTGCCGGTGGAAATGTTGCGAATCGTCCAGCAAGTGGTCGGAGTCGTTCATTTCTAGCTCACTCAACACGCCGAAGGCTTCGGCTGGGATGCATGGCTTTCCGCGCGATCGTATCCTTTCCTTGGTAGGTTGTTGTGAGCACTGATCGCATCATCTTCTCCCGCCCCTATCGGGCATCGAACGAATTGTCGAATCTGGCAACGGTTCTGGAGTCCGATCACATTCACGGTGACGGACGTTTCACCAAGTCCGCGACTGCAGCGCTCAAAGCGATCACCGGATCCACGCATGCTCTGCTGACGACCTCGTGCACGCACGCACTCGAATTGGGTGCGCTGCTACTCGAATTGGGCCCGGGCGACGAGGTAATAGTTCCGAGCTTCGCGTTCAGTTCGGCGGCAACCGCCGTCGCGTTGCGCGGTGCCATTGTTGTTTTCGTCGACATCGATCCGAGTACCGGCAATATCGATCCCGACTGCGTCGCAGCGGCAATCACGGAACGAACGAAAGCAGTACTGGTCATGCATTACGGCGGAGTCGCCGCCGACATGGAACCTCTCCTCGACCTCGCGGAACTCCACGGCGTCGC
>NZ_MUZB01000038.1:0-6970 GCF_002076325.1 Rhodococcus sp. 66b
CGGTGAACTGCGTCAGTTGCATGATCTGAACCTACATAATTCGCATCTGAGATGACTATTTATGTGAGGGGGATCTCAAACGAAGGCCCAACGCACCACGTCGACATGGTCGAGAACGCTGTGAAGCGGCACCGACCGTGCAATATTGGTTTGTTGCCGAAAGGTCGAGTCGAGCACATCGTCCCGTAGTGCACTCTCAGAGGACGGAGGTAAATCCGTACCGTCGACGCATTTCCTTGAGGTTGGCGACGTCGTTCGTGCTGAAACTCGTTGCAGCTGACCATTGCAGCGCTTGCTCGTAGTCCTCTCGCCATTGGTCGATCTCACGGGCGGTGAGGCGAGTGACGGTCGGTTTCTGTCCCCCGGCTACGGGTTCGAATTGTGCCAGAAACACGGCGAGCAATGCGGCTTCGCGCCGACATCTGCTCGTCATGGCGTCACCGTCTTAACGCTGATTGCGGCCGTACGGAATGGCACTGCAATGATCCCGCAAGCATCGATCGGATCTCGGTGAGACAGCTCGATGCGTCGAACGCAACGACGGACAAATAATGTACAGGGACTTTCGTTCCGGAAAAGCACTGTGCTACATAGTTTCATTGCTGGTGGAGCTCCATTCGGCCCCGACCTCATGAAGAACGAACAACTTTCAAGTAACTCACCGTAACAGTTCAATCCGGATTATCGCTAACCCCAAGCTATCCACGGTTCGCTCACCTACATCGCACCCAAACGGCAACTGTCGACGGTGTAACGGCTGTGGGGACTCGATCTGGAATCGGTCTGCCGCCGAAGACCGTCGTACACTTTTGCGTCGAGCGACTTATCAACAGTCGAGCTTGAGATCGCACGTGTAGGCATCGGCCCCATGTTGCACGGTTCGGTCCGTCGCGCGCTGTCCGCAAGGGATCGGCAGGAACAGGCTTTTAGATATGAAACCACTCCCGGCCAGGAGTGCTGTGCCGGGTCCAGTACAGCCGAGGGTGGTCGGTGAGAACCTGTATGCCCGACCGGATGATGAAGACCATCAGAAACAGATTGAGAAAGTGTTGCGCACCCAACCATGCAGGAAGGGCAGACGTTTCCCCTGGGCGGACCTCGCCGACTCCGAGGTGCTGTTCGATGAACACCTGCACCGACGACAACCCACGCAAGTGCTGTGCCGCAGCCATTGTCGCGATCAGGACGACGAATCCGATAGGGAGCAGCCAGAGCAGGTTGAACCGCTTGCTGTGGCCGATGCGCATACGAGGTGTGATGCCGGTGGCATATGGCACCGAACCCGCCCAGGTGACAGGGTCGACGACGTCCGCGCCTGGGATCAATTGCGTGCGGAAGCTTTGCGCCACAGTAGGAGTCCGCACGGCATCGGGGTCCGCTCTCGGCGCTGTAGACGGATCGGTGGAGTCAACCATCGGTTACATCCAAACGCTGTAGGTGACACCGGCTAGGTAACTGGCGTGCAAAAATTGTTCGAGGACCTGACCCTGCTCATCACTATTGGTCGGAAAGTCGGCTTACCTGAGTTTTGTCGGCTACCGCGTCGTATCTCGGAGCGTATATGCGGACATGTCGGGAACGACCCATTCCCCGCCGACTTCGTCGATCGGGAGAACATCGAGGACGATGTCCGGATCCAACGGTATTGCTCCGAGGATCCGGGGAACCCGTGTGTCTGCACCAGGAGGTGATGGGTTGCGCTCGTCCCACCTGATCGAGACCCCCGCTGCAAGGAGAGCATCCTGATCGACAACTACCACTACCAGTGGAAGTCGGAGGTCTCCGTACACTGTCGCGAGAACATTCTCGAGATCCCCTGCAGTGGCAGCGTGGACGAAGCCAACCTGATCGAGAGTCTTTGCGCGGGTTGATCCTTCATATTCTCCGAATCGTTGAGCGCCTTCCCAGTCATCAGCAAGGGCTATGTGAAAAATGCATTCGTTCATCGGGAACCTTTCGTGGAAGTGGTCCGGGTGTCAGTGAAGACATGCGGTCAACACCTGGAACAGGGAGATGATCGCACTGATCAACAACACGACCTTCACCAACTCGAAAGCGATGTACACCACGTGTGTCCTCGAACGAGGTAAGACTTCTCCGGCAAGGATTCGGTCTGACCGTTCACTCAGCCGTGGTCGGATCGCCGCAACCTGAACAACGAGCACCGACACGGCTAGTACAACGAACGTCAACGCGGGGACGGCAGGTTTCGCGACCGCGCAAGATGCCAGCAATATCAGTGCCAGAACCAACTCCACCGCGTTCAGCGCGGTGAAAACCTTGCGGCCGATCCCGAGCCCGATGGCCAGGCTCACTCCGGGAGCGCGAAACTTGATCGGTGCTTCCAGGAAGGAAATCGCAGCGACCATCCCGAGCCAAAAGACCGGCAAGATTAATTGCGCGTAGCGTGCCGCTTCGGTCATAGGCCATCGACCTCACTGGACGGGATCGAGTTCGGTCCTTCCACTACGGCTGTGGAAATCTTCCTTCTAGCTGCATGTTCTTCGGTCCTCATTCGTTCGACCATGTGCGGGTAATGCAGTTCGAACGCGGGACGCTCGGAGCGGATCCGAGGCAGTTCGGTGAAGTTGTGCCGCGGCGGCGGACAACTTGTTGCCCATTCGAGCGAATTTCCGTAACCCCACGGATCGTCGACCGTCACGACCTCTCCGTAGCGGTACGAGGTGAACACGTTCCACACGAACGGCAGCAGTGACGCTCCGAGAACAAACGAACCGATCGTCGAGATCGAGTTAAGCGTGGTGAATCCGTCCGAGGGTAAGTAGTCGGCATACCGCCGCGGCATGCCTTCGGCGCCGAGCCAATGTTGAACCAGAAAGGTTGTATGAAAACCGACGAAAGTCGTCCAGAAATGCCACCTACCGAGTCGTTCGTTCATGAATCGTCCGGTGATCTTCGGGAACCAGAAATAGATCCCGGCGTATGTGGCGAAGACGATGGTCCCGAAGAGAACGTAGTGGAAGTGCGCGACGAGGAAATACGAATCGGTGACGTGGAAGTCGAGGGGCGGGCTCGCCAGTATCACCCCCGACAGACCGCCAAAGAGGAAAGTGATCAGAAATCCGAGCGAGAACATCATCGGCGACTCGAAGGTCAGTTGTCCTTTCCACATCGTTCCGATCCAGTTGAAGAATTTGACCCCGGTGGGTATGGCAATGAGAAAACTCATCATCGAAAAGAACGGCAGCAGAACGGCTCCCGTGGCAAACATGTGATGTGCCCACACTGCCGCCGACAGCGCAGAGATGGCGATCGTCGCGTAGACGAGTCCGGCATAGCCGAAGATCGGCTTGCGGGAGAAGACGGGAAAGATCTCCGAGACGATCCCGAAGAACGGTATGGCCACGATGTACACCTCGGGATGCCCGAAGAACCAGAACAGATGTTGCCACAGGATCGCACCACCGGTGGCGGGATCGAAGAGATGCCCGCCCAAGTGTCGGTCCACGAGCAGACCCATCAGCGCTGCGGTGAGAATAGGAAAAGCCAACAACACCAGGATCATGGTGATGAAGACATTCCACGTGAAGATGGGCATCCGGAACATCGTCATCCCGGGTGCTCGCAAACAGATCACGGTGGTGATCATGTTGACCCCGCCCAAGATGGTCCCGACGCCGGCCAGTGCGAGTCCCATGATCCACAGATCTCCGCCGACACCTGGTGAATGCAGTGCACTGGTCAGCGGGGTATATCCCGTCCATCCGAAGTCCGCGGCTCCGCCCGGGGTGAGGAATCCGGATACGGTGATGAGCGCACCGAACAGGTACAGCCAGTAGCTGAGCGCGTTCAGTCGCGGGAACGCGACATCCGGTGCACCGATTTGCAGGGGAAGTATGTAGTTCGCGAAGCCGAAGACGATCGGAGTCGCATACAGCAGCAACATGATCGTGCCGTGCATGGTGAAGAGCTGGTTGTACTGCTCGTTCGAGAGAAACTGAAGACCGGGGACGGCAAGTTCGGTCCGGATCAGCAGGGCCATCAATCCGCCCAACATGAAGAAGGCGAACGAGGTGACCAGATACATCACGCCCAGCTTTTTTGGATCGGTCGTGGTGGCAGCGGAATAGAGGAACGTGCCCTTGAACCCCCGGCGTTTCGGGTAGGGCCGCGAAGGAAGGAGTTCTGTCACAACGGGAGTCATGGGCCACCCTCACTGCTCGCCGAACGGCGGTCCGCCATCCGGATCGCCCGGGTGCGGATACCCGCCTACCAACTCCGTATCGACGCCGACGCGACCACGCTTCGCGGCCCCACCCGGAGATCCCACCACCTCGGCCGCTCCGGGTAGTAGACGATGAAAGAAGTGAGCGTTGTCGTCGATGAAATCTTCCCAGCGGGCGGGCACGTCGGATTCGTACGAGATGGCCTCGACCGGGCAGACCGGTTCGCACGCTCCGCAGTCGATGCATTCGTCCGGGTGGATGTAGAGCGACCGTGCCCCTTCGTAGATGCAGTCCACCGGACATTCCTCGACACATCCTCGGTCCATCACGTCGATACATGGTGCAGCGATCACGTACGTCATGAGCGGCCTCCAGGACACTGCCTATTTTCGAGGACATCTTTCCTCTAAAGTCTTACAGTATGGCGATACGAAAAGGAACAGGGTCGGCACGCGCCGGTACTCATGCAGTACTGGCGTCACGGCGCCGAGTCCAACTGCTGGACGCCCTGCGAGCCGGCGCGGAATCGATGACCGCCGCCGAACTGGCCGATTTGTGCGATCTGCATGTGACCACAGTTCGGTTCCACTTGAACGCACTGATCGAGGTCGGTCTGATCGCGAAGGAGACCGAACACAACGTCACCCGTGGGCGTCCACGCCAGCTCTACCGGGCACAGAATGCACTCGGGTCAGGAGTCGGCGCCACCTCCGGATACGAAAAGTTGGCTCACGTTCTGGCGGCCCACTTCGCACGCCAGAGCGACGGCACCCCGGAGAACCTCGCCGAGGCTGCGGGCAGACAGTGGGCGAGCGACGAACTCGGCGCAACCTCCGGAACCGGCCGGCCGACAGAAGAAGCAGCGCTCGTCGTCACCACCTTGTTCGCGGAGATGGGGTTCGATCCGGAACTCGAAACCTCGACATCACCGACGCGGATCCGATTGCACGCCTGCCCGTTCGAAAGCGTCGCCCGACAAAACCCCGGCGTTGTCTGCTCCTTGCACCTGGGCTTGATACGCGGGGTCCTTACACGACTCGGCGCACGCCAGATCGAGAGCACGCTCACCCCCTGGGACACCCCACATACGTGCCTGGCACAACTGGAGCAGCAATGACACACAGGATCGTGTACATCGATGTTGCTGTCGCGCAGTCGCATTCCCCTCCCCCGCTCGTTGTGGGACCGCCGGTGTACTCGCACCTATTCGCCGTTTCGCGGACCGCACCGAGACAGGAACAGTTGGACACTTCCTCACGGCAAGGGATTACATCCCATGAGCATCTATCGCATCATCTGGTGGGTCGCCGCAGCGGTCCTTACCGCGTCAGGGGGGATCGTCGCATTCCTCACCGTCTCTGCCGACGTACTGATATCGGCGATGATTGCCGCAGTATTGATCGGAGCGGGTTCACCCTGGTTGCGACCGATCACACTTCGCGCTACCCCACCACCGCGAACCCTCCTGGCGATTGCGCTACGAGACGGCGCTACGTGGGCGGCAGTCGTGGCCGGTGTCATCGGATTGATCGCGCTCTCCGGCGCTGCTGCCTTACCGCTGATACTGCTGATGACCCTCACCTCTCCCCCGGTGTCCCGCTATTGTCACGGCAGGGTCAAGTTCACCCAGTCACCCCCGTGCTCGCCGACAAGCCCTCTGATCCACACCAGCGCCGTCGAGGTGCCGCTTCTTCCGCTACCGGACTGCAGCGACCTGTCGAACGAAGCTCTGTGCCGATGTTGGCGCGTGAGTTATGCGGCGCTGCAACATGATCCATCGACACCGACTCCGGACGCGCTGCACCTCGCGCGTACCCGCGAGCGTTACCTCGACGAACTCGAACGTCGCGATCCTCGAGGATTCGCCCGATGGCTCAGCAGCGGCGCTCGTGCCGGTAGTGACCCCGCGAAGTTCCTCACCACACGAGATCATCCGCAACCCCCGACACAGGCCTGATGGAACCTCGTGCACGATGCCGATACAACTACATGATCCCGGGCGGACTTCGATCACGACTGTGTAGATGCCGCACACACACCAACCACCAGAGAAACCTGCTCGCAACCTCGTAGCCGACGAGCCGAAAACGACGTGAACCCTCGACGGCACCGGACAAATGACAGAAAGCGACCATCGTGGAAAAGATGTCTTTGACAGCGCTAGCGCGCCAACTCGCCGACAAGGCGGAAAACTCGAAGAGCGGCCGCAGCGCTCGTACCGTGTACGGCGGCCATGAGCACGTCCTGCGTCAAACTGTCATCGCGCTGGCTGCGGGGCAAAGGCTCGACGAGCACGAGAACCCCGGGGAAGCGACCGTCTACGTGCTCACCGGTCGGGTACGCCTGTGCGCAGCCGAAAACGCGTGGGAGGGCTCATCCGGCGATCTGTTGATCGTCCCGAATGCTCGGCATTCTCTCGAAGCGTTGGAGTCCTCGAGCGTACTGCTGACCGTCGCCAAAACAATCTGAAAGTATCGACGGCCTTCTGCGGCCACTGATTCGACCGTTATCCTTCTGTTTCGTTGTCGATCACGATCGAGTTGCCGAACTTGTGCCCTGCTCTTTCTCTGGGTGCGGGTCTGCGGCGCTGTCTCGTGTCGATGACAACCGACCTGTGAGGTAAGTGCATTGAACCGATCCGAGACCAACGCTCCGATCGCCCCTATGTCCTCGGAGTCCATGACCGGCGGCACGTCCGGCCCGTTGAACTCTGCCCTGCTTGATGCGCTGAAACAGCGCGTTGTCATCGGCGACGGAGCGATGGGCACCATGTTGCAGGCCGC
>NZ_MUZB01000039.1:0-5903 GCF_002076325.1 Rhodococcus sp. 66b
CTCTGCCTGTACATCGACGGGGACGCCGTCCGAGGGGTGGTGTGGTCGTCAGACGAGCCCCCGTACTTCGTTGACTATTCCACCTACCTCGACATCTGGACTAACGTCGGGCTCGGAGCGTAGTCCCCGCGGCAGCCCTGTCCCTCACGGCAATCAGCTGATGGGTCGCGGCGAGAACCAACGCAAGGAAGGCCGCCGGAACACTCCCCACCATCGCTATCAGAGACGGGTTTGTGGAGCTGAACGCGACGGCGAAGCCCCACACAGCAGTGGAGAGCATCGCACCGGCAACGATCCAAGACACCACAGGCCGCGGGATCACTGCCGGAACGATGCACAGCGCCACAGGAATAGCCAACACCAGGAACAGTTGGCGACCGAAGTACTCGTGAACTGTGCCGAGGCATACCGCCGAACTCAACGAATCGAAACCGATTTCGCAACTGGTGATTTCGTACACCGGCCACTGAGCGCTCGCAGATCCCAATACCCCCACCGCGATTGCCAACGCAAGCCACGCGATCCGAATGCCACTCATGAGGCATGATCATGGCATGTGCCGTCGAGTTGGGGCGCTGTCGTCAGCGCCACCCTCACCGAGCGATCAAACTTGCTGATTGCCAGCATCATCGGTGACGGCTGACGCGGAATAGAGCGACCGGAATGTGGTCACGAACTCATCGATGGTTTCGCACACTTCGGCCTCGTCTTGCGGTGCGCGACTGGGATCATCGTGTCGTAGAGCGTTCATGATTTCGATCTGCAGCCACGCCCAGCGTAGGACTTCATGCCGGTCGCGCTGTTCTTCCTCGTACTTGTCGACGATCGATTCGTAGAAGGTCACCAAGGAGTGCAGAGATCTTCGGCCGTGGACATAGTCGTCGGCTACCTCGAGGACCAGCGGATAGTGATCTGGCGAGTCGGCTGAAGAATCTTGCGGGGGATCGGAAGTCATCGCGATGTGTCCTCATGTTCGACGTTCAGGAAGGTTCGACAAGGCCTAATCATGCGGCCGAAGTGTCGCCGTGCGCGTGACGCCGGGCGGTGATGCTGGTCTCGGGGATGGTCACTTCAGTTGAGGTCCGGCCAGTTCCACGCTGCGATCGTCCCGCCAGGGGCCGAGACGACGAGCACGTTCCCGGGTGCGGAGACGTTCAAGCTTTCGAAGTCCGGCGACGGTGGCACCGACAACACGGCACCGGTGTCGAACAGTACGACGAGTGATCCGTCTGCGGGGCAGGTGCTGAGTTCGATTGTCGCGCCGACCAGTTCTGCCGCAATGTCTACCCCGGATGCAGGCGCGGGAAGGTCGATGGTGATCTCGGTGTCGTCGGGGCGGGTGAGCACGGGATTCTCCTCGACGAAGTATCGAACGCGCTCGTCAGTTTCGAACTGTAGGGCGTGACCGACCTCGGCGCGGGCAACCCGCTGTCCGGCGCCTGGAAGATTCATCGCGTTCACGTCAGAAGGATATGACGACCCCGGCTGCGCCCCGCATGGGTTGCAGGGGTGGGAGAACTTAGTGCCGGTGCACTGTCATGTGATCGTCAGTCGACCAGGGCGGCAATCGGGAACGACTTCGCGGCCCTCGACCTCAATCCACCGGCGGTGCCGTGGGTCTTCCTTCTGCGGAGGGAGCGCCGGAGGCGGCGAGGATGTCGATGTCGAATTTGCCGTCAGCCCGACTACGAAGAAGATCGACTGCGATCGAGGCGACGTCGTAGTCCATGAACGTCCCCTGCTCGGTTCGGCAGTGCAGCGAAATGTACACGATCCCGCCCACCACACGGTAAGCCTGGGCCTGGACGCGGAAGTCGGCACCCAACACCAGCCCAGCCCGGGTACAACGCCATCGGCCCTTCGGGAAGCCCCGGCAGCAGGGGGATTTCGTCGATACCGCCGTCGGGGAGCATCCCGTCCACGCCATAGACGATCGGATGTCCGTCCGATTCCTTCGACACCACTGCCAACGGCATCGACGCCACGTTGAACAAGATTCTGGGCGCACCACATAGAAGGGCATCGATGACAAGGGAATCACCTTCTGCGCCGAAGGAAACTCCGACAAGAGGGGTACTTCTGATGACTGTTTCCACGACACGAATCTCCTGCCCCGTGACCAGCCGAGGCGCGTGAATTTCCAGGTCGAGAGCTGGCAAACTCGGCCAGGGCTTGCTTTCGACCAACATCACAACAGTCCTTCAAAACGCGCGTCCCAGACAGGGTGGTCGGCCGGCGCCGGTTCAGTGTTCGACGGGCCACACACCGTCGGAGGCTTTGATCTCGCGGATCATCGACGGGCTGCCAGCGGGCCAAGTCTGGATGAGATAGTCCTCGGTGGCGGAGTCGACGTCCATGTCCCAGTGCTCGGCACGTCCTCGCGTGGCGATACGGAAGCAACGCGCGCCGGTGGGGGAGGTGAGTTCCCCGAACTCCTCGACGATTTCGTTCGCCAAGGTGATGAAGAGCATCGGTTGGCGGCACACTACGTGGACCTCTTCGATATTTTCCCAGGCGTCGAGGTCGATCGCGGGGCCACCGTTGAGAAACATGTCGTCGTCGCCGGAGAGCTGTTCGAGGGTGACGTGCACCGGCCCGTAAGCGATGCCGGTGCGAACAGAGATCAGGTTGTTGCCTGCGTCGAACACCTGCCCCTCTGAGTAGGTCTCGGTGGGATCGGTGTCGGCCGCGGAGATGAGGAATGTGTGGTGCTCGGCATCGACCAAGCCTCGTGTAATCATTATCCGATTGAATCAGCGCGGGCAAGGAATTCCGTCGAGGATCACGCGTGTTGCCCACGTGATCGTGTCCGTCGGTCGCGGTCGAACAGGGGCGCATCGGTAGTCTGAGTTCGTGCCGTATGAGCAGGGATTGAGCGATTGGCGGGTCTACACGGCCGAAGAGTCCGTGGGGGGGACAAGGTGCCGCTGACATTTGACGAGGCAGTCGCCTTCGTGCGGGAAGCGACGGCAAGTCGTTGGTGGGCAGAGGCATTCCCTCATGCCGTTCCCGTCGAGGTCGTGCTCGGCGGCGACGAAGTTTCCGATGCTGGGGGTCAAAGCTACGCGATGTCATATGCGTCCCAGGTGGGCCGTCCCGTTTCGCAGCGGTGGGTGATCTCGATGCATCCCTCCATGGTGGGCACCCGGATCCCCATCCATGAGCTGGCGCACTGTGCGTCCCCGCTCACCACCTCAGCGAACTCAACAGCTGACTGAACCGAGAATGCGTCATCTCGCCGCATGAGGCCTGGTCTACATGAGGTTGCGTGCGAGTTTCGCCAAGGATCCTCCTGCAAGTTCGTGGATTGTTCTGTGAGGCGTCGGATTTCGAGGTAGGACGATTACTTCGGTAGCGGCAGGATCCGTCCGGTTCCGGGGTCGAAGCAGACGAGGCCGAGGTTTTGGGCGGCCCGCACGAAGGTCGCGGCTATCAGGCTTGTCGCCCGGTCGTCGCCGCTGATGTAGATCGCGGCGAAGCTCACAGCGATGTGCCACGTCCACGCCCCTTCGCTGCCGGCATGCGGTCCCGCAGGTGCGATGTGAACCGTGAATTGTGCGGGACTGTCGGTGTCCGGTGCGTTTTTGCTGACCGTGATCGCAGCATCAGGATCGGTGCGCGGAAGTTGCTCTGCGAAGGTGGTCACAAGTTGGGCGATCGTGTCGGTGATCCAGCCGACGGGACGGGCGATCCGTTTTCGGTAGTAGGCGACCGCCGCGTGGTGACTGTCATGCTGTTCGGGCGAACCTTCCCACGCTGCGGCGTGAAATTGACGGATCGGGTCGAGCTCTGCCGGGGCGGTGTGTGGTTGTACGGGCAGGTCCGGTTCGTCTCCCGTCCGCGGTTCCGGCAACCGGTCCGAGTACGACGGGAACGTCGGCGACGCAGGAATTTCGCGATGAGGGTGGGCGGGGCGGTGTTCGAACGCTTCCTGGTTCTCGGTCGCGATCTGCGCGGCCAGTTGCGCGGCCGGGTCCCACCCTGGTGGGGGTCGGCGGCCGCGGGTGAACCACGGCATTTCGCTGTCGATCCAGTGCCGGCGCCACGCCGCGTGCGTGCGCCCCGAGGCGTGGTCGTCGTACCCGAATTGGAATCCGCAGCAGGGGCAGATTTCGTCGGAAGCCGAGGTATCGTCGTCGTTGTACGGGCGGCGGGTGAGGTTCGGGTTGCCGCAGATCGGGCAGGTGTAGATCATCGCAGTGCTCCGCGGTCACGGTCGAAGAAATGGTTACCCTCGGCGGGTTGTGTGGAAGGTGATGGTTTTGCGGCCTCTCGTATACCTACCGAGGGCGTTGGGGTCGGCAGCGTAGGCCCGAATCCTGTCTTGCGGTGGCGTCGTCCTCGACACGTCAGTGCACACGTGTGTAGGTGAGGGTGTTGCCACGTGGCAGGTGAATCAATCGGATTGTGTCGGTGGTGAGTTCGCCGATGCCCAAGTATTGATCGCGTGGGTGCTGGCCGTCGAAGGTCAGTTGGGTGTGCAACGCTGGTTCTGCGGACTGTGCTGCCGCATCGGCGATGTCGGGGACTTCAGCGGTCGGAATCAGCTCCCACGTGCCCGATCTTGTGGCATCCATTCCCTCATAGCAAGTGGTGAGTGTTCCGTCAGCAGCGAAGGTCATACGCGAACGAGAGTCTGCGGTGTCCTGCCAGGTGCCGACGAACAGTTCCGGTGCCGTCCCGGCCGTCGCCAGATTGCCGGGTACAGACGAGCACCGACTCGGCCGCTGGGCCGGTGTATTGGTGGCTGCCGCACCGGATCCGACGGACAGCAGCGACGACGTCGAGTCCTCATCGGCGACCGGGGCATGACTCTTGAGAAAGAGCAGCGCACCGACAAGCGCTACACAGACTGCCCCGAATACCGCGAAAATGACCAGGTCCCGCAACTTGCGGACCCGGTGTTTGCGCTCGGCTTGCACCTTCAAACGTCTCACCCCCGCATCCGGATGAGATCCTCACCTTGACACGGTTCGCGCAGGCGGCATAGATCCACCAGAGAGTTTCGCCTCTTCTTTGCAGTCCCACTTGTCGTTCGATCAGCGTGATTGTGCTGATTCATCAGATTAGCCAGGTCGTTGGTGCGCTCGGTGATCACGGCCTGCCGGGTTGCAGTGGCGATCAGCATCCGAGGAGGACCGAGCTTTCCTCGCCACGGAGATGCATTGTCCATGAGGTAACGAAGATGTAACGGCCTGAGGGTTGCTTCCAAAAAGATCCAAGGGTCTGGCCAGCCGTTTCGCTGAAACAATTTAGACTTCAACGGTTTAGCCACAGTGAGTTGCATCTCAAACCGAACAACTAGATTGCTCAATGTTTGCGAGATGGCGTTGACTGTGACGGGAAGAACCAGGCAAACGTGGCCCATGGATGCTTACATCCGGAACGGGTCCTGATGAAGGAGAAGCTGAATGACGCGCCTACGCAAGACGATTACCGCAGCCGCTTTGATTCCCGCCGGTATTGCAGCCATCGCGCTCAGCGGCGCAGGCACAGCATCAGCTATCGCTCCGATCAACGACAACGGGCGCATCGGGGTTCAGCTGAACCAGGGCGAGACCGCGTTGTTCGGTCAGGTTAACGCCGGCGATGCGATCGAATCTGTCACCACGCCGAGTCAGGTCGGTGTGCGCGTGGCCCCAGGATCGATTTACGCAGGTACTGACGGCGTCCGAGGACACCTCGACCAGTTCGCTGACGAAGCCGCAGCGCGAGGCGGAGAAATTTCTCTCGGCGTGCTGAACCCGGCGCGGGGTTCGCAGCAGTTCTTCTTCATCCAGAGCTGGTAATCCTCTCCGCCGAAGAAGTGTTGCTTCCCTCCTCCGCCTTGTATTCCAGCAATCGTCGCAACACTCGTGGTTACGAGACTTCCAGTAAAGCACTCAGGCGCTCTGCAGGGGTGT
>NZ_MUZB01000004.1:0-440803 GCF_002076325.1 Rhodococcus sp. 66b
GCACTGGCTGCGCAATTGCGCACCAGCGACCCCGACATCCGACGCGTGATCGACAACGGCATACCGGCCAGCGAACAAGTCGGCTCTCTCGTCACCGAAGCCGGCCCCGCGCTCACGACCAACCTCTCCAACCTCTCCGCCGTTGCAGCGGCAGCCGCCCCGACACTGCCCTCGCTGCAGCCCTTCCTGCTCTTCCTGCCTGCCCTCGCCGGGGCGGCGCCCACCGTTGCACCGGGAGACGGCACAGTACATCTGGGCTTGGTACTCGAGACCAACAACCCGCTCTCGTGCACCGTCGGTTACGAAGGGACCATGGCGATCCTCGACGAGATGAAGCGCAAGGACCCGAACTTCGACGACACGACGCAGAACTTCCCGTTGAACACAGCCGCCAACTGCCAGGCACCTCAGGGCAGCGAAACGGGAGTTCGGAGCGCCAACCGCATCGCGTTCGCCGACCCGAACACCTCGCAACCGTGGGACAGCAAGCCCAAGGTGGACCCGGACAAGCTCAACCTGAACCCGATTGCCACACAACTCGCACCGATGCTCGGTGCCACCCCGAAGTAGCCGTAAACAACTGGCACCGTCGACGCTCCGCGACGATGATGATGTGATGTCGCAAGGAACGCCTGAGAGGACGTCACGAAGTTTCGAGGAACTTGTCGCCGAAGCCGAATCCGCCTCCGTCGACGGGTGGGACTTCTCGTGGCTCGACGGGCGCGCCACGGAGCAGCGTCCGTCGTGGGGGTATCAGAGGTTGATGGGTGAACGTCTCGGTGGTGCCGGCGCTGCGCTGGACATCCAGACCGGCGGCGGCGAAGTCCTCGCCGCTGCACCGACACTCCCGCCGGTGATGGCGGCAACCGAATCCTGGCCACCGAACGTAACCAAGGCCACCGCGCTTCTGCGTCCCCGAGGTGTGGTGGTGGTCGCGGATCCGGACGAGCCACCGCTACCGTTTGCCGATTCGGCTTTCGATCTGGTGACCAGTCGACACCCTGCGACGGTGTGGTGGGCCGAGATCGCTCGGGTGCTCGAACCGGGAGGAACGTACTTCGCTCAACATGTCGGTCACGCCAGCGTGTTCGAACTCGTCGAGTTCTTCCTCGGTCCTCAGCCGCAGGCTCGTCGCGGACGGCACTACGAGGACGAAAGCGCCGACGCGATTGCGGCCGGGCTCACCGTCGTCGACCTTCGTTTCGAGCGGCTGCGCATGGAATTCTTCGATATCGGCGCCGTTGTCTACTTCTTACGCAAGGTGATCTGGATGGTTCCGGGATTCACCGTCGCGCAGTATCTGGACCGGCTCCGGGAACTCGATCAGCAGATCCGTCGCGACGGATCTTTTGTCGCGTACTCGAGTCGATTTCTGATCGAGGCGCGCAAATAGCCCCGCATTACGCGGGGTGAATGGTCTTCCAGTGCTCGGCGATGTCGATTCGCCGCGAGATCCAGACCTTTTCGTGTGACTGCACATGGTCCAGGAAACGCTCGAGGGCGGCAGCTCGGGCAGGGCGTCCGACTATGCGACAGTGCAACCCGACGGAGAGCATCTTCGGTGATCCGGCCGTTCCCTCCGCATACAGCACGTCGAAGGCGTCACGTAGGTGCGCAAAGAACTGATCGCCGCTGGGAAATCCTGCTGGAGAGGCGAAACGCATGTCGTTGGTATCGAGCGTGTACGGAACGACGAGATGCTTCACCGACTCTGTGCCACGCGGAACGTCTACCCAGTACGGCAGATCGTCGGCGTACGAATCGGAGTCGTAGACGAAGCCGCCGTGCTCGACCACCAATTCGCGGGTGTTCGGTGAATCGCGTCCGGTATACCAACCGAGAGGCGCCGAACCCATCAGATCTTGCAGAATCTGGACTGCCTCGGCCATGTCGGCGCGTTCACGCTCGATGTCCACGGATTGGTAAGACTTCCAACGTAATCCGTGACACGCGATCTCGTGACCCAACTCCTGAAAAGCACTGACTGCTTCCGGGTTACGCTGCATTGCCCGCGCCACCGCAAAGACCGTGAGAGGCAGGTTTCGCCGCTCGAAGGTCCGCAGGACACGCCACAACCCGGCCCGGGAGCCGTACTCGTACAGCGATTCCATGCTCATGTGTCGATTCGGAAATGCCTCCGCCGGAGTCATTTCCGACAGAAAAGTCTCCGAAGCCGCGTCCCCGTCGAGGACGTTGTTCTCGGCTCCCTCTTCGTAGTTGAGTACGAACTGAACCGCTATCCGCGCGTCGCCGGGCCAGTGCGGATGCGGCGGATGAGGTCCGTACCCCACCATGTCCCGGGGATAGTCGTCGCGCGGATAGTCGCTCATGGCAACAACTTTACCGTCAGCGCCCGGAGATCACAGCGCGAGCAGCGTCGGTGAGTACGCCGAATACTCTCAGCCGCGCCAGGCCACCGTCCGGGAAGATGTCCAGACGGACATCGGTGACCGGAACTTCGGAATCGATCGGAAAGCGATGGCGCGTGTCCGGACGCAGCGTCGTACGCGGCAACAGTTCGATCCACTCCCCTTCCGGAGTTCGGCCGGTCAGAGCGCCCTCACCTGGACTGTTTCCGAGGAAGTACGAGGTGTCGATCTCGACGAAACTCAACACGCCTTCACCCGCGAGTTGTACTTGCACCCAGTCGTTTCCATCGTCGCGGCGCCTGGCGGTCTCCCACCCGTCCCCCATCGAAGCAGCGCGTCCGGGGAACAGAATGTTCTGCGGTGAGCTGTAGAACATGTTGGAGCAATCGGTCACGCGGCCACCGTTTTCGAGTGCTGCGAGGTCCAACGGCCCGGCATCGAGGAAACGCGGGTCTGGCCGTGCTTCACCGTGAACACGGAATCTCGCAACGCCGCCGTCCGGATAAATGGTCAGCTTGACGTGCGTCCATCGATCCTCCGAAACCACCGAGAACGGATTCTCCGAGTCACCCTGCACGGTCGAGCGTTCGACGATGGTTGTCCACTCGCCGGATCCGGCCAGGTCGACGGGATCCGGATACCCGTCGACGGAGATTGCTTCCACCGAGATCTCGGGCGGGTAATTGCCCTTGAACCACGCGGTGTCGACCACGACGCCTCGCACCACTCCAGGAACACCGAGGCGCACGATCGCCTCGTCATGGCCTGCCACACGGCGGCGACGCGTCTCCCAACCGTCGTACACCTGCCCCTTGTGTCCGAACGTCGCCGGCTGGTATCCGGCTTTACCTGGTCGGATCAGGGCCTCGCGCTCGGCGAATGCCTCGTCGTTCGCCCAGATGACGGCTCCGCCGAGGGTGCGCAGTGCCAGGTCGGGCAGCAAGGTGAATGCGGTGGTGCTCATCGGTCAGTGTTCTCCTGTGATCGGTGTGGTGCGTCCTACGAGGTGGTGGAGTGCGTTGGTGTCCGCGCTCGGGGCGAGCCGGAGAACGTCGGATTCTGGATAAGCCCCCGCGTCGAGCCCACGCAGTACCACCGCTGCCAGCGCCTGGGCAGTTGCAGGTTCGTCCATCACGTCGCCACCTTGGCGCCCCAGGTACGACTGGATGCGCGGGGCAGCGGCGCCGAGTGCGTTGCGGTAGAAGCCGAACGTGGCGAGCCAGCGGGTGACCAGATGCCCGGGGTGCATGTCCCACCCCTGGTAGTAACCGCGTTCAAGGGACCGCGTGACGAGACGATGGTGCCGAGTGATCGCGTCGCGGATCGCCGTGGCGCTCCCGACGGGCGCGACCTGAGTTGACCCGTCGCACACCCAGACGCCGGTTTGCGCGGCAGCAGCCAACATGAGAGCCTTTGCGTGGTCTGCCACCGGATGTTCGAGCGACTGATGACGCGATGCAATTCCGCAAGCCGCACTGTAATCGTAAGTGCCGTAATGCAAACCGGTCAGACGGCCGGCACCGCGATGGATGGCCTGAGCAACTGCCACAGTTCCGTCGGCAGCGATGACCGCCTGCGGGCTCTCGATCTGCAGCTCGAACCGAAGCGAACCGGTCTCGAGTCCGTGCGCCTTCTCCAGTTCTTCGCAGAGCACCACCGTCGCCGTGACCTGCTCCACCGCGCGCAGTTTGGGAACGGTGAAGACAAATCCGTCCGGCACTCCGCCGGCCGCGTCGAGCACAAGCTCGAGCGTCCTGATCGAGCGTCGACGCTCACTGGCCGGCAGCCCTTTGAACCTGATGCCGCCCCAGTTCGGCCCGGCAGGATCAGCGCTCAACGCTGCAAGTGTCCGCCCGGCCGACGTCGCTGCTGCGTCTTCTTCTTCGTCGCTGCGGCGTCCGTACCCGTCCTCGAAATCGATCCGAAAGTCTTGGACCGGCTTGCGGCCGAGTTGAACTCGCACATCTGCGAGCGCATTCTCCGTGTCGAGATCGGCGAACACATGCGCATGGGAATCGAGAAGCGCGATCGCCTGCTCACCCCAGAGACGAGGGGTGTCGACGGTTGCATCCGCGGCACTGACGTAAATCGTGTGCACGGGCTGGATCTCGTCACGGTTTCCCGGGTACTGCGCCGCGAGCCGCTCGTCCACCGGATCCAGAAGTCCGTCCAGACGATCGTGGACGGCGGCGGAGAGTCGGGATTCTGTCATCGGACGATCTTCGCAGAACGTCCGCGAGCCCGCAGGTTCTCACGCCGCCGATCCAGTCCGGGTCAGCGACCCCCGACGAACGGAACGTTGACGAAGCTCGGCCGATCCGCAGCCAATTCGATGTGCTGCGGCTTCAGTTGGCTGTCGGCAAGCATCGGCCCGAGCGCCAGGTATCGCGGCACGCTGGCAGCGTAGACGTCGACGCGGAGCCGGTGACCGGGTTGTAGCACTGCGTCCGTCGGGAGCATGTTGATGTCGACGGCGGTGACCTCACCGGGAACCACCGGCTGACGCGTGTCGATCGTCAGATAGTGGTGCGGTTCACTGTAGTCACCGTTGGCCGAGCGAGTGCTCTTGGAATCGTCGACCGCCCGGAGCGACGCAGTCAGAGCGCCGTTCGTGATCGGTGTCGATGTTCCGTCCGGCGCTACGTCGTTGACCGTCGCTGCCCAGAATCCGTCCGTCACGTCCAGGACTGTCTCGAGGTGGACGTTGATCGGGCCCGAGAGTGAGGTCGGCTCCGTGACTGCCTCACCGGTGAACGTCAGACCCTCCGCTTCCTGGAATCGGGAATCCTTGGAACACGACGCACCGAGCACCACGGAGATCCCGGCAGTGCCCTGAGTTCCGTCACCGGAGCAGAAGCCTCGCAGTCCGGGTGCGACTGTCAATCGCGCTGCGGCACTGGGCTGGTCACTGGTCAGTGAACCGTCGTAGGCCGCGTGTGCGGCAGTTCCGCTGGGCGCGGAGTTCAGATACATACGTTCGTACGTCGCGCCCGCTCGCGGGAACTGATCATCCGTGATCCATCCGCCACCTTGCTGGAACATCGTCACCGGACCGTATCGCTCGATTCCGTTGTCGATGCCCTTGAGCCACTTGTCGAACCACGCGCGTTCGAGTACGTCGAGGCGAGGCGGCGCACCGTCCTTGCCGAATCCTCCACCGGGAGTGACGTGATAGCCGTTGCCCATGATCAACTGCTTCTGCCCGGCCGGCAGATCGATTCCGTTGTAGATCCGCGGCTCGCTGTTGGCGAAGATGTCGTGCCAACCGCCGTAGACCATCGTCGGAACAGTGATGTTGCCGACGTCAGCGGATCGGTCCTGATAGAACTGACCGTCCTGTGCGACTTGCAGAGTCGTCGGTGACACGTCCTCGATTCTCTGGGCCGTCATCGCTTGTACCAGTTCAGGAATCAGGGTGCCGGGATCCTCGAGGCGGCTCGCCAACCACAGTGGATCGAAGTTGCCTTGCAGGATGTCCTGAACGTTCGGAATGAGTTTGAGCCCGTTGACCGCGGTCAGCCACAACGGCATGAACCCGACTCCGAGTCCGCCACCGGTTCCGACGATGTCGCGTAGCAGATCGTTGCCTGGTTCGACCGGGAAGATTGCCTTCAACGCAGGCGGATTGTTACTCGCGGCCTGTACGGAGTTGATCGCGGAGTACGAGATTCCGGCCATCCCCACTTTGCCGTCGGACCACCCCTGCTTGCTCATCCAATCGATGACTTCGACCGAATCCTGTTGCTCGCGCTTGCCGAGCACGTCCCAATTACCTTGGGAGAAGCCGGTTCCACGTGCGTCGACCACTACCTGCGTGTATCCGTTCTGGACCAGATCACGGTTGACGCCGAGAACCCTGGCGCCTCCGCCGGCAATGACGCCCGTCAACTCCGAGACTCCGTCGAACGGCGCCGCGAGGTCGAGCGAGTTCGCCACGTCCATCAACGTCTCACCCACCTGCGGGATCGACAGAGCTGAATCCACCAACGTGTCCAGCAGTTTCGTGTACGGAGTTATGTTGAGGACCGAAGGCGCCTTCGATTCCACAGCGCGCCCGGACGCATCCGCCGGTCGGTACACATTTGCCTGCAGAACCGTGCCGTCACTCATCGTGATGGGTACGTCCCACTCGACGGAGACGCCCGGATACTGCGGCGCAGTCTCCGTGGCCGCGAGCCAGGTCTGTCCGTCCGACCCTCCCGTCGGATCCGCGGAAGCGACGGCGCTCGGCACCGTCAATCCCACGACGCACAGCCCCACCGCAATCGTTGTCGACCTTCGACGTAGAAGTCGTGTCCTCACGAAAACCCCAATTTTCTGTTGTGATGACCCAGCCCTGCCCCCACGACAGTGACCGGCGTCACGAACTTACCGGATAGTAACTTCCGTCCCATATGTCGTCAATAGGTCTCGATGCCGCCCGGACGGCTAGCTTTGAAGATGTGTCACGATCTCCCCTTCCCGTCCGCGACGGCCTGAACCCGAGTCGCATCCGTCAGCCAGACGACGGCATGTGGGCGACGACGCTCGACTACCTGCTCGAACGGTTTCCCCAGGACGCCGTCCGCCTACGGGAGAAAGTCGCAGCCGGGGAGGTCGTCGACGAGAAGGGCGTCGCGATCACCGAGACGAGCGCTTTCGCTCCCCGGCGTTTCGTCTACCTGTACCGCGACGCTCCCGTCGAAGCGCGGGTGCCGTTCGAGATCGACATCCTCTACCGGGACGAAAACATCCTGGTCGTGGACAAGCCGCACTTTCTCGCGAGCACGCCCCGCGGGCGATACATCGCCGAATCGGCCTTGGTGCGGTTGCGTCGGGATCTCGATCTGCCGGAGTTGAGTCCAGCGCATCGCCTCGACCGCGTCACGGCAGGACTGCTGCTGTTCACCGTGCATCAGGCGGCCCGGCGCGGCTATCAGACCATGTTCGCCGAGCGTCGCGTCACCAAGGAATACGAGGCCATCGCGCGTTACGACGCGCAGGTGAGCACTCCCGTGATCGTGCGCAGTCGCATCGTGAAAGAACGCGGCGTGCTCAAGGCCGCGGAGATCGAGGGCGAACCCAACAGCGAGTCGCGGATCGAACTGATCGAGACGCGAGACGGCTTCGCGCGGTACCGGTTGACTCCCCATACCGGCAAGACCCATCAACTTCGCCTGCACATGACCTCGCTCGGGCTCCCGATCCACGGCGACAACTTCTATCCCGACTTCTACGACGTTGCCGCAGAGGATTATTCGAACCCGCTGCGCCTGCTGTCGAAGGTTCTCGAGTTCGAGGATCCCACGACCGGCCGGCTGCAACGGTTCGAAAGTCGGCGGACCCTGTCCTGGCCGGACGAATCAGGCCGTGGCGACTCGCCGTAGGGACCCCGGACCCTTCCACTGCGCCTCCGATACCGGGAGGATGGAAGCGCAGACCGCACCGCAAGAGGAGACCAGATGAGCAAGACCGCCGTCGTACCCGAAGCCGTACGGGAGATCGAGCGCAAGTACGAGGCGCCGGCCGAGCAGGAAGTTCCCGCGCTGGGTGGACTTCCCGGTGTCGTCGGCGAACCGGTCCACGACTCGATACAGCTCTCTGCCACCTACTTCGACACCGCCGACTACCGGTTGCTCGCCGAGAAGATCACGCTGCGCAAGCGTGAGGGCGGCGATGACGCGGGGTGGCACATGAAACTTCCCGCAGGCGAGGACACTAGAACCGAAATCCAACTTCCCCCGGACGAGAGCACCGATGTGCCCTCGCCGCTGGCGAGTCTGATCCGGGCGGTCATCCGCGGTCACGATCTGGTGCCGGTCGCCCTGATCATCACCGATCGGGAGCGCACCAGACTCAACGGCGAAAACGGTGTTCTGCTTGCCGAAGTGGTCTCCGACACCGTCATCGCCTGCAAGGCAGACGGTTCCGGTGAGTCGACGTGGCAGGAAGTCGAGGTCGAACAAGGCGCAGGCGGGCAAGCCCTGGCCGATGCAATCGAGTCGGTTCTACTGGACGCGGGGCTCGAGCGTTCTGCGAGTCCGTCCAAACTCAAACGAGCACTGGGCACTTCGGTCACTCCATACGTCGGCCACGAGGTCACCACTGGCAAAGCGTCGAATCCGCGAATTCTGTTGCGTAATTACCTCATCGAACAACTGCGCGCACTGGTCGCCGCGGATCTCGGCACGCGCCGCGCCGACGACGAAGCCGTTCACGACTTCCGGGTCGCAGCACGTCGTATCCGCAGCGCTCTACAGTCGTACGCCGGTCACTCCCCCAAGGCCGACGATCTCATCACGGATCTTCGGTGGATCGGTGGAAAGTTCGGTGACGCCCGCGACGTCGAGGTCCAGTGGGAGCGTCTTGTGGAACGACTCGGTGAAATCGACGAGATGCCCGAGCGAGAAGCAGTGCGCGCTCGAATCGACGAGTACTTCTCGGCCCGCGGTGAAACCGCACAGGAAACCGCCCTCGAAGCGCTCGATTCCGAGCGCTACACCACACTGCTCGATCGACTCGACGAGTACGTCGGCGACCTCGAATTCGACACTGCCGCCCACCGTGTAGGAAAGAAGGCGTCGGCGCGAGAGTTGGCGCATACCCTGCGCCATCTAGCTCACAAGGTCGGTAAGCGGGTCGATCACGTCTTCGATGCCGATACCCGCACCGAGCGTGACGAGCGAATGCACCGCGCACGCAAGGGCGCCAAGCGGATGAAGTACGCGATCGAGGTCATGGAACCGGTGTCGAAGAGCCGGGCCAAGCGCGCCTTGAAGCATTTCAGCCACTTCCAGGACGTTCTCGGCGAGCATCAGGATTCCGTTGTAGCCCAACATCATCTGCTCGAAATTGCTGCGGAGCAGGAGCACACCTCGCTCACCAGTTTCGGATTGGGCATGGCCTACCGACGAGAACTGGAAATCGCCGACGGGCAATCAACACTGCTCCGCAAGACGTGGAAGGAAGCCGTCAAATCAGCGTCGTCACTCTGGTGACCAGGCTGTAACCAGTCGACCGATCTCGATCATTTCAGAGGAGTAGACATGAACACACTTGCAGGACACCAGGACGTCGTCGCCGGTATCGACGGATCCGAGGCCTCGACGGCGGCGGCCCGGTGGGCAGCCTCGGTCGCGAACGCGGTGAACTCACGACTGATTCTGGCGCATGCCCTGCCGCAGGAGGGCCCGATCTACAGTCCCGCTGCAGTGATGTTGCAGTCGCAGTTCCTCAGCCAGATCCGCGAAGACGGCGAAGCGATCATCGATGCCGCCGCCGCGGTGATTTCAGCTGAATTCCCGGAACTGACCATCGAATCCGAGATCGCACCGGGCCCGGCGTCGACGCACATCCTCGAATCCTCGGGTACCGCACGCCTGATCGTGATGGGGTCGACCGGATCCGGCGCACTGCGCTCGCGGCTACTCGGATCGACCGCACTGAAGGTGGCAAATCACGCAACCTGTCCGGTCACCGTCTGGCGTGGCTCGGCGCAGAATCCCGGTCCGGATCAACGTCCCGTCATCGTCGGAGTCGACGGAAGTGCGTTGAGCAAGAAGGCCGTCGAGTACGCGTTTCGTTATGCCGATCAGTTCGACGCGCCGCTTATCGCGGTCCACACCTGGCAGGGTTCGTCCACCTTCCGCGAAGGCGGAGCGGGAATCCTCATCGACTGGGAGGCCGTCGAGCAGGAGGAATCGGCACTGCTGGCAGAGAACCTGGCCGGCATGGCCGATCAGTACCCGGACGTGCCGGTCACCCGCATCAGTGAACCCGGCGCCGCCGCCCCCGTCATGCTCAAGTACGCCGACGACGCGCAGTTGATAGTTGTCGGAAGCCATGGCCGCAGTGCGGTGGCCGCCGCCGTGATGGGCTCGACCAGCCAGAATCTGCTGCACCATGCGCCAGGGCCGGTCATGATCTGTCGCGCCTGAATTGCTGTGCGCCTTTATTAACCCCCCGCGGTTAATAAAGGCGCACAGCAGGGGTCAGGCGAGGCCCGTGCCCACCAGCTGACCTACTCCGTAGGTCACAGCCATCGCGAGCGCGCCGCCGATCACCACTCGTAGCACCGCTCTGGTCTTGCGGGCTCCGCCGAGCGTCGCGCTGATCGTCCCGGTCAGTGCAAGTGCGATCAGCACTGCGAAGAAGGCGATGGGGACGCGGATACCCGTCGGCGGCAATAGGATTGCGACCAACGGGATCGCCGCGCCGATCGTGAACGAGATTGCCGACGAAATCGCCGCATGCCATGGATTGGTGAGATCGTCCGGGTCGATACCCAATTCGACTTCGACGTGTGCCGCGAAAGCATCGTGCTCGGTCAATTCTTCGGCGACGCGTCGAGCCGTCTCCGGACTCAATCCCTTGTTCTCGTAGATCTCGGTCAGTTCCTGGAGTTCCGCCTCCGGCGTCTCGAGGAGTTCCTTCTTCTCCTTCTGCAGGAGTGCGCGTTCGGTGTCTCGCTGAGCGCTGACCGAGACGTACTCGCCCAACGCCATGGACACAGCGCCGGCAACCAGACCCGCGAAACCGGCCGTGAAGATCGCCGAGCGCTCGGTTGTGGCTGCCGCAACACCGACCACGAGGCCTGCGGTCGAGACGATTCCGTCGTTTGCCCCCAGAACACCTGCACGCAGCCAGTTCAGGCGATTGTTCAAACTCGGTGCGTGAGGTTCCGATTCCCCACCGGGCGCCCCGTCGGTCAACTGCACACTGTCTCCGGACATGGCAACAGATTAGGACGATCAGTCCGGTTGCGATAGCAATCTGAGCCTGTCCTTCGCGTACTGATATATTCCCTGACATAACCCAACCAAGCATTTGCTAGGTTATGAAACGGCACACCTCTGGAGGCATTGTGAGCGCAGTACGCACCGCTTTTGTCAGCGGCGGAACCGGTGGAATCGGGTCGGCGATCGCCCTGACCCTCGCCGAACGCGGACACGACGTCGCCTTCACCTACCGAAACAACAAGAACGCTGCCGAGCAACTGAGCGAGCAGATTCGAGCGCATGGCGTGCTCGCCCACTCGTACTCTCTCGACTTGACCGACGAGTTGTCGATCAGCTCCGCCGTCCGCGATGCGGTCAGCGATCTGGGCGCGTTGACGACACTGGTCCACGCTGCGGGACCGCACGTCCCGATGACACACCTCTCGCGCGTGACGCCGGCGTTCTTCACCGAACAACTGAACCAGGAAGCCGCGGCGTTCTTCACACTCGTCCACACCGCCCTGCCTGCGCTGCGTGCATCTTCGGGTTCGGTGGTAGCGGTGACAACCGCGGCAACGGATCGTTTTCCCGTGCGCGACGGACTCTCCGCAGGCACCAAAGGGGCTGTCGAACAACTTGTTCGCGGATTCGCCGCAGAGGAAGGACGCCACGGCGTTCGGTTCAACGCGGTAGGACCAGGCATGTTGACGGACGGAATGGCGGAGCGACTGATCAACTCCGCCGAACTCGACCAGAGCGCACTCGACGTGACAATGAGCCGAATTCCGTTGAAGCGCTTCGGATCAGCTGCCGACATCGCCGAAGCAGTATGTTTCCTCGCAAGCGACGCGGCCGGATTCATCAGCGGTCAAAAGCTCAACGTCGACGGCGGCTACACCGTCTGAGCGCTATCCACCCAACTTGCGAAAGACCAGTCGCACGGCAAGTTCGAGGTGCGCCATCACCTCGTCCGTCGTCATCCGGCCGGCAACCCACGAGACCAGACTCGACATCCAGACGTCGTCGATGACCTTCACCGCATCCATCTGCTGTTGCGAGACTTCCTCGACGCCGATCGCCTTCGCGAACATCTCGGTCACGACCCCACCGAGCGCGTTGAGTTCCGGAGTCGCCGACGCGTCCGCGAACATGTACGCCCGAACCAACGCTTCGTAACGGAGGTGATCGGTCTCGAGGACCTCCGTATTCTTGCGCAGCACAAACAGAATTCGGTCCGACGGAGTCTCACCCGGGATTACAAAGTCCTGGAATCTGTCACGCAAACCCTCGAACATCCACAACAATGCGACGACAAGCATGTGGTTCTTGGACGGGAAATACCGGTAAACAGTGCCGATCGCGACGCCGGCGCGATCGGCGACCGATCGCATCTGCACCGCGTCGTAGCCGCCTTCGGAGGCGGATTCCATTGCGGCGTCGACAATCCGGCGAAAACGCGCTCGTTGCGACGGCGTCGTACGACGTCCGGTCACCGAGCTACGTTCGACCACCGACTGGTCTGCCTTGTCGCCACCTGCCATGTCCACAACCCTAATTAGACGTCGTTTTGCCGACTCCCAATGTAGCCGCCCAACGCAATCGTCGGGTGCATGACTGCCCGCTTCCGAGCTGGCCGCCAGTAAGACTGGCCGAGATCAGGAAGCGCGCCGCGGCCGATCGGATCGGCCGCGTCTACGTGGATCTTCCGACCAGTCGCGCGACGGTGCGCGTCGGCCCGGCGCTTGAGTCCGGCGCCGGTCGGGTTGCGGCGCCCGTCGCTCCGGTCGGCGTTGACCAGTAGGGGCCGGCTGGGCGCGGCGAGCAGGCGGCCGACGTCGGTCAGTCTGTGGCTTCTTGGCAATGCCGAACCGAGGCTTGCCGAAGACCAGCGGAATCCAACCGCGACCGCTGCTCTCGGCAGAGGCGACAGCCTCGGGCTCACGGAAGGCTGCGTGCGCGATGAGCCCGAACATCAGCAAGGTGGTGATCATCGACGTTCCGCCCGCCGAGATGAGCGGTAGTTGCAGACCGGTCACCGGAATCAGGCCAACGACGTAGGCGATGTTGATGAACGCCTGCACGACGATCAACGTCGTTGCCGTCGCCGTCATGACCTTGAGGAACGGATCGGTCGACCGCTTCGCGATTCGCAGTCCGACGATCAGAACCGCGGCGAAGAGAGCAACGACGATCAGCGCACCGACCAGACCCAACTCTTCACCGATCACGGCAAAAATGAAGTCGTTGTGCGCCTGAGGGAGGTAACTCCATTTGGCGTCGGACTGCCCCAGACCGCGACCGAAGATGCCGCCGTTCGCCAATGCGTACTTGGCCTGCGTGCTCTGGAAGTTCAAGCCTTGCGGGTCGAGATCAGGATTGAGGAAAGCCTTGATGCGATCCGAGCGGTAACCAGCAGTAAGCCCGAGCACGAGAAATGCGACTGCGGAACCGAGCGTGAGGCTGATGAACGTCTTCATCCGGAACAACCCGAACCACAGCACCGACATGAAGATGATGCCGATGGTGATCGTGGTTCCGAGGTCCTTCTCCAACACCACCAGAACCAGAACCAGCAGCGTCGTACCGCCGATCACCGGCAGCGCACGGTTGACATCCATCCGCGCGTTCATGAACGACGCAACCGTCGCCGCGGACCAAATCGCCAGAGCAAGTTTGGCCAGCTCCGACGGCTGGAAGGAAATACCCGCGATCACAAACCAGCTGCGAGCACCCATCTGTTCCGAGCCGATACCTGGAATCAGCACCAGGACAAGCAGAACAAGACACAGAATCAGCAGCCATGGTGAGGCTCTACGCATCGTTTCGGTCGGCAACCGCACGACCGCCACGAACATCACCAAACCGATCGCTGCGAACATGCACTGCGGCCAGAAGCGGGCGTAGGACGTCCCGGACAGAACATAGGATTCGACGCCCGAAGACGACAGCACCATCAGCAGCCCGAACGCCACGATCAGCACGACCAGACCGACGATCATATGGAAATCGAAGAGTGGCCGATTCGTCCACATCGCCGTTCGAGCGCGGAAGGGTGTCGATGTGCGGTCACGTTTGTCCGACGATCCACGGGGTGAGTTAACTGGCTCTCCACTCCCGCGACCGTTGGGCTTGTCTTCACTGCGACCGGTCACCACACAAGTATCGTCCCACGACTCCTAACCCATGGGTAACACAAGTCCCATGAGTCACACGGGCTCGGCCTCCCGAGGTCCATGGAGACCCACGAAATACCAGGTCACGTCCTTCGCCGGCGTCGGTCTGCCACCGCCCCCGCCAACGAGAGCGTCAACATGACCACGCAGACGGCAAGCGCGATCCCGAACGCACGTCCGTATCCGTCGGGCGACGATCCGAGTACACCGAGATACAACCCCGATACCGCGGCCAGCGAGATGGTCGCTGACAGGCGCTGAGACAGTTGAAGGAAACCCGCCGCAACACCGTTCGCGCCCGGCGGTGCATATTCGAGAGTCAGCACCCGATTGGGCGCGTCGACCAAACCGCTGGCAACTCCCGACAACACCGCCAGGACCACCAGCACCGGGATCAGATGTTCCCGCGGAATCAGATTGACCGCTGCGATGTACCCGAGGATGACAAGGATCTCGCCGACTATGGCGCAAACCACTGCACTTCGGCCGAACCTGGCAACCAGCCGCCATCCGAGAGCCGACGTCAATGCCATCGCGAGTGAGCTACCGGTCATGATCAACGCCGCACTCAGCGGGGCGAAGCCCAAACCCTCGATCAGATAGAGGCTGAGCACCGCGTTGACGGCGAGGATGGATCCGAACCAGAAGAGTGCAACCGTCGTACCCAACCGGAAGCCCCTCGAGGCGATCAACGACGGAAGCAGTACCGGCGTCCCGCCGCGCTCGGCGTACCGACGTTCCCAGAACCAGAAGGCAACGGCAGCGCCGAACGCACCGATCAGGAAAGCCGCAGCCACAGTGACACTGGTTCGGGTCACGATGGGCCACAACAGGAGCCCGGTCGTAGTCGCCAGCAGACACAGCCCAACCGGATCGATCGATGCGCCCGATCGGGTAGTTCGATCACGGCGCAGAAAGCGAAACGCCAAAATCAGAGTGATCACGGCAAACGGCACGTTGAGAACGAGAAGCAACCGCCATCCGAAGTCGGCGTCGGAATACTTCAGCAGAACGCCACCGAGGATCGGTCCGGAAACGCCGGCCAGACCACCCGCGGTGCTGTACGCGCCTAACGCCTTCGCCCGAGCCTTTCCGGACACCCGGTCGGTGATGATGCCGAGCACCTGCGAACTGATGGTGCCTGCGCCGATCCCCTGCCCAAGACGAGCCAACACGATCATCGACGGATCCGACGCACATGCTCCGAGGATTCCCATCACAGCGAAAATGCTCAGCCCCGCCAAGAACAAGCGTCGACGCCCGACGACGTCACCGAGTCGGCCCGCCGGCACAAGGGCCAAGCCGAAAGTCAGCGAATAGCTCGCAAGGATCCACTGCACCTCGGAGGTCGACGCGCCCAGCGACGCCCGGATCGACGGAACCCCGATTCCGAGCACCGCCGAATCGAGAAGAGTGGTGAAGCCCGCGGCTACGCAGACGATGATCTCCCAGCGGACGGCCGAATCGAGCTTGGTGGATTCGGCCGCCGCTGTGACCGTGTGGGACAGGACCCGTTACCCCGCAACTTCAGACGCGGCCCGACGCGTGAGCGGCGGTCGCAACCCCAAGTGCTCTCGCAGCGTCGACGTGGAGTACTCGGTGCGGTACGCCCCACGCTCCTGCAGTTCCGGGATCAACCAGTCCACGATCTCGTCGAGCCCGGTCGGCACCAGGTACGGCGAGATGTTGAAGCCGTCCGAAGCTCCGTTGCGCACCCAATGGACCAACTGATCTGCGACCTGCCCCGGGGTGCCCGCAAAACCCGAACGCTGCGAGGTCTCGATGGCGACCTGACGTAGCGACAGGTTCTTTGCCTCGGCGAGAGCCCGCCATTCACGTGCAATCGCAATGGGGTCGTTGCCGTCTCGCGCGGAACCGCGCGTCTCGGACACCGGGCGGGCAACCGGATCTTCCTCCGGTAGTGGACCGTCCGGGTCTCGGTCGGAAAGGTCCTTCCCCCAAACCAATCCGACGAGGGACAGTGCGGTTTGGCCGGTGAACTGACCTTCGAGGACCCACCGCGCCTTCTCTTCGACCTCGGACTCGTTCTCCGCCAACACGATCTGCGTGCTGGGCAGGATCTTGACGTCGTCCTCCGGTCGCCCGACGCTACGCAACCGAGCCCGAATGTCGTCGGCGAAATCGAGCGCGCCGTCGAAATGCGTCCCGTGTCGCGAGAAGATGACGTCGGCGTGCGTCGCCGCGAAATCGCGTCCAGCCGGCGAATCGCCCGCTTGAAAGATGACCGGATGTCCCTGTCTGCTGCGGGGAAGCGTCGGCGTCACGGTGATGTCGAACTGCGAAGTCTGGCGGCGTACGTCGCTCACGGCTCCCGGAGTCGACCAGTTCTCGGACGTGCGAGAGTCCGAGATCGCGTCGTCGGCCCACGAATCCCACAGTGCCCGTGCAGTTTCGATGAACTGCCCGGCACGCTCGTAACGCAGGGCGTGGTCGAGGAAACCACCGCGACGGAAATTCTCTCCCGTCCAAGCGTTGTCAGTGGTGACCGCGTTCCAGCCGGCCCGTCCGTCGGAAAGTAGATCGAGGCCGGAGAGTCGACGGGCGAGGTCGGCCGGTTCGTTGTACGTGGTGTTCTGTGTCGCGACCAACCCGATCTTGTCGGTGATACCGGCGAGGGCGGCCAACTGCGCAATGGCGTCGGGGCGGCCGGCGATATCCAGATCGAGAATCTTGCCGTTCTGCTCGCGAAGACGAAGGCCCTCACCGAGGAAGAAGGCGTCGAACAGACCTCGCTCGGCGGTGAGTACCAACCGCCGAAACGTCTCGAAGTCGATCTGGGATCCGCTCGAGGAATCGGACCAGATGGTGGTGTGGTTGACCCCTTGGAAGAAGACGCCGAAGTGAACGTGTGCGTCGGGTCGAGGTACGGCGGAGCGTGATGCAGTCATAGCCGAAATGTCCTTAGCGCGAAGTCAAGTCAGGAGGAGTGGACGAATCGATTTGCGGGCCGCTGCAGGCCGAGGTTGCCCCTCAGAGTCGATCCCGGAACCGGGCGTCGCGCCAATCCGGACTTCGACAGCGCCGGAAGCACGAATTTGGCCAGCACCGGAAGGTCCTCGTCGATCACGAGAGCGTGGAAATGAACACCGTCGAGGTGTCCGGCCAATTCCTTCAGAACCACGGCCGCTTCCCCCGGATCTGCAGCCAGGAGCAGTCGGCCAGTGACGACGGCATTCCCGTACGAGTTCAGCTCGATCAACCGCTGCGCCGCAGACAGATTCGGCGTATCGAATGCCACATCGACCTCGGCGACCACCAATGACGCGCCCTCATCGCGCGCCTTGGCAGCCGACTGTGCAATGGCCTCCACCGAATCACCGGAAACGAGAACAACATCGGCCTGGTGTGGTTCGATGGCGCCGTAGCGGCCGAACACCACTGGCCTTGCGGCGGCCGCGGAACGATTGACGGCCCCTTCACCGAGAAGGTGTCGCCCTCGAAATTGACGTAATGCAGACGATCACGCTCGAGGAAACGCCCACTGAGATAGTCACGGACGACGGCGTCGTCCTCCCACGAATCCCAGAGATCTGTCACGACGGTAACCGAATCCCGCTGCTCCTGCTGACGCGCCGACTCCGTCGTTACCGGAGCCCTCCCCCACGCCCTCGCCGCGGCATCGTCTTCGACCGGAACAGCAAGCCAGCCGCCACGCCCACGCGAGGAGTAGTCCAATGTCGCCAATTGCGAAGAGGTGTGGAACGGTTCGGCGTACGTGGTCCCGACGACGGGGACCAGTCCGATCGTGCTGGTCGTCGCCGCCACGTATGACGCCCTGGAGACGGCATCGATGCGGCCGACAACGTCACCACTCGGAGGGAGGATGGAATCGTCGAACGTCGCGAAGGTGAAGCCCGCATTCTCGGCAGCCGCGACGCGATCGCGCACAGCCTTACCCGTGAGCAACTGATCCGGGCGATGTGAGCTTCGGCGCCAGGCAGCGGGGTGAGTGCCCTCGCCGTCCAGTTCGATACCCACGGCAAATACAGTCATGTGTCCTCCATCGGTCCTGGCGGTAGCACCCACACTGCGGTTAGGTAGCGGGTTGCTGCGGCATCATCGAGCCAGGTCTCTCAGCCACTCTGGATGGTGGATGCAATCTATGCGGGCGACACTGAACAAGTCAAATCGCACTTGACGAATCATATTGACCTACAACATATTTCAATACAATCATCCTGATCGAAAGGGTTGCGCAACGCTAGCCGACGTAGACACCAAAGAGCCCCGCCCGACTCGCGTCGGACGGGGCTCTCGGTGTGCGCTGGAACGCTACTTCGCGCCCATCCATGCCTGATCGAACAGCATGATGCCGGTTGCAGTCGGAACCACACCGTGCACGTTCTTCTGCCAAGCCCAGAACGACGTGAGCCCGCCGATCGGCGCCGACGGAACCGTCTCGTTCCACAGCGTCTGAATCTTGCCGATGATCGCCAGGGTCGACGAATTATCCTTGGCTTGTTGTAGATCTGCGATCAGCTGATCCATCGCCGGGTTCGCATATCCAGCAGTATTCGCCATCGAGGTGCTGTTGGTCGTGGAGAACAATCCGAGATCGAGAATCGACTCGTACATTCCGATGCCCGCGTGCGCGAGGTCGAAATCGTGCTTGACGTAGACGTTCTGCACGATGTCGCCGGCGTTGTTGGCCAAGATCAAGTTCACCTCGAACCCGACGGCCTGCAACAGTGACTGCACGGCGAGGCCGATCGCGTGGTCCTTGGGCTCACTGAGCACGACGTAGTCGAGAGTGCCGTCGTATCCGTCTGCCTTCGCCTGATTCAGAAGCTCCTTGGCCTTTTCGGGGTCGTAGGCAATACCCGGTGTGTCTACGTGCCATTGCGACGTCGGACCGAACAACTCCGAGCCAGGCAGTCCCTCACCGTTTTCCACGCGCTGATCGATCAATGTCGTGTCCAGCGCGTAGCCGATAGCCTGTCGAACGCGAACATCCGAGCCCGGTCGGCCTTCACGATTGTTGACAATCTCGGCACTACCGGCGTTGAGCACGTCGATGTAGCCGGGGTAACCAGCGGACTTGGCGGAATTGATCGCCGAAGTAAGGCCGCGAATGTAGGCAACATCGAGCTGACCGCTGTTCAATGATTCGAGATTGGCCTGCGGACCGTTGAGTGCAACCATCCGCAGTTTGTCCAGCTTGGGAGCACCGCCGTAGTAGGACGGGTTGGCCTTGAAGATTCGCTCGACACTCGGTGTGAAGAGATCTTCGGTGAAGGGTCCGGCACCCACCGCGGTGAACTTGTCGCCTTGCTGCGAACTCGGGGCGACGATCATCCCGTGCCCGAGAGCGAGCATCGACGGAAAGCGCATCCACGGCGTTTTCAGCTTGAAGTCGACCGTCGTGGGACCGCTTGCCTGCGCCGATTCCACCGAAGCCAGCCACAACTCGGCGCCATTGCCCTTGCCCGCGTTGTACCGATCGATGCTTGTGATCACGGCGTTGGCGTCGAGCGCGGAACCGTCGCTGAACTTCACACCGTCGCGAAGTTTCAACGTCCACGTGCTTCCGTCGTCGCTGGTATCGAGCGATTCAGCCAACTTGGGCTCGAACTCGCCGCTCGCAGTGTCGTAACTCATCAGGACGTCGTACACAGCAGCGAAGGCCTCACCGCCGGAACCGCCGCGCGCTGCCGTCTTGGTCGGGTCGAGTGAGGGAACGAGCACCTGCACGCCGTACGTCATGGTCCCGCCGGCGACCGCGTCGCCTGGGTCCGGTTGCTCGTTGACCATGCCGGTCACGACGTCCCCCGACGTGTTCGTCGTATCGGTCCCGCTGTCGTCACCGTTGCTCGCGCAGCCCACCAACAGAACCCCGGTACCGAGCAATGCGACGGCGACCCGGCTGACTTTCCCGATGCGCCAAGATCTCGAGTGCGACACGGAGATTCCACCTCACTTCCAGTAGACGCAGCCACGGATCGGCCGCAATCGGCTAATAGTGATGTCCTCTGTGGAGTGACGCCCAGCACGTTCCCGGTGACCGGAAACATTCACGGAGACAAAGGATGCGCACAACTGAGATGATCGGGCCGAGTGGTTGACGGCGACTGACATCCGAGCACGAAAAAGCTCCAACCTTATGTTCGAAGAACATGAGATTGGAGCTTGTCGATAAGAATTATGGTGGCCAGGGCCGGGATCGAACCGGCGACCTTCCGCTTTTCAGGCGGACGCTCGTACCAACTGAGCTACCTGGCCGGACGGCACCCGAACCGAATGCCTATCGCATTGCTTTGTTCTCAACCAATTGATTGAGAACAAAGCTTTGCGACCCTGACGGGACTCGAACCCGCGACCTCCGCCGTGACAGGGCGGCGCGCTAACCAACTGCGCCACAGGGCCTTGCTTTTTCCTTGCTGTGAAACCGTACTACATCTTCGAGCCGCTCCCAAACCACTGTCCTGGCCTGGCATTTGTGCATCTCAAAGCGTGTCGTGCGGGTCAAACCATACTGCATCGTTTCGCTTTCGCAAAACGTACCCCCTACGGGATTCGAACCCGCGCTACCGCCTTGAAAGGGCGGCGTCCTAGGCCGCTAGACGAAGGGGGCCCGCCGGATCTCTCCGAACTAGTACCCCAACGGCGTTCCGTTGGGAGCTTGGATAGCTTATGGCACAGCGTTCGGAAATCACAAATCGCCTGGTCATGGGCGAAAAATGGTCTATTCCGCGTCGGGGAACTCCACTTGTGGCCAGCCGTCGCGATGAAACTTCTCCAACCACTCCGGTGTGGCCATGGCTTCGAGCACCACTTCGAGGGACTCCTCGAACCACACACCCAGATCACCACTCGAGGCAATCAGGTCCGCCATGTACCGCTGGCCGGCAAGGCTCGCTGCCAGTACGCGCGTGAATTTCTCCGGGTCCACGTCTTCGCGGAGCAAACCGTCGTCCTTGGCGCGCAATGCCAACTCGTAGGCGGTCTTTCCCCAGACCTGCCCGCCACCCGATTGCACATCCTTGTAGAACTCCGGCTCGATGATCAGCCGGAATTCCGCCTGCACGATTACCTCGGTACGGAAGACCTCGGCAATGTCGAGCACAAGCCCGTGCAAAGCGACGAATGGATCGAGGTCTGTTCTCTTGGCCCAACGATCAGTGATTCCAGTGAAGGTTTCGATAGCCGAGGTCAGAACCGCTCGCGCCAACTCTTCCTTGGACTGGAAATGGAAATACATGGCGCCTTTGGTGGCGCGGGAGCCCTCGAGGATCGTGTTCACCGACGCAGCTGCATAGCCGCGCTTGGCGAATTCGACTGCAGCCGCTTCGACCAGGGCGGCGCGGGTACGCCGCGCACGCTCTTGTTGACGTGCCATTTACGGTGTTGTGCCTCTCGCAGAGTTGGTACGCAGAATCGCCGTGATCGGCGCCTGTCATCCCCCGAAACCTCACAATATCCCCTCCAACACACCCTACGTAAGGACTAGAGCGATACCCGCCAAAAGTACTAGAGGCAATCGGCTGTTCGGGGGACAACAACCGACTTTATGCCCAAAAGACACCAAGTGGTATGGTTTTGGCCGCTCGGGTGCGCTGCAGGGGGTGCGCATCCGAGCTTTTTCGTGTCCGAGATTCCGATAATCCGACCTCGCAGACGGAACTGCTTCGCCGACGGATGAACGGCAATCCCAAGGTTTTAAACAACTAATGCGATTGTTTATTCCCCAGTTTTTGTCGAAACCGTGCTGGCAGCATCGAAATAACACAGTTAGACTGTCTAAATGAACGATGGCGAGGGTCGCAGCAAGACTCGGGACGAGATCGACGTACTTTGGGACGATCTGGGTGCCTTCGTCCGGCGTCTCCGCACCAAACGCCACGACCACAAACTCACGCCGAGCCAGATCCAAGCTCTCGGCCACCTCGACCGACAAGGTCCGTTGACCGCAAAAGAGTTGGCGAAATTCGAGCGCGTCACACCGCAATCCATCGCAAAGACCGTGGCCGCGCTCGAGGAACAGGGCATGGTGACGCGAAGGGCGGATCCATCGGACGGCCGCGCGGCCTTGGTCACGATGACCGAACTAGGCACGTCGACCCTTCACGAAGACCGAACGAAACGCACGCAGTGGCTGGCCGAGGTCATCGACGCCGAGTGCACCGAAGCCGAGCGTGACTTGCTTCTGATCGCCGGCCGAATCCTGCGCAGACTAGGCCAGGGCGCGTCCCCAGCATCGACATCGATATCAGAGGAGTCACTGATGAACCCGTGACCGCCGTCGTCGAAACGTCGACACCCCAAGCCTCCGTTCCCCTGAAACTGAGCCTTGCTCTCGGTTCGGGAACCGTTCTTCAGGCACTGAACTCGTCGATGATTGCGGTGGCAATCGTCCCGATCGCCACATACTTCGGTTCCAGTTCGGGCACAGCGTGGGTCATCTCGGCTCTCTACATCGCGACTGCAGTCACGGCACCGGCGGCGGGGCGACTCGGATCGATCCTCGGCGCCAAACGCGTCTATCTGGCGGGATTGGGTCTGATCGCTGCCGGATCGATCCTCGGCTCGCTCGCCCCGTCGCTGGGTTGGCTTATCGCGGCGCGGATTCTGCTCGGAATCGGCACGGCGACACAGTATCCGAATGCGATGACCGTCATCCGCGAATACGCTGACCGTCACCGGGCTCAAACCCGTTCAGCTATAGCAACACTCACCATTTGCGCTCAATCGGTCGTCGCGCTGGGGCCTACTCTCGGCGGGTTGCTGGTCGGCACACTCGGTTGGCAGTCGATCATGTGGGTGAACCTCCCGCTTGTCGTCGTCACTGCCATATGGGTCTTCTTCGCCGCTCCGAGCGACTCCGCCCTGCCCGACCGGGCCGGCGCCACTGCGTTGTTCAAGTCACTCGACCCACTCGGTATCACGCTGTTTCTGGCCCTGACGACGTCGACGATGCTCTTCCTCCTGTCTCTCGCCGAGCACGCGAAGTGGTATCTCGTCCCGTCGACGGCCCTCTTCGCGTTCCTGTTCGTCTGGTGGGAACGTCGAACCACCTCGGCGTTCATCGACGTCCGTGCCATCGCCCGAAACCGCGCACTGAGCATGACTCTCGGCCGGACCCTGCTGACTTACACAGCGTTCTACTGCATCTTCTTCGGACTCCCCCAGTGGCTACAGGTAGCCCGCGGAATGTCACCGATCAGCGCCGGGCTCTTCATGCTGCCCGTCGCTGCGGTCGGGATCTTCGCGACCATGTCCGCGTCCAGGGTGTACGGGAAATTCGGCGCACGAATCACCCTCCTGATCGGCACCGCCGCGTTGGCTGTCGGCGGGATTCTGATCGCCTTTGTCGAATCTAGTTCGACTCCCCTTGTGGCACTCCTGCTGATAGCGGCGATCCTGGGCATCCCCAACGGCTTCAACAACATGGGAAACCAGAACCTGATCAACTCGGTGACCACCTCCGCCGACGTCGGGACCGCGATCGGCCTGTACCGAACAATCCAGTACATCGGCGCCAACCTTGCGGCCGTCGTCATCGAGCTGACCATGCGCGGAACCATCGACGACGCGGGTCTGCATCGCACGGGCGGGACCATCGCCGTCATCGGAATCGCCCTTCTGGTGGGGGTGGTGTTTTCACGGACTCTGCGGTCCCGTTAGACTCTGCGCCGCGCCCCTATAGCTCAGTTGGTAGAGCTACGGACTTTTAATCCGCAGGTCGTAGGTTCGAGTCCTACTGGGGGCACATAGTCTGACCAGGCAATATGCTTGGTCAGGCTTTTTCATTTCCTCGTTCGTGCCACAAACGTGCCACAGTTGCCCAATTTGATCGGAGCGTTTCGAAGTGATTCCAAATCCTCTGACCAGGGAGATTTCGTCCGACCGGTCTGGTATGCATTGCTGATGAAGAAGATTTTCGTTGCCTCACTCGCAGCGTCTGCAGCCTTGGTTCTTGCGGGATGCTCCAATGCGGCGGAGGGGCCGTCAAAAGAGGAGCAACAGACCCAGCAGATGGCCGACCAGTGCCGCGAGAAGGTGACTAACCGGCTCAAGTCTCCAGGGTCCGCCGAGTTCGGGGATCTCGCTTTTGCGGCGACGCCAGACGGTGATCACTACAGTCACATCGCCAGCGGATGGGTGGATTCCCAGAATGGCTTCGGCGCCTTGGTCCGCTCGACCTTTGACTGCAAAGGCATCGTCAAGGACGACGGAACGGTCGTCGGCGATGTGATGAACTTGAGTTAGCCATACCTGAAGACGACGAAAAGCCCCCAACCTCGCAATGAGGTTGGGGGCTTTTGTTTCGATCTGAGGTGCCGCCGTTATGCACGATAAGGCGCCCCCCGCCAGTTGCGAGAGGCGCCTTGTCGGTGCTGTGGTGCGTTGTTGTTTTCTGGCCTAGGTCGGCACGACGCGAAGGTATGTGTTCGCGCCGGTCTTGACGATGCGGTTCGCTGTCACGCCGGAGCTGTTCCATGCCTCGCATGTGAGCAGATCTCCGTCGACGACCGCGAGGGCGAACGTGTCCGCCAACGTCAAACCTGTGCCCGAACCCTTCGTCCAGACGACGGTGCCGTTCTTGAGGACCCGCCAATCCTTCACCGAAGTGGAGGTGGGCCATTCGGAGCCGACCTGGATGGTGGCGTTGCCGGAGCCGTTGACTCGGAGTGCGTTGCCGGTGACAGTGGAGTTCGATCCCGCCGTCCACGGTCCGACTTCCGCCCACGTCGATGCCGCGAGCTGCTGGTCGCCATTCTTCGTCATGCTGACCGTGATGAAGTTGTTTGCCTGAACCACTGGCACGCGAGCGAGCCCGGTGGCAGCGGCCTTCGGTGGAGAGACGTTGGACGATGCGGTAACGACGGGCGTCTTCGCGGTTGCGTCAGCAGTCACAGCGAACGCGGCGACCGACGAGTTGCCGGACACGACGGGAACGCGAGCCGTGGCATTGACTGCCGACACTGGGACGTTCACCACCGCCGCACCGGTCGCGGTGATGACCGGAACTTGTGCGGAGGCGTTTACAGCGATCGCCGGGATGGTGGTCGCGAAGTGTGCCGCGACGGTCGGAGTGGGGGCACTGACGGAAACCGAAATGGATGGCACTTCAACCGCGGCCGATGAAGACTGAGCTGCCACTGCCGGTAGTGCCTGCGCCGCAACCGTGATGACATCGACCAGGATCAGCGAATCTGCACGCACTGCCGGAGTGCCGGCCTGGGCTGTCACGATCACTGCGGTCTCGGGGCCGACTGTCGCGAACGCGGTGAGCGACGGCGCGTACGCAGCGGATGAACCCAAGGTGCGGACTGCGGTTATGGATGCATCCGCTCGAATGGCAGGAGCAACCGCCAGGGCGGACGCCAGCGCTCGCGGAACATTCACGAACGCCGGCGTCGTCCCATCCCACACCAACACGTCACCGAGATACGCCCGGATCGCAGGCTTACCGTCGAGCCACATTCCGGAGATCGACTGACCTCTGTTGAACAACCCCATCGGTCAGCCTTCCGTTAAGCGGCAGTGAGCGTGACCAAACCTGCTGCATCCCAAGTTATTGTGAAGGTACCGGCGGTCGTGGAGACGTCAGCGCCGAAGTCGACGTAAGCGATCAGCGGGCGGGTGGCATCAGTGCCGGGCGTGCTGTTGTAGATGACCGCGTATCGTGCGGTGATCGTCGATCCGGTCCATGCCGTGTCAGCGGCATCGAGAACGAGGGTGTTCGTTCCCGCGGTGTAGTTCACGGTCGGGGTCGCCAGCGCCGCGCCGCCGGCAGTGTAACCAGTGCCGGACGCTTCATTGGTTACCGACGACTTGTACTGGTGGGTGTCCTGATCTGGGGTGTATGCACTGGTGCAGAGCATTACCTTCAAGGCATTGCTGAGCCAGTTGATTTCACCATTGAAGGCAGACTGCAGCGCCTTGCCATAGAGTTTCGCGGTAACTGCCATGTCGGTCTCCTAGGACTCGAAAGTGATGTAGAGGGTCTCGGGGTCTTTGCTGGGAATCGCCGCGTAGTTGGCGACGGTGGTTCGCTGGATTCGTGCGATGCCGCCCGCGTTGCGAACGAAGCCTGGTTCGCCAAGTCCCGGCGCAGGGAGGCCGGCATCAATGAGAGGCCAGAGCCTGACAGGAGTGGCGGAAACCGGGACGATGATCGCGTAGGTTTTGCCGCGCCATTCGACTCGGGCCGGACCTGGGTCGAGGTTGACTGTCAGGACTCCGCCGACAACGGGCGCATCGACGCGTTTGACGCTGATCGTCGAAGTGCCTGAAGCCGATTCACGTATCTGCTCAATGAAGAAAGTGAGCGGCTTGGTCTCAGGATTGCCCGCCGCGTCGGTGAGGGTTTCACTTACAACGGTCACGACTCCCCCTCTGCGTATATGCCGCGCATGATCTGGGCGGTGTCGTGGTCGACGTTCGCGGATGCGTTCGTGATGGTGCTGCCGTATTCGGCGAGTTTGGCGAGGAGCGCAGCGGAGTCGATGCCGAGTTCATGTGCGAGTTCGTGGACTCGGATCACCTCGGCAACTTCAGGTTCAGCCTTGTCGAGGGCGAGAGGTTCGAGGGTTGTCGGCTCGTCGAACTCGGCAGGACTGTCGTCAACCACCGGATCGGGCACCACAATCTCGTAACCACCTGCCGTCATCAGCGCCCACCATGCGGCCTCGTCGATCGACACCTCATGCTGCAAGATGTACGAACCAGGCATCTCCACGTTCAGTGCTGGCGCCTCTGTCGTCCGCAGTGGGACTACCTTCACGCAAGGGCTCATCGACCCGAAAGCGGGCTGCACCCAAACGATTACGCGAGCGTGCGTCAATGTCACCCACTGCCCACCGACAAGTTCGCGGCGATTCTCCGCCAACGGTTCCGACAGTTCGTACAGGTGCGCGGGGCCGGGGCATCCGCCATAGTTGGCGTCGATCAAAGTTGCTGTTGGCATATCAATCCTCGTCGTAGAGATATTCGATGACCGTCACGCAGCCATTGGCGCCTTTACCTGCAGGAACACTGGGCGCCTGACCACCACCGCCCCCGCCTGCCGGGAATCCGCCAGTGGCACCTGACCCGCCTCCGCCGCCGGACTGGAGTGTCTGCCAGAACGCTGGGCTACCTGTACCGCCAGGAACGAGAGCGGACTTGCCGCCGTTGGCATTACCGCCACCAGCTCCACCGCCGCCGCCCGCCAGTAGCGAGTAGCGAGGATTGAAAGCAATGCCGCCAGCCGCACCGGCTTGGGATCCATCGCCACCGGGGAATGGCGATTGGCCGCCCTTGCCGCGAGTTGTGGTCGTAGCACCTTTGCCGCCCTCGGTCTCGAGGATGTCGCCGAATGCAGATCGCCCACCATCGCCGCCGTTGCGATTCGAGGAGTTGCCGCCAAGGCCGCCCGTTCCGACTGTGACCTGCACTGTGTCGGGCAGGTCCATCGCCGCGATCCGGCGCCTGGGAGACTTCACGGAAGCTCCGCCCCCACCGCCGTGACCGTTGCCATTCGCCGCCGGCCAACTCCCGCCCCCGCCACCGCCACGAACTACCAGCTCGATCGAATACAGCTTCGGATCTTTCGTCCATGTTCCCGAGGTTGTGAACACTCGGGTGATGTTGCGGGACATCAGAACTTCCGTTCGATGATGAAGAGCTTCCCCATGCCGCCGTTGCCGCCGTTGCCGGTCTGGTTGATCCCGCCGCCCATGCCTCCGCCGCCTCCGCCACCGGGGTGTGCCCCGTTGCCGCCGTTGAGGCTTCCGAAGTAGCCCCCTCCGCCTCCACCGCCGCCGGTCGCGATGATCTCGGCTGGTGCGGTGCCATTCAGGCCGGGGAGCCCGCCTGGTGATGCTCCGCCAGTTCCGCCGATTCCACCGATGCTACTTGCGCCGCCTCCGCCGCCTCCGCCACCGCGAAGTTCGCCGGGGTAGTTCGACCATCCGCCAGCAGTGTTCGGCGTGAAACCGCCGACTCCGCCGAGGCCGCCGCCAATGAGTCCGGAGCCTCCTGCTGGTGTCGGGTGGTCGTTGCCGTTGCCGCCGAGGCCGCCTTGCCCTCCGCCTGCGATGAGGTAGTTTCCGAACAGGACGTTGCCGCCGCCGGATCCTGCAGCTTCGCGACCGCCACCGACTCCGGCCTGGTAGATCGTGATACTCACCGAGGATGGGAGGAGGTTCGCCGGGATTGTGGCCGTGATTTCACCACCTCCGCCGCCGCCGGATCCGCCCTGCCGGTTGCCGATCTGGGTGTCCCACTTGCCGCCACCGCCACCGCCACCGGCGCCGATGAGGATCAGGTCGACTGACACGATCCCCTCAGATGGGTAATAGACACCCGGAGTGGTGAACACGAGGGCCTCGCCCTGCAGGATCATCTGCCGGTAGGCGTCTTTCAGTTGTGTGATCTCGATTTCGTGCGAGTTTGTGATCGCGATCTGCTCGGCCAATGGCGACTGGATACTGAATCGAAAGGCGTTCTGAGCGCCACCGAAAGCGCCTTTGGTGCCGCCGGCCATCATCGTCTTCGCGTCGGCCTCGGTCATCGCCTGCCATGCGGCGAAGCCGCCGGGAGCCAGTGAACCTGGTGGGTTTCCACCTGAAGGCATGGTCATGGACTAGACCTCCTTGGTGGAATCCGATTCGCTTACTCGACGAGCACTCTGCTGAATGCGTTTCCGCAAGCGCGTGAGCAGTTCACGCAATTTCGCAACGAGAGTTCTGTGATCACTTTCGCCATCTCGACGCGCCGCCTGCTGAATGCGGAACAGCACGAGAATCCGGTACAGCAATGTCAGGATTAGTAGGACGACAACGAGGTCTCGGACCTCGGCACGGAATCGGTAGTCTCCGAACCACCACACCGAAATCAGTTGAGTGCCAAGCAGAGCGATAGCAGCCGACGTGTACAGTAACGCCCGACCACCCTGAGTCGCCCGCCACGGAGAACGGGTCACATACATGATCGTGAACGTCCAAGCCAGGACAGTCATCGACGTCAAGAAAATTCGAGCCTCAGTTTCCGGATCGAATATCCCGACAATCACCACTCCGGCCAGCGCGGCCAGCAGCATGATGAGTTTCATGCGTGCCCCTTCTTTCTGCCCATGGCCTGCTCGACGTCCTCGCCGAACCCGTTGATCTGCACCATCAATCGGTGCTTACGTCCCAACTCCGCGATGAACGGATCCCGGGACTTCACTTCTTTGAGGACCTGCTCAGCCTCTTCGCGCCCCCGTTGCGCATCTCGCCTCTGTTTCCACCACCACGTCATCCGGTACCGCCCCTCTCGGCGAGCCGCTTGATCTCGTCGCCAATGTGAAGTGCAGTGGTGGAATGGCCGATGAGGTCCGAGTTCTGCTCCAGCGCTTTACCTGCTGTCGCTTTCCACGCTTCGATCTCTTTGTTCTTGTCGTTGACGATGGCCTTGTGGATCCAGCGTGGGACGAGGGCGCCGAACATGACGAGGCAGAAGACGAGACCGACCAGGATCCAGGGGCTGGAGAGGTTTTCGGGGGTAAACCCCGCGGGCACTAGCTAGCCCTCGGTCCGGCGGCCGAGTTGCTGCTCCAGCTGCGCTCGGATCTGATCGACGGACGGAGTGATGGCCGCTTGGACCTGCTGAATGCCCTGGCTAATTACGTCATTGACCCCAGGTATCGAGCCGCCGCCTCCGCCACCGGCGCCGGTAAGGACCAACTCGAACCCATTAGCCCCGCCTGAGGCTGTGGACTGGTCTGCTACGGGCGGCTTTGAGACATTCAATCCGGCCAGCAATGTTGCGAGAGCGCCGAGGCCAAGGCCGACGTAGTTCAGGATATTGCTCGACTGCCCCTCGGTGACAACGCCAGCGATCACGAGACCCGCGAGCGTCGCACTAGCGATGCCATAGATGGCGAGACGAACCTGCGGGAATGCCTGCACGAGTTTCGACATCACTTGCCCCCGATCGTCTTGACCAGCAACGCGATCTGCCTGGACTGTTCCGCGACCTGCTTGGTCAGCTCCTCGACAGCCTTCTCAGTTCGATACGCCGCAGCGTCGACCAACTGGAGGTAAGTCACCGCATCGAATGAAACGGCGGGATTGATCAGCGAGGGGCGAGGGGTTGTGAGTGCATCGCGCACCTCGCCTACGGCTTCAGGGAGGGTGTTTGCGCGGTTGGGGTCCTGCTTGGATGGACCTCCAAGGAATGGCCACCCCTGACCGCCGGGGCCTGAGAGCTGATCTTGAACGAGTTCTGGTGTACCCATGGGGTTGCCTCCTGATTGAGGTTGAGTGGGGAGGATCGCGGAGCCTGCATTCCCGGCGCGATGCCAGTAGTCGCGGCGATCGTCGAGTCCGTTCGTGCCGCCGTTGACCGCTCGGGTCGCGCCGATCAGGTCGTCGTCGTCCGCGAGGGCGTTGATGTTCCGGGCGACGGTCCAGTACCAGACGGCGCCGAGGAATCCGTATGTCGGATTGGACAGTTCGGCGGGGTTGTCGACGAAGTAGGTCGGCGTCGGTACATAGCCTTTGCTGTGCGCCCACTCGGAGACCTTGCCGTAGTTGTAGCGGCCGGTGATCTGGATCGGACCGCGGCCCTTGAACCGAACGCCGTCGCCGAACTGTGTGTTGCCGAGGTCCTGGCGCCCCTCGTAGGCGCTGCCGCTGGCGATCTCTTCCATCCACTGCAGCCCGCCGGACTCGTGCCCGAGTTGAGCGCACCACATCGTCGCCCGACGCTCGGTCGTGCAGCCGGCCTGGATCATCGCGGCATTGAACGGCCCGCACAGTTCCTCGTAGCGGGACATCGGCACGCGGTAATCCATGATCCGCGCCAGGGTTTGAACGTCCATCAGCAGTCCCTCCAGATTCCATCGGTGAGGAAACCGTGCATGCCGCAGTCGCAGCACAGGATCGACGGCGTGATCGTCACCGGATCGGTCGATACCACGACATGTCCGGGGATGGTCAACGTCGGCGCGTGAATTAACGTCCGGCCATCTCTCGGCCGGTGGCATTCATGCCTGATACGGATGGTGCCGTCCGGGTAATGCAGCGAGTGCACGCGGCCATGGTCGGCGGAGCGGGTGAATCCTGGCGGGGTGAGATCCGGTATCGGCCTGTTGCCCATTACTTCACCGGCCCTATGAACTGTTCGAAGACTGGAAGCCATGCATCGACAGCAGGCGCCGGAGATGCTGGTGGAGCCGCGGTGGGCGCGGCTGAATACCCCTTCGGGCAGATCAGCGACGCCATCTTCTCCAGCGAGAGCCAATAGTGCTCAATCCCGCCGAAGCGTGCCGGATCAGCCACGTAGACGCCGTTCTTCTCGTCATAGCCGACGATCGCCACATAGTGATAGATCGTGTAGTTCGGATACCCAGGAGGGTGATTGTTGGCAGGCGCCACGATGTTCGCCACCAAGCCGCAGCCGGCGTTGATACTTGCTCGGATGTCATTCCAAAGCAGATCAATCTGCGCCCGCGTCGGTGGGTCGTTCGGCATCTCACGAGTCACATACGGCAACCCGGTTCGCCGGGCCAGCAGTTGAGTGATCTGCCCGATCCAGTCCGTGCCGTTCGTTGTCGTGCCGAGCTCGAGCGCGAGCTGCTGCTCCGGCACGTCAATGCCTCGACAAGTCAGGACGATCTGCGTCGAGCCAGGGCCGCACCAGAACCCAGTTTCCTGGACGGTGTACTGATGATTGAGAACCTTCATCGGTGACCTCCAGGTCGAGGGCGCTGCGCAAGCAGCGCGTTGATGCGCAATTGATCTCGAATCGCCGCGCACCGATTGCCGGGAATGCTGGACTGCGCAGACTTCGCAGGCACGCCGATCTCGGCACACACCGCAAGGACATCCGCCGACGTCGAGCCCAACTTCTTTGCGAGGTAGTGAACCCGGATCTTCTCGGGCCACTTTGCCGGCTCTGTCACCGTCGCCGGAGCCTCGACCTCGGTCGGTGCGTCGGGCTCGAGCTCCAGCGCCTGACGCCTGACCTCACGCTGGACAGCCATGCCCAGCGACTTCAGGTCGATGCCGAGATCCTGCACCTCGGGCGGATGGTCCTCCCATGCGCCGGCAGCGAACATCGGCGAGATGTCACCCGACTGCGGTGGGTTGTACCAGATCGTCTGCTCGCCAATCCCAGGCCTGGCGCCGCAGTTCCAGAGCCGCTCGGATATCTCCATGAAGTATTCGATCGGCCACGGAACTGGGGCACCCTTCATGCCTGGGAGTGCAATCAGCATCCACAGGAACGCTTCGCGTGGATCGTTCGGATCACAGTTGTCGCGTGTGGGCATCTCGCCCAAGGTGAATCCCATTTCGCTCCCTTAGAAGACGCCGAGCATGGACAGCCCGGTCATTGCTTTTTCGAGCTGCTCCATCGCGCGCTGCGCCGGATCCTTGAGAACCGAGTTGTCGCCGATGACCGGAACCCACTCGGCCGGACTGTTCTCATCCCATGCGAGGACGATTGAGCGAACCCGGTCGACGTAGAGGTCTCCGGTCCAGTCGCCGGTGATCTGCGCGGACATGCGATCCGACAGCCAGAGGTGACCTTGCCCGCGATCTCCGATCAACCACGGAGAGCCGTCAAGGATCGCAACCTCGTGGGCGAACCGTGAGCGGGTAGCCCAGAACCCCTGCCGCAGAACCATCAGCGACGAGAGGGTGTACGCCTTGTCCGCACCATCCTGGAAGTACTCGAAGTATCTCGACCAGCCCGAGTTCACGGCACGCTGATTCGACTTGACCGACATCCACGCAAGGAGGGTGTCGGTGTAGATCGGCTTGAGTACCGCATCCGCAACACCGCCCATAGGCGGAACGCCGGGGATCATCGCGGTAAGGTCGCCGACCATCTGAACTGTCGCGGAGATCAATTCGTTCACGCCGGGCATCGAGTGACCACCGCAGTTGACCTGAATTCCCTTGGCGGGAATGCGGGTGAATTTCGAGGTCTGGATGCCGGTCTCGTCACCCATTAGGTAGGAGACATACGGCGCGATCTTGTTGGTGCTCTTGAAGTCCGGCTGCGAGTACTCGGACGGCATGTTCGTGTCACTGATCAGCGACTCGGTGCTGTCGATGAAGTCGGACGTGAAGTTCGCGATCGTCCGCTGCAGGCCATCCCACTGATTGCCACCATTGGCGGTGCCGGTGTAGTAACCGGACTTGTCGACGATGTCGATCACCAGGCAGCCGTGACGCAGGTTCGCGCCGGGCCACGGAGGCGGATCGCCTTCGAGGTAGCGCCGCGGAACGACCGACAGTTCAGCGTCTTCGAGAATCGGCTTCGCTACGTCGTGCCACGTCTGCCACCGTGAAATGACCAAGCCCCACAAGATTCCCTCATTGAGGTCGTCCATGAAACTGTGCGGCTGGACAGCGACGGACCAGTTGGACATGTCCAGTCCGCCCGATCCCCACGTAGCCTTCTGTAGGGGGTCGTCGGGCAGGTGCCAAGCCGAGGTCTGCTCGCGCATCACCTGCAGGAACAGGCTGGTGAGCAGTGCCCAACGTGCGCCTCCGGCAAGCATGAACACTCGCGGGAACTGCACCGCTGCCGGCAGGAAAGCGTTGGACCAGATCTGGTACCACTTCAAGTTCTCGTAGTCATGCAAGAACCTGGCGACGAGAACGACTGAGCCGTCTTCGCGGTTGTCGACAGTGACGTCTTCAAGTCGGCCCGACCAGCGTGCGCCGTTCTTGTCGACGGTGATGTGGACGTTGCGCTTCTCGCCGCGGGCCATGCGGCCCTTCTCGTCCCAGATCCACCGGGCGGTGTAGTGATCGAACGGAATCTCGATGACACCAGATCCGGTGTCGTTGTCCTTCCATTCGAAGTTGCCCATGTACTCGGCGGCAACTTCGCCCTGCCAGTGCCATTCGCCGTCCCAGAGGCGTACGAGTGGAGGTTCGAGACGGCAAAGTGTCTCTCGCTTTTCCTGGGCGACAGTAGCTTCCCAGATCGCATTGCAGCGTTCGAGGAGTGTTCCTTCGAGAACTGGTGCTGTCACATCATTCCAATCCCCATGGCCTCGACCACAGCCGAGGCATACGAAGTTGAACGCCGGCACCGGGACTTGCTCCGGTGACGTAGACCGGAACCTCGGTCGGAGGCGTGTACGGAGGAACCGCGTAGAGCAGACGTTTGCCGTTGGTGCGGCCGGCGATGTTGGTGTTCGAGAACGAGCGAACCGGGATCTTCATCCGACTCACATGAACCGTGGCGCCACCACCGTCGGCGCTCGTGATCGTCGGAACTGTGTACATCCGCTCCGAGTCGTCGCGCCCGGTCTTGAAATCCACGCCAGGGACTCGCGCATACTCCGGACCGGTCCACGAGAAGTCCGGGAGTCCGAAGGTTCCTGTACCGCTGCAGATCCACGAGTGCGCCATCGGCTGGTCTGTCGGATTGGAGATCCACACAGACCCCTCACCCGATGTGCCCGAGGTCAACTCCCAGTGCGCCGGATGTTCCGGCGTACCGAGAAAGTCGTCCTCGAACCACATCGGCTGCATTGCTGCCGCGAGAACTGGAGTTACGCCCCGCTGCATCAACAGTGGGTCGAACTCCGACTCGAACCCGATTGACTCCGACAATGCAAGACGGAGACTCCGGGCCCCCGAAATCTCCGTCGTGATCTGCATCCGAGCCAACTGCGCATCTGGATTCCATGGGTCCAACTCGTACGAGAAGGCCTTGCGGACGGCGGAGTCTCGCGACTCCCACCACTCCGTCTCGTTGCCGTGAACATGGAGGCCGAAGGCGACGTCCCGGATCGTGTACTTCTTCCCGAGGTAGTTGCCACCGATCTGGTGAGCACCTTCCCTTCGGAATGTCTTCACCGGGGCGTCGTAGAAGCCTTTCATTTCCGTAGCGAGCTGAGCCCCTTGTTCACCCTGACCTTCGCCTGCGATGCGCATGAAACTTCCATCCGCACCGAAGATGTCGATCGTTGCTTCCGCTTCACGGACGCTCACTTAGAACCTCGATCCCGCACCAAGTGCCCTTGTGTTTTCGATCTGGCGGACTCGGCGTGCGTTTTCTTCGACGTCACGAGTGTTGAAGGTGTAGTTACTCGTCGGGCGAGATGCGAGGGTGCGAACCTCTGCGGCGAGGGCGTCGAGTCCGGCGATCTGGGTTGCCCCATCGCCGCCCTTGGTGCCACGCATCAGCGCGAAGTCACGACTGAGATTCAGTCGCTCATCCGCGGTGAGCATCCACTCCTCGGCGCCCGACAGGTTCAGTGCCGCAGTGCCGTGAGGAACCGGTCCACCGCCGTCGCGCAGGACGGTCGGCAGATTCAATGCAGCAGCGAGTCGCTCCTGCCAGTTGTCCCCGTTGATGTCGGCCAGCATGTTCTGCCAACCAGGCACGCCAGGGGTGGTCGGGAGCTGAGCCTGAATCTCCGCAGTACTGAACACCGGTGCCGCAACAGCGGGTGTCGGGGCAGCCTTCTTGCCCATCAAGCCTTCCCAGTCCGTTGTGATCCAACGAGACTCGGACAACTCGCTCGGCAATTGCTCGAACGCGGCATCGACGAGAATCCCTGCAACATCGGAACCGAACTTCTTCACCCGGTCCTTCAAGTTGAAGGTCTGCCCGTCGCCACTCCCCTCGGTCTTGGCCTTGGCCAGCGCGTTCTGCGCCGAGTAGACGGCCATGTCCGCCTTCTCCTTGTCAATGGAGGTAGACGTGGCATCGGCGTAGACCTTGTCGCGAGCCAACTGCGCATCGACAACAGCGATCTCCGCGTTGCGCATGGAGATCGCATCCTCGGTCATCCCGCCCGTAAGTTCCGGAGCGGGAGTCAGTGAGGCTGCCGATCCGGCACCGTCGCGCTTTTGCTCGAGATCTTTAACCTTGAGTTCGGCGCGCTGCACCTTCAGTTCGGCTTGCTGTCGATCCGCCTCGGTCTTCTTGTCACTCGAATTGACCTTGTCCTGAGCTTCCTTCGCCTGAATGACCGCTACGCGAGCCGATTCGAGAGCGAGGGCATCTTTCTCAGTCCAGGGATCCTTCGCGACTCCAGCCGAGTACGACGCTCCGGAACCGCCAGAACCTCCAGTGAGTGCCATCTGCAGCGCCGGCGAAAGTGCCGCGTCGGGAAGATGGAACTGATTGGGGAACTGGCCGTCGTCATATCCGGCCGCATTGCCGCCGAATGTCGATCCGGAGTTGCTGCCACCGTTCTCGACATCGACCCGAGATCCGTCCTTCAGGAACAAGGTGCCGGCCATATGCTCCTGGCTGACACCGATCCGGAAGTGACCTTCACCGCCACCGGGCTGCATACCCTGCAGGTCGCCGCCGAGGATCGAGTACGTCGTCCATAGTCGACGAGGCTGCTGCCCCATGCCCGTTGCGGCGATGTGGGACATGTACATCGAGCAGTCCCACGGCCCGTAGTTGTAGCCGATACCGGCCTTTGCCCGGGCGAAGTTGATCATGTTGTCGAGGCCGTCGGAGCCGATAGCTCCACCGTCTGCGAACTTCCCAACCTTGCCCTGCGCCAGTGCGGCACGGAATCGGAACACTCCGTCTTGGCCGCCCAGGTTGTCGACATCCTGCGTGGTGAGCATGTGCTCGCCAGGCATTGCCATGACAGGGACTGAGTCCTTGCCTGGCGTGCCGCCCTCGATCGGTCCGCCGAATGCTCTGAATATCGGAGCAACTGGACCAAACTGACCTGTCGAGTTGAATGCCTGCTGAGCTGCTGCAGTTCGCACGGCATCGACCGTGATCGTGATGGTCTTGTTCTGCAGACCATCGCGACTTTGCTGGACCGCTCGAATCTGATCCAAGGCTTGCTGATTCGGCGCCGTAATGCGAACAACGCCAGGCTTGCCTGTGACCTCGTCGATTGTTGCGCCCGTATCGAGGAGCTTCTGCTTTGCCTCATCAGTCAACGCATCCACGGGAATGTCGACGCCTTGGCCGACACCCTTGAGCATTGCTCCAATTACAGCGAGCTGCTGCTCGACATCGGTTGTGCCAGTCAGCGAGGCCAACATGATGATCTGATCCGGCAGCAAGCCTTCAGCCGCAGCCCATTCGCGAATCTTCTCGATGGGCTGGTTGTACTGCAGCGCGAGGTTCTGCAATGCAGTCTCGTTCTGCGCCATTGCTGCACGCGCAGCAGCCTGCGCATCAGGAAGCGACTTGCCCTGCTCCAGCGCCGCAGCGATCGTCGCCTCGGTCAAGGTGACGGTCGAGCTCGTGATTCCCGTCAGGGAGTCACGTAGTGCTGAGCCGTTAGCAGTAGCAGTGCTCAGCGCACCGCCATCGCCAACGAGTGCGTCGCCGAACCCCTTGGCTGGGTCAATTCCTGCAGCAGCAGCTTCCGCAGTCTCCCGCAGAGTCTTGTTGTACTGCTGCACCGCATCGGAGAGCGGAATCGCTTTGCCTGACAGCACATCCAGCGCCGTCTTGATCGCATTGACACGGTCAGCGGAACTGGAGGACTCGTCACCCAGGACTCGAATAGCCTCGGTGAGGTCGAAGAATCCCGGGGTGGTATCCTTTGCCGCGTTCTCAGCGGAGACAAACTTGTCGCGCAGCGCCTGCATTTCCGCGACCGCATCCGCGCCACCATTGCTCGTACCTTGAAGGCTTGTAACGAGACCCTGGAAGGCGGCGTCTGTGCCGGTGATCTTGCCACTCAACTCGGCGGAGGTCAGTCCCACTTCGTTGAACGATGTGTTGATCCGTTCAGCCTGCTCACCAAGGGCGATCGCAGCATCGGTAGCGTCGCGTGCGCCCTTGGCGTCGTCCTGGAAGTTGTCTTTGATCGTCGACCAGAACTTCGAGGGCTTCGCGTCGGCGAGCTTCTTCTGCTCAGTCTGGATTGCATCGACCTGCATTGCCACAGCCGACGTAACGCCGTTCGAGACAGCGCCGTTGGCTGCCTGGATTTCCTTCGCCATGTCACGCTGTGCAGCGCCGACCGCGTTCGAGCCTTCGACGATCGCGGCCTGCTGAGCGCGCATATCTGCCGACGCTCGACTGATCTGCGTAATCGCCACTGTCGCAGCGACGATGCCGATCATGAATCCGCCACCAAGTGCGGAGACCATACTTCCGGCCGCAGTGACCATGCCCCTGCCGGCGACCTGGGCTGCAGCGAGAGCTCCACTGAATCGCGTCGCCCCGGTTGCCGCGCCAGTGAATGCGGTGCGCATACTCGTCAACCCGGACGACTGTGCCGTCAGCACGGTCATCGTCCGGCCGAATGCCGACATGTTCGGATTGGCCTGATTGACCATCTGCGCCGAGGTGCGGATTGCAGATCCGAAGGCGGTGATGTTGGAGCCGGCGGTCCGAAGTCCGGGTCCAATGCCCTGCGCGAATCGACCAGTCGACTGGAGGGCGGCGCCGAAGCGTCCCACCTGATCTGGAGTTCTCGCCATGACGGTGCCAAACGCCATCGACGCAAGCTTGAGTGCAATGAGACCTGTGGCGACAGCTTGGATCGGAGCGGGCAGTGAGCCGAATGCTCCGACTGCCGTAGCCAGTACGCCGACTACCGGCTCGATTACATTGAAGACACCTGCGATAGCGCCAGTCGTCAGAGTCAGTGCGGTCTGGAGAGTATCGACAGCACCGCCCGACTTGACAGCTCCGCTTGCAAGGTTGCCCAGCCCCTCACCGATGTTGGTGACCATCCCCCAGAGGGATTCACCTGCACTGACGACATTGTCGAAAGCTCCCGCAAGTAGGGGCACGCCAGTGAGCGAGCTTGAGACGGACTCGCCCATTCCGGCCATCAGGCCGTTGGAGTTGTGCATTGCCGCGTCGAACTTGTCGAGTCCGCCGTCGACCAGGTTGACCACAGCAGTTCCGAAACCTGCGAGTGGTCCGTCGATCAAGTCGTAGAGCTGAAGCTGGAGACGCTCGGACGTGTTCTGCATACGCTCGAAAACGCCCGGCAAGCCCTGATTCTGGGCAGCGGCAAGCTCAGCGGCAGCTCCTTGGCGGCCGATTGCTTCGCGCATGACGTTCCAGCCCTCAGAGCCCTGCTCTGCAGCAACGCCTGAGAGGCGCATCGCGTCAGACCCGAACAGGGTCGCCGATGCCTGCTGATAGATCTCTGGCGTCAATTCGCCAGATGCTTCCTTGAGCTGGCCGAACAGCGACTCCATGCCGACGAAATTGCCCTGGGCGTCATACACGCTCAGGCCGAGAGTTTCCATCGCGGCCTGAGCGGGCTTGCTCGTATCCGTCAAGGACAGCAGGGTCGACTTCAGCAGCGTGCCGGCGTCAGAACCGGTGATACCGGCATTCGCGAGAACGCCGAGAGTCGCCGCAGTCTCTTCGATCGAGAGCCCGAACTGATTGGCCACCGCACCGGACTGCTGAAGTCCGGCAGCGATATCCGTGATCTCAGCACTCGACGCATTGGCCGCGTTCGCCAACACGTCAGCAGCAGTCGCCGCATAGTCGGCATCGAGGCCGAACGCCTGAAGGGCCTGGGACTGAATCGTCGCAGCCTCGGCCGCATCAATCTGTGCAGCAGCCGCCAACTGCAGCGTTCCCTTGGCTGCCTCCATCGACTGATCGACCGAGAAGCCACCCTTGGCAAGCTCCGTCATCGCCGCGGCTGCATCATTCGCCGACGTAGCCGACAACTCGACATCGTTGCCGAGCTCCATTGCCTTCTGCTTGACGACGTCCATCTGTGCCGCAGTTGCACCCGAGACGCCCGACATCGAATTGAGCGTGCGAGTGAACTCGTTACCCAAGTCGATGACGGACGCGAAACTTACAGCCGCACCGGTTAGCGCAAGGGCGCCGGCGATCTTCCCGGCAAAGTTGGATGCAGCATCACCGGCACCCTCCAAACCCTCTTCGAACTGGGAGTTGAACTCCGATAGATCGGCTGCAACCTCGACATCAATGCGTCCGCCAGCGATTGGGACCACCTCCTGGAACGCAAGAACCCCCGAGGCACAGAGGCCGTTGGCGGTTCGGGAAAATGAATTGAGTTGTCAGCCGGTCTGCCACTGGCCGACCATGTCGGCAAGTCTCGGCTTCGCCGGTTCAGGAGGATTCAATTCCTGACGCCGGGCAACGAAATCGGCCGCAGCAGCTGCCATCTCAGTCGGTCCGCGACATGCGATCGGCGGAAGAATGGGCAGCGGAGGGGGCTTGATGCCCGCCCTCTTCCGCCGCTCCCGTTCAGCTTTCGCTTCAGGGTCATCCGGATCAGATGTCCACGAGGCGTATTCGGAGTTGAGCCAGTAGTCGTCGCGATCGACGAGCATTGCGAGGTTCTCGGAATCTCGCTTCTCTGCGGCCAGCCATTCGATGGCCTGCTCCACGAGAATTACCGCATCCCGCTGCGGCTCCGTCAGGATGTCTCGGAGGTCTCGTCCGTAGAATCGTCTGCATCCTGCGAGGGCTGCGCTCCATCCATCCCGCGTGCGTAGGCAGGCAAGAGCGCCATGGCTTCCCCCGAAGTCAGTGTGGACTTCTTGGCCAGCCAATTGAAGAGCTTCACGCCTTGCTCGATATTGAAGGCAGACAGCGCAGCAGACAATGCGAGGCCATCCTCTTCGCCTGCGAGAAGCTTGAGAACCTCCTCGACCTGCTGCTTGCGGAGATACTCGGTGAACTTCACCGACTCCTCGCCGGTATAGCTTCGCCGGATCTCGGCTCGGACTCCTCGGAGCACGACCGGAACAGGCGGAAGATCCTCGGTATCGAGTACAGAAAGTAGATCGAAGGTGTCGTCATCGACTTCTTCTGCAACCACCGCAGGCTCAGCCGGCTTGGGCTGAGCCTTGCGGGGTGCGGTCTTGCGGGGTGCGCCAGGCATTGTGAGTTCTCCTCAGATCAGGGTGCGAGCGGGTTCGTGTTGGTGAGAAGCTGAACCGGCGACAGGGCGAGAAGTTCGAGCTCGAAACCGTCGATCTTGTCACCACCGAGGGAGCGCGGCGGAGGCGTGAACAGCGTTGCGCGCTCGCAGTACAGAACCTGCTTGTCGTCCTCGTCTTCGAGGCGGAGCAGGATTGCGAACTCTTCCGAATCGCCAATGACCCACTTGTGGACCTCATTGGGGGCGGTGCCGGTCGTGATGATCTCGCCGCCCTGCAGCAGGGTCAGCACGGTCGCCTTCGAGTAGTCGACAGGCTTGAGCTTGAGGCGATCCGAGCGGGGTCCGCGGGCGATCTTGTAGGACGACTGCCGGTAGTTCCAGATCGGCAGCTCCTTGGTGTCCTGGCTGGGGTTCTGCTCGAACCCTGCCTCGATGCCACCGAAGGCATCCCAGGTCACACCAGGCGAAGTGCCAGTGACGAGTGTGGATGCGAACGGGTCGGCGGGCGCTGCAGTTCCGGCAGGGGCGCGGAATGCGTCGCCATCCTGCCAGACGTACGCCTTGTTGGGATCTGCGTAGGTACTCACGAATGTTCCTCCTGAGGTGAGCTCACGGACGTGAGCACGGTTGGTGAGCCCCACCTCGGGCACGCCTGGCGCGGCAGATCACCCGAGGTGGGACAGTTGAGACGCCGAGATTCGGCGAGTTAGCGGACGACCATCGACATGTCCCAGCGGACAATTGCCCGGAAGAGAAGGGTGTCGGGCCCTCGCTCGTCGTCGATGGCCGTGATCGGGCCGTCAATCCAACGAGCAACCCATGACGCATTGCGAAACTGCCGCTGCGAACGAGGGGCTTTGTGAACCAGTCGACCGGCCAGGTCGGCGATAATCCACGCCAGTTCCTCGGGATCGGTATCGCCACCGAGGATTTCGAGCATCGGAACCCAGATGTCGCCTTGGATCATCGGCTTCCGATGCATGGGGTCGACGCCATAATTGCTGGGCGCCGACAAGGTCACGAACGGCTTCGTGATCGGGTCCGGGATATCGCGGGTCGAGATGTGATCAGCCGCAACGTAAGTAACGAACTCGTCGTTGTTGATCAGGAAATCTCGAATCGCACCCGGAGCGAAGGGGGTGAATGCTGTCATCAGCCCCTCCTGGATCCGCGAGGCTTGAAGCCGCTGTATTTACCGTGCTTACGAGCCGCGTTCGTCAATGCCGCAATCCCCCGCATCCTGGAAGTTCCGTACTCTTTCCAGAACGCTTCGGGGTCATTGTCTTCGACGTACACGCGATCGCCGTCGACCGTCACCGATGCGCCGCCGGCATACTCGCCGGTGCGGCGTGGTGCGATCGCTTCGAACTCGGACTTGATCTGCTCCGCAACATCTTTGCGGCCCTCGGTGGATAACCTCCGGGCATCACGTTCGGCGTTGTCGCGGTAGATCGTCACCCGGGCCATTACAGCGCCTTGTGCTCCGGCTTCACGTCGACCTTCGCCACCGGCTTGGGCGGGTCGAGCCTCGGCGATTCCTTGACGTCAGGCTTGGCCGCCTGCGCCTTCTGGTGGTTCTCGTACGCCTTCGAGTGTTCGTCGGTGTAGTGAACACCGTCATCGTCGGTGTAGGTGACGATTGCCATGATTACTCCTGGTAGTCAGATGAATTACGAACGATCGCGGAAATGTAGGCAGGTCGGCGAGACCCGCGGGCGGGCCGGCGGACTCGGGGTTTGCCGACGACGGTGTAGACCGTTCCGTCAGGCCCCCGGAAACGATCACGTCGCTCCGGATGCGGCTGCAGGCCAGGATCGAGCAGTAGGACATATGAACTGACCACATGCCCATCGGAGAACTCGACGTTGCCGGCATCGACGGACGATGCGGACAACTGGCGCTGCTGCAACAGTCCGGTCCATGGAGTCTCGATCGGGACGCCAGGACGCCGGTTGCCGGTCGAAGGATCGACACCGACCGCCGGGTTATCCTGCAGTAGCACCCACTGCTCGGGCAGGCGCGGCATCAGCCGGGCTGAATCGAGAAGGCGCCACCGAATTGCACACCGGTGGCGGGATCGAGAACAGCCAGATCGTCGGCCGAGAAGAACAGCAACGAAGGGTCAGCGTCCGCATAAGTGGTACTGATCTCCGGATACTGCTCTGATCGGACACGAAGACCGATGCGCATCGCGTCGAGCGCTCGAATGACCGCAGTAACAACAACTCCAGTCACCAAGACTGGATCGAGTGAACCCTGCAGGATCCGATTGTCGATATCGAGCGGATACGCCCGAAGTCGCGCCGATGCGTACTCGATCAGCGATTCGACCTGAAGACGTTCAGGCTCACTCAAGGTTTCCCCTAGGCGAGCCTGAACGTCTTCGACCGTGATCAGTGGCGGCTTAAGCGGCGACGTCACTCGAATCCCCTGCGGGCTTCTTGGCCGCAACCTTCGGACGAGCGGCGGATTCGTCCTTGACGATCAGCCCGCCCTCCTCCAGTCGTTCGAGATCTTCTGCGGAGACATCCGAAGGGACTGGCGTGCCGATGTAGAGGTACTTGACCTTGCCGTCGGCGCCGTTCACTCCGACGAGCGGAGCTTTGACTGTGTAGCTCATGGTCATTCCTCTCAGGCCGCAGTGCCGGTGATCTTGATGGCCGCACCGGGCTCACTGACGTACGGAACGAAGACGCGGCGGGCGCGAACGAGCCACTGGTCGTTCTTTTCCTCGCGGATCGTCTTGGTTTCGATCGTCTCGCCGGCGTAGCCCTCGCCCAACTTCTCGTCGGCAATACCGCCGAGTGCGTTGGTGTCGATGACCCAGGCGCCGGGCGCAGGCAGGTTCGGGGTCGACAGGATCGTCAAACCGGCGATCGTCGGGAAGTCTCCCGAGTACACGGAGTTCGACTTGTCCTCACGAGCGCGAGCGGTCATGAGGGCTGGGTCAGATGCAAGGTACGCCCAGGTGACATCGTCGACGATGAGCATGTTCGGGTCGTAGCCCTTGTTTTGTGCGACGATCTGCGACTTTGCGAGCATGATGTCGCGCAAGATCTTGGTCGACGTCGACCACACGCCGTCTGTGACGGCCTGGGTCTGGGTGACCTGCGATGCGATCAACGAGAGGCTGATCGAGTCGCAGTTCTTCACCGCGGTATTGACCAGTCGCTGCAGCGCCTTCTCTACTGCGGAGAAGTTCGAGCGCTTGATCTTCTCGTCGGTGATCGGCACATCCTGGCCCCACTTGTTGACCTTCACGGCCTGCGGAACCCCGTCGCCGAGCCCGGTCTGCGGGTACTCGCCACCGGGCGAGACCATTTCGACAGGACGATCGACATACAGCGGGTCATCCTGCTCGAAGACGATCGCGCCGCCGGAGACGTCCTGGCGGGCAGTCAGGAGAACATCGGAGATGAAGCGCTGACGCGCCAACTCGGTTGCTCGGCGCGACACCAAGGTCGGGTTGGCGAGGAAGCGGTTGACGGTGGTGGTATCCCCATTGAACGTGGGCGGTACCGGGGGGTAGGTGATGGCCATCTGGCCCCTCCTTGAGTTACCGGAGCCTCACGGCCCCATGGGTGAATTGGACTTAGCGGAGAACGACGCGGACCTTGCCGCCGGACGCCGCGGCGACCGCGACACCAACCACCTGCGAGTAATCCGTGACAGAACCGATCGTGGCGACGGCACCTGCAGCCGCGGCGATGACGTTGGCGCCGGCGGCGATCGCACCCGAAGCGGTGAGTTCATGCTCACCTACGGAGTGGATGGTCACCTTGTCGCCGATTGCGGCGTCGAACGCGGCGATGCCCAGGAAGGCTGCCGTAGCTGCGGATGTCGGTGCGACGGTGCTGTTTCCGGACACCGCAACAAGCTGGCCTCCGGTGATCGCAGCAGACGCCTGAGAGACAAGCGCCGCTCCGGGTGTCCGGATCGGAACATATTCGGCCATGTCAGGCCCTCACTTTCACTTTGGAGTAGATCCGTAGATCTCCTCGTAGAGGAGGTCGTCCTCGGTCTGAGGAGGACCCGGTTGCGGACCCGGATTCGGGACCGGGGCGGGAACTCGCGGCGCGTTCGGGTCGACCTGAACGGCGAGTGTCGGCTGCAGGATCGCCCAGTCAGCCGCCAGTTCTTCGGGGGTACTGCCTTGAAGCCGGTTCACCCATGCCGCAGGGACTCCGTTTTCGAATGCAAAGCGGAGTCGCTGGTTTTCCTCCAACTGCTTGTCGGCAGCGGCGCGAGCCTCGTTTGCGGTCTGCTGGGCACGCTCGAGCTCGGAGAGCTTCGCGTCCTCGGCAGCCTTCGCGTCGGCGTCGGCCTTGTCGCGCAGAGCTTTAAGGTCTCGTTCGGCCTGATCTGCTCGTGCACGTTCTGCGTCGAGAGCCCTCTTGCCTGGATCGCCAAGCCCTTCCGGGTAAGTTCCGGGAGGCGTCGCGCCGTCGGGAACTACAGGAGGTGCGGACGGTGCCGGATCGGCAACAGGCGGAGTGGGAGTGGGATCGGACATGGGTGTAGACCTCCATCGCGGGGGTGGTTGCCCATGCGGATCGCCCGCATGGGAATGACGGACTACGCGAGGTAGCCGTACAACTTGAGGAGCCGGAGCGCGTCATCACGGCTCTCGGCAATCTGGTAGATCGATTCGGGCATCAGTCGAGGCGCACGGGCGCGGAATCTTCCGCCAGAGCGAACATCGGTGCCGCGGTTTGCATATCCAGCGTTGGACATCGCCCGGTAGGCCACTCCGCGGCGGCTGACACCCACGGTCGTGGTAAGTAAGTCGCGCCCGAAGACTTGCGCCGTTTGCATGTCACGCCGGGCATTCACCACTTGATTGACGTCGGCGCCGTCTCGAATGGCCTGGGCGCCAGCCTTGGTGAAGTACTTGTTCTGCAAGTCCTCGGACAGGCTTGTGAAGTAGGAGTCCACGTCGGTGGTCATGTCGCCGGACATGTTCTCGGTTGATGGAATATGCCGACAATCGCAGCCTGGGTGCCGGAGGAATCCTGTGCTGTAGCGGTAGAACTTTCCAGCCAGGACAGCGCATTTCGAACAGGATGGCGGGTTGAGCATTCGCACGTACCCGACACGCCGACGTGTTGCGATCGACAAACTGGTCGAGACTCGTGAAGCGTCAGCCACTTGCGTTTGCAGTCGATTGATCAGCACATCCAAGCCGGACGCCCATGCCTGCGAGGTCGACAACCCTTTAGCGATTCGACCCTTTGAGGTGATCACCGCGCCGTACATCAGCGTGTCCAACGCTCGGCCATCCGATGCCACACCGATGAGTCCATCGGGCGCCGTCACCGCATCCGCGGCAATAGATACGCCGATCTCATCGAGAACATCCGCCACGTACACGTCGGCGCCGGCAATCGCTCTCGCCTGACCCGCAAGGGCGAGCTCCATCAGCATGTCGACGTTGGATGCAAACCAACGGTCGAAATCCTTGGGGGGTCGAGATCCCCAGATGTCACTCGCAATCGCCAGCAGTTCGAGTGTGATCCCCTGTTGCTTCCGGTAGTAGTCCGCGGAAGCGTCAGGCAACATTGTCGGGGTTCAATTCTCGACCGAAGCGCGCAACGGAACCAGCAGCTGAAGCTTCCTCGTCCATCTTCTTCATCTGCTTGCGCTGGGTTGCGCTGTAGCCGAGGTCGATCCGCGTCTGCTCCAGGGGCACAATGCCGGACTCGTACTTCTTCTGCGCAGCATCGGCCTTCTGCGACACGGTGGGCGTCGAAGGATCTCGCCATACAGTTTCGAGTTGGTAGTCATTCGGTTCGAGCTCGGCCTTGTTGCGCATGAACATCAGGTTGATGCGCTGCGCCTCTTCCCAGGCTCCGCCGAGGAAGGTGTGTTTACGTTCGATCCGTTTGACCAGTTGCGACTCCGAGGAGCGCATCGCATCGGCCGAGGGTGGATTGTCGCTGTTGAATCCCATGTAATGGGGCGGCAGGGCGGCCATTTGAGAGGTCAACTGCGCCAGCAGTTTGATGGTGTCATGGAAGACCTTGAGGTCTGCCTCATCGAACTGCCCGACTTTGATATTCGGGTTCTCGTTCGCCCACAGGCGCGACTTCACCTTCGACCACGCGCTGAGCTGATTGCCGTTCTTGTCGACGAAGTCGGATTGCTTCAGCCCGAAGGCCCACCGGCGGGGCATTGCGTGAAACTCTCCGGAGACCATCATGTCGGTGGCCATCTTGTTGGCCGCGTCGGCGAGCGGGATGATGTCCTTGAACTCCGACACGCCATCCGGGCGCAGGATTCTCGGCTTGTTCACCAGTGGCACGACCGGAACGATGCCGAAGTTGTGCTTGTCCTTGAACCCGCCGGCCTTCCATTCGCCGTCCTTCTTGACGAACTCCACAGTCTCGATCGGCGTGTAGATGAGAACATGCTCGAGGTCTTCGAGGTCCTTCCACTTCTTGATTGCCGACGACACCTTGCGAGTCTTCGGATCGCGTCGCGCCCACACCTGAAACGGCGATTCAATCGTGTTGCGGGGAGGCTTGTCCGCTTCCTCATTCGCACTGATCAAGACGTACGAGCGAGAGAGTGCAATGGAGTCGAGATGCCCCTGCTGGGACTGCTCATCCATGTCGTTGTACTGCCATCCCGCCCAGAGTTCATCGTCTTCGGCGTCGGAGTCGGCGTAGCGGAACCCCTCGACGTCGAGGCGACTCTCGTATGCGTCGGCGATGAGGCGGGCCCAGTTCAGAACGAGCTCAGCGACAGTGTCGCCCAACTCTTCCCGCATGGCCTCGGACATGTACTTCAAGGGTTGTTCGCCCTCAAGGTAGTTGTCCCACTTCGTCAGGTTCGCCACATCAGCCGCGAGGCCCTTTTCGAGGATCGGGATGAGGTCAACAGTCTCGGCCATCGGCCACATCACCTACTTTCAGAAGACGATCATTTGACTACTAGGGGCGTCGGACCAGCCAGCTTCGCGAGCGTCTGCTGCCGCCTCGTGCGCGAGGATGGATGCCATTGCGGCGTCGATCTTCTGGTGATCCGCAGGCTTGCCGAGGATGTATTTCTGGCCGGGCTTGGCGATCTTCCGACAGTTCGCCATGTGCGTTTCCGTGATCGGGCAGCCGTCCTGGGTGATGCGCCCAGTGGAGAGGTCGGTCTCGAATCGGCGGATCGCGTGATACATCCGGTCGATCTTGTTCGTCGGCCACTCGGAAACATGCTCGTCGCCATGAGTCAGTGCCCAGTCGCCGATCTCCGAGTACCAGTCCTGCGGGTCGCAGTAGAAGCGACCGACATTCCAGGTCGAGAAGATCTCATCCACCGCCGCATGTACTTCGCCGCGGGGAATCCGGTCGTTCCAGTTCGCCGGATTCCATACGGTCGGACGACGATCCGGGCCATACCTCGGCGTGAACTGCAGTCCGTCACGCGTCTCGCAGCGAATGGCAGTGAAGTCGTTGTTCTCACTGCCGTCGAAGCCTGCGCAGATCGCCGTTCCCGGTTCAGGATTCGGTAGCCACAGCATTGACGAACCTCGACTTCCACAGTCCGTCCCGCAGCCATGAACCTTGGCCATGCACGATTCGATTACCAAAGAACCGTTCAGCCTCAGCGGCGTCGGTATCCATCATTTCGCCGCACTCGGCCTCGATGCCGTCGAGGTTGTTGAGCGCCCACGGCACACCTGCGTAGTTGAACTGCAGAATCTTCCGGCGTTTCCGCTTGTCCTTGAATGACAAGTCCGCGGGCGGAATACGGAAATCGCGGTTGATATCCACGGCCGATGACTCATAAGTGCGTTGAGCGACCGAGTTCTCGGAAGGATCCCAGGCGTTGGTCGTCTCGATGGCCCGACCGCCCATGCCGGCAAGCCCTCGACGCTGCGTGCGCGCTGTCTTCGTCATCGAGTTCGAATCTGTCCAGATCCCCGTCTCATCCTGAGGCACAAATGTGACGCGCTGACCGAGACGAGATGTCGCCTTCGATGTCACGACGTCGATTCGCCCGCCGCCAGGGAGGCGAATGAACTCCTCACCGGTGCGGGTGATGACATCAGCCAGCGGGCCGCGGTCGATCATCGGCCGCAGGGCCCCGTACGTGTTGTCCGTCTGATCCTCGGTCGTCGCAGTCACCTGAATCAACGGCGTAGGCCACGGTTTGCCCATCGGCTCCCCTGGCACGTACCCGTAGACCCACCCGCAGCCACAGCCGTGATCGGAGCATCGATACCGCTCGCCACCCTCAGCGAAGCCGTCGAACAAGACCGGCCCAACACTTTCGGCGCAGACGAACGCGGCAATCAGAGGAGATTTGCCCCACTTCTGCGCCCGAACTAGTTGGGAACGCCGATACACGAACGCCTGAGCCAGCTCTCCGCGCTTAGCGCTAGTCCTGATCGCGTAGTGGTTCTGCACGAACGTCAACTGCTCGGGTACGAGCTCGAGCATTTCGCCGGCATCGAACCCGTCGGGTACGGCGCAGTGCGTTTCGATCCAGTCCGGGACGATGTCCAGCGTGAGGTCAGGCGGTTGCATCGGGAACGGCCGCCAAGCGCCGATCGCGAGCAGAAGGACGCTTCGAAACAGGCGCCGGAGCATCAGTCAGCTGATCGTCGCCGATGCGAATCATCGCGTCCTGCATTGCCTTGTGGGTCAAGAGAAGCGAATCCATCTGCTGACGAACCAGCGTGCGCGCATTGGAAGCGGCGCCCGCTGCCAAGGATTCGACGAGGTGCCGCACATGGAGCGCAACCTCGATCTCCATGCCATTCTCTCGCCAGATCTCCGCCTGCGGCTTGCGCCAATACGTTTCCCACATCTGCAACTCGGCGGCATTCACTTCAGGCAGCGGACATTCGGGTGTATCCATGCCGGATTCACGAGGAAGTGTTCGCCACTCCCCTTTTGCCAATGAGTTCGCAGACCGAAGCGAGTTCGGATCCTTCGGAGGGCCAGATCTTGAACGAGCACCACCTGATGGCATAGCAATCACTCCTCAAGGCGGCATCGCGCCACCAACGGAAGACGGCCGGCATCGCGCCGACCGATAGGTCTTGAACCTGTCGCGGGAAAAGTTCACCTCCCCCGCGGCGGGACGGTTTTTCCCGTTTGGGGATGCCCCCCACCCCGTGCGTTTGCGCAGGTCAGAGGGGTCGTTCGCAGGTCGAACGGGTTGCATCGCCGCAGGTCAGGGCCATCGTTGGCCGGCCTTGCGGCTGTTGCAGCTGCGGCAGAGGACCTGCAGGGGGCCCGTAGGCGAGCCGCCGTGCTGGATGTCGACGATGTGGTCGGCGGTGAGGTCGGAGGAGCTGTGCGGGGCTCTCAGGTACCCAGGGCACCAGTCACCTTGCATGGCTCGATGTTCGTTGACTGTCTGTGCTCGTCGTTGTCGCTCAGCATGGTCGCGTGTGACCTTGGTAGGTGTGGTCGCTCGCTGGTACCGGTCGCGCTCTGCTCGGTGCTCGGGACATTGGGCTTCGGCTTGCATGTGAGGGCAGCCGGGCTTGCTGCACACTCGGGTCCGTGCTCGTGCCATCACGCAGCCATGTGATGCGGGACTTGACTGAGGTACGTGTCGAGTTGATCGGTGAGGATCTCGACTCTTGCTTCAAGTACCTCGACGTGTCGAGCCTGTGCCTTGTCCGAGAAGTCGGTGATGAACACGGCCTCGTCGTAGTCGGCTCGTACTGAGCGGAGGTTGGCGAGGGTGTCGACGATGAGGTCTTCGAGACTGGGCATTGCAGTCACCTACCTTTGTGAAGGCGTGGCATTGATGAGAGCTAAGACGGCTGAGTACTCGTGAGCCTTGGATGCCGGCAGCATGTAGCCGCTGCTGTTGATGTAGGGCACGGAATCCGAATCAGTCTGTGTGGATTCAGTTTGGTTTGAATCAGTTTGGATTAGTCCGCCTGATTTGAATCCAGTCACAGTTAGTCACCGCTATTCAGTCTCGGTTGAACCACATGCGGTAGATGCCGGCTGCTGCCCAACGCAGTAGCGCGAGGCTGGGCATCAGCCTTGTCCCCACTGGTAGCCACATCGACAGACGCGGATTACCTCAAAGCTGGACTCGTCAAAGGTTCGCCACACGTCGAATCCCCAATACTCCGTGGTGGCCCCATCCGCCTTGCGCCAACTTCGCATCGGAGTGCCTTGCCCATAAGGCTTCGGCTCCCGGATGGGGTGGCAGTCCAGGAGTTTACAAACAGGACACACACACTGAGCAGTGAAGCGTTCGATGATCCGCATCGCAACCCCCATTGCCTACAAGATCCAGAACCGGATGAGAGCCAGTGCGATACGGGCGAACTCGACGAGGTCACGCATCGTCGGCACGGTCGAGCATGCTGGGCGCAATGAGATCCATCTTGGCCAACTCAAGTAGGCCGAGAGATTCGAGGACGCTGGATGTTTCCGCAGTTACCTCGAAGGTGTCGTTGCCGTCATCAAGCAGTCGCCTGATGATGGTGATCCGCGCTACTTCCAAGCCCTCTTCTTCATCGCTCATACGACTACTCCTTCGATGAATGCCTGGGCTGCTTTACGTGCGCACTGCAACCGCTGATGTGCTGCATCGCAACCGACCTGGGCTGCGAGTAGTTCGTTCTCAGCCCTGACCATGCGGGCCTCAGCTTCGTTGACCAGGTTCTCGGCGAGGGCGATGCGGTTGGATTGGTCTGCAGTCATCTCAGCCCCTCAGTCGAAGTAGTGCTGATGGTGTTGCAGGTATCCGACTACCGACCCGAGAGGATCGTCGTTGCGCCAATCGCAGACGCCATCGCCGGGGATGCACTTCGATTCCACCGGGACCGTGAACTCGCCACGCTCCCCCGACATAGTCGCCCCGAGAACACCCGGTAGCCACGTCTGCGTCTCCACGCCCGAACCGGCTTGGCGGGGATCGGAATACAGCACCCCGGTCACGCCGGCGTTCTGCGGTTCAGTGAGGACGTCACCGGCGATGCGGGCGCCCTGAGAAAAACCTATGACAGTGACTTCGTCATCATCGACTTCAGCGAGGGCTGCACGAAGATTGCCCGACCCCGTCGCGACCGAGATGTCATACGACGGAATCAAGACGGACGCAGGGTAATCCACGACCCGAATGTCGTCATACCCAACCAGGGTGTTGATGATGTATTCAGCCTCAGGCGCCGACGTTCCGCCAACGACGACCGCGGTGCGGGCCGTTGCCGTGGAGCCGAGGGCAACCAGAGCACACGCGGAACTAAGCAGCAGAAATGCACATCTTCGAATACTCGCGATCCGCATGGCTTTTCATCTCCGCGTCAGTGAATGGAGTCTTTCGGCGGCGAAGGGCCATGCTGGCCGTTCGGCACGACAGGCAGTAGCGACGGCCTTCACGAAGGTTTGAGGCAACCAGATTCGGGGACTGCAGCAGATGCCCGCGAGGGCAATGGGATTTCAGGGTGTTTCCGTGCGTTCCATGTCGCCTCTGGTCCGCCATGTTCTCCAGTCGCGTTCCGTAACACAGGTTCTCTGGCACGTTATGCGCTCGCGACCCATCCAGATGGCGCACATCGAAACCGTCTGGAGCTGGTCCGATAAATGCTGCTGCGACTATTCGATGTATGTAGCTATCGTCCTTGGCTCCAAGCGCTACCCGCAAGTATCCGGATGGCAGTACTCGGGGCCGCAGTACTCGACCTCTTCGATAGCTTCCATTCGAAACGACCCGATCGAGTGAGCGAACGCGACCGAGGCTACTGACCTCATACTCACCTTCTCGGCCAACCACCGCGCGCCACTCTTCGTTTGCGTACAACAAAGTGCCCACCCGCTATCGCTATGAAGTTGAGTCAGAAATGGATTCGGCCTGTGCCGTCGACAACGATCACGTTGCGGGCATTGGCAGGTGAGGCGAGGAGTAGTGAAGCGAAGGCGGACACGGCGAGGACAGTCATCGTTGCGCGCATCAAGGCCCTCGATTCAGGTCCAGGACTACCGAGTGACGCGAAGTTTGTGGCCCCGCCGCGCCTCATGGGCGTATCGGCGGGGCCTCCCTGGGCGCTGGCGAGCTGCTCGCAGGGGATTGTGGTCAGTTCACGGAGCGCCGAAGATGCAGATGTGTGCGCAGTGATTGACCACAAGAATGTGCAGGTGAGGCAACATCACTCACCGGCGGGTGAGCGGTGAAACTCACCCCAGATATGACGATGGCGCAAGGTCTGCATCTCTGCATAACTCTCGCGCCTGCGGCGTCAGCTTAACATGCCAATCTCGACACCGCATCTGACCTGCACCCATCCTCGTCGACCACCTTCCGAGGATTGCGCGCCAGTATGTCTCCGAGTCTGAAGAATCCACGATCATCCACTTCGAGATGACCTCGCTCGAACCACTTGCTGATCGTCGCGGCCTTGAGGGGTGGGTGTCCGAGCCTTCCCATCAGCAGCTGTGCCTGAGTTGCGGTCACTGCCTGGTTCATTGCCCGCTCAACCATCTCTTCGTCCCATGACGGCGGATCCTCAGCGGGCAGGTCCATCGCCCGCCGGCACCGCTTCATCGCCGACTCGATCCCCGACAACGCATCCTCCGCACCCTGAGTCATCGCCAGAGACGCCAGATTCTTCCGCAACCACACCGACACCCCAACGACGGAATCAGAACCGTCATAGGAGATGTAGCGCTCCTCGCATACCAGTCGAGCCCAGGTGTTCAGCTCGTTGCGGAGGTAGTCGCCGGCATCGGAGGCTCCGACGTTGAACGGCATCGGCTGCTCGTCACTGCCTGAGCTGATCTTCATCCCACCCTTGCCGGTGCGGTCCTGTCGGCAAATCGTGATCGCAAGATCGTCGATCAGGCCGGGGATCTCGCCGAGGAGTTTGTCGAGCATTTGACGGTCTTCACGGCAGACGAAGTAGATCTCGCTCATGACCACTCCTCGCCATCTTGAGGCTTCTGCCCCATGCGCTCGAACGCCAACTCGTACAGGAACTTCAACAGTGCGATATGGTCCTGAAAGTCGCCAACGCCACACATATGCACATATCCGTCATTGTCGCTGTCGATACCGAAATACAGGTGCGAGCAGGAGTCCCACTTGATCGTTCCGATGAGGTACTTCTCGAACTCGACAGGCTTCTTGTCGTCCTCCCAAGCAACGACCGAGTCGGCATTGAATGTGAAGTAGAGATCGCCTGGCTTAGATTCCGAAGTGATCCGAAACTTGGGATATCCGAGCTCGTCGAACATGAACGTCTCACTCATGGTCGCTCTCCATCCAGGAATACCCACGGCCTCATCTCGTCGTACAGGTGAGCCATTGACCACTTGACCGAGGTCACGGTATGGACCTTCACGCTGTCGATCGACACATGATCGCCAACGCGAGGGACTTCGGCGCAGTTCAGGCAGACAGGCAGCGGGTCGCCTCGATAGGCGAAGGATACGAGAACGCTCATGGACGCCACTCCTTATTGAAGTCAGGATGATCGGACCAGCAAATAGTGAGTGCCTCGACTGCCGTCTCGAGCCCATTGGACTCTCCATTAAGAATGTCCTCATGGAAGTTGTAGGTGTCATGCGCCTTAATGTCCGCATCGACGTACGCCTTTATGATCGCCCGCTTGGCGGCTACCTCACGGAGAACTCGGGCGGGGTCATGGCGAGCAATGTGGGTGCCATCCTCCTTACCTACGGCAGGTAGGCAGCCCTCGGAATCCTGCGTCACCGTGCGGCCGTATGAGACACACGGTTCCTTCTGCGCCGGACCGAACCACTCTTCAGCGCGGGAGTTAGCCCACACGACCTCGTTATTGGTTTCGCGGTCATACTCGTCGCGGTACAGCCACTCCGCCTCGGCTCCACCAGCCTTTAGCGCGACCGCCTCATCCTCCGCGATCCGAGCCTCGAGAAACTCGACAATCCCCATGTGATCCCCACTCTCAGATGGTCCGCAACTCCTCCCTGATTCTACCACGCCATATCACCAATTGCATTGCCGCGCAATACCTCTCATCCACACCGTCACCCCCACCTCAGCCGCAGCCAAGATGAGGACGACGAGGATCAAGGCGATCACTTCACCCGCTTCGTCGGACCGAACGCAGTCCTACGGGTATGGGCTGGATCGTTCGCCCACATCGGCGGGGATTGCTTGGGCATCGGCGCGAGTGAGTACGCGGTCGGGTTGCCGTCGTCTGGCCATTCCTCGCGAAATGACCACTTGCCCAGCGGGACGGACTCGACCGGCGGCGGCAACTTGAACGGCTTTCCGCCGAAGTCCTCCCCCGCGCTGGCCGGCAATATCGTGCCCACCGGTGCGTAGTACACGCCAGGCCCCAACTCGGCCCATGAACCATCGGCGCTCATCCCGCCTCCCCCGGAGTGAAGAGGACGGTGAAGGGCAGCATCCATGTGGCGAGTTCGTCTGGGCAGTCGCTGCCTGTCCAGTGGACGTAGTGCCGCTGGTCGCTGATGTTGACGCTGATTTCTCCGGAGCGTGGCCACACTATGGGTCCGGGTCGGATGACTGTTCCTTGCGGGAGCGTCAGTGCTTCTTCGATGCTGTTCACCGTGTGAGGCTTCGACCAACCAGCCTTCTGTAGTGCGGCGGCGGCGAGATGGCATTCACGTGTGCAGTCTTCGAGGTTGTTGGCGCACACGTGGACGTGGATGATGCCGGCCAGTTCGTCCCTCGCGGGTGTGGCCTGTGATCGGATCTCACTCACAACGACTCCTCCCACTGGTCTGGCGTGATCTGCTCGGGCATTGATCCGACGACCGTCATCCACCACTCAACTGTCCTGCCACGTAACGCGACCTGTTCTTCGGGCGCCAGGTTGTGGATGCAGTCCTTGTGGTGCAGGTGGCGTCCGTTCTGCGCCCGCCGGTCCAGTGCGGCGATCATGGCCTGCCTCAACTGGTCACTCACAACGACTCCTCAGACGGCTTGGCGGTTCGATACTCGCTGACGATCCAGTCGTTCGCGTCAGTGAAATCGCGGTCCCCGTAGTCGCGGCCGGGATCTTTTGTCCGTGCGCGGTATCCGGCAATGTAGTAGTGACTATTCGGCTGATTGAGCGCCCAACGGATAGCGGCCTTAATCTCGCTCATTGCTGTTCCCCTTCCAAAGCTGCGCGGAGGTGGTCGTGGGCGATTCCCGCGACAGGGTGATGTTGACCGAAGGTGTTGAGATGCTCTTGGTTGTCTCGGGCGTACTCCGCTGCGAGTTTCTCCACCCTGGCGACCATGGCCCGGAGCACTCGCAACTCTGCGGACGCGTCGGACTGCCGTTGCTGCTCATCCGCGAGTTCCCTACGTAGACCAGTGTTCTCCGCTATCCGTCCGTTGGTGTGCTGCTCCACCACCAACGCCACATGCGCGGCATAGGCACGGTTTCGATCGCCGGAACCGTTCGTGTGCATGATCTTGTCGCCCAACGCCGCTGCGATGAGGTCGGTCAACCCCGGATCAGGCGCGGTCACGACGACACCTCGGCTGCGTTTGCGGCTGCGAGAAGTGCAGCGGCCTCCTGTCGTGCTCCGTCTGCGGTGAAGATCCATGCGCCGTCGCTGACAACCTGACCTTCGTTGACGAAGTAGTTGGTGACGTACCCGCGCCACACTCGCGGGTCGTCGCCGTCCTCTAATTCGCCTTCCTCGGCGCGATGCGGCTTCGGAAGTTCGACAATGGCATGGGTTTCGGAGATCACTTTGGCGACATGCGAAGCGAACTGGCGCGTTTTCTCTGCATCGTTGTCATCCTCGGCCCAGCCTTCTTTCCCGCAAATGCAACGCCAATTGCCAACCTCGAATTCGCCGTGATTCTCAGGAAGGTGTGCGGCCAGTGTTTCGATCAAGGTGCTCATGGCGTCTCCAATGCTCGGATTGTGGGGCAGGGGTGAGGGACGATGGCGTATCCGTGCTCGTTGTCTCCGCAGCCTTCGCACATCCCGAACTCGTCAGGCGTGTGCAGTGCTTGGACTCGCTCGACAGCCGCAACCAGGGCGGGCAGTGTGTTGACGGCGTACGCGAACAGTTCGGCGCGAGGTTGGCGCAACTCTTCGTCGATGCCGTCGTTGGCGCTGATCGTGGCGACTGATTCGTTGTCGTCGCAGATGTACCAGTGGTCGCCGTTCCGAACGCCTGATGTCATGGCGACCAGGTGGCCCAAATGCGCTCGCTCTTTCAGCGCTTTCGTGTGCTCAACATCCACCCCAGTCACGCCGCCACCTCGTCCGTCCTGGCTGGAGTCACATCGCCAATGCGGACTTGCACAGCTACGGCCAGCCGCCCTTCGCGTCGTGCGTACAGCCAATTCCTCGTGATGCGCGTGACTTTGAGTGGCGGGCCAATTGGACCGAACATCACTTCCGGCTTGAGGTCTACGAGGTCGCCAACCTTGATATCGCTCATGCTCACCCCTCCTTGGCCGCAACGAACGGGGTGGGCTGAAGGTCATTAGCTACGGAGATTTTGCAGCAGTCGCCCACGCCGTTTGTGAGGAGATGGATAGCGCCGACTCCGGTCTTGCGGAACCTCTCGCCATTCGCAGACTTGACGGTCACCCCTTCCGGCACCGCTTCCCATGTCGGCCACGGTCCGGTTTCGGTGGGGGCAGGGACAACCGGCGAGGAGGCGGGGTGCGGGTTGTGCCGCTGGTCGCCCTGACGGCACGCGTCGTAACCCTTGAACCATGCGTCCCGCTTGATCGCCGTAGTGTCCGCTTTCGTCTCCTCCTCGGCGGGTTCGGCAGGGGTGGGGTTCGTCCAGTCGGACGGGGTGATTCGAACTCCCTTGCGCTTAACGACCAAGCCGACGGATTTCATGTAATCCATAGCAGCCTCAGCAGTTTCCTCGGAGATTCCCACCTTGCGCATTGCCATGTACGTATCCGCACCCACCCAGCCGTCATACCGCACGTCTTCCACCTGTTCGGCGGTGAGTGTCATACCGCCGGGAGGGATGAGACGGCCAGCGCGATTGACTGTGGACAGACCGACCACGGCGATATTGCGCCATTCCTTACGCCGCGCTTCGGATGCGAGATCGTAAGTCTCCGGGTTACCGACCAGCTGGTTCAACATCGCCTTCGCGAGCTGGGTGGTGATGTCCTCGGTTTCAACGGCTTCGAGAGCGCGTGCGTTGTCCTCGTAAAACTGGGCTGCCGACTGGCCTCCATGGTGGCGGTCAACTTTCGCTGCGGTGCGGTATTCATCTGCGGTGATGTCAGTCATGAGTTCCTCGTTCCGGGATGGCGCTCGAGAACATCCGAGAGCGCGGTCAATGTCAGGAAACCTGCGAACGCCAAACCGGCCGCAGTGATGCCGAAAGCTGTTGCGGTGGAGGTGAAGTGATACCTGAATTTTACCAGGCTGGTCATGCTATTTCACCTCGGTTTCGGTTGGCGCAGAATCGATTTCGAGTGGATCGCCGTAGCCCGCTTCTCGTAGAAGTTGGGCGTAATCGGTCAGCGGCATGATGGCGAGTCGGTGGGGTGGTTTACCCCCTGGGCGGGAGCGTTTCCATGTCAGGAATGCGTGCACCGCCTTCGATCGCCGCTTCTGGTCGTCGAGCTCCCCTAGCCATGCGGTCCAGTTCGGGGTTGCGACGTTCTTGACTTGGGCGATCACGCTGGGCGCGAGGCCGACTGCGTTGTCGAGGAAGATGTCGCCTTGATCTTCGGCGCGGCCTGCTCTGGTTCGTTCGGCGTGGGGGAATCCTGCGGCACGGAGGATGGCGAGGACTGCCCGCTCCTCAGTATCGCCCTTGGCCTTGTTGCGGTTCGTCATTCCCTCACCCCAAAGATTCGAGCGAGGGAGTAAGTGAATCCCGTACGCAGGTGGAACTCTTGGTCACGTAGTGCGTCGATTTCTTCTTCCGCGTCACCTCGGCGCTGGAAGGGGCCATGAACGCCGTCGGCGGTCTTCGCGCCTTTGCTGAATTCGAGGATGACGTAGCTCATGCCGCCACCTGCACTGAGTTGTGGCGTGCGATGTCATTCGCCCATTCGGGATCGCAAGTGGCGCAGATGCAGTCGGGTCCGTGGTCGTTCATGCTGGCTCACCGCCTGGTCGGACAGCCTCGAAGCAAAGCTTTAGGTGCCGAGCGTCTTCGAGCGCATTATGCACACCGTCGACCTGCTCGGGAATCTCTGGGCGGCCCAGTTCGTCGAGTCGCTGCTGGAAGTCCCGGGTGTACATCGGCAGGCCGGAGGGAAGATGGATCATCTTCCCCCACAGTTGAGCGAGCGCCACATGGTCATAAGCCGCGTAGTCGGCCCACAGCTCAGGACTCGGTTCTGCGAGTAGGAACTCACGCACCTCATTCCGGATGACCCACTTCGGCTTCACGAGAGTGGAACTCATATCGAGGCCGCCCCACGAGTAACCCGACTGTCCGAATCCCCGGCGCTTCTCGACTTGCCCTCTGCTGTGTGTTGGAAGTGAACTCACGACGTTGACCATCAACCAGTCGTCTTTCCTGATTCGATCCCAGTTGGCTTCGGAGTTGACGGCGTAGTACTCACGCCCGTCTTCGCAAACGATTCCGATGGAAATCAGATCAATCGTGCTGCCATCTTCAAGGAACTCGGTGTCGTAGAAGTAGCGGTTCATGAGTGGTCCTGTTCTTGGAGGTCGATTCCCGGGGCTGTGCGCGACGTGGGCGCGCCATCGGGGTTAGGTTGGGGTGATTGCCCGAACTCGCCAACGATTCCCATCAGGAACCGTTTACGGGCCGGGAGTGCCTTCAATGCCTGCCGCTCCGCCAGTCGGATCCGGAGCTGCGAATCCTGTTCCGGCGTCAGGGCCACCAGAGGCTTCCTGCCGAGCGCAATCCGCCGGACGTAGCGATGAGCCTGCGGCGGAGTCAAACCGAGCTCCTGGAGGATGTGAGACGCCTCCTCCATCGATTCCCGCTTCTCATCCGAGAGGGACTTGAGCGAGTCGTGGTACGCGGCGAATGCATGCTTGACGATCGACGCCGCCAGCGGCTTGAAGCCTTCGGTCTCGAGCCGGTAGGCCCGGGCCACGCCCGCGAGGAGTTCCTCACGAGCGAGCCCGGACTCGGCAAACACTTCCGCCCACGCCATCACGATCGCCTCGCCGCCATTGGGGAACCAGGGATCGTTCGCCGCACACTTCGCCAGGACGAGAGCTGCCGTCTGCTGGTGTTCGTTCACGAGATTTCCTTCTGGTTATCGAGATTGGCATAGGCGAGATATCCGTTGACCTTGGCGTCTTGGCGTGAGATGCCGTTCTGTAGCGCCCCAGGGCGCGCGGATGGTCGTTCGGATTCGCGGCGCAGACGCAACTTGTCGTACTGCTGGCGGAACTTCGACATCGACAGGATGTTGGACTTCCAGAAGTCGTCGGCCTGACACCAGTCGATGAGCTCGAGCACCTCGTCGATGTCTCGATCGTCTCGGTCGATCAGAAGCCGGGCTTCATTGCGCCAAGAGTCACCGATGGTTGCCCTCGATCCGTTGGCGACGATTCGGTCATGCAATCTGCCGCAGATCGATTCGACATCCTCCCTCGGCGGCATCGCCGACGAAGAAGATCTGCTCCGCTGTTCCCCTGTTCCACTGCTCCCCTGTTCCCCTGTTCCAGGCGCGGGGATCTCCGGAGACTCTCGCGACACTCTCGCGAGGGTCTCGCGAATTTCGGCATCGTCGCAGGTGGGGTCGGGGTAGCGGGACTTGTTCGGCTTGTCGATCCGCTGATGCTTCGACCAGTTGGTGATGTAGAGAAATGAGCGTTCCGCGACGCTGTAGCGAACGATGAGACCGGCTTCGGAAAGGTTCTGTAACCCTCGCGAGACTCTCGCGAATGTCTCGCGAGGGTCTCGCTCCACGTCATCTGCGAACAAGTCTGTGGTGATGAGCGAAAGCCTGTCGATCCCAACGCCGTTGTCATCCACGTAGGACCAGAGGCCGATGAAAATGAACCTGTCGATCCAGTTGTCGAGACTGCTGATGTCCATTGAGCGCCAGAACTCCGGCTTTATGGATCGGATTCTCATGACGGACCACCTGGCTTGAACCGGGCGCCCGTCAATGCCTCTACGGCGCGGGCTGCGGTGCGACTGTTGGCAGGCCCTGAATCCAGGATTTCTCGGGCCACCTTGATTCGGACCGGCCAATCGACTGCAACTGTCGACGTACTTTTCTGCCGGTTACATGGAGTGCAGGCGGCGAGCAGGTTGTCGGCACTGTTATTGAGTGAAATTGAATATGGCTCAATGTGATCCAATTCGAGCCAGATGCCGTTTTCGTAGGGCGCATATCGGCCGCTCACATGCCCATCCTCGGGGGTGAACTTCAGCCCGCAGTACTGGCACGTCCAGCCGTCGCGGACGTAGACACTGGCCCGCACCGACCTGCTGACCTTCTTGCGATGCTCTCGTGCCATCTAGTCCCCCTTGGTTGGTCGGTGGATAGTGCCGTCGTCGGACAGCAGGACCGGTTCTGCGTCGTGGGCGAGGAGCACTGGAACCTCGTCCGAACGCAGCTTCTTGTTCATCGACACGAGCCAGCCGTGAGCCTCGGAGAACTCCCGGGCCGACTCGATTCGGAGGTGACAGGCATGGCATACGTCGAGCCCGTTCGCCGCTTGGTTCACCCATGCCACCGACGACCCGCCGGCGCCACGAGGGCGACGGTGATGGATCTGCACCGCCGCATCCCCATGGCAGACCCGACGGACTTCGCAGCGTCGACCGGACCGCTCGTGGATCAGCTTCTTCACCGACTCCGGGAAGCCGGTGTCACGCTGACGTTTCCGGGTGGGCTGATTCTTCGAGCGGGTTCGCTTCATGGGTGTGCGCTTGAGGGGTGTTCTGCGGAGGCTCATGCGGCCGCCCTCAGTCGCTCGACAGTCCTTGGTGTGACATGTAGACGCTCGGCAATTCGAGTGGCCGACCATCCCGCTTCGTCGAGCCGTCGAAATGCGGCATCTCGTTCCAACTTTGGAGGCACACCCTCATGTCGACCATCCACGATGCGTTGCACAAGGACCTCATCGACCTCCCGGGTCGCCGCCATATCGCCCGACTTCCGCACGGCTCTTGGAGGCACCACGCGGGGGTCATCGATGTCGTACCCCTCCCACTCCATGGGGAGGATGAAGCCGGACCGCATCGCGAGGGCTCGAGCCCGCCCATGCGGACTGCCCTGTAGCTCACCTACTGGAGTGATTGACAACTCGTCATATAGGTCGCGGATCGCAGCCCAGCGACGATAGGTGCACGCAGGTCTTCCCCACATGTCGAGAACCCTCGTACGGCTCACTCCCAGCCTGTCGGCGATGTTCGGAACTGTGAACCCTAGGGCGCGAAGTGCTTCCATTCGACGTAGGGCGCCAACCGAGACAACCCAAGACTGGCAAGGAAGTGGATGCACCGTGACCTTCAGGATCGCGTCAGCTCGATCAACCAAGGTCCACTCGAATGTTCCGTCTTCGATGAAGGTGAGCGCCTGTACCGACACCCCACTAGCCGCCGAGATCATCCCCCGAGAAACTCCAACCGCTCGGAGCTCCTTCACGTGCTGCTGCACACGAGAGCTTGGAACCCTGGATGGCGCGCCTTGCGCTGCTCGATGGGCGCTACGTCGCCGGGTTACCTCGCGACCAAGGCGCCACGGGAGCTTGGCCGAGGTAGTCATGATGGCACCCCCGCGGCCCTCTGCTCTTCACGGCGGGCGGCAGAAGCAGCAGCGCACGTCTTGCAGTATCGAGACTCGGCCCCATTGCGCCGACGATGCGTGCCTGTGTTCTCAAATGTATACTCGTGACCTTGCCTGCAGTGTGTTCGCTCCTTCAGTACTTGAGCGCCAATCGAACTCGAATGATGAACGAAACTCGCTGTCTCCCCATCTGGCACCTCGAAGCCATTCTCGGTGGCTATGTCGGCGAGTGCTGTCTGGCGGACCTTGCTCGGCATTGTGTCGAGATAAACGCCAGCCCTGATGCCCCACGCTTCGTCGGCGGCATAAGCCTCCACGGCGCACTGTCCGATTACCGGGCAGGATCGGCACGCTCGAATTGCGGCATTGTGCGACTTCCCGCCGGTGGTCGGGAACCACGTGTCCGGATCCCCGCCCCAGCAGAGCGCCTTGCCTGTCCAGGGCTCGTGGTCGAGAACATTAAGCAAGGGAAGATAGATACTGGTCATGATTCGCCCCGTCCTGCAACGGCATACGCCGATCTGATGGAAGCGCCGACACTTTGCCAGGCGCGGAGTTCGGATTCCAACGCTCGGGCCTGACGGTCCGAGTATCGATAAGCAGCGTCGGCAAGGTCGCGAGTCTCTCGCTCCCCTGTGGTGGCGAGCTCGGCGACGTACTTGCGCTCATGCGCAGGCTTGTCGGATGCGCGGATGTACTCAGACGCATATGCCTGGTCGTAGGCGCGATCGGCGTTCAGGAATGCGGCGTAGGTGTTGGCGCAGACGGTGACGCCTTTGGAGATTCGGTTCGAGCAGTCGCGGATGGCCTGCTCGACGGTGACTGGGTTGTAGTCATTCATGCTGCACCGGGATCGGTCAGCGCCTGGCCGCGAGCGACAATGAAGGCGCGCAACACAGTCGGCCGACCGTCGTCGTCAACCGTTGGCGCATTCGACAGATGAGCCGAATCGATTTCCTTGAGGATTGCCAACAGCTCGTCACGCGTGCCGGCGTCAACCGCACGCTGGCGGTAGTCGGCAATAGACGGGACATCGATACCGTCAGCCAGCCAGTCGGCGATCGTCGCAGCCAGATCCACACCGGGCTTCGCAATGACCTGACCAGCCAAGGAAGAGATGCGGGACTTCGAAATTGTCAGACGACTCTCATGATCGAGGTCGCCGATCAAGTCGAACTCGTACTCGATTCCATCACGCTGGATCGGCTTCATGCCAACCTTGCGGGGTTCCTTCTTGCCGCGCTCGTTCTCCTCGATCACGTACTCGGTTTTTGTTCGGAGAGTTGCGATCACATGCCCCGGGTAGGTGAGCATGGCGTCGATCATCTGCTTCTCTTCGGGGCCGACTGCCTTCCATCCCGAGGTGAACTTATTCGACGTGCTACGGCGGTCGACTTGCTCGAGCATTCCGTCAGTGCCCATCCAGTAATGCGAGAGGGAGTCGACGAGCACGCAGCCGTATCCAGCTCCTGCGGCCACTCCGAATGCCTCGACGAGCGAGAGGGGCGAGAACTTGTCGGGTGAGATTGTGTCGAACTGCCAGCCATTGAGGCCGACGTACTTCGATGCTGATCCGCGCTCGGTGTCGATGACTGCGACGCGATCCGAGAGAGCGGTAGCGATGGCCAGGCCGGTGTAGGTCTTACCGGATCCTGACGGACCACACAGGGCGATGCGGGCTTTCGATGCTTTCTTGGTTGCGGGTTCGAACTGAATCATGGTCGATCCTCCTGCGATGGAGATTCGAGAGCGAGGAGCGGGATCGGGGACTTTGCCAGGAGTTCCTGAACGAGAGCCTTCGCCGCGGGTGTCGGCGTTGCGGAGACGACGCCGGGAGGTGTGGTGACGGTGATGCCGGGAATGTCAGCACCGGGAGCGAGGGCGGACTTCAACTGCTCCTGGATCAGCCAGTCGGGGATGGACTCGACGTGCTTGTACAAGTCGTCGGCACCAGCGTCGGCGAGAACCGCGCAAATCTCCGCGGTATCCCCCAGTTCGACTCGGAGCTCGAGCTTGTCTGCGAAACGTGTACGGACATAGGCATCGAACTTCACCGGGTCGGTGACCTTCGCGGTCGGCTTGGGGTCCGACTTCGACAACCGGCCCAGCTTCTCGTCACCGAGTCGGGCCGCTTTGCTGTCGCCTTTGTCGAGCTGGTTTCCTGCGATGGACTTGACGTGGTTGAACTCGTCGAGCACCGCGGACGCGAGGGCTTTGAGGACGACGGCACGGTTCGCCAGTTCGGCGTCCGTGTAGACATCGATGATGTCAGTCATTGAGTACTCCAATGGATTTGAGTTTGAGGCGGAGGGTGGCGGTGGTCATTCCTACGCAGCTGACGCATTCCCACTTGTTCTCGTCGTGGATGCTGCGTTCGTAGGTGTTGACTTCGACGCGGTTGCCGTAGTTGGCGATGACGATCTTGTTGTGGCCGTCGATGATTTCTTCGGTCACCGGTGGTCGCCAGTTGCCTGGTGGTGGTCGGCCGCCTGGGTTTCGGAGTCGGCAGAATGCTTCGTGTTTGAAGTGGGCTGCGTCGTTGCCGCCGGCGCATGTGCAATCGGGGTGGTTCATAGTCCGATCTCCACGTCGCGTAGCCGGTCGACGTCGTGGTCGGTGTCTCGCTGGTCCCACTTCTCGCAGGGGTCGTCGAGGCTGAGATCCTTTCGCGTGCCGATCTCTTCGCCGTAGACGGTCACAAGCCGATAGCAGTCAGGGCTGTCACCGTTTGGCTCGAATACGGGGTGGTCGGCGAAGTCCGGGTGGCAGAGATTAAACCTCTCCCCCGTCTTGCCGACGAACATTCCGGCCATGATCGGACGCTTCCGACCGCAGTGGTCACACTTCTTCGTCTTCATGGTCGACCCCCGTTCTTGTAGTGGGAGATCCAGAACGTCGTGTAGTGCCGATCGGCGATGGTCGATTCGATGCGCAGGGTTGGGAGGTCATCCTTGTAGGCGCGGAGGAACTCCAACTGCCGCACCTGTTCCCATGGCCCCATGCCGGTGGGTGGGTCGGGGATCATGGCTGTTTCCCTTCCAGGGCTGCGCGGAGTTCGTCGCCCTTAATTGCCGAGCGGATGTACCCGGCGAGAACTTGCTGTCCTCGGCCCCAGCCGATGTCGTGCATGTCGTCAGCTTCGGCGTCTTTGGTGTCGGGTAGCGCGTTCTCCACCCGGGCGATCGTGGCCTCAGCCTTCTCGGCGCGGGCACGCCACCGTGCGGTTGTTGCTTGGGATGCTTCGAGGTCTCGTTGCCGTACTCGGCTGACCTCTTCGAGGTGAGCGCTTTCCTGTAGTTCCCAGCCGTCGGGGATCGCTGCGACGAGCTCGTCCCAGTCGAGTTCCGCGATCCGCCCGTTGGTGTGCTGCTCCACCACCAACTTGAAGGCAGCCGAGCCACGGAGGTCTGCCAGAGCGGCAACATATCCCGCGTCATAGTTGTCTTCATCAGGTGCATCCGTGATGAGTTCCGTCAGGTGCGCTGCGATGGGATCGGTCAACTGTTCACTCATGACCGCACCGCCTTGAATGGGGCCAGAGCATCCAACTGGCTCGGAGTCAGAATCGACGACCATCCGGCGTTGTGGTTGAGGTCCAACGCATATGCGGTTCCGTGGCGCTTGATCCACTCCCAATTCGGAGATGCCTTCTCGCCACGGACCCACACCCCCTCGGGGACGTCGGCCCATGTCGGCCAACCATGGAACGGTTGCTGCGCCGTCTTCGCGGTGACCGCTAACCCCTTGGCCTCCAGCGCTTCGAGGACTCGGTCAGCGACATGCTCGGGGTAGTTGATGCCGTCCTGTTTCGCGGAAGCCAGTGCGGAGGCGACGATTCCGGAGGCTCGACTGGCGGTCATGATGCACCACTCAGCCCATATGCAAGGGCGGCGAGATTGAAGACTGCGACGACTCCCCAGAATGTGGCTCGACCAGGTCTTCCGTCACGGATTTCCCATCCCGCAAGGATTAAGCACAGGAGTAGGCCGACTACCGAGAAGAGTGCGCCCGACACTGCGCCGCTCATGCCACACCGCCGAAGGGCGCGAAGTGGTGAATGACTCCGAGTGCAACCACGACGATGGTGGTGCACACTCCCCCGGCTATGACGCCGAAGTTCGTAACCAGCGGAGGCGCTGGCTCCGTTGGCAATTCATCGAGACGATCCTCATCGGCGAAGTAGATCTCGCCGTCCTCGACAGTGATCTCGTCGAAGTCGTACGGATCGACATCCGACTCATCCGGCCACTGAACCGCGAGAGCCGTAGTGAGAGCGTCGAACACAGGAGCATCGACCGGTTCCAGCGCCGCCAACGGCACAGTCAGGGGGCACTTCTTGTTGCTTGCGGCCACGTACGCCGGGGCCATTTGGGTATGCGTCATCACAAAATGTCCTTTTCAGGGAGGAGTGGGAAGTTGAGCCGGTGACGTCGGGGTGCCGGCCATCGGGACCGGTCGCGGTCTTACTCGGTTGACGTCACCGGAGATTGGGGGTCAGCCGGTGAGGGCGAGGGGAACTAGATGCTGTTCGTCCGGGCCGACGAGAAGCTCATCACCGAACTGCTGGACACATCCACCACCGGTGAGTTCGCAATTCCAGTAGCCACCGTGGGCGAGGTCGGTCATCTGGGCTGACAGGTTGTGCGCGGGGATGGGCTCGATGGTGTCGACCTCGAGACCGTCGAAGGTGCGAATCATGGCTCGCGGAATCGACGTCCCTGGTGGGGGTTCCGTCACCGCCTCGACCAGATCCCGTGCGTCAACGTCAAGGATCTGGCAGATCCATGCGATCTCAACAAAGGTTGAGGCGCGTGAACCGGATTCGATTCTTGAGATTGCAGTCGGGTGGATCTTCAGCCCAACCTCGGACAACCTCCGGGAAAGATGCGCCTGGGACAGGCCCGCCTTGGAGCGGCATGCCTTGAGCCTGGCTCCGGCTGCTGCGAAATCCTGTCCGACAAGTCGATCTCGGTTCATGACAACCTCCCATCGGCGAGAGTGACGATCGTCCACACCACGACAACCCAGGCAGCGAGACCGAAGGTAGCGGCGAGGATGGTGGCTCGGAGGGCGTTGATGGTCATGACGCCACCGACAATGGTCGTTCGCCACGGAGGAACCGATCGCAGTCGTCGCGATGGATTCGCCAGTGACCATTCGGTGCTTTGCGCTGATACCCGAGAAGGCGCTCGGACTCAAGATCCTTGCGGACAGTGACGGGATGCCGGCGCATGTAAGCCGCGGCCTCGTTCACATCCATCCAGGGGGATTCGATGATTGCACTCATGCTGCATCCTTTTCGCCCGACAGCCAACGCGCCACCGCTCGGTCAATCGCATTCGCGCCAGCTGGACTGATCTTCAACGTGTGCATAACTTCGCCGCGGAATCGCGGAGCCTTATGTTCTTCAATGCGACGGAAGTACGGCTTCTTGTGCGAGTACTCCGAGTACCGGTTGATGGACTCTTTTTCCTGCTTCGATTCGGACCATCGCGTTGCGGACTCGACATAGATCCATCCGTGCTCGATCAGCATTCGACGGAGTTCGGACTCGGGGACCTCAAGCGTGGATGCGACTGTGCGGAAGCTGAGTAGATCAGAGTCGGTGACGAATCTGTCGACATACTCTGCCTTTGGTGCGAGCTCGCCAACCTTTGTTTCGAGTTCCAGGCGTTCCACTTCGGCAGAGCGGGCGATCTCAATCAGATCGAGCCGCGACAACTCTGCGGGCTTGGGGGTTACTTCAGCCTCACGAGTACGGATCGCGAAATATGCCTGCGCGGCAGCGACCTCCGGCTTACGGGGATCACCATTCATGGCCACGAGATAGCAAGCGAAGCGGGAGAGATGCCAGTTGGTGCGGGCGGTCTTCGCGATCGCTTCCCGTCGCCGGGAAGCGTTACGCAAGGGGTCTTGCCCACTATTTCGCATACTGTCGACAGCCCGATCGATAGCGTCCTCGAACCGTTCCCACTTCTCGTATCCAAGTAGCGGCATGAGGTCGCGGGCCGACCAGAACTCCGAACCATCTGGCCGAACCTGACGGATTGAGTCGAAGGGCGATTCGCCGGAGAACAAAGTAAGATCTGTCATTGGATTCCTTTTCTGTGTGGTGGGGTTCGCTGGCCGTCATCTGTTCGAGCAGGTGGCGGCTTTTTCTATGCGGGGACTTTCTCACCAACGCTGCGCACAGCACTTGAAACAGCAGGCCTGGCTTCAATCTCGTGAGCCTCGAAGAGGTCCTCCCACGGGACGCCGAGGCGACCGGCTAGTGCGACAGCGAAGTCTTCGGTGATGTTTCTCAGTTCACCCTTCTCGACTAGCGAGATGGCGTTCTGACTCTTCCGACAAAGGAATGCGAGTTCGCGCTGGCTGTAGTGGCACTGCTTCCTCCATCTCCGGATCTGGCCGGGGTCCTTGACCCTCATCCAAACGTCCTTTCGTCGAACAGGTGGTCGTACTCGTCTCATCATGCTCTCCCATGTTTGGTTTGACAAGTAGAGTACACAGCATTTGTCATCCACTTGTCAAGAGGACAAGCGGCGAAACACTGCCCAACCCTGCAATGATGTGTTTGTTACTTGTCACGAAATTCGCACAGCCATCTGGCACAAGCGACAACCAGCAGGGGAACGTATCAACCATGAACGAGGTCGACAGTCTCCAAGGCTTGATCGGGAAAGCTCGCAGGGAGCGAGCGACATCGATCCGCCAGCTGGCCATGCAGGCAAAGGCAGCCGGCTACAAGATCGTCGGCACCACGCTTAATGCGATCGAGAGTGGGAGCTACAAGTCCACTCCCTCGGATGACACCATCCGGGCGATTGCATGGCTGGCCGGCGTTGGCGAAGAGACCGCGTTCATGGCAGCTGGGCGTCGCGTACCGGGCCCTCCGTTTGCAGCGGAGCTACCCCCAGGTGTTGACGACCTGTCGCCGAAAGAGCGTGAAGCAGTAATCGGGCTGCTTCGCGTACTGGTAGCGCAACGACAGGAGTTAGGCAATGAAGACACGAGCACGCAGGACGCGACGCGCAATCCGACGCTTGATGGAGAAGCTGGGTTTGGCGGAGCCCCCATGATTGCTGCCTCTAGGCAGCAGCCCGACCCCAGTCCTCGGCGCGCTGGTCCGAAAGTAGTGCCTCTTGACGAGCGGGAGCGGAGGGAATATGAACGGAAACATACGTCTCCCAACACTCCTCAGCATCAGGATTGAAGTACCAACCACCCTGCGCTGACGGCGTCGAAAGGAAGGCGTACTCGGCCGCGCCCAGCAATAGGGACCACTGAAGTTCAGTGCACCCATGTCGAGGAACTACGTAGACCTTCCCTTCGGTGGAGACGAGAGCGCCGATCTCGGCCATGATCTCGCCGCGGTCCACCTGGTAGAAGATCTCCTCCGACGCCTCGCAGGGGACGATGCCGAGAACATGAAGCTCATGAGGGCTGACGGTCAGAATTGGACACAAGAACGCAACCCGGTTCGGCATAATGGATTTCCCTCGAGTCGGCCCTTCAGGGGCGGTAATCTTCAGTTGAACGCTCTCTATGGCATTGAACGAAGTCTATTGCCACCCTTGAAAACTCGAGTGCGAATTGAGGAATCAACCTTTATCTGAAACCTCAACTCGCACTTACACTGCGGCGAATCACGTCGCACATCCTGCACAACGGAGCAGAAGTCATGGACGAAACAGAACGGCGGTCATACGGGCCGCAAATACGCGCCATCCGAGATGCGGTCGGCTGGACAAGGGACCAATTGGCAAGCGAATCCGAAGTGCCGGCAGGAACCATCAAAGGAATCGAGAATGGCGCAGCGGGACAACAGGACAACCTCGTCAAGATTTTCTCGGCACTTGGCGTAACTCCATCCGACTACGGGCTGATCACACATGAGGTGCGAGACATGTTGGGCGTGTTCGCCCCACTCGTGGCGCGGGTGCCCAGGGACAAGCTCCCCGAAACCATGGCCGTGATCATGCGGATCCTCTCACGTGTCGGACAAGGGTTGCCGATCCCGGAATTACTGATTGACTCCGGAGTGCCGCACATCGATGCAACTCAGGTGAACTTGACGATGGGCGACTCTGCTGTAGTTCAAGAGAATCGAGGTGACTGATGGCATCTGCAAGGCAGCTCGCCTCCGGGAAGTGGCAGGGCCGCTATCGGGACGCCTCCGGGACGGACCGATCGGCGGGAGTATGGCCACGAGAGAAGCAGGCGATCGCAAAGGCTCAAGTAGCCGAGGATAAGGAGCGCTCCAGTCCGACCGACTTTGAGTCTCAGAGAATTACATGGGGCGAGTGGGAGCCAAGATGGGAATCCGCACGCCGTGTCGCAGAGTCAACAGAGGCGCGAGACAAGGGGAGACTCAAGAACCATGTCCGTCCGAAGTGGGCACGCGTGAAGCTTAGAGACATTACTACACATGACGTTCAGGTGTGGCTGCGAGAACTTGAAGACGCCGGGCTTGCGCCGTCTACCGTAATCAAGTGCTACCACCTTCTGTCTAGCTCCCTCAAGGCAGCTGTTGCCGCCAGGATGGTTGATAAATCACCCTGCATCGGCGTAACTCTCCCGAAGTCGGGGTCCGCACTGGAAAGGTATCTGACAGATCAGGAAATCGCAGACATCACCTACCATTTGAGTGATCGAGACACGTTCGCGGTGCATCTGTTTCTCGGCACTGGAATGCGGCTCGGAGAAGGGCTTGGCCTGCACTGGGAATCAGTGGACCTGGCACATAACACAATCTCGGTGTGTCGATCATGGGATCCAACGGGGCAGCAGATCAAGTCGACGAAGAGTTACAGCAATCGAGTTGTGCCAATCTCGAAGGAGTTGGCGAAGCGACTCAAGGCCGAACTGGAGTCCCGCGGACCAGGCCGCCCCGCTCCAGTGAAGTATGTACGTTCAGCGCGAGCGCACACCGGACTCGTAATGCCCGGACTCCGAGTAATCAAGGGTGTTGAGGGTCGGCCGATGGATGGTGACAACTTTCGGCACCGATGGGAGGCTGCGATCGCGGATGCGAGCGCGATCCTAAAGAAGCAGAAGAAGATGCCGATACCGCCAGCTCGGGTGCACGACCTCCGGCACACCTACGCTTCGCGTCTGGTTCAGGCGGGGGTCCCGCTAATGGCAGTGAAAGAGTTACTCGGCCATGAATCAATCGTCACGACGCAGCGATACGCCCATCTTGCGACGACTCAGTGGGACTCAATTCGTACTGCCTTAGGCGATACCCCCAAGGGGTACGGCCGCCGTGCCACGAAACGTGCCACACACTAGGGCTATATCAGGTCATATTGTGGCACGTCCGGTTACACTCAGATAATCTGAAACCTGTTGCCCGGCAACGTTATAACTCACTATGTTGCAGCTTGCTATATTGCCGATTTGGGACTTTTAATCCGCAGGTCGTAGGTTCGAGTCCTACTGGGGGCACAAACACAGACCCGGCGCCTCATTCGGAGGCGCCGGGTCTTGTGCGTTCGTGCCACATCAATCCGTGCCACGTGAATGCATCAGCAGGTCATCGAAGCAGGAACTCGAGGCTCACGCGCTCGAATGCCTCCTTGGCTTCGATCATCACCCAGTGCCCGCAGTTCGGGAATACATGCAGTTCGGCGTTCGGAATCAGTCGCATCGGAATCATCGGCATGTCCGGTGGACACTGCCTGTCGTCGAGCCCCCATGTCAGCAAGGTCGGGCATTGCACCTTGTGCATCATCGACCAGTACGGCGGCACATCCGAGTTGGACATCATCTGCTGCTGAGCGGCAAAGGCTTTGGATCCGTACATCGCGGTCAATGCCTGGTGCGAGGCCGGATCGTTGGCCGTTTCCCATCGTTCCTCGATCCGCGCCTCGGTGACGACAGTCTTGTCGTACACCATGCATTCGAGCCATCGAACCAACTTCTCACGGCTGGGAGCATCGGCGAAGTCCTGCAGGAGACGGGTACCTTCACTTGGATTCTGACTGAAGATGTTCGGGCCGACGCCACCGATGGTGACCAGCCTGCAGACACGCTCCGGGAACCTCATCGCGACGTTGACGCCGACTACCCCACCCATCGAATTGCCGATCATCGCAGCCGATTCGATTCCCAGCGCGTCCATGAATCGGATCACCGACGACGCTGCCGTGATCACCGGATGGCCGTCGACGGGATCGCTCACGCCGAAACCCGGGAACTCGAGGATGTAGCAGTGGAAATGCTTCGCGAATACCTCGAGGTTCCCCCGATAGTTCCGCCAACCACTCACACCGATCCCTGAGCCGTGCAACAGGATCAACGGCGGACCATCGCCCGTCTTGTGATAACGCAAAGTCCCCTTGTCGGTAGCGACTTCGCGTTTGGTCCCCTCATAGGTCACGTCCATCACGCAAGATTAGAACGTGTTACAGATTTAGGACGGCTGATTGCGGAACTTCGCAACCACGTCAGAAGCATCCCCCGCTACCTCGACGCCCACTGCGATTCGTGGACTTCTGCTCGCTCGGTTTCGACTTCCCCGGCCCAGCCTTCACACACCGGTTGGGGCGCCGCACTTGCTCGAAGTGTCCGGCGCTCACAACATGACCGGCCACACTCACCCGGACAGACGTGTCTGCGCGGGCGGTTCCGACTTCCGCCGAACCCAACGTCAACGCGAATGCAGCCACCAGCACCAGGGCTACCTTCTTCGAGATCTTCATTGGCACGGCCACTGAGACACGGTTCCACTCCAGATACTGAACAGGTGCGCGCGTCTAAGGAACACGCTGAGTGTCGACGATATTCAGTACGGGTGGCCGGCCGCGATCCTTTAGCTCACCAGTATCTGAACAGTCGACAACAAAAGTTTGGGCGGCACGTCAACATCCCGAGGGCGTCAACGAGCCAACGACCAAGCTACGCACCAATACTGAGAATCACGTAAACATCGTGCAGACGCCGGGGCCGGCGCCTTTCGAAACTCCCCCAAAGCGATGTCCAGGTTCACGTCCTGCCTGAATCGTTCTGTTTGGTACTTTTACCCCCTGAGGCGCACTCCTCAGATTCGCTGTCGACCCAGCACAAACGGCGTGCAGTACAAATCGGATACTGCGGCCCGCGAACGCCTTACCAAGCACTCACGAAAGCCCGGGCAAACATGACCGAAACGGAAACCACAGTGCGGGACGACCCGCCGCGGACGCCATTCGAACCCGAGGATCGCTGGGTTCCCGTCGACCGTAGATGGTTCGGCCTGGACCGAGTGACCATCATCCCGGCAGCGATAGTGCTGGCCGTTGCGATAGTCATGAGCATCCTCATCCCGGCCGTCAACAACTCTGTCGCCTACGACGACGAAGTCGTGGCCGGGGATGTCATGGAACTCAAAGACGGCATCACCTTCGTTCCCGCCGTCGGCTGGGGAATCACAGACGGGGTCCGCGAAACTGATGCTCCCGTCTCCGGTTCGTTCCCGCAGCGCGCAACTCTGGTGAACAGCGGTGCACTGTTCACCGTCTACACGGCACCCTTCGCCGGTGACGCGAACGCTCTACTCGAACAGATCAAAAAGACCTCGGACGCCCTGGCAACAGCAGAGTCTTTGCGCGTCAGCGGCGACTCTTCCTCGATCACCACGGCGAGCGGCATTCGTGGTGTCATCACCAGCTACTCGAACTCGACTGCCGACGGCGTGATCGCAGCATTTGTCATCGACGGAAAAGGCATCGAAGTTGTCTCCACCGGGCCGAGCGATGTAGCTCCGACCATCACGGACGACATTGCTCACATGATCGTGAGCATCAGCCACCGAGCCGGAGAGGGTTCCTGATGAGCACTCCCACAACACAACCCGCAAACGATCTCCTCACCCGCGCCGGTGCGATCGAGAACTCCGGTTGGGGTAGGTCGTTTACGTTCTACCAGCCGCGCAACGCCGCTTTCTGGGTTTACCTCGCTTTGGTGGTGAGCGGCGCCTTCAAATTCTTCTCGCTGCTGTCGTCGTCCGCCGGCGCTTACGGAGAAGCCATCGCGCTTTCGCTGGTGCTGTTCGGTGTGTACGGCGCCATCTTCTGGTGGTTCACGCAGCATATCGACAGGTACGCGCGCCAACCGGTCAAACTGATCGTCGTTGCGTTCCTGTGGGGCAGCTTCGCCGCTACATGGGTGATGGCCGCAAACGCCAACGACGCCATCTTGTCCTTGTACGCCAAGACATTCGGACAGGCGTGGGCATCGGACTGGGGCCCCGGCCTGACAGCTCCGTTCACCGAAGAAATCGCCAAGGGCATCGGGTTGCTCCTGCTCATCGCACTGGCATCTCGATTGGTACGCACCGCATTCGACGGATTCATCCTCGGCGCCTTCATCGGACTCGGCTTCCAGATCTTCGAAGACGTTCTGTACGCCTTGAACTCGGCCGCGTCGCAGTTCGGAGCCGATCCGGTCGGCGCTGCGATGCCGACGATCATCCTCCGCATGGTATTCGGAGTGGCCGCACACACTCTGTACAGTGCGATCTTCGGTGCCGGACTCGTCTATCTACTGGGACGGCCGGCGGAACCGCGTCGTGTGGGGCGCGGACTCGCGCTGATGGCGACCGCGATGCTGCTCCACGGCCTGTGGGATTCCGCCGGTGCCTTGACACAAGGCAAGAATGCACTCCTCTTTCCGCTCTTCTTTGTCATGGTCGGCGCTGCATTGACCCTCGTGGTCCGCGTGTTTCGAATGACGGTTCCACGTGAACGCCAGTTCCTGAGCGACATCCTGGCACCGGAAGTCGACCGTGGTGTCATCACGGACGAAGAATTCGTCGCTCTGTGCGGCGACCACAAGGCACGCAGGGCTTTCCGCAAATCTGCAGGCGGACACGCGGCCCGTAAACGCGCCGAATACGTCCTCGAAGCCGCGGCAGACCTCGCCGACGCTCTGGCAGACTCCCACGGAACCAACACCGGCCGAGTCGAATTCGCTCGATCCGAGGTAAGTCGTATCAGGAGTGGTCAGCCGTCGGTCAAGCTCTGACCCGCTCCGAACTGGAATTCAACGCCGCGTCCCCTCGTGCGAGAGCACAAGGGAACGCGGCGTTGGCCATTGATCACGTTGCACATCCGGTTCGTCACGTCGCGATCAACCGCTGAACCGCCCCGACCGCAGCCTCGCGACGCTGAGCGACGGGACGGGACGACTTGAGCGCGAACATCCGGGCGATGTCGGTGATCAACAGAATCAACTCCGCGGGATTCCACTCGGGGTCGATGTGTCCCTCGAGTTGACCTTTGCGAATCTCGGCTACCTTCGGCCGGAACGTCTTGCTTCGTATGTCGTCCTCGCTCATGACGTCCGGTGCTTCGAGATCCGCCCATTGCTGCAATCGAGCGTTCTCGGGATGCGCGACGTAGTTGTCGAAGAGTCGACCTGCATACCCCGGCAGATCATCACCTCGTAGCGCTGTCTCCGCTGTGGTTTCGGACGTCCATTGCTCAGTGACGGCAGAAAACAACTCTTCCTTGCTCGCGAAGTACGCGTAGAGACGGTCCTTGCTGGCACGCGCTTGCGCGGCGATCCGATTGATCCGCGCGCCGGCCAGGCCGTACGTCGCAAATTCGTCCTTTGCGGCCGCCAGAATGCGGTCTCTCGTGGCTTCCCCTGCTGAGCGCATGTTCACAGCCTAGAACGAATCGACCGTTGCCGAACCATCCGGTTCGGCGTAGCGTGCAGAGTTGACGAACAATTTGGTTCGCGAACTTCGGCCAACTCACCCGCCGACGCAAGGAGAGACATGAATCTCGATGACGCTCGAACCGCATTCACCCGGCTCCGTGGATCGGAAAGTGGTGTTTCACCAGCAGAACTCGACGAAGTGTGGGCCGCGCTGGAAACCGTTGCCGCCGAAGAAATCCTCGGCGAATGGAAGGGCGACGACTTCGCCACCGGTCATCGTCTGCACGAAAAACTGTTCGCGAGCCGCTGGTACGGCAAGACTTTCAATTCCGTCGAGGATGCCAAGCCGTTGATCTGCCGAGACGAAGACGGCAACCTCTACTCCGACGTCAAGAGCGGCAATGGCGAGGCAAGTCTGTGGAACATCGAGTTCCGTGGCGAAGTCACGGCGACGATGGTCTACGACGGCGCGCCGATCTTCGACCATTTCAAGAAAGTCGACGATTCGACGCTAATGGGCATCATGAACGGAAAATCGGCGTTGGTTCTCGACGGCGGACAGCACTACTACTTCCTGCTCGAGCGAGCGTGATTCGCGCCGAACAGAATTCGACGTCCGCCATGCAGATGACAGCGGCGCTCTCACACGGCCCGCACTCCCCCTTCACACTCGACACCGTCGAGATCGACGAACCCCGCGCAGACGAGATCCTGGTTCGCATCGTCGCGACGGGCCTGTGCCACACGGATCTGTTCACGAAGACGGTGCTACCGGAAAAGCTCGGGCCCTGCGTGTTCGGACACGAAGGCGCCGGCGTGGTGCAAGCCGTTGGCTCGTCGATCGACAACATCGCGGCTGGTGATCACGTATTGCTGAGCTACCGCAGTTGCGGTGTATGCAGGCAATGCCTCAGCGGCCATCGGGCGTACTGCGAAAGCTCACACGGGCTCAACAGCTCTGGCGCACGCACTGACGGCTCGACGCCGGTCCGGCGAAACGGAACTCCGATACGGTCCGCATTCTTCGGCCAGTCCAGCTTCGCGGAATACGTCATAGCCTCTGCCGACAACACCGTCGTCGTCGATTCTGCAGTGGACCTGACCGTCGCGGCTCCGCTCGGCTGCGGGTTTCAAACCGGCGCGGGTGCCGTGCTGAATCTACTTCGCCCCGAGCCCGACTCGACGTTTGTCGTTTTCGGGGCAGGCAGCGTCGGACTCGCAGCGCTGCTGGCGGCGAGGGCTGCCGGCGTTTCCACCCTGGTCGCCGTGGACCCCGTTGCGCAGCGGCGCGAACTCGCCGAGGAATTCGGCGCCGTCACTGTCGATCCCTCGAATGAAGATGCGCTCGACGCGGTCCGCGCCGCCACCGACGGAGGTTCGACGCATTCCCTCGACACCACCGGAATCGGCTCCGTGATCAATCAAGCCGTCACATCACTTCGAGCACGGGGAACACTGGCGGTAGTCGGACTCGGAGCATCCACGGTCGAGGTGAACATGGCCGACATCATGCTGAGCGGAAAGACAATTCGAGGATGCATCGAAGGAGAGTCGGAAGTCTCGACGTTCATCCCCGAACTCGTCGAACTCTTCACTGGTGGCCGGTTTCCGATCGACCGCTTGGTGACGCGCTACGCCTTCTCCGACATCAACAAAGCCGTCGAAGATCAAGCGTCGGGGCGCGTCATCAAACCCGTTCTCGTGTGGTGAGGGGCGAAATGTCTCATTCGTCGACCCGACGGAATTCGCCCTAGACTGCGCTCCTGCACTAGACGTCGGAGCAAGGTGGGGACGATGACAGAACACACCAGTACGGGCGCGGGCCACGGCCGGGCCGTTATGCCGATCATCCGGATGCGCGCACGCAGCCGCGACGAGAACCATCGCGCATCGACGCCACTCGAACTGTTCTTCGACCTGTGTTTCGTGGTTGCGGCCGCACAGGCCGGAGTTCAACTGGTGCATGCTGTTGCCGAGGGCCACTACGTCGACGGCATCGCCGGTTATATGTTCGTCTTCTTCGCGCTGTGGTGGGCGTGGGTGAACTTCACCTGGTTCGCGTCTGCCTACGACACGGACGACGTCCCCTACCGGGTCGCGACCTTCGTACAGATTTGTGGCGTGCTCGTCTTCGCCGCCGGAATCCCCGACGCATTCGACGGAACCGACCGTACGACGGCCATCGTCGGCTACCTCATCATGCGAATTGCGCTCACCTGCCAATGGCTTCGAGCCGCCAGCGGTGAATCCGGTGCAGCGCGAACCACTGCTATGCAATACGCCGCCGGGCTCGTGATCGTCCAGGCCGGCTGGATCGTGCTGCTCCTGATGCCGGCGTCGGCGTGGATACCCGGCTTCTTCGTTCTCATGATCGCCGAACTCGCGGTGCCGGCAATCGCCGAGCGCAACCATCAGACTCCGTGGCACCCGCAACACATCGCCGAACGCTACGGCCTCTTCACCATCATCATGCTCGGCGAAACCATTGCTGCCGCCACCATCGCGGTCCAATCCGGCATTCGTGATTTCGACGCCGCCGACCTACTGATTCCGATTGCTGTCGGCGGAGTTCTGATCGTGTTCTCCGCGTTGTGGATCTACTTCGCCGTCCCGATCCACGAGTACCTCGCAGACCAGGGCAATCGCGCCGTCCTGTTGTGGGGATACGGGCACTACTTCGTATTCGGATCCGCTGCGGCCATCGGCGCCGGCATCGAAGTAGCCGTCGAGGAAGCAGTTGGCGAGGCGCACATTTCGACGTTCGCAGCATCTGCCGCGGTCACGATCCCCGCCGCGATGTTCCTGATCTTCGTGTGGCTCATGCACTCACGACACTTCAAGCGTGACAGGATCGAGCAGGCTGTTCTACCGGTGAGCGCAATCCTGGTTCTCGCCTGCACATTTGCCGGACACTGGGCGGTCCCGCTCGCCGGACTGGTGGCGGCGGGAACCGTCGGAGTCGGTGTCGGCCTGAGTACTCGGTCGAAGAGCTGACTCAGATTTCCGGGGCTGGAGCCTCGCCCTTACTCTGCGGCTCGTGTTGCTTGAGCTCACCGCGCATCTTGTCGAGATCCTTGCCACGCTTTTTGTACATATAGCCGAGCGCAACAAGACCCAGGAACAACGCAACGCCCAGGACTGCACCGACAACGGAGGCTCCGCGGAAACCGGGGCCGTCGACGTCGAGGATCCGCTCGCCCGCATGCGCTGCATTGTTGTTGCCGAGAACAACTGTCAGAGAGAGCAGGTTCGGCAGCGCGAAGATCACACCCAACGCGAGAGCCGTGATCTGGATGATTCGAGCATGCTTGCGCTTGCGCACCTGCCAGACCGCTCGGAAGAAGATGAGCGGGACCAGGGTGCAGACGAGACCGAACAGCAGTCCCCACGCGATTCCGGCGCTGAAGCTGCCGTTCGCCAACGACGCAATTCGCTGCGCCCACCAACGCGGAAGGAAGGCGGCAAGGATGAAGTAAGCGATGACCAGGACCACCGCCATCACTGCGATCCCGATGGCCTTCTTCGCCCACGGCGGCATGCCCGGTTTTTCGGTGGCCGGTGAAGTTTCCGGTGTCGTCATGACAAATCCTCGTCTAGTCGGCGTCTGTACTGACGAATCTATCCGTTACGGGCGTTCCTCATCCGCATCGAGAACGATCCGGGCAAGCCGCTTCGGAGCAACGAGGGTGAACGAGGTGTAGATCCACTCCTCCAGTTGCGACCATTTCTCCTCGGAAACGTCGGTGCCGATGTCGAGCGCAACCCACCCGTGCCGACCGAGACCGTAGCCGGCAGCGCTTGCACCTGGTTCGGTGGCCACCACCGCTTCGGCTTCCTCCTTGCTCAACTTGACGGTCAAGGAGGTGGCTTCGACGTTGCAGAACACGAAGTTCTTGCCGCGGACCCGGAAGGTCGGGTGACCGTCCCACGCTTCGATGTCGACGCGCTCCGCCTCCGGCAGGGACAACGAGATCTCTTCGAGTCGACGCATGTTGTCGGGCATGGAGACGATTCTGCACGCTCGATACCGAGCTTGACACCCGCGACACAGCTAGGCTCGGCGACGACCGCGTTACCGAACTCCGAACACAGGGAGAGTGGCATGCGCACGTTAGTTCATCTGGTTCTGCTCATTTGTGGAATCGCCGTTGCCGTCGGCTCGTTCATGTACGTACTGGCCGGGGTCAAACCCAACAACGTTCGCCTCGAGGACCTGCGGGACGGTTTTCCGGCCGGGTGGGCAATCGAGCAACTCGGCGATCAGTCCGTGACCTTCTACCGTTCGATGGCGATACTTCTGCTCGCTGCAGCCGTATTGATTCTGATCGCCGCTTTGTTCGGTTCTCGTATTTCAGCGTGGATCGGAATCATCGTGGGATTGGGAACTCTGGGCACGTTCTACTACCGAGTGAACGATCAATTCGACAATGTCATCAGGGAAAACTACTCCACGATCCTGACAAATCAGACAGGATTCATCTTGACGGCCGGCGGACTGATTCTCGCTCTCCTAGCGTGTCTGGTCCCCCGCGAGAAGACCCGAGCCTGACCGCTCGGCAACCGGAGGGTTACCGTCGACGCCGACATTCACTAGTGTCTGCAACAGCCGGGTACTGACGAGTAGTACCCCAGAAGAGGTAGGGCATCAATGGCATCGCTTGACGACCTTCTATCCCAGATCCCCATCGACCAGATCGCGCAGCAACTCGGCGTGGACCAGGCAACTGCCGAATCGGCGGTCAAGACTGCACTTCCGACCCTCGTCGGTGGCCTCGGCGCCAACGCTCAGGATCCCGCAGGCGCAGCCTCACTCGAAAGTGCGCTGCAGTCGCACGCCGACACCAGCCTTCTCGACGACGGCGTCGACATCAGCAAAGTCGACACCGCTGACGGTCAGAAGATCGTCTCGAACATCTTCGGCGGCAACACCGATCAAGTCGCCAGCGCACTGGGCGGTGTCGGTGGCGGCGGTGGAAACGATCTGGTGAAGCAGTTGCTGCCGATCCTCGCTCCCATCGTCCTGGCCTACCTCGCCAAGCAGTTCACCGGTGGCGGTGCCGGCGCGCAGACTCAGGCCTCCGGTGGCGGCGGGCTCGGGGATCTCCTCGGCGGAATTCTCGGCGGCGGCGGCAATTCCGGCGGCGGCATCGGCGGCGCACTCGGCGGCATCCTGGGTGGATCCGGTGGCGGCGGCCTCGGAGACCTGCTCGGCGGCCTCCTCGGCGGCGGCAAGAAGTAAGACGCTCGACAGATTCGCACTGCGGCGATCCCGTTCGGGGTCGCCGCAGTGCTCTGTCATTCGACCGTCGAAGATCGAAACATCCTCAGCGACAATGCAAACGCAACCAACAGCAGCGCGCCCACAAAGGCACTGACCCCACCCCAACCGCCGCCCGCGTACGCGAGACCAGCGAGGGCGCCCGCCACGGACGAACCCGCGTAATAGGCAAACAGATACAACGCCGACGCCTCGGCCCGGTGATCGGTCGCGATCAGCCCCACCCAACCGCTGGCCACCGAATGTGCCGCGAAGAATCCTCCGGTGAAGAGCAGCATCCCCACGAGAGTCAACGCCAGATTGTCCGGAACAGTCAGTGCCAGACCGATACCGATGACAACAACCGAGCCGAGCAGAACACTGCGCCTACCCAGCCGGTCCGAGGCCCCGCCGGCTACCGCTGAGGTGAAAGTTCCGGCGAGGTAGAAGAGAAAGACCAGGCCGACAAGTGCTTCAGGAAGTCCGAAAGGAGCTGCCGTGAGCCGAAACCCGAGGAAGTTGTAGATCGAGACGAATCCGCCCATGAGGATGAACCCCAAGGCGAAAAGCGTGCGCAGCGACGGGTTCGCAAGGTGGCGTCGTAGATTCGATGCGATCGCACGCACCGACACCGGTTGCGGGCGAAAGAACTTCGACGCGGGGAGCTTCCGGATCATGGTGAGCGCGAACAACGCTGACAGCAAGGCCGCAGTCACCAATGCCCAGCGCCACGTACTGAAATCGACGACGGCCGACGGAACCAGCCGTCCGATCAGCCCACCGATCGTCGTGCCGGCGACGTACCTTCCCATCGCTGCACCGAGGTCCTTGCGATCGACCTCCTCGGCCAGATAGGCCATCGCCACCGCCGGGACCCCCGCCAGAGCCAAGCCTTGCGCCGCGCGTCCGATCAGCAGAACCTCGATCGTCGGACTGAGTGGCAGAAACAAACCGATCACACAGGACGCCGACGCCGACGCGATCATCACCCGCGTGCGACCGAACCGCTCGGAGAGCGCACTGGCCGGAATGATCGCCAACGCCAACATGCCCGTCGTCGCCGAGACCGAAAGTGCAGACACCGCGGGCGAGACGTCGAAGCCTTCGGCGAACGCAGGCAGCAATGCCTGTGCCGCGTACATCGAGATGAATGTCGACAGCCCGGCCGCGAACAACGCAACGGTCACCGTGCGATACCCCGGTGTTCCGCGGCGAAGCGGCACCACTTCGGATTCGATCACATTCTCGACAGTCACCACATACCTCCAGGCATCGCTTACCTCCGGTAAGAATCCTCCCGCCGCGCTTCGACAAAAGAAAATGCATAAACTTGGAGTTCTATATGCGTCATAGGTATATAGATTGGGTTCGTGATGCTGACCGAAGACCTCGAATGGTTTGTCGTTCTCGCCGAAACCCAACAGGTGACCGCTACCGCGGATCTGACTCACCTGTCGCAGCCGACACTCTCGCGCAAACTCGCACGCCTCGAACGACAGATCGGAGTGACGCTCTTCGACCGTCAGGGACGCCGGCTCGAACTGAACCGGTACGGCGAGATCCTCTACCGACACGCTCGCACCGCTCTTCACTCACTCGACGCGGCGCAGAGCGAAATCCAGTCGCTGGCGAGCCCCGAAAGCGGCACGGTCCGGCTCGACTTCCTCCACTCGTTCGGCACCTGGTTGGTGCCGCACATGCTGCGCGGATACCGCGTCGAGCATCCCGGAGTGCGATTCGAACTGCATCAGAACAGTGCACAGTTCCTGGTCGACAGAATTGCCGCCGGCACGTCCGACCTGGCCGTCGTCTCGCCGCAGCCGCGTGATCCGCAGGTGGCATGGATGCAGATCGCCCAGCAGTCACTGGCATTGGCTGTTCCGGCTGATCATCGCTTTGCGAAGTTGCATTCGGTCGAGCTTGCGGACGCGGCCGACGAACCGTTCATCGGTATGCATCCGAACTTCGGGATGCGAAGAATTCTCGATGAACTGTGCGCGGCCGCAGGATTCACTCCGAATTTCGTCTTCGAGAGCAGCGAGCTGGCAACGGTCGGCGGACTGGTCTCCGCGTCCTTCGGTGTCTCGGTCATGCCGGTGCAGGATCCACCGATCTGGGCCGAAGGAGTCGTCTACGTACCGATCGAAGGAGCACAGCGAAAAATAGGGCTGATCTGGTCGAAGAGCCGCGAGCTGTCCGATCCCGCCCGGACGTTCCGCGACTACGTCGAAAGAACGACTTGGTCGTGAAAGTGCCCCCGGATAACTACGGATCGGTAACATCCCTCGAGGGGAGCAATTTTCATGCCATTCTTTTCAAACCTACGGTGCCGTAGGCTGGGGCGAAGTCGCGCATTCACTCAACATGGAGGCAAGAAATGACGAGGATTCTGACGCAGCTGGAGCTGCTACAAGAGCTGCAGCCGGTTGCCGAGGAGAACGTCAACCGCCACATCTCCATGGCCAAGGAATGGCATCCACACGACTACGTTCCGTGGGACGAGGGTCGTAACTTCGCAGCCATGGGCGGCGAAGACTGGAGCCTCGAGCAGTCACAGCTCGGCGAGGTAGCTCGCGCCGCGATGATCACCAACCTGCTCACCGAGGACAACCTGCCCTCGTACCACCGCGAGATCGCCGAGAACTTTTCGCAAGACGGCGCCTGGGGAACGTGGGTCGGCCGGTGGACCGCCGAGGAGAACCGTCACGGCATCGTGATGCGTGACTACCTCGTCGTCACTCGCGCAGTCGACCCCGTCGAGCTCGAGCGCTTCCGCATGGAACACATGACAAACGGTTACAGCGCACCCATCGACGAGGGCGACGCCGGCCTGCTGCACTCGGTCGCCTACGTGACCTTCCAGGAACTCGCGACGCGCGTCAGCCACCGCAACACCGGCAAGGCTTGCGACGAGCCGATTGCCGACAAGATGCTTCAGCGCATCGCCGCTGATGAGAACCTGCACATGATCTTCTACCGCAACATTTGCGCCGCCGCGCTCGATCTTGCTCCCGATCAGGCTCTCAAGGCTGTGGCGAACATCGTCCAGAACTTCCAGATGCCGGGCGCCGGCATGCCGAACTTCCGTCGTAACGGCGCTCTCATGGCCAAGCACGGCATCTACGACCTTCGCCAGCACCTCGACGAGGTCGTCTGGCCCGTCTTGCGCAAGTGGAACATCTTCGAGCGAAACGATTTCAGCGCCGAAGGCGAGAACACGCGCGAAGAGTTGGCGACCTTCCTCGAGACCCTTGCCGCCAACGCGACGAAGTTCGAGGAACAGCGCGATCGCATGCTCGCACGCGAAGCCGCCAAGCGCGAACAGCAGGCTTCTTAGTTTCACCAGCTATTCTGTGCCCGGTACCGGATTCGGTACCGGGCACTTCCAATTGTCACAAGTATTTGTTCAGAGGTAGACATGTCATCCCTACGTATCGGTTCACTCGAGCTGCACAGCCCCGTGGTCCTCGCCCCCATGGCGGGCGTCACCAACGTCGCTTTCCGCACGCTGTGCCGTGAACTCGAACTCGAACGTGCAGGCAGCACGTCCGGCCTCTACGTCTGCGAGATGGTCACGGCACGCGCGCTCGTCGAGCGCCAGCCGGCCACGATGCACATGACCACGTTCGGCCCGACCGAAACGCCCCGGTCGCTGCAGCTGTACACAGTCGACCCGGATACGACCTACGCCGCGGCGAAGATGATCGTCGACGAGAACATGGCCGATCACATCGACATGAACTTCGGCTGCCCCGTCCCGAAGGTGACCCGCAAGGGCGGTGGCTCCGCGCTGCCGTACAAGCGTCGGCTGTTCGGACAGATCGTCGCGGCCGCTGTGCGCGCGACCGAGGGCACCGATATTCCGGTCACCGTGAAGATGCGCGTCGGCATCGACCCCGAACATCACACGCACCTCGACGCCGGCCGGATCGCCGCAGCTGAAGGCGCTGCTGCCGTCGCACTTCACGCACGTACCGCGTCGCAGCGCTACTCCGGCACTGCTGACTGGAACGAGATCACGCGTCTCAAGGAACACGTCACCGACGTTCCGATCCTCGGCAACGGTGACATCTTCGATGCTTCGGATGCTGCCCGGATGATGAACGAGACCGGCTGCGACGGCGTCGTCGTCGGACGTGGCTGCCTCGGACGGCCATGGCTGTTCGCGGAACTCAGCGCAGCTCTCAACGGACAACAGATCGCCACGCCGCCGACGCTCGGCGAAGTCACCAAGATCATCGCCCGTCACGCCCAGCTGCTCGCCGCACACCACGGTGAGATGAAGGGCTTGCGCGAACTTCGCAAGCACGTCTCCTGGTACATGCGTGGGTTCCCGGTCGGATCGGATCTGCGGGTCTCGATGGCGTTGGTCAGCACGTTGTCCGAACTGGACGACCTGCTCGGACAGCTCGATCACGACGTCCCGTTCCCCAAGGATGCCGAAGGTCCGCGGGGTCGCCAAGGCTCGCCCGGTCAGGTAGCACTTCCGGAAGGTTGGCTCGACGATCCCGAGGACGATCTTGTGCCGGTGGGGGCTGACATGATGCACTCCGGTGGCTAGCGAGAACACGCCGTCGGATTACTCTCATCACTTTCTGAGTGAAGCACTCAGGATTCACCAGTAATATGGCTCCAGCTTCGTCGACAACCGGTTGACGCCGGCATCTGAATGACGAGTTACTGACAGTCGACGACGGGACAGGTTGCATCGGTGGGTGATGATCACGATTCGGGCCCACCTCCGCCCGAGAGCCGCGCCCCCTGGGAACGTCCGCTCGCAGACAAGCGCTTCCGCAATGCCCGACCGGACCAACCGGCAACGCCCCAGCGCCCTGCCACACCTCAGCGACCAGCACCGCAACCACCCAGTCCCCCGGAGCGTCGCAGCAGTGGACGGACCGGCCGCCGGGATTCGCCTCCGACCGACGACTCTGTTTCGGTCGCCGAGTTGGTCCGTCGGGTAGGCGACAAGAAGCCGCCACCTGCCCCGGCTGCGCCGCCCAAGCCGGCGCCGACCAAATCCGTGCCACCCAGGACTCCACCTCCATCAGCGTCCGCGCCGCCCCCGGCCCGGCCGATTCCCGCGCGTCCGACCGTCCCGCCTGCCGCTGCGGACTGGATCACCGAAGAACATCCCGTCACCTCCGCAGTGCCGCGGGTAGTCGGTGACACCGGCGCTACCCGTCTGGCGCAAAGCAAGATTCGCCGCCGCCATCGCGCAAAAGTGATCGGCCGATCGGCGGTAGCGTTCCTGGCCGTCATGTCTCTCGCGTTGACCGGCGTCGTCTGGGGTTATCTGCGGTCAGTCGAAGGTGGTTTCGATCAGATTGCGGCACTCGACACCGAGTCCGACGACATCATCGACGCCGGCGGCCAGCTCGGCGACGAGACGTACCTGATCATCGGCACCGATACCCGCGCCGGTGCGAGCGGTGAGATCGGCGCCGGAACCGTCGAAGACGCCGAAGGCGCCCGAGCCGACACGGTCATGCTGGTGAACATTCCCGCCGACCGAAGCCGCGTCGTCGCCGTCTCCTTCCCGCGTGACCTCGACGTCGAACGTCCGATCTGCCAGGGCTGGGACAACGACGCCGGCAAGTACACCAGCGAAACCTTCCCGGCCGCCAGTGGCGACAAGCTCAATGCGACGTACGCACTCGGTGGTCCCAAGTGCCTGGTCAAGGTCATCCAGAAGATGTCCGGCCTGAAAATCGGGCACTTCGTCGGAATGGACTTCGCCGGTTTCGAGCGCATGGTCGACACCGTCGGCGGCGTGAACGTCTGCTCCCCCGGACCGATCGAGGACGGCATCCTCGGAACCGTCCTCGCATCCGGCGGAACGCAGATGCTCGACGGCCGTACCGCCCTCAACTATGTGCGTGCGCGCCACGTCGAAGCCGAGGGTAACGGCGACTACGGACGCATCACCCGTCAGCAGAAGTTCCTGTCGGCGCTGCTCCGCTCGGCCCTGTCCAACCAGGTCCTCCTGAATCCGAGCAAGCTCAACGGATTCATCAACGCCTTCACCAGCGACACGTTCGTCGAGAACATCGACACGAAGTCGCTGGTCACCCTCGGCCGTTCGCTGCAGAACGTCGACGCGGGCGCGGTCACGTTCTTGACGGTCCCCACGGACGGCACCAACGACTGGGGCAACGAGATTCCTCGCACCGACGAGATCAAGTCCCTCTTCCAGGCGATCATCGACGACGAACCGCTTCCGGGTGAAGAGCGCGAGGACACCACACCGTCGTCGACCAGTTCCACGACAACCGCTCCTACGTCCAGCACGCCGCCCGCCGCCACTTCCGTCGAAGCGATGAGCGCCTACAACATCTCGGTCGACGTCTCCAACGCGTCGGGAATCGCCGGGCAGGCCGCGACGATCGCCGACAGCCTCGCTGCTTACGGTTTCCAGATCTCCACGGTCGGCAACTTCAGCGCAGCCACCGGCCTGGCGAATGCTCAAGCGTCGACCACCGTCGTGCGTTACGCAGCAGGTTACGAGGCTGAAGCGGTCACTGTCGCGTCGTCGATTCCCGGTGCGGTTCTCGTTCTCGCTCCGAGCATGGGAGACATGATCGAGGTCGTCGTCGGAAGCAATTTCGCCGGCACCGTCGTCGCCCCCGCGGACCCGGGGACCATCCTGGCGGCAAATCCGACATCGGTCGACACCAGCACCTCGACGGCTCTGCCCGCCGACATCGCCAGCGTCAACGCAGGCGACACCACCTGCGACTGACACGCGTTCATTCACCTTGCGTTCACCTGGTGCTTGTGACTTGGTCTTTCACGGCACGTAGGCTCTGACCTCATGCGCGTGGCTTACAACGAACAGATGACCGAGCTTGCAGACACGCTCGGCGAGATGGCAGGACTGGCAGGTGCCGCTATGGAGCGCGCCACCCAGTCCCTGCTCCAGGCAGACCTGTCCCTGGCAGAACAAGTAATCGGCGAACACGACAAGATCACCGAACTCAGCACCATTTGCGAGGAGCGCGCGTTTGCGCTGCTCGCCCTGCAGGCTCCCGTTGCCGGAGATCTGCGCTCGGTGGTCAGTGGAATCCAGATCGTCGCCGACATCGACCGCATGGGTGCACTCGCCCTGCACGTCGCGAAGATCGCGCGCCGCCGACATCCCAACCACGTGCTTCCCGAAGAGGTCAACGGCTACTTCGCCGAGATGGGACGCATCGCTGTCTCCATCGGTGCGGCCGCCAAGGTCGTCCTCGAGACCCGCGACCCCGAGCGCGCTGCCCGCCTGCGCGAAGAAGACGAAGCGATGGACGACCTCCACCGCCACCTCTTCACCGTCCTCATGGACCGCGAGTGGAAGCACGGCGTTGCCGCCGCAGTCGACGTCACGCTGCTCGGCCGCTTCTACGAGCGGTTCGCCGACCACGCCGTCGAGGTCGGCCGACGCGTCATCTTCCTGGTGACCGGCAAGCTGCCCGAAGAGCCGGAAACCACCGAGAAGGTCGACAACCTCACCTCGTACCCGGATCTCTGAACTACCCGGATCTCTGAACCCAACCGTCCACGTGAGTAAAAGGCGGCCGCGCACTTGCGCGGCCGCCTTTCCTATTCAGTTCTCGTGTAACCAGGTCTTCAACGTGGGTCCTGCAGTTGTGGATCCCGGCCCGGGCAGCAGCGCCCCACCCTTCATCGCCTTACCCGCTCCCGGCATCGAGATCGGGATCAGCCACTTGCGTCGGCCACGGTATTTCAAAATCTCACGCGTCATGGCCGGGATCTCGAGGACCTCAGGCCCGGCGAGATCTGGAGCCCTCCCGGTCGGACCGTTCTGAGCGCATGTCACCAGAGCCTCGGCGACGGTCTTCGCCGCTATCGGTTGGGAGCGCATCCGGGGAACCATCGCGACCGGCCCCAGTCCGAAGAGCGCGATGGTCTTCTCGCCGAACTCGAACCACTGAGTGGATCGCAGGATCGTGAAGGGAATGCCCGACGCTTCCACCGCGCGTTCCTGCGCGGCCTTTCCCTGGTAGTACCCGAAGGACTTCAACTGCGGATCGTCGCAGTTCACGATCGAGAGCAGCACGTGATGCTTAACGCCCGCTCTGGCTTCGGCCGCGGCGATGTTCTTCGCTGCCGTCTCGAAGAACTCGATCGCCTTCTTGGCACTGTTGGTGACGTGATCACTCACGTCGATGACAACGTCGGCACCGACAAATGCTTCGTCCAACCCCGCACCCGTGGAGATGTCGACTCCCGTCGATCGAGCGGCGGCGACGACGTCATGGCCCCCGATTTTCGCCTGCTCGACGACCAGCTTTCCCATCTGGCCGGTTCCGCCCAGAACAACAATCTGCATGATGCCTCCGTCAAACCCGTGCGCCCGGCTCTCTTCGGCCTGGTCACATACTGGACGACGCAGCCTCCCGAAGTGTGACGGTCGGGCGAATCAGTCGCTGTACTTCTGCGAAACCCGCCCACGCCACTGCGACCAGATCGGATCCAACGCTGCGCTCGCCTCGTGTGCGTGATCGGCCACGGCCCGTGCCAGCATCCCTGCTCCCGCCAGCGGCGTCACGTGCCCTTCGACCACGTCGGAAGTCTTGATCCCCAACAGCATGGTCGTACCAAGCACGCGATGGCCACCGAGAATTCCCGGCAGCGAACGGCCCGGCACGCTACGCAGGTCGAGTGTTTCCACGAGCAGCGCGTCACCGTCGACGGTAATGCGCTGATCCGAGCGAAGGGCACCGCCGGTTTCGCCGGTCCGGCCGAACACGATCATCTCGTCGAGCAGCGCAACCGCATCGGATTCCAGTGAAATATCCACGCGCCTGGTCACATCCGCGCCGCCCGCGACGACAAACGGTGCCGCGCGCCAGATCAGCGCCGCACCGGCGCCGACGCTCGCCGAAGCCGACCACGACGCCCGGCCGGCACGCGCGTTGTACGCGACGGTCCCCGACGGCTCGATCACCTCGAGGCACGTACCCGGAGCGACTACGAATTCGATACGCAGGTCGTCGCCGGCCAGCAGCGTTGCACTGTGCCCTACCAAGGCAATTCGCACGGTGAGCCCGCGAGCGTCGACGAACCGCGGGGCCAGGAAGTCGCCCGAGATCAGCTCTCGCGCAACAGCGGTGTCACCCACTCTCTCGACGACGACCCGCGTAGCTCCGGTGCGCATCAGTGAGCGTGAGAGTGGCTGTGCCCGTGACCGTGTCCGTGGTCTTCTTCATCGGCATGGAAGTGCGGCGCCATCGGCCCCGGATCCTGCGGGGTGTGACTACCCGCGCGGTGAGCTGCGATGACCTGGCGAAGCCACGCACTGAGCTGGTCGATCGTCGCGTGATCCTTCTGGCTGAGCGCGAGAACGGGAAGTCCGTCTCGCGCGGCCGTGGCATCGGCCACCATCTGGACCGCGTCGACGTCGACGTACGGGGCCAGGTCGATCTTGTTGACCACCAACAGATCTGCCCGCTCGATTCCGGGACCACCCTTACGTGCGACGTCTCCGCCGCCCGCGACGTCGATGCAGAAGATCTGGGCGTCGACCAGTGCCGGGCTGAACGTGGCGGTCAGGTTGTCACCGCCGCTTTCCACGATCACCATGTCGAGGGGATGGAACTGACGCTCGAGGTCTTCGACCGCAATGAGGTTCGGCGTCACGTCGTCACGGATGGCCGTGTGCGGGCACGCTCCGGTCTCGACTGCGACGATGCGCTCGATCGGAAGTACGTTGGCCGCGCGCAACAGTCGCGCGTCCTCGTCGGTGTAGATGTCGTTGGTGACCACCGCGATCTCGTACTCCGACGCGAGCTCGCGGCAGATGGTGGCGATGAGGGTACTTTTTCCGGTGCCGACGGGGCCGGCAACTCCGAGCCTCAAACCTCTTGCAGCAGTGGTGGTGTTGTTCAGGTTGTCAAGCACGGAAAATCCTCCTGGATCGAGCGTGGTGTTCGAGTGACCATTGTTCGACCAACGGTCCTGTTGTTGCGGGTATATCTGTGACGCCTTCGACTGCCACGGCAGCCGCGGCGACGGTTTCGATGGTCGGGGCTGCTCGGAGCAACCATTCGACCGGTTCTGCCGGATCCACCGGCAGTAGCTTCAGTGCCGCCGACGCCACCGTTTGAGCGTCGTCGTACAAACAAGATCTGGCTGCCTGCAGGTCGTCCATCCCGGAGATCGCCGTGAAGACTCCCAACGCGAGCGGACGCATCGGATGCCCAGGCAGCGCCATGAGCATCTGCACCGCGGGGTGCTGCGGCCACAATCGCGACGCCAGCCTGGCCAGTCCACGCCCGAGCTGAATCGACGCCTCACGCAGCGGTGCGCTGGGGGTCCGAGCGAGCAGTTCCCGCGAGATGTCCTCGAGTTCGCCTGCACCACCGGCACTTACGGCCCAGCGGCGCGTGACCACCGCTGCAGCGGCCTCGACAAGTCCCACTGTTTCGAGTCGACCGCGAATGAAGTCGGGGACCTGACTCTGTAGGAGTCCGCCCGCCAGTGCCGGTTCCAACCCCGACGAGTGAGCGTGACCGCCGGTAGGCAGACGCCCGTCTGCCAAGAGCATCGATGCTATCTCGGCAGACGCCATCTCGATTGACATGGTTTCAGAACAGCATGTAGCGCTGAGCCATCGGCACTACGTCAACGGGGTTGGGAGCGATCAGGTCGCCGTTGACCTTGATGGCAAACGTCTCCGGATCGACGTCGATGGACGGCAGTGCCGTGTTGTTCGGCATATCCGCCTTGGTGAGGTGCCTCGTCGGACGAACACCGGTGAGGGTGCGCGTGAGACCGAGACGACCGGCCAGACCGTCCTCGATCGCCATCGGCGAGACGAACGTCGTGGACAGGTGCGGGGCTGATCCCGGAGTCGCCGCGATGGCCGGCCGCACGAACACCGGCTGCGGGGTCGGGATAGCAGCATTCGGATCACCCAGCGGCGCAGCAACTATCGCCCCACCCTTGATCACGGCAGAAGGACGGACACCGAAGAACGCGGGATCCCACAGCACCAGGTCCGCCATCTTCCCGGCCTCGACCGATCCGATCTCGTGATCGATACCGTGAGCCACCGCGGGGCAGATCGTGTACTTGGCGACGTAACGGCGCGCACGCTCGTTGTCGGCCGGCATGCTGGTACCCAGCTTGCCGTACTGGGCCTTCATGACGTGGGCGACCTGCCATGTCCGCAGGGTCACCTCTCCGATACGGCCCATCGCCTGGGCGTCGGACGAGGTGATGGAGATGGCACCGATGTCGTGCAGAAAGTCTTCCGCTGCAATAGTTGTCGGCCGGATCCGGGACTCGGCAAAGGCAAGATCCTCCGGAACCCGGGGATTGAGCGCATGACACACGATGAGCATGTCGAGGTGCTCGGCAACCGTGTTTACGGTGTGCGGCAACGTCGGATTGGTCGATGCCGGAAGAACGTTCGGCTCACCTGCCGTCACGATGATGTCCGGAGCGTGCCCGCCGCCGGCGCCTTCCGCATGGAACACGTGGATCCCGCGCCCGGCGATCGCGTCCAAAGTGTGCTGTACGTAGCCGGTTTCGTTGAGGCTGTCGGCGTGCAGCGCCACCTGGAGCCCGAACTCGTCAGCTGCTCGCAGAGCTGCGTCGATTGCCGCCGGAGTGGAACCCCAGTCCTCGTGGACCTTGAATCCACCTGCGCCGGCGAGAGCTTCCTGACGCATGGCCTCATGGCTGACGGTGCTGCCCTTGCCGAGGAGAAGAACGTTGAGCGGGATGTGGTCGAGGGCCCGGTGCATCATCGTCAGCGACCAGGCGCCGGGCGTGACGGTGGTTGCCTTGCTTCCCTCGGTTGGGCCCGTTCCGCCGCCCGCCACCGTCGTCGTACCGGTCGCGAGCGCTTCCATCATCTCGATTTCACTGAGGAAGTGCACGTGAGTGTCGATCGCACCCGCGGTGAGGATCTTTCCCTCGCCGGCGATCACGTCGGTGCTCGGCCCGATGAGCAACTTGGGGTGCACGCCATCCATGATGTCGGGGTTACCGGACTTGCCGATCGCAACGATGCGTCCGTCGCGAATTCCGACGTCTGCCCGGACGATTCCCCAGTGATCGAGGATCACCGTGTTGGTGATGACGACGTCGAGAGCGCCCTGATCGCGAGTGGTCAGGCCCTGGCCCATCGACTCGCGGATGCTCTTGCCGCCGCCGAAGACCATCTCGTCGCCGGTCGCGGTGTAGTCGTGCTCGATCTCGATCCACAGATCTGTGTCGGCCAAACGGATCTGGTCGCCAGCGGTCGGGCCGTACAAGGAGGCGTAACCGCGTCGATCGATCCTGCTCATTCGGCTGTCCTCTCAACTGGCGTCGCGGCATCGTCCGGTGAATCCGCCTCGACTGGAACATCACTCACACGAACGTTCACCGAGGACGCTCGCAAAGGTTCTTCGACCTCGACACCGGGCGTGCCGAACGGCATCACGGTCTTGGGCTCACGCGCATGCGTCGGTAGGTCTTCGTCCGGCACGATCTGCAGGCCCGGAACCCTTTTGAGTCCGCCGAGCGCGATCAGTGTCACCGTCCTGCTTACCCCGGGTTCGAACCGAACCGACGTTCCCGAGGGGATGTCGAGCCGGAAGCCGTCTGCCGCTTCGCGATCGAAGGTCAACGCCGGGTTGGCCGCTGGAAGGTGGAGATGTGAACCGATCTGAATGGGGCGATCGCCGTCGTTGACGACGACCATCGTGATCTTTTCCGCGTCAGTGCCGAACTCGAGCGGTTCGGTGGACACACGTACCTCACCGGGAATCATCGAATGGGCTCCGTCACGGTGACAAGCTTGCGACCGTCCGGGAAAGTGGCCTCCACCTGGACGTTTGCAATCATCTCGGGTACCCCTTCCATCACGTCGTCGCGGGTGAGCACTTGCCGACCGGCGTTCATCAGTTCCGCAACCGTCATTCCGTCACGCGCACGCTCGAGAATCCAACACGAGATCAGGGCCATCGCTTCGGGGTAGTTCAGCAGTACCCCGCGCTCGCGGCGGTCGCGGGCGACCATGCCCGCAACGCTCAGGAGGAGCTTTTCGGTATCTGAAGGGGTGAGGTGCACTGACAAGCCCTTCCGGTTGTGAAACGACATCGATCGACAGCGTGCTGTCGGGCCGAGATTAGCATTGCCCGAAGCGTCGTCAGTATCCACGAGATTCACATCGTCGGCTACTTCAGCGCCCACTCGGCGCACTTGCGCTGCTCATCGAATTATTCGGGCGCCCAACGACGCTCAGCTCTGCGCCCCGGAGTGGGAACTATCACCACAACCAAAAAGTTTCACCCCCGTCTCCTGTTGGAAACGGGGGTGAAACATGATCGTGCAGTGTGCAATCCCAGGGGCTATCCGAAGCGGCCGGAGATGTAGTCCTCGGTGGCCTTCTGCGTCGGGTTCGAGAAGATCTTCTCGGTGTCGTCGATCTCGACGAGCTGACCGGGCTTACCGGTTGCCTCGAGGTTGAAGAATGCCGTCTGGTCACTCACACGCGCAGCCTGCTGCATGTTGTGCGTGACGATGACGATCGTGAAGTCCTTCTTCAGCTCGGTGATCAGGTCCTCGATCGCGAGAGTCGAGATCGGGTCGAGCGCGGAGCACGGCTCGTCCATGAGCAGAACGTCGGGCGAGACCGCGATGGCACGCGCGATGCACAGACGCTGCTGCTGACCGCCTGAGAGGCCGCCACCGGGCTTGTCGAGGCGATCCTTGACCTCGGTCCACAGGTTGGCACCGCGCAGTGAACGCTCGGCCACCTCGTCGAGCTTCTTCTTGCTGCGCTCGCCCTGCAACTTCAAGCCCGCGACGACGTTGTCCTTGATGGACATGGTCGGGAAGGGGTTGGGTCGCTGGAACACCATGCCGATGGTCTTGCGGACGCCGACAGGATCGACGTTCGAGCCGTAGATGTCCTCGCCGTCGAGCAGGACCGAACCCTCGACGCGCGCACCGGGAATGACTTCGTGCATGCGGTTGAGTGAACGGAGAACGGTGGACTTGCCGCAACCGGACGGGCCGATGAAGGCGGTGACGCTCCGGGGCGGGACGGACAGGCCCACATCGGCGACGGCGTGGAACTTGCCGTAGTAGATGTTGACGTCCTTGAGATCCAGACGCTTGGCCATTACCGGCTCCCTACTGAGTTGTTGACGCTGTTGAGTACGAACATGTTCCGAGGCCGCATCACTTGCTTCTGACCTGTGAGAAGTGACCGATCAGCTTCGCGACGATGTTGAGGATCGCGATCAGCAGGATCAGGGTCAGTGCTGCGCCCCAGATGCGGTTGGTGCCGGCGTCGGTGGGGTTGTTCATCTCGGCGACCATGACGGAAGGCAGAGTGCCCATTTCGCCGTTGAACAGGTCGAAGTTGATGAACGGCGCGTAGCCGACGAGGATCAGCAGCGGCGCGGTCTCACCGAGCACGCGGGCCAGAGCCAGCATGACGCCGGTGATGATGCCGGGAAGCGCCGTCGGCAGAACGATTTTCGAGATGGTCTTCCACTTCGGCACACCGAGCGCGTACGACGCCTCGCGCAGATCCATCGGGACGATGCGCAGCATTTCCTCGGTGGAGCGAATGACGACCGGGACCATCAGGAGGACCAGAGCCAGAGATACAGCGAACGCGGACTTGGGGAAGCCGAAGGTCGCGATCCACAGTGCGTAGATGAACAGCGCGGCCACGATCGACGGAACACCGCTGAGGATGTCGACCATGAACGTGGTGAGCTTGCCCAGCTTCGACTTCCGGTCGGCGTACTCCACCAGGTAGATCGCGACGAAGATGCCGAGCGGGATGGAGAAGACCGCACACACGATGCCTTGCAGCAGGGTGCCGATCAATGCGTGATAGATACCGCCGCCGTCGGCCGACGCCGTCAATCCGCTCAGTGAGTTGGTGAACCACGTGGGCGACGTCAGAGCGGGCAGGCCCTTTGCGATGACCGTGAAGAGCACCCAGACCAACGGGATGAGCGCGATGACGACTGCCAGGCTCACCAGGATGGTCGCGATGACGTCCTTGGCACGACGGCGGGCGCCGACGCCTTGGAAAGTGGGGGCCTTGACCGGCCGGTCCAGAGTGGAGGTCATGGGTCAGTCCTTCTTTCCGGCGATCACTGCGCGGGCAGCCGCGTTGACGACGAAGGTCAGTACGAACAGCACCAGTCCGGCCGCGATGTACGCGCCTGCCTGGATGTCGTTGTTGAACTCCGCGTAGCCGAGGGCGATCTTGGAGGCGATGGTCGAGCCGCCGTCGAACAGCGACCAGCCGAAGGCCTGAGAGGTGGTGCGCAGGATCAGGTACAGCGCCATCGTCTCGCCGAGTGCGCGTCCGAGACCGAGCATCGAGCCGCTGATGTAGCCGGACTTACCGAACGGGATGACCGTGGTGCGCACAACTTCCCAGCGCGTGGCGCCGAGAGCGAGTGCAGCTTCGATCTGTGAGCGCGGGGTCTGGATGAACACCTCGCGGGTCACTGCGGTGATGACCGGAAGGATCATCACGGCGAGGACGATGCCTGCGGTGAAGATGGTGCCGCCGCCGGTGATCGATCCGCTGCCGTCGGCGAAGAGCGGGAACCAGCCGAGAGTGTCGTTGAGCCACACCGCGACCGGGGTGATCGCCGGAGCGAACACGAGAAGTCCCCACAGGCCGTAGACGATGGACGGCACGGCCGCGAGAAGGTCGATCGTGTACGACAGTGGCCGCGTGAGCCACTTGGGTGAGTACGAAGTCAGGAAGATCGCGATGCCCAGTGCGATCGGCATCGCGAGCACCAGTGCGAACAGCGAGACCAACACCGTGACCTGGAAAAGATCGAGGACACCGAACGCCATCGCGTTGATGTTCTGCGTCACCCATTCACGGCTGGTCAGGAAGTTGACCTGGTTCCGGCTCAAAGCAGGAACAGCACGCCAGATCAGGAACGCGCCGATCGCCGCGATGACAACCGTGATGAAGATTGCCGAACCGGAAGCGAGCGAGCTGAAGATGCGGTCACCCGGACGGGTCACCGTCTTGCTGTTGCCGCTTCCCGGACCGTCACCCTTCGGAGGATGCTCGGTTTCTGGAGCCTTGGTGGAAGTAATCGTGTCCTCCGTGGTGCCGTTCGGACCGCCCACCCCGGCCCCGCTGGTTGCGGGGCCGGGAGAACGAGATGTCGAGGTGATGGGCGCGTCACTCATGTGCGCTCACTTCCTTCACGTCTGAATGTAGATCCATGAGCTTGTCCGCACGAGTCTCTAGGTCAGCTGATTGCCGTGATGGACGCGTTGAGGCGATCCTGGACGTTGGCCGGCAGCGGGACGTAACCCTGCTCGGCCAGGTTGGCCTGACCCTCGTTGGCCGCGCTCGTCAGGAACGACTTCACTGCTGCGGTGGTGTCCGCGTCGTAGCCCTTGGAGCAGACGATCGAGTACGTGGCGAGAACCAGCGGGTATGCGCCGGCTTCGTTGGTCTTGAAGATCGACGCGAGGTCGAGCGTCAGGTCGCCGGTTGCGTCGGACTTGAACTTCGCGCCTGCGATCGACTTTGCGGCCGAGTCGTTGGTCAGTGCGACTGCCTCGGAGCCGGTGTTGATTTCTGCAACCGAGAGCTTGTTCTGATCGGCGAACGACTTCTCGACGTAGGTGATCGAACCCGGTGCCGTGGCAACTGCCTGTGCAACGCCCGCCGAACCCTTGGCGCCCTCACCGACGCCACCGGTGAAGTCGGACCCTGCGCCCGACGTCCAAGCACCGTTCGATGCCGCGTCGAGGTACTTCTGGAAGTTGTCGGTGGTGCCCGAGGAATCGGAGCGGATCACGGTGGTGATCTTCTCGTCGGGAAGCGAAGCACCGGAGTTGAGCGCGGCGATTGCCGGATCGTTCCACTTGGTGATGCCACCGTTGAAGATCTTCGCGAGAACCTCTGCGTTGAGAACGAGCTTGTCGACGCCGTCGAGGTTGTATGCAACTGCGATCGGGCCGAAGACGAGGGGAAGGTTCCAGGCTTCGCCGCCGACGCAACGCTCCTTGGCCTTGTCGGCCTGCTCGTCCTTGATGGCCGAGTCGGAGCCGGCGAAGTCGATCTGGCCGGCGATGAACTGCGTGCGACCGTCGCCCGAACCGCTGGGGTTGTAGGCGACGTTGACGGTCTTGCCCTTTTCCTGGCACACGGAGATGTAGGTGGCGACGAACTGGTCCATGGCATTCTTCTGTGCCGAGGAACCAGCGGCAGAGAGGTTGCTCTTGCCTTCGCACGTTGCGTTCGATGCGGACGCGTCCACACCCGTCGACGACGAGTTGTTGTCGCTGCCACATGCGGCCAAGGTCATGGCGCCCACGGCCACTACACCGAGCAGGGCACCACTGCGCTTGAGATTCACCAAGATCCTCCGGAAATCGCTACCGCCACGCCCACGATCGGGCGGCGACATGAGATGCAAAATGATTGAAATCTGCATCAGGCAACACGGCGCTGCCCACAGAGAAAAGTAGGCGGGCGCGGTGTCCGGTTGGACCACACATGGTTAACAGAGAATGAACAGACTGGACATTTCTGCGTGTTCGACTGTGACGTCAGAGCGCGCGAGCGTAAGCCATGTCCACGTGGAACCGATCGAAGCCGAGTCGCTCGTACGTGTGGAGGGCGGCAGTGTTGTCACCTTCAACGTACAGAAGGACCGTTCCGAGGCCGCGATCTCGCAGGTAATGCATGCCTGCGAGCGTCAGCACTCGGCCGAGACCACGTCCCTGCGCCGCGGGATCGATACCCACGACGTACACCTCCCCCAACTCCGGATCGTCACCTTCGGGTGCGTGCACCTTGGTCCAGTGAAAGCCGAGAAGAGTATCGGGATCGGTGTCCGCGAACGCCATGAACAGACCGGCCGGGTCGAACCAGCCTTCGGCCGTTCTCTCGTCGATCTCCGCCTGGGTCCAGCCACCCTGCTCGGGATGCCAGGAGAAGGCCGCATTGTTGACGCGAAGGATCTCGGAATCGTCTTCGGGCCCACGGTACGTCCGCATCGTTATACCTTCGGGCACAACGATTTCCGGAAGCTGCGGAGCATCGAGCGGTCGACGCAGCTGGAGGAGTTCACGAACGCTGACCAAATCGAAGCTCTTGGCGAATTCCACTGCGGCGTCGATGTTTCCGTGCGCCCAGACTCGCGTGCCCGGCCGACCTTCGTCGAATACCGCTGCGGCAAGCCTGGTTCCGATACCGCGGCGCCGCGCCTGCGGGTCGACCACCAACTCGGCCATGTCGGGATGCTCGTCCGAACCGGCTTGCAGCTGTGCATAACCGACGACCGTATCGCCGTCGAGTTCGAGAAAGTGTCGTGCTGCGCCGCGCCCGGCAACGGCATGGCGCCCCTGTTCCGACACGGGCGCCTTGCCGTCGAACTCGGTTGCGCGATCGAGAAGCGCGGAAACCTGCTCGGCGGATCCGGCCGGCAGTGAATCTGTCCAACCCACGTCAGACCACCGATCCGTCGGCCGCGTCGTAGTCGACGTCTTCGTCGTCCTCGAACTGAACGGGAGCAGCTGCGCCGCCCTTGGCCCTGGTCGGACGCACTGCCTTGTATCCGACATTTCGGACTGTACCGATCAAGGACTCGTATTCGGTGCCGAGTTTCGCCCGCAGACGACGCACGTGGACGTCGACCGTCCTGGTGCCGCCGAAGAAGTCGTAGCCCCACACTTCCTGCAACAGCTGTGCCCGGGTGAATACCCGACCGGCATGCTGCGCGAGGTACTTGAGCAGCTCGAATTCCTTGTAAGTCAAATCAAGGGGCCGTCCACGCAGTCGTGCCGTGTACGTCCCCTCGTCGATAACCAGTTCGCCCAGCGTGATCTTTCCCGACGCTTCCGGACTGGCAACACCGCCGCTGCGGGCGACCAACAACCGCAATCGGGCGTCCACCTCAGCCGGACCGGTACCGGGAAGCAGGATGTCGTCCAACCCCCAGTCGGCGTTGACGGCAACGAGTCCGCCTTCGGTGAGGACGGCGACCACAGGTACTGCGGATCCTGTGCTTCCGAGCAATCGACACAACCCGCGTGCGGCAGCTAGATCAGTGCGCGCATCCACCAATGCCACGTCCGCGGAACTTGCCTCGAGTAGCGAGGAAACCTCTGTGGGGGCAGGCCGAACCGAGTGCGCCAGCAACGCCAACGCCGGTAGTACAGCTTCCGGGTTGGGGTCGGAGGTGAGGAGGAGCAGTTCCACACGGCCTCCTATCTAGTAGCCCGCGCAACCCGCGAGGGCAACGCTCGAGTAGTTCGACGCTTTTGGTCGGTCCCTACATTAGCGTGCCTGGTACCGGGGCCGTCGCATCGAACCCCGACCGGAGTCCGTCACAATGGTGCGGTGCGCAAACTGATCATCGGCATCGTCTTTCTCCTCGGCCTCGGACTGGTGGCCGATTTCGGCGCTGCCGCGTACGCCGAGTACCGGGTTTCCCGCGAGCTCCGAACCGGCGCATCACTCGAGTCGGATCCGGAGGTCGCCTTCAACGGGTTCCCCTTCCTCACCCAAGCACTCGGCGGGAAATACAAGGACGTCTACGTCAGAGCTACCGGCGTCCAGAGCGACGTGGTCGGCGAAGTGACCGTCGAAGCAGACCTGCGCGGGGTCACCGTTCCCTTCTCCGACATCGTGAACGGCAATGTCACCCAGCTCCCCGTTGACAAACTCGACGGCCGGATGGGAATCAACGCCACCGACCTCGGAAAGCTGCTCAACATCCCTGACCTGCAGGTATCTTCGCCGCCGGCCAACAAGTCGGATGGCACCGGGGGCAGCGGTGGAACGGGCGCGAGCACCGCGGGGGCCGTCGTGCTGACCGGAACGGTTGCCGTCGGTCCGGTCGAGACTGCAGTGAGCGTCCAGGCCAACCTGGTTCTGGAAGGTGGGCAGGTCAAGATCGTCGCAAGCAACCTGTACTTCGGTCCGGAGGGCAAAGCCGATTTCTCGATCCCCGCAGCACTCGAACCCGTGGTCCTCGGATTGTTCAGCTACACGATCGATCCGCAGGCACTCCCCTACGGAATTCAGCCGAGCCTGGTCTACGCGGAAGGCGGAAGAATCGTGATCGAAGGCAGCGCCGAAAACACGACGATCGATCTCGCAGAGCTGCAGAACCGATGACCGGGATCACAATTCTGCTGGTCGCCCTCGTCGCCGTCGTCGCGGTCGGGCTCTTTCTCAAGTCTCGCAACGGAGCAGTCCGAGCCACCACCGCGGCATCCGGCACCACCAACAGCCGCCTCGAACTGCTGAGTTCTGCCGGAGTCTCTTCGCCGAACGGCGGGCCCGTCGTACTGCATTTCTCCGCCGACTGGTGCGGACCGTGCGCGGCAGTACGCCGCGTCGTCGGCCAGGTTGTGGTTTCGATGGCGGACGCTCCCCGTCCGCCGGTGGAGATCGAGCTCGACATCGACAAAGAACCGGCTCTGGCACGCGAAATGAGCGTCCTGTCGCTGCCCACCACGTTCATCCTCGACGGTGGCCTGGAGGAACAGTTCCGAGTGTCCGGTGTGCCGTCCGCAGCCGATCTGAAAGCTGCGCTCGTACCACTATCCGGACCCCACGAGCCAAAATCCGAGAATTCGGGGTAAACTCGCCGACGTGCAAACCCGCCACGAGCTGATGCTCACCCGACGCCGCGCAGTAGACCTGTGCCGCCTCGGGGGCTGTTGCTGTACCTGTTGCTGATCACCACATCCGTCAGATCTCTCTGACCTTCGAGCTTTCGCTCACGTGATCAATCCACCGAGTGGGACTTTTGCGTCCCCTTTTCTCGGTCCAGGCAAGCACCATGCAATCCAGCGCAGGAGCACTCCCGATGTCCACAACCACAGCCCAGCTCGAGCAAGTCGACGTCCGCGGACCTCGGTTCGCCGCGTGGGTCACCACCGGCGTTCTCGTTCTCACGCTCATCCTCTCGACCTTCTCTCTGCCCGCCGCCACCGTCGTTCTCGCATTGCAGGCGATCGTCTTCGCAGTCGGAGCGGTACTCGGCCCCAAGCGCAGCCCGTACGGCCAGATCTTCGGCAAGTTCGTCGCCCCGCGACTCTCGCCGGTCAGCGAACGCGAACCCGTGGCGCCGCTGCGCTTCGCTCAGTTCGTCGGCTTCGTCTTCGCCTTGGCAGGCACGGTCGGTTTCCTGGCCGGGTCGACGATCGTCGGCACCGTTGCCACCGGCTTCGCCCTGTTCGCGGCCTTGCTCAACGCCGCGTTCGGCATCTGCCTCGGCTGCCAGATCTACCCACTCGTCGCCAGGCTGCGAAATACCGGCCGCGCGACCACCGCATGAAAACGCTTGCCACACAACCCCGCTGAACCCCTGCTAGATATCGACCGATGCAAGACCACATCGAAAGGAACACCATGGCTCGCTCCGACGTCCTAGTCTCCGCTGACTGGGCTGAGCAGAACCTCAACACCCCCAAGACCGTTTTTGTCGAGGTGGACGAGGACACCAGCGCATACGACGGCGGCCACATCGAGGGTGCAGTCAAGCTCGACTGGCGCAAGGACCTCCAGGACGGCGTCCGACGCGACTTCCTGAACCAGGAGCAGTTCTCGGACCTGCTCTCCGCCAAGGGTATTGCGAACGACGACACCGTCGTTCTCTACGGTGGCAACAACAACTGGTTCGCCGCTTACGCGTACTGGTACTTCAAGCTGTACGGCCACCAGGACATCAAGCTGATCGACGGCGGCCGCAAGAAGTGGGAACTCGACGGACGCCCGCTCTCCAAGGACGCAGTCAACCGCGAAGCCACGCAGTACAAGGCCGAGACCCCCGACTTCTCGATCCGCGCATTCCGCGACGAGGTCATCGACGCCATCGGCAGCAAGAACCTCGTCGACGTTCGCAGCCCTGACGAGTTCTCCGGCAAGATCCTCGCTCCCGCCCACCTTCCGCAGGAGCAGGCGCAGCAGCGTGGCCACGTCCCCGGGGCCATCAACATCCCGTGGAGCACCACCGCCAACGAGGACGGCACCTTCAAGTCGGACGACGACCTCACCAAGCTGTACGCGGAGAAGGGCTTCGACGACACCAAGGAAACGATCGCCTACTGCCGCATCGGCGAGCGCTCGAGCCACACCTGGTTCGTACTGCAGGAGATCCTCGGCAAGAACAACGTCAAGAACTACGACGGCAGCTGGGTCGAATACGGCTCACTCGTCGGCGCACCGATCGAATTGGGAGCCTGATCATGTGTGGAGCACCTACCCAGGGGCAGACCCTGCCTGCCGGCGTCGACGTCGAGAAGGAAACGGTCATCACCGGCCGCGTTCTCGCCGCTGACGGCCAGCCCATCGGCGGCGCATTCGTGCGCCTGCTCGACGGCTCCGGAGAGTTCACGGCCGAGGTCGTGGCATCGGGAACCGGCGATTTCCGCTTCTTCGCCGCTCCGGGCGAGTGGACCGTGCGCGCACTGTCCAGCTCGGGCAACGGCACATCCACCGTCGCACCCGAGGGCTCGGGCGTGCACAACGTGGACGTGACCGTCAGCAAGTAATTCCTGCTTTTCCAGGCGGCCCCGCACCCCTTCGGTGCGGGGCCTTCTGCATTCCGGCTCCCGATTTTTCCGGTCGGTCGCCGCGGTCTAAGATGTACCCGTGGTCATTTTCTTCGAGGTACTCCTCGCACTCGCATCCGTCATGATCGCTTGGTTCTCCGTGTACGTCGTGTACCGCTTGGTCACCGACGAGTCGTGAGTCAGGCTCCGGATTCAGGGTCCGACGCGACCGCTGACGATTCCGCCGCTGCAGGTGCCGTAAGGCGCGGCAGCGGGGACGAAGCTGTCGCCATCGCCGTCGAGCGCTCCAAGTCGACGGCATCGCTCAACATTCCGACCCTGCCGGACCTTCCGTTGCCCGAGGACACCGCAAACCTGCGCCTCGGCCCGGACATCAATCCCGAACTCCTCGCACTGCTCCCCCTCGTCGGCGTCTGGCGCGGCGAAGGCGAAGGGCACGACGAGACCGGCGACTACGCCTTCGGTCAGCAGATCGTCATCTCTCACGACGGTGGCCCCTACCTCAATTGGGAGTCCCGATCTTGGCGTCTCGACGCCGAGGGCAAGTACGTGAGCCCTGATCTGCGCGAGAGCGGTTACTGGCGCATGGGCGGCGACGGCATCCCGGGCAGCGTCAACCAGGAAGTCGTCGAGCTCCTGCTCAGCCACAGCTCCGGCGTCGTCGAAATGTACTACGGCCGTGCGCTCACCCAGGCGTCGTGGGAACTTGCCACCGACGTGGTGATCCGCAGCCAGTCCGGTGCACTGTACGGCGGCGCGAAGCGCCTCTACGGCATCGTCGAAGGCGGCGACCTCGCGTACGTCGAAGAGCGGATCATGTCTGACGGTGGCCTGGAACCGCGCCTCTCGGCGCGGCTGACCCGCTACATCGGCTAGTTCTGCTGTGCGCCTTTATTAACCCCCGGCGGTTAATAAAGGCGCACAGCAGATCCATCCACAGGCACCGACAAATTCCACAGGCGGGCTCTGGAGCGGCAGTTTCGACCGATTCCTGTCGGACCGCGATCTCACGGTATTCGCATGAACTGCGACTACATCGATCCTGATCTCCGAAGACTCTTCGACTTCCAGCACGGGCTCGCGACCAATAAACAGCTGCGCCCTTTCGGCTATTCACCGCGGCGCATCCAACATCTGGTCGAATCGGGTCAATGGACTTCCGTCCTCCACGGCGTTCAATCCAGCACCAACGGCCCACTCAACCGAGCAATGATTCTCGAGGCCGCCCTTCTGTTCGGCGGCGGAGAGACCTACCTGAGTCACCGGACTGCTGCTGAAGAGTGGGGGCTCACGCACATCGAGTCCGAACTGCCGGTCCACATCACGGTCCGATACGGCAGATCCTCACGCTGTCAGAGTCCGACGGTCAGACCCGAACGCTCCCCGGCGCGCCCCGTTCCGTTGGGGTGGTCCACTGCCCATCCCGGAGTGATCGTTCATCGTTCACGCGCTCAGGCCCACATCGGCGTTGCCACGCAGCCTGCTCGTACTTCGCTGGCCGACACCGCAATTGACCTGGCGGTTGCAGAGCCGTCGGCTCGCGACGCCGCTCGTTCTCTGGTCCGATCGGCCACGGCGTGCAAGGTGTCCCGGATGGAGCTACGCACCCGAATGGAATGCCGCCGGCCGAGGCGATATGTCAAAGCGCTGTCCTCGACGTTGGACCTCTTGGATCGCGGCGTCCAGTCGGTACTCGAACATCGCTACGCAATCGAAGTCGAGCGCGCACACGGTTTACCGGAAGCGCGACGGCAATCGCCGGTCCTCGTCGATGGGAGAACTCTCTACGAGGACGTCGACTACCGCAATTGCGGTGTCGCACTGATCGTTCGACTCGACGGCTTTGCCTTCCACTCTTCTCGGGCGACTGCACTGCGGGATCGGCGGCGAGGTAACGCATCCGAACTGTCAGGCAACGCCACACTGGTCTTCGGTTGGGAGGAGGTGGAGGGGGCCTCGTGCCGGACTGCAGCCGAGGTCAGAGCGATCCTCGAGCGCAGTGGATGGTGGGGGCCTAATCCTTGTCCACGCTGTGCGCCTTTATTAACCGCCGGGGGTTAATAAAGGCGCACGGCACGAAGCGACCCCCGAGCCACACCCACGCTTTCGCGCGGATCCCGGTCGGACTGATCGGGGGCTCGGGGGTCGGGTGGCTGCCTGGGATTCGCCGGCCGCTCACGCGGTAAGTGAATTCCATCAGCGATTGCGGCTAGCTGGCAGCCACCTCACGCGTCCGTCTGTACTTCAATTTCAGACCACCTCCTTCCTTGTGTAAAGGAGAAAGTACGCCCACTTCACGACGACGGCAACGTATTTTCCACAGAAACTTTTCCGAAGCATATCACCTGGTCAGCTGCTGCGCCGTCCGGAAGTTGGTGGGTGACGACAACAACGGTTCGCGAAGAATCGACCAGCGTTGCGTCGCGACTGAGCAACTCGCGGAGCAACTGAGCGCCTGCCTCCGCGTCCATGTGCTCGGTCGGCTCGTCGAGCAGCAGCACCTCCGCAGGCGAGACGATCGCGCGTGCCAACAGCAACCGACGACGCTCACCGCCCGAAACCGCTCGCATACCGCCGACCAGGTAGGTATCGAGCCCTTCCGGCAGTTCCGACAACCAGTCGCCGAGACCAACTGCGGCAAGTGCCTTCTCCGCGTCCTCGGCGGTGAGGTCACCCCGCGCAACGCGCAGGTTCTCGAGTACCGACGTCTCGAAGAGGTGTGCGTCTTCGGCGAAGTACCCGACGTGCCTGCGCAGTTCGGCCGGATCGATATCCGAAATATCCACTGCGCCAACGCGAACTGTTCCCGCGACGGGCGGCAGCAACCCCGCCGTCGTCATCAGCGCGGTGGTCTTTCCGGATCCACTCTCCCCGACGACGGCAACGCGGGCACCGCGAGGAAGATCCACGGAGAGCGGTTCGGTCACTTTTCCCCCGGGCCAACCCGCCTGCAATGCATGCACGCTGAGAATCCCGTTCTCCGGCCACGCACGATTTCCTTCGACGTGTTCCGCGTCGGCTCGATCGAGTACCGCCATGATGCGAGCCGACGCCAGCCGCGCCTTGGTCAATGCAACTGCCGCGCTGGGCAGTATCGCGGTTCCCTCGAAAGCCGACAGCGGAAGCAGTACAAGGATTCCCATGGACATCGGTGACATGTCGGTGGTTCCGTACAGCGCAATTCCGATCAGCAGGGCACCGAGGACGCTCACGCCGATTGCCAGGGGCGTCGCAGCGGCGGCAAAGGCACTCGGTACCGCCGCGCGATCGGTCGCGTCGACCACCTCGTTCTCGGCGGACACAGCCTCGCTCACCGCCTGATCCAAGCGACCTGATACTCGAAGCTCAGCGGAATGGTCGAGCGCGGTAACCGCCGACTCACTGAATCGCGCTGCGGCCGCTGAACTGTCGGCCTCCGCAAGTCGAGCAGCTCGCGCCGACAGCCAGGGCGCCGCAATCCCGGACACCGCTAGCGCAACAGCCAGAATGAGTGCGGCCGGAACCGAGATGAACAACAGGATTCCCACCGCGGCGAAGGCGAGGACAACCGAAACAGCAATCGGGATCAGCGCTTTGACGACGACGTCGCCCAGCGCGTCCACGTCGGAGCCCGTACGGGAGAGCAGGTCACCGCGTCGTAGTCCGGCGGCGGCCGCAGGATCTCCCGCTGCCAACTGCTGGTAGATCCTCGACCGCGCTGCGGTGGTGCCGCGCAATGCGACGTCGTGCGTCGTCAATCGCTCGAGATAGCGGAAGACACCACGTGAGATTCCCAATGCGCGTACGGCAACCACGGCGACGCTGAGATCGAGAACGGGAGGCATCTCCCACGCGCGCGTGATCAACCATGCGGACAGCGCGGCCAAGGCGAGTGCGCTACCGAGTGTTGCCACACCGGCGACCACCGCCGTCAGTACGCGTCGTGGTCGAAGTTCCAGTAGCCGAAGAGCACGCAGAAGCGGATCGTGAGCGTCACTTCTCATGAGCGCGCACCTCGACGATCCGGTCAGCTGCGGCGAGCACACTCGGACGGTGGCCGATCACGACGACTGTGTCGCCGCGCTCTGCCCGTGCTCTCAGAGAAGCCAACACTGTCCCTTCAGAATCGGAATCGAGGTGAGCGGTGGGTTCGTCCAGGACAAGAACTGCGCGGTCGGAGGCGAGCACGCGTGTCAGCGACAGTCGTTGTCGCTGCCCCAGCGACAAACCTGTGCCGCCGACGCCGATAACGGTCTCGACACCCGCAGGCAGCTCGGCCAATACCGCGTCGAATCCCGTCGCAGCAGCGGCGCGAGCCAATGCTTGCGCATCGACGACCCCGGTGAGATCGAGATTTTCACGAACGGTGCCGGGTAGGAGGACCGGATGTTGGGGAAGCCATGCCAACTGACTCCACCACGCGTGCTCGTCCAGGTCTCGGACATCGACGCCGGCGACCGTCACGCGGCCACTGCTCGGTTCGATCAGTCCGAGCAGCGCGTGCACTGCCGTCGACTTGCCGCAGCCGTTGGGACCGGTGAGCACGGTGATCGCCCCTGGTGACGCCACGGCGGAAAGTTGAGACGGTGCGACTCCCCCACGAGAGGTCACGCCGAGTCCGTCGAAGACGATGTCGGCGCCGCAAGCGACCACCGTCGTGCTACCACCCTCCGGTGCCGCAGAATCCGCCTCGATCACCTCGAATGCCTTGTCGGCTGCTGCCATTCCGTCCTCGGCGGCGTGGAACTGGGTTCCCACCATCCGAAGTGGCAGATACACCTCGGGCGCGAGGATCAACGCGACTATCCCCGGCTCGAGTGACATGTCCCCGTACACGAGTCGCAAGCCGATGCTCACGGCCACCAATGCGACGCAGAGTGTTGCGAGCAGTTCAAGCACCATCGAGGACAGGAACGCTACGCGCAGAGCAGACATGGTCGTCCGTCGATGGGCGTCACCGAGTTCACGGACACGCTCGGCAGGGCCTTGCTGACGACCGAGCGCTCGCAGCGTCGGCAGTCCGGCAAGTAGATCGAGCAGCTGCGAAGACAGCGTGGTCATCGCTGCCAACGTCTTCTCCGACTTACCCTTCGTCAGCAAGCCGATCAGAATCATGAAGATCGGGATCAGCGGCAGCGTCACGAAAATGATGACCGCGGACGTCATGTCCTGCACCGCAATGACTATCAGGGTGATAGGCGTCAGTGTCACCGACAGAACCAGAGCCGGAAGGTATCCCGTCAGGTACGGGCCGAGGCCGTCGACACCGCGGGTGACCACGGTCGCGATCTCGTCACGCCGAGGATCCAGATCGCGCGGACTCATCGCCGTCGCCGACGTCAGCACGCCGTTCTTGATCTCGGCAACGACGCGAGTCGACGCCCGGTGCGCATACCTCGTCTGCAACCAGGTCCCCAGAACCCTGACCGCCACCGCTGCGGCCAGAACAACCAATTCGGTTGTCCACGAAGAAACATCCACAGTTCGAGTGGTGATCACTCCGGCCAGCACTCGGCCGATCATGAGCGCCGCGACGATGACCATCACGACGTTCACCATCGACAGAGCGACCGTCAGGATCAGATAGCCGCGCGCAGAGGCGGAATGGCGCCACAGTCGCGGGTCGATCGGCCCCCGGCGACGCTCCCGAGTGGTGGGAGCGTCGCCTACTTCGATAGTCACGTGAATTCGACCGTCAGTTCTTTCGTGTTTCGAATCTTTTGTGATTGCGGGTTTGCCACTACCACGTCTTCTCCTTGAATCGCAGACCGATCGACGCCGGAATCTGCTTCGAGGAGATGCGCTGTCGGAACACCCAGTACGTCCAACCCTGGTAGATGATCACCACCGGCGTCATGAATGCCGCGGCCCACGTCATCACCTTGAGCGTGTACGGACTCGACGACGCGTTCTCGATGGTGAGGCTGTACGCCGGATCGAGCGTCGACGGCATGACGTTCGGGAACAGCGAGGCGAACAGCAGCACGACGGTGGCGATGACGGCCACACAGGTGAGAACGAAAGCCCAGCCTTCACGCTCGGCCCGCGTCAGGAAGACGACGCCGATCAGTGCAGCAGCAGCTGCGGCTACCAGAATCCACGTCCATCCCTTGCCGTAGGCGAGCTGCGTCCACAGGACGAATCCGCCGGCGACAGGAATAGCCGGAATTGCGAGTCGTGCAGCAATTTTCACTGCGTCTTCACGAACCTCGTCGGCACTCTTGAGCGCCAGGAACACAGCGCCGTGGAGAGCGAACACCAGCGCGGTGGTCAGACCGCCGAGCAGTGCGTACGGGTTGAGCAGATCGAAAAATCCCGACTCGACCTGCTTGTCGGCGTTGATCGCCACGCCCCGAACGATGTTCGCGAAAGCCACGCCCCAGAGAACTGCCGGGACCCAGGAGCCGAAGATGATGCCCCAGTCGCAGCGCTGACGCCATTTGTCGTCGTCGATCTTGCTTCGCCATTCGATGGCACAGATTCGAACGATCAAGGCCACCAGGATGATCAGCAGCGGCAGATAGAACCCGGAGAACAAGGTCGCGTACCACTCCGGGAATGCCGCGAACATCGCGCCACCGGCGGTGATCAGCCACACCTCGTTGCCGTCCCACACCGGGCCGATCGTGTTGAGCGCCACCCGTCGACGCGTATCTGCCGGGAGGTCACTGCCTCTGCCGACAATCGGCATGAGCATTCCGACACCGAAGTCGAACCCTTCGAGGACGAAGTAACCGATGAAGAGCACTGCGACGAGCACGAACCATACTTCTTGAAGTCCCATGATCGCCTCCTAGTACGCGAACGACAGTTGTTTGGGCTTGTCCGGATCTTCCGGCTCGTCATGATCCGTATCGCCCGGTGGATGCATGTCGTGCTCCAACGGACCTTCCTTCGCGTACCGCACGATCAGCTTGAACCAGACGACACCCAGCGCTCCGTACAGGAGGGTGAAGGTGATCAGCGAAACCCAGACGGTAGCCGACGCGTGGTCCGAAACACCTTGGTCGACAGTCAGTCTGATCATGTCGACGCCGGTCGGATTGGGATGCACCACCCAGGGCTGACGGCCCATCTCGGTGAAGATCCAGCCCGCGCTGTTCGCCATGAACGGAGTGGGAATCGCGACGAGACTGAGGATTCCGAACCACTTCTGGTCCGGGACCCGCCCCTTACGTGTGACCCACAGTCCCGCGAGAGCCAGTGCTGCCGAACCGGCGGCGAGACCGATCATGGCGCGGAAAGACCAGTACGTGACAAAGAGATTCGGTCGGTAGTTGCCCGGTCCGAAGTCCTGCTCCGCCTGCTCCTGCAGTTGGTTCACGCCTTGCAGTTCGACGCCGGTGAACTTGCCCTCGGCCAACCACGGTAGAACGAACGGCACCTTCAGAACGTGCGTCACGCTGTCACAGTTGTTGTGTGTACCGATGGTGAGAATCGAGAAATCCGGATCCATCTCGGTGTCGCACAGCGACTCTGCCGACGCCATCTTCATGGGTTGCTGCTGGAACATGAGCTTGCCTTGAACGTCACCGGTGTAGATGATGCCGATTCCGGCCACGATCATGACGAGCAAGGCGAATCGTGTTGCCGGGCGGTACATCGTTCGTGCGTCGGTTTCGAGACGCTCGGCTTCGGCGGCCTCAGCCTGCTTGGCGCGGCGCATGTTCCGCACCATCCACCAACCACTGATGCCGGCAACAAACGTCGCCGCCGTCAGGAAGGCGCCGGCAACCGCGTGCGGGAAGGCAGCAAGAGCGGTGTTGTTGGTCAACAACTCCCAGATGCTGGTGAGTTCGGCACGACCCGTTTCAGGGTTGTACGTCGCACCGACCGGATGCTGCATGAACGAGTTGGCCGCGATGATGAAGAACGCCGACGCGTTGACGCCGATCGCCACGAGCCAAATGCACGCCAGGTGTACAAGTTTGGGCAGCCTGCCCCAACCGAAGATCCAGAGTCCGATGAAGACGGACTCCATGAAGAAGGCGACAAGGCCTTCCAATGCGAGCGGAGCTCCGAAGACGTCGCCGACGAATCGCGAGTACTCGCTCCAGTTCATTCCGAACTGGAACTCCTGCACGATGCCGGTGGCTACACCGAGTGCGAAGTTGATGAGAAAGAGCTTGCCGAAAAACTTGGTGAGCCGATACCAGTGGTCCTTTTTGGTGACCACCCACATCGTCTGCATGATCGCGATCATCGGTGCAAGTCCGATGGTCAGCGGAACAAGGATGAAGTGGTAGACGGTAGTGATACCGAACTGCCACCTGGAGACGTCCAAAGTATCCATTGGCTACTCCGAGAGTAGGGCCCTGGGACAGGCTTCGGGGTTCGAGACGCGGGCAGTCGCTCGGCCCCTGCGGACACGGTACTGCTGTCCGGTTTGGACCGCAGGACTTTGCTACTACCAAATGTAGTAGAGACCTGTCGCGATTCCTATTCGCCTATCGCCCTGCTGAATCCGAATCAATTGCACGTTCAACCAATTCCGCGAATTCCTCGGAGACCTTCGGCTCTGGCAATGCGAGCCCGTCGAGTGTATGGACGCGTGCGGCCAGCGTGACGCTCGAAACCATCCACACTCCGTCGGCCGCAATCAAATCCGCAGGTCGGAGGGTTTCGTATCGGCAATCGAAGCGAGCACTGCCGGCAACGTCGAAGAGGGCACGCTGCGTCGTACCCATCAAAATGCCCTGTGCGGGAGGCGGTGTGATCAAAGTCCTGTCCCGAACAATCACCACCGTCGAGCGTGGCCCCTCCAACACATTGCCCTCGGAACTGACGAAGATCACATCGTCGGCACCCAAATTCGCCGCATATCGGAGCGCTGCCATGTTGGTTGCGTAAGACAACGTCTTCGCGCCCAGTAGCTGCCAGGGTGCCCGGGCGGAGAGATCGACCGAGAAACCTCGCTCGAGAGTCATCACCGACAGCCCCGATTCGCGGACCTGTCTGACCCGATCAGCCACCGGACCGACCATCACGAAGGCTGTCGGCTTGTCGCCGCTCTCACGGCCGCGGGTCAGAACAAGACGAAGAGCGCCTTCCTTCTCTGTCCCCCACTCCTCGGCTGCCATCTCGATCGCCAGACGCCAGTCATCGAGAACGGGGGCGGGCAGACCCAGTGCCCGCGCGCTCAGAACCAGTCGACTCAGATGTCCCTCGACCACCCGCGCCCTACCGTCGCGTACCAACAGCGTCTCGAAGACTCCGTCGCCGCGCACCACCGCCAGGTCGTCGGCGTGCAGAAACGGTGCGTCAGCATCGAGCACCTCATGGTCGAGAGTCACCAATACGCGATCAGGCATGCCATCAACCCTAACGATCCGCCAAGCCGCCGGGGCCGCCCTGTAACCGCGATCCCGCCCACACTCCTAGACTGGTCTTGTGGTCGACAACGCTCTTGTGCCCAACAGCCCACTTCTGACTTCCCCCGGCGCGGTCACCGCACCGGACGGTTCGGCCGACATCGGTGTCGCATGGCACTACGGCGATCCCCTCGGTGAACAGCGAACCGCGCAGCGCGCAGCAGTGGTGGTCGACCGCAGTCACAGATTCGTGATCGCCATTCCCGGCGACGAACGCCTCACGTGGCTGCACACGATTTCGAGCCAGCACATCGCCGCGCTCCCCGACGGCAAGAGTGCCGAGAACCTGAGCCTGGATGTCAACGGACGCGTCGAGCACCACTTCGTGCAGACGGACCTGGCCGGTGTCACCTGGATCGACACCGAAGCCGACCGCGGACCCGACCTCCTCTCCTTCTTGAAGAAGATGGTGTTCTGGTCCAAGGCCGAGCCTCGGGACGGCAACGAGCTCGCGGTATTGAGCCTGGTCGGTCCCGAATCCCCGGCTGTCCTCTCCGCGATCGGCGTGCAGACACCAGCCGATGCCTACGACGCTCTCGCGCTGGCCGACGGCGGGTTCGTCCGCCGCATGCCGTGGCCCACCGAGGACTCTTTCGATCTGCTCGTCCCACGTGAGCAACTGGCGGCGTGGTGGACCAAGCTGACCGATGCCGGTGCCAAGCCCGCCGGAAGTTGGGCCTTCGAGGCGCTCCGCGTCGAAGCGAGGAGGCCTCGCCTCGGACTGGACACCGACGAGCGGACGATCCCGCACGAGGTCCACTGGATCGGCGGGCCGGCCGAACACGGCGCCGTCCACCTCGACAAGGGCTGCTACCGCGGTCAGGAAACCGTCGCCCGGGTTCACAATCTCGGCAAGCCCCCGCGCCATCTCGTCATGTTGCACCTCGACGGCAGCGCCGAAGCGGTCCCGGAACCGGGTGATCCGATCACGGCGGGCGGACGGGCAGTCGGACGTGTCGGGACCGTCGTCAATCATCACGAACTCGGCCCGATCGCGCTCGCTCTGATCAAGCGCAACATTCCGGTCGACACCGAACTGATGGCCGGCCCCAGCGCTGCGTCCATCGATCCGGATTCGATCGTCGCGGACGACGCACCCCAGGCCGGACGTGAGGCTGTCAACCGATTGCGCGGAAAGTGACGGGCATGGTCGACGCGGTCTGCGTCGTCCACACCGAACGTGACAGTGGCGTCAGGCGAGTCCCCCGGACCGCGATCGACAAGCGTCCCGTCGACGGCCGCGTAGCGGTCGGCCGACTCGGCCTGGGTGGCGACTACGTCTGCGACACCGAATTCCACGGCGGCGCCTTCCAAGCTGTCTACGCGTATCAGCGCGACGAAGCGCAGCGATGGTCGGACGAGTTGGGCCGACCGCTCGCCCCGGGGTGGTTCGGCGAGAACCTCCACATCAGCGGAATGCTGGTCACGGACGCCGTGATCGGCGAGCGTTGGCACATCACCGGAGCCGAGGCGTCCGACGTGTTAGAACTCGAAGTAACCGCTCCCCGCGTCCCGTGCGGCACGTTCGGCATCTGGGCCGCGGAAAAGGGCTGGGTCAAAAGATTCACCGAGCGAACCGACGTCGGCGCCTACCTTCGCGTCAACCGGACCGGCACGATCGCTGCCGGCGACTCGGTCACCCGAGTCCACGTACCGGATCACGGCGTGACTGTTCGAGAGGTCTTCGCCGGAACCGACCCCGAGAGACTCCGACGGCTCCTCGCAGAACACACCGATCTTGCACCGAACGTCGCCGCGCGCGTCCAGAGGTTCATCGAACAAGCAGAAGCGCAGGTGCACTCGTGAGTATCGAATTGGTGGAAGTGGTCCGCTCCGGATTCCGCGAATGCGTGCATCGCGGATCGGCCGTCATTCTCGGCGCCGACGGCGAGGTCGTTGTCGGACTTGGGGAAATTCACACACCCATCTACCCGCGCTCGGCGAACAAGCCGCTGCAAGCCGTCGCTGCGCTTCGTAACGGCTTTGCACCCACCAGTCCGGAAGAGTTGGCCGTTGCGTCGTCCTCACATGCGGGCGAGGCCGATCACATCGAACTGGTCGCCGCGCTTCTCGCTCGCCACCAACTCGGTGTCGACCAGTTGCAGTGCCCCTCCGATCTGCCGGGCAACGAACTGGCCCGAGCCGAACTGATCGCAGCGGGCGAACTTCCCAGTCCGATCTACATGACCTGCTCGGGCAAGCACTCCGCGATGCTCGCGACGTGCGTCGTGAACGACTGGCCGCTCGAGACGTACATGGAGCCGACCCATCCCCTCCAACTCGCGATCCAGGAGACGATCTTCGATCTCAGCGGCGAGGAAGAGCAGGAACTCGGCATCGACGGTTGTGGTCTCCCGATCGTCCCGCTTTCGCTCACGAACCTGGCTCGGGCATTCGGACGCCTGCCCTCGGCTGAGCCGGACTCCCCCGAACGGGCTGTGGCCGACGCGGTCCGCGAAAACCCCTTCCTCGTCTCGGGCACGGGCCGCAACGATCAGCGCCTGATGTCCGCCGTGCCGGGGCTGTTCTCCAAGACCGGATACGACGGCATCTACGCCGGAGCGCTTCCCGACGGTTCCGCTTTCGCCCTCAAGATCGACGACGGCCACGAGCGGGCGCTCCTGCCATTGGCGGCAGCTCTGCTCAAGCGAATGAACACCGAGTGGACCGAGGAATTGGCGGCTCTCGCATCCGCTCCGGTCTTCGGCGGCGACGCCCGAGTGGGGACGATTCGCGCAATTCCCGGAAACTTCTGAGCAGTTCTCACAAAGTTCTGACGAGTTCTTTCAGCATCCTGGCAGCTCGCGGCCATAGTGAGAGCAATCAGACACGGCGGTGAGGCGTTCGTGGAAGCGGAAGCGACTTTTCCACGCTAGAGTGTGTGTCAGGAAACTTACACACTCAAACGGGGCCGCCAAATTCCCCAGGCCGCCCCGCGAAAGCGCGAGGGGGTCAGCCATGGGCCGCGGCCGGGCTAAGGCAAAGCAGACCAAGGTTGCACGCGAATTGAAGTACAGCGTACCGACCACGGATTTCGACAGCCTGCAAAGAGAGCTCGCAGGTGGATCGACCAACTCGCATCGGAGCAGTGTCCGATCGGACCAGACTTCCGATAGGGAAGGGCATGCGCGAGAGGACGACTACGACGACTGGCGGCGTTGACCGCGCACTGCCACCGCGCAGACTGTGAAATGAGGAAGAGCTGATCGCTCTTCCTCATTTTTGCGTTCCATTTTCTGCCTCGCGCCTGCTTGTACGGACACACAAAACTGCCCCACCGGATCTCTCCGATGGGGCAGCTGACGTTGCGGTCTAGAAGCGCGGGTGGTCTCCGGCCAGGAACGCACGCTCTGCAGCGGCGTCCGACGCCTTCTTGACGCTACCGAGCGTCCAGCAGTCGATGTGGCGTGCAGTCAGGACGGCAAGTGCGCGGTCGACGTCCTCGGGCGCCACGACGGCAACCATGCCGACGCCCATGTTGAAGGTCTGCTCCATCTCGGCGCGCTCGACGCGTCCGCGCTGCGCGATCATCGCGAACACCGGAGCGGGGCTCCAGGTTCCGCGATCGAGTTCGGCGACCAAGCCCTTGGGCATGACGCGCGCGAGGTTGTTGGCGAGGCCGCCACCGGTGACGTGGCAGAACGTGCGCACGTCGGTCTCGGCAGCGAGTGCCAGGCAGTCCTTGGCGTAGATCTTGGTGGGCTCGAGCAATTCTTCACCGAGCGTGCGGCCGAACTCGTCGACGTGTGCGCTCAGGTTCATGCGGTCGATCTCGAGCAGGACCTTGCGGGCCAGCGAGTAACCGTTGGAGTGAAGTCCCGACGAGCCCATGGCGATGACGACGTCGCCGGGGCGAACGCGGTCCGGTCCGAGCAGCTTCTCGGCCTCCACGACACCGACGCCGGTGGCGGAGAGGTCGTAGTCACCGTCAGCCATGATGCCGGGGTGCTCGGCGGTCTCGCCACCGAGGAGAGCGCAACCGGCCTGGATGCAGCCCTCGGCGATGCCGCTGACCAATTCCGCGACGCGCTCGGGGATGACCCGGCCGACAGCGATGTAGTCCTGAAGGAACAGCGGCTCGGCGCCACAGACGACGAGGTCGTCGACAACCATGGCGACGAGGTCGAGTCCGACCGTGTCGTGCTTGTCCATCGCCTGCGCGACAGCGAGCTTGGTTCCGACGCCGTCGGTCGATGCGGCGAGCAGCGGCTCCTTGTAGTCACCCTTGAGGGAGAACAAGCCGGCGAAACCACCGAGGCCACCCATGACCTCGGGGCGGCTGGCCTTCTTGGCCAGAGGGGCGAAGAGTTCCACCGCCCGGTCGCCTGCGGCGATATCGACTCCTGCTGCCGCGTAGGAGGCGCCTGCGGTGCGGTGACTGTCCTCGGTCATCGGGTTACTACTCCAGCCTTGTATTTCTCGCGAGCACGTATTGCTCGTGCACAGGTAAGTGGTCTTGCAATGTGAAGTGTTTGCAATCCTCGTGACGCGAGATGGATCGTTCGACTCGAGACCCAGAGCGCGCACACAAATACCGACGATTACGCCCATACGCTACCGGACCGGCCCCCTCGGTGAGACCTCGCGTACCCCGAGACGTCAGTTCTGCAGCCGCGCACCGATCGAGGAGTGCAGCGCTCGCAGACTGTTCTGCCCGAGTGCAACGGTCTCGGATTCGATGTGTTTGAGGAGGTGCCCGTCGTGGACGACCTTCTCGCTCGACTGGATCAGCACCGTGCCGGCTCCGGTGAAATCGAACTGGCGTTCTTCACCGGTATTCGCGCCGAACATGCTTCCCCGAACCGCGCCCAGGAAGCTCTGCATCCAGTCCGCATCGAAGTGATGGGACGGCGACGGGCAGTCGGCCCAACCCACCAACGCCTGCGGGTCGATGCGCAGCGGCGGCTCCGCGAACATGACCGGGCCGTTGGACGACGCCAGGAACTTGCCCGTTCCCAGCAGCGTCAAAAAGCCTGGGACGATGGACTGTTTGAGGTCCAGGCTCGTCTCGAAGGCGAGGAGATTGGCCGCGCGAATCGTGAGGTTGCCGTCGTCGAGGTCGTAGGAATTGATGTTGAATCCGCGGTCGCCGAGGATCAACTTGCCCTGCCCCTGGGCGAGCACCCAGTCGTCCGCGTAGAGCGGCGAAGAGAACCTGGCCGCGACGATCGCCGTCATACTCGTGCGCCCGAGCGGCTCGAAGTTGATGTTTCCGTAGTACGCGATCATCGCGCCCTTGGACGTGAACCACGGTTGTCCGGCCATCTCGACGCAGAAGGCGTAGTCGTTGCCCGGGACGTTGTCGTTGGCGGGCAGAGTTGCCGGATTGTGAATTTCGATACCCATGCTCGTTGCCCTCTCAGAACTTCTGCTCGGACGCCTGGACCCAGACGGTGCCGGCGCCGGTCATCTTCAGCTGGATGGACTCCCCCGAGCCCTTGCCGACGGCCTCGCGCCAGCCGACGTTCGCGGAGATGTCGACGTTGATCTGACCGATGTGGCACACGTATGCCTGCGGGTCGACGACGACCTGAGGATTGTTCGGACCGACCTGCAACGGAATCGCGCCCCCGTGCGAGAGAACCGCGACGCTTCCCTGTCCGTGCAACTGCGTCGTGAACAGCCCTTGACCGGTCATGGCTCCACGTACCGCTCCGCGCACACCGCCCTGCGACGTGAGAGCGACTATCGAACTCTGGAGGTAACCGTCGTGTGCGAGGAGTCGGTCGGCTTCGACCGTGAGCATCGACGAACCGTCGAGGTGGATGACCTCGACGTACAAGCCGGCGTGCCCGTAGAAGACCTCACCGTTTCCCTCGGCCGCCATCATGCGTGCATGCTCGCCGGACATCATGCGGCCGGCCATCCCGGCGATACCGCCCATGTTCGGCATGGCGCCTGGCCCACCGCCCATGCTGTGCGGGATGAAGCGGACGTCACCGGTGTAGTAGAGCATCGACCCGGTGCGGGCGAGCACGTTCTGGCCAGGCGCGAGGGTCGACTTGACGACCTTGCTGTTCACCAATTCCAACGGCATGGTTCAGCGCTCCTCGGGCTGGATGTAGACGACTCCGGATCCGTCGAATCGCAGCGAGAACGCTTCACCGCTGCCACCGCCGATCGCGGAGCGCCAGGTGACGTCGGTGACGAAGCTCTGGTTGAGCTGGCCACGGTGAGCGACGAATGCGTCGGGATCGGCAACCAGCGGATACTGCGGGCTGACTTCGAGCGCGATGATCGGTCCGCCCTTCGACAGCACGGCCACCAGACCGGTGCCGCTGACGACCGTCGTGAACAAGCCCTGTCCGGAACCTGCGCCGCGGAGGCCGGCAAATTTCACATCGGTTCGCAGCTGTCCGACCAGTGCGAGCAACTGTGACGCTTCCACGTGCAGAGCGTCGTTGTCGAGTTCGATGATCGTGATGTCCTGGGCGTCGACCGCGAAGTAGACGGTGCCTTGTCCGCTGACTTCCATCAGGGACAGTGATTCACCTGCCGCCTTCTGTTTCAGCGCGGCACGTAACCCTCCGCCACCGCCCATACCGGCGTTCTTGAAGGTGATCGCACCCTCGTACGCCACCATCGAACCGTTGATCGCTTTGATGGTGTCCCCCACCAGGTCTGCGACCAGTACCCGGTGCCCATCCATTCTCAGTTGCGCCACGGAGGGCACTATGCCAGATGCTCACGACGTATGCCATGTCGTCGAACGGAAAGTCGTGGAACAGAAAATCTGCCGCCCACATGTTGTGGACGGCAGATTCTCGGCTATCGATTTTCGGCGCTTTGCAGCTTTCGGTGTTCAGGGGCGGCTGAGCGCGCTCGCGTTGTCGTTGTCGCGAGTGGCCGTCGAACCTGCGGTGCTCTCGAGCATCCCCTCGAGGACGTTCTTGCCGATCGACGTTTCCTTGGGAAGCGCGATCGGGTAGGTCCCGTCGAAGCATGCGGCGCACAGACGGCTGGCCGGCTGCTCGGTCGCGGCGATCATGCCTTCGGTGGAGATGTATCCGAGCGTGTCCGCTCCGATGGAACGACGCACACCGTCGAGCATTTCCTCGAACGTCGCATCCTGTCCGCCTGCTCCGTTGGCGATCAATTCGGCCGGTGAGGCGAAGTCGATGCCGTAGAAGCAGGGCCACTTGACCGGCGGCGAGGCGATACGGACGTGAATTTCGAGGGCGCCGGCTTCGCGGAGCATCCGGATGAGCGCACGCTGAGTGTTACCGCGGACGATCGAATCGTCCACCACCACAAGCCGCTTGCCGCGGATGACTTCCTTGAGCGGGTTGAGCTTGAGCCTGATACCGAGCTGACGGATCGTCTGCGACGGCTGGATGAAGGTACGGCCGACGTAAGCGTTCTTCATCAAACCCTGGCCGTAAGGAATGCCCGAACCCTGGGCGTACCCGACGGCGGCGGGGGTGCCGGACTCGGGAACGGGGATGACCAGGTCGCCTTCGGCGGGGTGCTCGCTGGCGAGCAGACGGCCGATCTCGACGCGGGTCGAGTGGACCGAACGGCCACCGATGACGCTGTCGGGACGCGCGAGGTAGACGTACTCGAAGACACAACCCTTGGGAGTCGGGTTCGCGAAACGCGAGGAGCGGACGCCGTCTGCGTCGATCGCGAGTAGCTCACCGGGCTCGATGTCGCGAACGAACGACGCGCCGACGATGTCGAGGGCTGCGGTCTCGCTGGCGACTACCCAACCGCGGTCGAGTCGACCGAGGCAGAGCGGGCGGATGCCGTGCGGATCGCGCGCTGCGTACAGCGTGTGCTCGTCCATGAAGGTGAGGCAGAACGCGCCCTCCAACGTGGGAAGCAATTCCATCGCGGCCTGTTCGATGGTGCTGTCGCCGGCAGCGTGTGCCAGGAGACCACCGATGAGGTCGGAGTCGGAAGTCGCGGCATTGGGGCGCTTGTCGTTGACCAGGCCGGCGGCACGGGTGCGGCTCGCGAGTTCAGCGGTGTTGACCAGGTTGCCGTTGTGGCCGAGCGCGATGCCGGTACCGGCAGTGGTCGTACGGAAGATGGGCTGCGCGTTCTCCCACGTCGTGGAACCGGTGGTGGAGTAACGGCAATGTCCGACGGCGACATGTCCTGGCATCGCTGCGAGAGTCTGCTCGTCGAATACCTGGCTGACCAGGCCGAGATCCTTGAACACCAACACCTGGGAGCCGTCGGCTACCGCAATGCCGGCAGCTTCTTGACCACGGTGCTGAAGTGCGTACAGGCCGTAATAAGTGAGCTTCGCCACATCCTCTCCCGGCGCCCAGACGCCGAATACACCGCATTCTTCGCGGGGCTCGTTCTCGTCCTCGTCGGACGGGTTCGAAGCGAGGAGATTTGGACTGTTGACCGACAGATCGGCACGAGTCACCGGGCGCTCCCTTTGTGGGCAGGGGTTGGGGGGCATCCACAGTCTACGGCCATTTTGGGACACACTTCCCCTGAGGGCAGCCTTGGGCCTCAGATCACGCCGAAGCGAACCGGATGGTCTCTGTCACTACGCCAACCGGAGCAGTGGGAGCCAGTGTGCAATTTCGGGGGCGCGGCTACCTGAGGCGTCGACTCGCCCGTCCCCTGCGGCCTCGGAGAACTCGAGCAATCCGGTGACCATCTGCAACCACGTGCGAGCGTCCGTCTCGACGACGTTTGGCGGGGTTCCGCGCGTATGGCGTGGACCTTCGATGCATTGCACGGCGACAAACGGCGGCACCCGCACCTCGACGCTCGATCCGGGGGCGATCTGTTCGAGAGTGCGCGCACTCATCTTCACTGCGGCGCCGAGTTCGGCGCGAGAAGGCTTCGGAAGTTCCGGATCGCGAAGCCACGGGCCGACAGCCAGGACTGCGGCACGGAATTCGGCGGGGTCGACGGCGCGGCGGGGCGGCATCAGTTCACTCCCTGTCTGCGAGTAGCGATACGAACGGCAAGTGCGCCACCGGCATTGGTCGCGAGGTGCAGCAATGCCGGTGCGAGGACGCTGCCACCCCTGCGATGCAGCCACTCGAACAGCAGTGCCGACGCGCCGGTGAATGCCACTGCAGCGGGAACGTTGTCGCCGGCGCCGCGGGCGGGGGCGACGTGCCACAACCCGAAAGTCAGTGCATGAACAGCCTGCGCGGTGGGACGGTTCAGCTCACGATTCCAGACTGCGGACATCGCGCTACGGAACAGCAGTTCCTCGGAAAGCACCGTGCCGAAGGGGATGTGCAAGATGATCCATTCGAGGAAGTCCTCACGGCCGTCTGCTCGCTCGTCGGCAGCGAGTGTCGCACGCAAGGACGGGACAACCAGAGCGGCGCTGTAGCCGGTGAGGACCGCCCCGGCCGCGGCTCCGCCGAACTGGGCACCACCACGAATTCCGGTGTGCGCCAATCCGAGTTCCTCGCGGGTGTAACCACGCGCGAGTAAGACTCCGATGGCCGACAGACCGGCTGCGGTGTTGACCACGGCGCGAGCGCGAGGCGAAAGACCGAATGCCGGAAGCACGACGTTGCTCCAGGTGATCGCGGCGGCGGAGAGCGCGATCGAGGCGACTCCCCTCACTTCTCGGGGCCCTCGGATTTCACGGCGACAACCAACGCCGACCGCACCCGCTCGGTTTCTGCGGCCGTCCATCCCTCGGGCTGGGCGACGCTGATCCAGGCGTCCAGAACGGAGGTTCCGTAATTGTGACCGTGACCGTCCGGAACTCCCGCGGCGTTACCGAGGTCTGCGGACACCTGCCAGAACGTCACGACCGGGAACCATTTCATCGACGGTGAGCGGTCGAATCCCGGTACTTCCTTGAGCCACTCGGGCCGGTTGAACATGAGGTCGGGTGACCACCACACCACCGGATCGGAAGGATGCTGGACAAACAGAACTCGCGGCTGCGGCCACGTCATACCGTCGGTCGGAATGTCTTCGGAGCGATCCGCGAACCGGACTCCGGCCAGACCGTCCGCGTACACGGGCGCCACTTCGGGAGTGCCGGGATCGCGCCTCTTCTCGATCGAACGCCACAACTGCGTCGCGTTCGGTGGACCTACCCACAGAATTCCGTCGGCGGTATCGCGCGCCGCTTGCAGTGTGTCGAATGCCCCCGCGCCGGCCATGACGCCGAGGCTCTCGCCGTAGACCATGAACTTCGGTCTGGTGGCTTCCGGTTCCTGAAGCCATCTTTCGTGTACCCGCTCGATCAAAAGGCGACCGGCAGCTTGCGCCTTCTCCTGGTCTGCGAGGAACGAGATCCAACTCGGCAGGTACGAGTACTGGCTGGCGACGAGAGCAGTGTCGCCGCCATGTACAAGCTCGATTGCCTGTGCCGCAGTGGGATTGACCCACCCTGTACCTGTCGTCGGAATGACCACGAGGACCTTGCGTTGGAAGGCGCCGGTTCGCTCCAGTTCCTTGATGACCAGATCCATACGCTCTTCGGGATCTTCGGCGCTTTCGAGTCCGGCATACACGCGAATCGGATCCATCGCAGGGTTACCGGTTGCCGCTTCGAGTTCCTGGGCGTCCAGTCCACGCGAGACGAAGTTGCGCCCCTCGAACCCCAATGTGTCCCAGGGAGCAGCAGATTCGGGGCTGCCCGATTTCATCGGATCCTGCGGTTCGACGACGCCGTCGCGAGTGGTCGAGTTCTGCAGACTGAAGATCGAGTTGGTCGCGGCATAGATTCCGCGGACGAGGACGCCGTCGACCAACATGAAGAACAGGACGGTGACAACCAGGACGCCGACACCATTGGCCACAGACCGCGACCAGTGGAACCGCCGCATCAGCTGTCGGGCAATCAGTTTCACCAGATCGTGGAGGACCCGCCAGATCGAGATGAGCAGGCCCCCGATGAAGAGGCTCAATCCGAGGGTTCGGATGTAGCCGGAGGTGGTCGTGCCTTCGGCGTCGGTCAGCGCCGCAATTTCGCGTTGCCACCCGGCGGCGTAGACCAACATGATGATCGCCGCGACGATGGATGCGACCGGTACGAAGACCTTGATCGCGGAAGGCACCGGCTCGGGCAGGGGCCACCACCGTCGACCGCTGAGCAGGTATCGCTCCACAGCCCAACCGATCGCGGTGCCGACGCCGTAGCCGATGGCCGAGTTGATGCCGCCGATCAGACCCTGGAAGAGCCAATCGCGCGGCAGCAACGACGGCGTCAGAGACCAGCAGAAGAAGAACGCGGCAAACGCGATGCCGGTGAAGTCGAGTTTGAGGAGCCCCCACGCCCACTCGGTGAAGCGGTTGTCGAACTTCTCGAGAGATGCGGGAACAGCCAGCCGCAGGTGGTGTTCCTGCGGCTGGCTGTCAGACGAAGTCAGTTCTCCGGAATCGACCATCTATCACCCGAACAGTGCGGGCAGCGTTCCCTCGAAGGCCTCACGGAGCTTGGCCATCGTGACGGAGAAGTGTCCCTGGACCTCGACGGAGTCGCTGCCCTCGTCGACGACCCCGATACGCGTCCACGGCAAGCCGCGAGCGGTGCACATACCGGTGAAGCGGGTCTCCTCGGTGCGAGGAACCGCAACCAGGACGCGTCCGGACGATTCCGAGAACAGGGTCACGAACGGATCTGCGCCCTCGGGAATCAGGATGCGGCAACCGGTTTCGCCGGCCAGCGCGGCTTCGACGACAGCCTGGGCCAGTCCACCCTCGGAGAGGTCGTGAGCTGCGGTGACCAGTCCGTCACGCGAGGAAGCGAGCAGGATGTCCGCAAGCAGCTGCTCACGGGCGAGGTCGACCTTCGGCGGCACGCCACCGAGGTGACCGTGCTCGACCTGCGACCAGATGGAACCGTCGAACTCGTCGTGGGTGTCGCCGAGCAGGATCAGCGTCTCGCCAGGCTCGAGTCCGAGGCCCGTCGGGATACGGCGGTGAACGTCGTCGATCACACCGAGGACGGCGACCACCGGCGTCGGCAGGATGGCCGTGGATCCGGTCTGGTTGTAGAAGCTGACGTTGCCGCCGGTGACGGGGATGCCGAGGGTGGCGCAACCGTCGGCGAGGCCGCGAACAGCCTGCTGGAACTGCCACATGACACCCGGGTCCTCGGGCGAACCGAAGTTCAGGCAGTTGGAGACGGCCTTGGGCGTTGCGCCCGTGACTGCCACGTTGCGGAAAGCCTCGGCCAATGCGAGCTGCGCACCGGTGTACGGATCGAGCGCGGTGTAGCGGCCCGAAGCGTCGGTGGACAGGGCGATTCCGCGTCCGGTCTTCTCGTCGATGCGGATGACACCGCCGTCGGCGTTCTCGGCCAGGACGGTGTTACCGCGGACGTAGCGGTCGTACTGCTCGGTGATCCACTTGCGGCTGCACAGGGCAGGCGAGGCGATCATCTTCAGCAGGGTCGCTTCGAGCTCGGCGTCGGTTTCGGGACGCTTCAGTCCGGCGGTCGTGTTCGCGATCAACGCGTCCTGGCTTGCCGGGCGCTCGACGGGACGGTTGTAGACCGGGCCTTCGTGAGCGACGGTGCGCGGGGGAACATCGACGACGGTCTCGCCGTGCCAGGAGATGGTGAGGTGCTCACCGTCGGTGACCTCGCCGATGTCGGTGGCCAGGACGTCCCACTTCTTGCAGACCTCCATGAACGCATCGACGTTCTCGGGCGTGACCACGGCGCACATGCGCTCCTGCGATTCGCTGGAGAGCACCTCGGCGGGGGTCATGCCGGTGGCGCGCATCGGAACCTTCTCGAGGTTGATGTGCATGCCGCCGTCACCGGCTGCAGCCAGCTCGGAGGTGGCGCAGGACAGCCCGGCGCCGCCGAGGTCCTGGATGCCGACAACGAGGCCGGCCTTGTAGAGGTCGAGACAGCACTCGATGAGCACCTTCTCGGTGAAGGGGTCGCCAACCTGAACCGCAGGGAGCTTCTTACGTCCGCCGGTGTCTCCACCCTCGTCGTCGAACGTCGCCGACGCGAGAACCGAGACGCCGCCGATGCCGTCGAGACCGGTGCGTGCGCCGAACAGGATGATCTTGTTGCCTGCACCCGAAGCGAAGGCCAGATGCAGATCCTCGACGCGCATGACGCCGGCTGCCAGTGCGTTGACCAGCGGGTTGCCTGCGTAGGACTCGTCGAAGACCGTCTCGCCGCCGATGTTGGGGAGGCCGAGGGAGTTTCCGTATCCACCGACACCACGCACGACACCGTCGACGACGCGACGGGTATCGGGGGCGTCGGCAGCACCGAACCGAAGCTGATCCATGACGGCGATCGGACGAGCACCCATGGCCATGATGTCGCGGACGATGCCGCCGACACCGGTTGCCGCACCCTGGTAGGGCTCGACGTACGAGGGGTGGTTGTGGCTCTCGACCTTGAACGTGACTGCCCAGCCGTCACCGATGTCGACGACGCCGGCGTTCTCGCCGATACCGGCCAGCATGTTGGCGCGCATCTCGTCGGTGGTGGTCTTGCCGAAGTATCCGAGGTGGACCTTCGAGGACTTGTACGAGCAGTGCTCGCTCCACATCACCGAGTACATCGCCAGTTCGGCGTCCGTGGGACGGCGGCCCAGGATCTCCTTGATGCGTGCGTATTCGTCGTCCTTGAGACCGAGCTCCTTGAACGGCTGAGCGGCATCGGGATCAGCCGATGCGTGCGTGACGGTATCGACCTGGTGAGCAGACACTGGAGAGTGGTCCCTTCCCTACGGGAGTCAAGAGGCAAGCCGGCGCGGAGCGGGACACCACGAATGTGCCCAACGAAAGAACGTGCCGGGGGACAGTCTATCGGTGTGGGCCGACGACTTCCGCAGACGGCAGCACCCGCAACACCTCCGGGCCTGCGAAGTATCGCCCGTCACACCCGCCCCGGTTTGGGTAATCCGGTCGGTTTTCTTAAGGTCAGGCCGGTTCATTCTTTCCCTCGAAAGGTCTCGCATGCCCCAGGATGTTCGTCAAGCCGACCTCACGGCACAGTCCCAGTCGGTGACCACTCCCCTCACTCCGGCTGCAATTTTCCTGGTCGCGACCGTGAATCCGGGTGGCGAGAACACCACACGAGAACTGCTCGCCGATGTCGCCGGCCTGCAGCGGGCTGTGGGGCTGCGCGTCCCTGGATCGGGTTTGGACGTCGTGACGAGCATCGGTTCGCTGGCCTGGGATCGACTGTTCGCCGGTCAGCGCCCTGCGCTGCTGCACCCGTTCACCGCTTTGCAGGGTGACGTTCACTCGGCGCCGTCGACTCCCGGTGATCTGCTCTTCCACATCCGCGCGATGAGTATGGACGCGTGTTTCGAGGTGGCTCGGCAGATCACGAAGCGACTGCACGGCGCGGCCACGGTGGTCGACGAGGTTCACGGCTTCCAGTACTTCGAGAACCGCGACCTCATCGGCTTCGTCGACGGCACCGAGAATCCGGTCGGCCGCGACGCCGTCGCCGCAGTGACGGTCGGCGACGAGGATCCTGCGTTCACCGGCGGCAGCTACGTCCATATCCAGCGCTACATCCACAAGATGCGCGATTGGGAAGCAATCACCGTCGACGAGCAGGAGCGTGTGATCGGGCGCAGCAAGCTCGAGGACATCGAGATGACGTCCGACGTGAAGCCGGCCAACTCGCACGTCGCGCTCAACGCGATCAAGGACGAGAACGGCAAGGCTCTCGAGATCCTGCGTGCCAACATGCCGTACGGGCGCCTCGGTGACGACGAGATCGGCACCTTTTTCATCGGCTACTGCCGCACGCCTGCGATCACCGAACGGATGCTGGAGAACATGTTTCTCGGCGACCCCCGCGGCAACTACGACCGACTACTCGACTTCTCGACGGCTGTGACGGGCTCGATGTTCTTCACACCGAGCGCCGACTTCTTCGAGGGTCTCCCGGCCGCACCCGCCGGGCTCTCAGCACTTTGACTACGCGACCTCTAACTTCGAGGCGTGAGGAAGGCACCGAGCGCGTCGGCATACATGCGGACGTCTGACGCGCCCATCAACTCGCGGGCCGAGTGCATCGCGAGCTGGGGTGCGCCGACGTCGACGGTGGACAGTCCGGTCCGTGACGCCGTGATGGGTCCGATGGTGGAGCCGCACGGCAGATCGGCGCGGTGGACGTAGCGCTGCATCGGCACTCCCGCCTGATCGCACGCGAGCGCGAATTCGCCTGCACCGGCCGCATCGGTGGCGTATCGCAGGTTCTGGTTCACCTTGAGTACAGGCCCACCGTTGATCTCGATCCGATGAGCGGGCTCGTGGCGGTCCGGGTAGTTGGGGTGCGTCGCGTGAGCCATGTCGCCCGACGCGCACACCGAGCCCGCCATCGCCTGCAGGAATTCTTCGCGGCCACCACCGCGCCCCAACACGATCCGTTCTAGCACGGTGTTCAGCAGATCTGAGAAAGCTCCACGGTCGGACATGCTGCCGACCTCTTCATGATCGAAGAGTGCGAGCACCGGGACCTGCTGACCGGGTGACTCGACTGCGGCCAGAAGTGCTTGTGTCCCTGCATAACACGTGCCCTGATTGTCCAGCCGAGGGGCGCTGACCAATTCCTTGTCCACCCCCACGACTGCGCTGGGCGCAAGGTCGTGTGTCATCAATTCCCAGCCGAGAACCGACGACGCGGCCACACCCGCACGCTCGGCGACAAAGCCGATGAAAGACTTGGGCTTCGAACCCACTCCCCAGATTCCGTTGACGTGCCGCTGCGGATCCAGCGTCACGCCCTTGCGATCTTCGGACAGGTGGATAGCCAACTGCGGAACACGCAGAATCGGGTCGTCGATGCGAACCAGCTTCTGCTCCACCGTGTTTCCCACCCGGACACTCAATCGGCCGGAGATACCGAGATCGCGGTCGAGCCAAGAGTTCAGCCACGCACCACCATACGGTTCGAGGCCCACCATCTGCCACCCGGCCGAAGTGAGGTCGGGATGCTGTTTGACCCGCAGATTCGGGCTGTCGGTGTGACCTCCGACGATCCGGAACGGAGCGGTGTTTCCCACGCCCTCGGTGCTCCAGGCAATCAGCGAACCACCGCGCACGAGGAAGTACCGTCCGGGCTCGGCGGGCCACGACTGCGTTTCGTGGACTTCGACGAACCCACCGGCCGTCAGCTCGGTCGCCACCGTCGCGCACACATGGAACGGCGACGGTGACGAATCGACGAAGCTGCACAGGCCGACTGCGTCGGCCCCGGTCCGAGAAGTCTGAGAAGTCATGCCCCTCATCATGCCCGAATCGGTGCCCGCGAAATCAGTGGGCACGACTTCAGTGGGCGCGAATCGGGTGAGCTCAGAACCTGTCAGCTCAGGCGTGAGGACCGGACACGCAGAACTGGTTCCCATCAGGATCGAGGAGCGTCACCCAACGGAAACCGTCCATGTTCTCCCGGTGGTGCTCGGTTGCTCCGGCCTCGACGAGCCGCGCCACCTCGGCGTCGAGATCCGGACTCCCCAAATCGAGATGGATGCGATTCTTGCCGGCAGTGGGGTCCGGGACCTTCTGGAATGCGAAGTTGGTGGCGCTGTCAGGGACCGCGACGATGTAGAACCAACCGTCGTTCTCCTCGACGATGTTTCCGCCCAACTGCGCCGCCCACCACGTTGCGAGCGGACCGGGATCGAGACTGTCGAAAGTGATCATGCCGAGTGTGAGAGTCATGCGCACAAGCTAATGCAAGCCACCGACAAAGAGTCTCGATCTCGGGCTGAGATGAGACGATCCTCGAATGCGATTCACAACGCTGCGCGACCGTGTTGCAGAACCACTCTTCGCAGTTTTCATCGCGACCGGATTACTCCGGAGCGTCCTGATCACCTTCACCGCAACAGGTCTTGCCGTCGGCCTTCTCGCGGCCGCCCTGCTTTATGTCCGGAACTACTCGCTCACACGAACGAACTAGCGGGCGCGGAGATCACTCGACCGCTTCGAGTTCCGCGACACTTCCGTCCGAGATCACTCGGACGTGGCGGGTGATCTTCTCGATCGGCCAGTCCCACCACGCAATTCGCACCAACTTCTCGATGTCTTCAGCGCTGAAGCGGCGCTTGATCTCCATCGCCGGGTTGCCGCCGACAATTGCGTAGTCCGGGACGTCGCGCGTTACGACGGCGCCGGTGGACACGATCGACCCGTGGCCGATCCGGACACCGGGCATGACTGTCACGTTCCCGCCGAACCACACGTCGTTCCCCACGACGGTGTCACCGCGCGACGGCAGATCCTGCACCAAATCCATGTGCCGGGCCCAATCGCCGCCCATGATCGGGAACGGGTAAGTGGAGACACCATTCATACGATGGTTCGCGCCGTTCATGATGAAGGTGACACCGGTGGCCAGGGCGCAGAACTTTCCGATCACCAGTTTGTCGGGACCGTAGTGATGCAACACGTTTCGAGTCTCGAACTCTTCGGCGAACTCCGGATCGTCGTAGTAGGTGTACTCCCCTACCTCGATCAACGGGTTGTCGATCAACGGCTTCAGCAACACCACTCGTGGTTGCCCGGCCATCGGATGAACATTTGTGGGATCTGGCGCGTTCACTGCTTACTCCGATCCGTCGGCGCGGTGTCGCCGACCGCAGCAAGACTATCCGGTTCCTGCTGCGGTCGACCGACCAGCGAAAACGTTCCGGTGTCAGCCCAGGAGGCCCTTGGCGATATGGGTGACCTGAATTTCGTTGCTGCCCGCATAGATCATGAGCGACTTGGCATCACGCGCCAACTGCTCCACTCGGTACTCGGCCATGTAGCCGTTTCCACCGAACAGCTGCACGGCTTCCATCGCGACCTCGGTCGCTGCGCGCGACGAGTACAGCTTCATCGCCGACGCCTCCGCCAGGCTCACTTTGTCTCCGGCCGCGGTGCGTTCGATCGCGTTGAAGACCATGTTCTGCACGTTGATTCGAGCGACCTCCATCTCGGCGAGCTTGAGCTGGATGAGCTGGAACTGCCCGATCTCACGTCCCCACAGTTTGCGGGACTTCGCGTATTCGATGCTCAGACGGTGGCATTCGTTGATGATGCCGAGCGAGAGCGATGCGATGCCGATGCGTTCGGCGGCAAAGCTCTCCTTGGCGCTGGACTTTCCGTCGGACTTTCCGCTGTCCTCGGTTTCGCCGAGCAGACGATCCTTGGTGATGCGGACGTTGTCGAAGAACAGCTCACCCGTCGGCGAGGAGTTCATTCCCATCTTCTTGAACGGCGGGCTCTGTGTGAGCCCCTCCATGCCCTTGTCGAGGATGAAGGCGAGCACCTTGCGGTCACGACGATCAACCGAAGCGTCCCCCTCGTCGAGCTTTGCGTAGACGATCATCACGTCGGCGTACGGACCGTTGGTGATGAAGGTCTTGTTGCCGTTGAGGATGTAGTCGTCACCGTCGCGGCGTACGTAGGACTTCATACCGCCGAAGGCATCCGAGCCGGAGTCCGGTTCGGTGATCGCCCATGCACCGACGGTTTCGAAAGTCACCAAGCCGGGGAGCCAGCGTTCCTTCTGCGCGAGTGTGCCGCGGCTGCGGATAGTTCCAGCAGCCAATCCGAGGCTGACGCCCAACGACGCGACAAGGCCGAGGCTGACGCCGGCCAATTCGCTGTTGAGCACAACGCCCATGCTGCCGGCGCCGCTGAAGGCGCTCGACTTCTCACCGTCACCGGACGGAGTATCGCCGCGCTCGCGTGCGAGCGACTTCTCGAGGCCCTCGCGTGCCATGTCGGCCAGACCGAAGGTCGAGTACAGCTTGCGAATGATGTCGAACGGCGGCAGCGCACCACTTTCGAGCTCGTCGACGTGAGGTCGCACCTCTTTGTCGATAAAGCCCCGCAAGGCGTCGCGGAACATCAGGTCGGTGTCGGACCACTCGTACATGTGCCTGAACTCCAGTCGGTGAACGATCGAGAGACTGCCGAACGGCAGCCACACACCGAATATAGAACACGTTCCAAAACCGGAACAGGATTCAGCTGATCAGTCCCATTCGCTGCGAGATCCACGTCAGCTCCTGCTCGACGCCGGCCGACCACACCGAAAAGCTGTGACCACCAGGAAGCTCGAGATATCTGGCGTCCATTCCGGCCGCTTTGGCCGCTTCGTACACCTTTTGCTGGCCGGGCTTGAACTCGTTGTCATCTGTTCCGACCACGAACACTCCGCCCGAGTTCGGGAACTTCCGGGTCGCCAGCAGGTCCATCGGATTCACCTTCACGAATGCCGCCTCGTCGCCGCCGAATATCTCGTCGACGGTTCGCTGTCGGTCACCGAGCGAGGGCTCCAACTGACCGGAGAGATCGAGGAACGTTGGATACACGTCGGGGTAGTTGGTAGCCATCTGCAGCGAGCAGGTACCGCCGTAGGAGAGTCCACCGATGGCCCACGCCCTCGGGTTCGTGTCGATCTGGAACGCCTTCGCCACCGCAGCGGGCAAGTCCTTTGCCAGATACGTGCCGACCTTGCCCTGCGACGAGTCGGTGCACAGCGGATTGGCCATCTGCGAGCCTGTTCCATCGGCTATCACGACGACCGGAGCCAACCCCTCGTGATCCCGGGCAAAAGCATCCATTGTCGCGGTCAGCTTTCCGCCCTGGAGCCAGTCCTCCGGCTTGCCAGGCTGACCGGCCATGAGCACGAGCACGGGAAGAAGCGGACGCGGATTGGTGAAGTACGACGGCGGCAGATACACCTGGGCATCGCGCGCGGAGAATCCCGAAATCGTTCCGGGAACAGGCAAAGTCGTGACTCGTCCGCGAATCGGCATGCCTTCCGGCGCTTTCCACACCGTGTCGGTGGGATCGCCGGTTACAACAGGATCCGTCGGACCGGGAACTTCGCTGAGTGAAATGCGGTCGAAATCGTCGTGTCCGAAGGCAATTCCCACTGTCGGGTAGGCAGCAAAGACCAGATTGATCTGCGTCGCGGCGGTGACGATGACCAGCAAAGTCGCAACCACAGACAGCGCCGCCTTGGCTACGGTTCCGCCCGCTTTGATTCGCGGCCCGAGAAGTAGCAGCGCGTAGATACCGATTCCGATCCACACGTAGATCGACATCTCGATGGGATCCGGGAACGGCACGATCACCTTTTCGACGGTGATCCAGACGGCGATCATGATCACCAGCGCGATCAGCCCCGCGATCGGTACCGCTCTGCGGTAGTACCAGCGGACGTTCGAACCGAGCAGCCACACACCACCCAGGACCCCGAGCACAGTCAGGATCACCGGCAGTGGTCCCGAGATCAAACTGATTCGGTAGAGCCAGTCCACGTCAAGCCTCTCGCACGTAGAAATGTCGCACGCACGAGGCTAGACGACGACGCTGGTACGGCGACGACGCTAGTACTGTGTATCAGGTGACATTCATCAAGGTCTGTGGGCTGCGGGACGCTGACACGGTCGACCTCGCGGTGGGCCTGGGCGTCGACGCCATCGGTTTCGTCTTCGCCGAGAGCGTCCGCAAAGTCGACCCCGCACTCGCAGTCGATCTTCTTGCACGAATCCCCGAACACATCCGGGCAATCGGAGTATTTCTCGGCAACCCGATCGATCAGGTCCTCGAGATCGCCGAGATCACCGGTCTTCGTACCGTGCAGATTCACGATCTGGTCGACGCCGAGCAAGTGCAGCGGCTGCACGACGCCGGCCTCACTGTCATCCGCGCTGTTGTCTCCAGCAACGTCCGCGACGGTTACAACCTCGACCTCGGTGAGGACGAGCTCCTGATCGACGGCGCCGACGCCGGATCCGGGGTGCCGTGGAACTGGGCACAACAGCAATCACGCCCGCACGGCCAGTGGATCCTGGCGGGCGGACTGTCCCCGGAGAACGTGCGCGACGCGCTGGATGCCACCGGTGCCTGGGGCGTCGATGTCTCCAGCGGCGTCGAATCGTCGAGGGGCGTCAAGGACCACGCTTTGATCGAGAAGTTCGTCAGCGCTGTCCGGCAGACCGATCACTCGAAATAGGACGCGTAGTCACTGAAGGCGACTTGACCGGTGGGACTCGCCTTCACGGCGTCGGCAACGGCAGGCGGAATGGGAGCCCAGTGCGCAGGCATGGCCGCCGCCAGTGACGGCTTCAAGATGTAGAGCAGTGCGAAGTTCACTATCCAGAGCGGCGGCGCCATCGACATGCCGACTTCCGAACTCACATCGCCTTTGGTGTTGGTCACCAGCTGCGCTGCTCCCGAAATCTGTTGCGCTGCAAATCCGTAGACTGCCTGCACCGTGTATGCCGACTGATAGAGCGCAATCAGAGTGTGCGTCGCACCGTTGTTGCGCAACCAGGTGCCCACAAAACCGCCAGGGGCGATCAGCGTATTCACCTGTCGCGTCGGCGCATCCGCGTTAGCCGGACTCTCCAGCAATCCGTCGGGATTCACGTACAACCCGTAACTGGCCAGAACCGACGGCGTAGTGCCGGAATAGAGGGGCCGCCCGTTCGTATTGGTGAGAATCCGGGCGCATTCGTCGATCACCTCGGCATCCTCGAGATTGCCACCGACCCCACCGCCGGCCATGAGGTCGCGATACTGCTCCTCGGTCAAAGCGTCGGCTGGCTCGAGTCCGATCTGCGCGGCAATCTTTTCCGCAGTCTGCTGACCGAGCGGCTGGTTGAGTTGATCCGGAGTAGTCATCTGCGTGGGCGCGACGCTCTCGTAGACCGGTGCCCCGGCAAAAGGGATCACGAACCCGGTATCGACATTCTCTGCAACCGGTTGCGCGCCGGCCATCTGAGTGGTGGCAAACGAAAGTACGCACACCCCAAACAAAGCCAGAACCGAGACGGTCCCGCGATGAGACCTTGCTCGGTGAGATTCTTGTCCACGTCTACAGCCCTCGCCTGAGAAAGCCTTGCCTGCAATTCCATTGCCGCGCATAGGTCAACCTCCCGGGACACAGTCCGGCGAATCAACTCGAGCTTGCATCTCAGTCAAACGCTGTGACCAGCGCCGTGTCAAGACACTGGTCAGGTCGAGGCACCTACGGCGACAGCTCCCTCGATACAGGCGACAGCTCGCCCGCTACAGTGATGCTTCCAACTGAAGTGACCTCACCCCATTTGAATTGCAGGACATCTCTGGAGGCGAGCAGTGTCTGACAAGCGCGGGACCGTGTTGATCACCGGCGTCGGCCGGAGCAAGTCGATCGGAGCAAGCCTCGCATTGGGTCTCGCCGAGGATGGTTGGGATCTGACGATCGGCTACTGGGCGCCTTATGACGAACGCGTCGGGTTCGTCCGCGGAGCGCACGATCCGCAGGACGTTGCCGAGACGTGTCGCGCACTCGGGGGCCGTATCGACCTGGTTCCCGGAGATCTGGCCTCGCCGGATGCGGCCGCACAGCTCGTTGACGCTGCCGCATCGCGGAATGACCTTCGTGGGCTGGTTCTCTCGCACTGCGAAAGCGTCGACAGCTCGATCCTCGATACCACCGTCGAGAGCTGGGAACGACATTTCGCCGTCAACGCCCGCGCCTCTTGGCTGCTGATCAAAGCGTTCGCTGAACGCCTTCCGGAGCAACGCGAAATCAGTCAGGTGACCGGGCGGATCATCGCACTCACCAGCGACCATGCGGCCCATAATCTTCCGTACGGCGCCAGCAAGGGCGCTCTCGACCGCATCGTCATCGCCGCCGCAGTCGAACTGGGGTCACGCGGTGTAAGGGCAAACGTCATCAACCCAGGACCGATCGACACAGGATGGCTGACACCGGAGATCAAACAGGCCACAACCCTCCACACCCCTGCCGGCCGGCTGGGTACACCCGGCGACACTGCAGACCTCGTCCGATTTCTGATGTCCGACGCCGGAGGCTGGATAACAGGACAACTTCTTCACTCCAACGGCGGATTCAGCACGAGTTGAGCAGGCAGACCCGGCCCGCTCCGAAATCAGGTCAGGCCTTGTAGTTCGGTAGCGTCTGCCCGAGCCTGCGGCCCATCTCGGCAGCCAATGCGGCGAGCCCGCTGGCCGGACGCACCATGACCTCGAAATCGACGATCTTGCCGTCCTCGTCGAATTCGACCATGTCGATTCCCTTGAGGCTCTTGTCTCCGATGTTCGCACTGAATTCGAGAACGACCTGCCGACCGTTGGCTCCGGCGAACTGACGGTGGTACTCGAAATTCTCGAACACCTGGATCACCGTATTGAGAATGAGCACAACGGCATCCGCGGACTGGTACGGCTTGAATCCGGTGGGCGATCGGAACTGCGCGTCGGGCGCGACAATGGTCGGCAGTGCCGACAGGTCACCGGTTTCGATCATGGTGTGCCACAACTGCAGTGCAGCTTCGACTTTCGGTTCGAGCGTCAATTCCGTGCTCATGCTTCTACCCTTTCCTCGATGTTACCTGCCGCTTGATTTACCGGCACTTGACTTGCGACGGCCCACGCACTCAACACAGTTCGCACCCCGGTCACGAGTTGCAACGGCTGATCGATCATGACGTGATGGCCGGCTTCGGGAATCTCCGCCACGATGGCCTCCGGTCCGAACAGTCCGCGCATGTGCTCCATGAGTCGATCGGACACGATACCGTTCTCAGCTCGGAAATAGGCTACGCGGCAACGCGGTTCACTGTCGAGAACATCTTCGGCGCCAACTCGGAGAAAGAAGTTCGGATCGAATTTCCATGACCAACCGCCATCGACTTCCTCCATGGACGTGGCTGCCACATGGTCACGCACCGCAGGCAGTCCCGAATCCTGGGGCGGAACGAAGCGGAATCGACCCATCGCGTCTTCCCTGGTGGGATAAACTTTCTTGGGGCCGAACGCATTCTGGCGTCGAGCTGCCTCCTCTTCGGGCGTCCGCGCCTTGAGTGGCGAATCGATGATGACAACGCCGTCCAACAGTTCGCCGTGCAGATGCGAGGCCACGAAGGAAACAATCCCACCCATACTGTGCCCCACCAGAATCGGCTTGCCGTCGATTCCCCCGGCCTCGGCCGCCGCCAGCACCTCGCGAGCCCACTGGGATATCGCGTAGGCATCGCGAGTGTCACTGTCGCCGTGGCCCGTCAAGTCGAGAGCGACGACGCGGCGCCCCTCGGCGAACTGCGGCGCGATGTGATCCCACCAGCGACTGTGGGCTGCGCCGCCGTGGATCAGCACAATTCCCGGCCCCGCCGACCCCCAAGCCCGAAAGTGCACCGAAGCGCCCTCGACCTCCACCGACCCCGTCTCGACCGGCGCTTCCAGCGCCCGAGTGAACCAACCAGGCGCGTCTTCGACGACATTGCTCATCGATCGAACATACATAGTCGTCAATCGGTTCATCCAACTCTTCCCAGTTCGTGATCCATCACCTATATTGAATCCGGCCTCAAGTTCAATTCGTTTCGCCGAAGGGGAGAGATGACCAACCGCCAAGTACGCCTCGCCGCCCGCCCGACAGGACTTCCCGACGCTTCCACCTGGGAATATGTCGACGCCGAGATCCCGTCCGCCGGGCCGGGTGAGTTTGTCGTCAAGGTCGAATACCTCTCCCTCGACCCCGCGATGCGCGGTTGGCTCAACGACGTCAAGTCGTACGTTCCGCCGGTCAAGCTCGGTTCCGTCATGCGCGCCCACGGCGTCGGACGCATCACCGAATCCCAACACCCCGATTACCAGGTCGGGGACATCGTGGCGGGATCGTTCGGCGCTTCCGAGTACGGAGTGTCCGACGGAACAGATGTGACCCGGGTCGACGAATCGATCGCTCCCCTACCGACCTGGCTCGGAGCTCTCGGATTCCCCGGCGTCACCGCATATTTCGGACTGCTCGACGTCGGAAAGCTGAAAGACGGTGACACCGTCGTCGTATCCGGTGCTGCGGGCGCGGTCGGCAGCCTGGTCGGTCAGATCGCAAAGCTCCACGGATGCAAGGTCATCGGCATCGCCGGCGGTCCGGAGAAGTGCGCGTGGCTCACCGAGGACCTCGGCTTCGATGTCGCCATCGACTACAAGAACGAATCCGTCTACAAGGCGCTCAAGTCCAACGCTCCCGACGGTATCGACGTGTACTTCGACAACGTCGGCGGAGAAATTCTCGACGCTGCTCTCTCCCGTTTGCGCCTGGGCGCTCGGGTGGTCATCTGCGGCGCCATCGCGGGTTACAACGCCACCGAGCCTCAGCCAGGCCCCGCGCACTACCTGTCACTTCTCGTCAATCGGGCCACGATGGCCGGCTTCGTGGTCTTCGACTACCTCGATCGCTACGCAGAAGCGCAGGAGCAGATCGGAAAGTGGATCAAGAGTGGCGAATTGACTGCCCGCGAGCACGTCGTCGACGGGGGTATCGACGCGTTCGGCGACAGCCTCAACCTTCTCTTCGCCGGTGCGAACACCGGAAAGCTGGTCCTGAAGGTCAGCTGAGTCACCCACACACGCAGATCGGCCACCGGGTATTCCGGTGGCCGATTCGCTTGGGTCAACTGACTCCCGACGGAGTGGGAACGCTGTCCTCCCCCAACCGCGGAGGGGCCGACCGATAGGTTGCCGGTGTGCCGCTCATCCGAATCGGATTGGCTACCTGCCGGGTCGGTGCATCGCGACGCGGGTCGTCGATGGACACCACCGGATCGAGATTCAGTCGCTCCGCCAGCGCTATCGCGTCGGCGATGTCGTTGAGAGGTCCACACGGGACACCTCGCTCGGTCAGCGCCTCGAACCACGAGTCCGCAGTGCCCTTGGCCAATGCAGCAGTGACGGCATCGAACAACTCTTCTCGATGCGCGACCCGATCCCGGTTCGAGATGAACCGCACATCCGCGGCAAGTTCGGGAACTCCGAGAACCTCTGTCAACGAACCGAATTGCCGGTCATTGCCGACAGCGAGGACCAGCGGACGGTCCGCGGTGTCGAATACCTCATATGGTGCGATGCTCGGATGTCGATTGCCCATTGCCTGAGGCACCACGCCCGCGGCAACGTAGCCGGACGACTGGTTGGCGAGCGCGGAGAGCAACGAGGACAACAGATTGACCTCGACGTGCTGTCCTTCGCCCGTTCGATCGCGATGGCGTAGCGCTGCAAGGATTCCCACGCTGGCGTGTAGGCCCGTGATCACGTCGACCACCGCGACGCCGACCTTGGTGGGAGTCTTGGAATCGGGGCCGGTGATACTCATCAATCCGCCCACCGCCTGGATCAACAGGTCGTATCCCGGCAGAGAGTTGTTGCCACCGAAGCCACTGATCGAGCAGTAGACCGCACGCGGATTCATTTCTCGCACAGAGTCGTAGCCCAATCCGAGCCGGTCCATCGTTCCCGGCAGGAAGTTCTGAACCACTACATCCGCGCCGCGAACCAACTCACGCGCACTCTCCAGATCCTCCGGCTCGCGCAGATCCAGAGTGACCGACTTCTTGTTGCGGTTCACCGACAGGAAGTAACTCGACTCGTCCCCGACCCATGGCGGACCCCAACTACGAGTGTCGTCGCCGACACCCGGACGTTCGACCTTGACTACCTCCGCGCCGAGGTCGGCGAGAATCATCGTGGCGTACGGGCCGGCGAGGACGCGACCGAAATCCGCGATCACCAGCCCGTCGAGCGCTCCGACAGCGTCGACCGTCACCGGAACGCTTCTTCACCGGTGAGTGCCCGACCGATCACGAGCTGGTGAACCTCGGAGGTGCCCTCGTAGGTGAGTACGGATTCGAGGTTGTTGGCGTGCCGAATCACAGGGTACTCGAGCGTGATGCCGTTGGCGCCCAAAATGGTGCGGCATTCACGGGCGATCTTGATGGCCTCGCGGACATTGTTGAGCTTGCCGGTGCTGACCTGCTCGGGGCGAACCGTCCCGGCGTCCTTGAGGCGTCCGAGGTGGATGGCAAGCAACTGCCCCTTGCCCAATTCGACTGCCATGTCGGCGATCTTGGCCTGGGTGATCTGGTACGCAGCGAGCGACTTGTCGAAGACCTTGCGATCACGCGCGTAGGAAATCGCGGTCTCGAGGCAGTCACGTGCGGCACCCATCGCGCCGAAGATGATGCCGAAGCGTGCCTCATTGAGGCAGCCGAGGGGCCCGGAAAGTCCGCGTGCCTTGGGCAGCATCGCCGAGGCAGGAAGACGCACGTCCTCGAGCACCAGTTCCGAGGTGACCGACGCGCGCAGCGACATCTTGTTCTTGATCTCGGGGGCGGAGAATCCCGGAGTGTCGGTGGGAACGACAAATCCGCGCACGCCGTCGTCTGTTCGCGCCCAGACCACGGCGACGTCCGCAATGGAGCCGTTGGTGATCCACATCTTGGTGCCGTTGAGGATCCAGTCGTCGCCGTCGCGCTTGGCGTTGGTTCGCATACCGCCGGGGTTGGATCCGAAATCGGGTTCCGTGAGACCGAAGCAGCCGATGGCTTCACCCGCCGCCATCCGGGGGAGCCATTCTTCCTTCTGCTCTTCACTTCCGTTGTGGTGGATCGCGAACATGGCCAGTGAGCCCTGGACCGAGACGAGGCTGCGAATGCCCGAATCGACAGCTTCGAGTTCCTGGCAGGCCAACCCGTACGCCGTGGCACTCATTCCGGCACAGCCATAGCCCTCGAGATGCATGCCCAGAACGCCGAGCGCGCCCAGTTCCTTGGCCAGCTCACGCGCCGGCAGTGCTGCCGCTTCGAACCATTCACCTATGTGCGGGCGAATGCGATCGTCGACCATCTTGCGGACCGTGTCGCGGATCGCGATCTCCTCGGCGTCCAGCAGGGTGTCGATGGCAAAAAGCTCGGACAGGGACTGCGGCGTGGTCACGGGGCCTCCAGTGTTCTCGGGCGCAATCCTTTGCGAGAACGATTGCGCAATCGTTTGCATCGCCTAGAGTAGAGCCCGGTTGCACACCCGTCAATCCCCGGACGGCCAACCGACTCAGAACCAGCTCAGAACCGACGCACACCAGGAGCCCCGACGCAGATGACGCCCGATCCGTCGAACCGCAGCAACGGCCGTCCGCCAACGCTGCGCGAAATCGCCGACCAGGCCGGGGTCCACATCTCGACGGCGTCGCGGGTCCTCCGTCAGCCCGAGCCCGCCGACGGTTGGTCCGACTCCGCACTCCGAGTTCGTCAGGTTGCCGAGGAACTCGGTTACCAACCGAACCTGTGGGCGGCCAGCCTGCGTACCCGCAAGACCACCACCATCGGCGTCGTGATGCCGAGGCTGACGGACGTCGTGGTGGCCACGATGTTCCAAGGCATCGAGGAAGCCGCCACCGCAGCCGGGTACTCCGTCCTTCTCTCCAGCCCACCCGACGATCTGGACGCGCAGCGCAAAGCGGTCGAGTTCCTGGTCAGCCGACAGGTCGACGGTCTCATGCTGAGCAGCATCCACCTGCCGGGTACCGATTTCGTCGACTCGCTCCCCCTGCGCTCACTCCCGATCCTGCTGCTGAACCGGCACATCGACTCGGCGACGTCGTCTCCGAACCGAGGTCTTCCCTTTGTCAGCGGCGACGACCGCCTCGGCGGCTACCTCGCGGGGAAGCATCTTCTGGACTGCGGCTATCGCGATCTCGGAGTGATCGCGGGGCCGGATCACGCCAGCACGTCGCGGGAACGCGTCGCGGGTTTCCGCGATGCCCTGACCGAAGCCGGTCTGGAACTGCCGCCGAACCGAATAGTGGCGTCCGAGTTCGAAGTTCAAGGGGGTGTCGATGCGGCGGCCACATTGCTCGGTGGGGATTCACGCCCCGACGCCGTCTTCACGGTGAGCGACACCATCGCGATCGGCGTACTCGGTGTGGCCCGTGATCTCGGGTTGAGCATTCCCGACGATCTTGCGCTGGTCGGCTACAACGACATTCCGGTTGTCTCGCAACTCCCGGTGCCCCTGACAACGGTGAGGTCCCCCGCCCGAAAGATTGGCGCGACCGGGCTCGAGCACCTACTCGCACTTATCTCCGGCAAGAACGTCGAATCCGTGAAACTTCCCGTCGAACTGATCGTGCGAGCCTCCACCAGAAAGCCTGCCAGTCGCAAACTCTGAGCAGCTACCAAACCTGAGATTCGTCGATGCCCAACTGTCGCGCGTAACCGGAGTTGAGTGCGTCCCAGCCGTACTCGCGCGCCCGTTCGCCCACGATCGGTCCGAAGGGCTCGCCTGCCAGAAGGGCATCGAGTACGTCGAAGCACAAATGCCATCCGGCAGCGAGTGCCGACGCCATCCCCTCGGCGCGCGACCTCTGCGTAAGTGCGACGCGGGTGCCGCCCTCGACCGAGGTCAGGTCCCACACCAATTCGTCCGGGCCCCACTCGTGTTCGAGCCGCCGAGTGGTCTCCACAACGTGAACGGTGACCGGCAGCGACATTTCGGGGGCACCGTCCTCGGTGAGCATGGTGATCACGGCGTCACCGGTACGGCTCAGATTCCGATCGGCGGTGTACGGCGTCCATTGCGCCAACATCTCCGGGTCGGTGATCGCCTCCCACACCTTCTCGACGGGATACGGCAGCACCCGAGGGAAGCTGACGACTGTGTCGTCCCCGTCGACGCTCACCGTGACGTCGGACAGGGCACTGGGCTGATACGGCTGGGCACTCATGATTCGATCTCACCAGGAACCACCGACACGGGCAACTGCCCGCTCGGCGTTCAGAACACGAACAAAGCCGATACGGCCGCGACTGTCGCCTCCACCACCGGAAATTTCACCACGGACAAGTCGTGTCGCGCTCCTTCGAACTCCACCAGACGTGTCGCGGCGGGAACCAGGTCGAGTGCTGCCTGTATCTCCTCCGTCGTCGCGAACTCGTCCTTCGATCCGTGGACGACAACGGCGGGTGTGTTCAGGTCGGGCAGGTGTTCGGTTCTGAGCTTCTCGGGCTTCTTCGGTGGATGCAGTGGATAGGACAGCAGGACCAGGCCGTCGACAAGTCCCGGGTTTTCCGCTGCCAGCATCGACGCCTGCCGACCGCCGTACGAATGTCCGCCGAGCAGAACGGGTCCGGGCACCGAGTAGTCCGAGCGAACAGCGGCAATCACCTCGGCAATGCCCGCACGATCCTCCGCAGCACGCGACGGATGCGGCGGCCCCGAAGCTCGACGCACCCGAAACGCGAGATCGAAGCGCAGAACTTGCACTCCTGCTGCAGCAAGGCCGTCGGCGACAGCACGCAACAGCACAGTGTCGCAATTACTTCCGGCGCCGTGGGTCAATGCCAGGGTTGCGACGGGCACTGACTCGGGGCGGTGCAGGAAACCGTGCACCGCGCCTTCGTCGACCGTTTCGACAGTACTCATGGACGCATCCTTGTCCGGCCCGCTCGGGCCTGTTCGACTGCGGCAGCCAAGCTGCCTTCGTAGACCGGCCCGTGTCCGGGAAACAGCGCGCCGGCGGGCGCAGCGGCAATATTGTCCAACGCCTGGTCCGTCGCTCCACGGTCATGGTTGAAGGGGCACACCAGAAATTGTGGTCCGGCGACGCTCGACGTCGCATGTCCGGTCACCAGAGCGTCACCCGACGCGATGACTCCTGCCTCGGGGACAAGGTAAGCGCTGTGGCCGTCGGTATGCCCGTGGGTAGGAATCGGTACGATCCGACCGGGAACGTCCAGCGCACCACCTGCCGCAAAGGCCTGTGCGCGAGGCAGTTCCGCGCCTCTCAACGCGCCTGCTCCGATCACGTCGAGTAGCCACTTCGGAGCGCCTCGCCGCCACAACAGCAACGGAACTTTGGCCGGCGACAACTGCTGCAGGTACTCCCGCTTCGCGTGGGGCACTTCCAACGGATCCATCAGGACCGGAACCTGGAGCCGAGTCACGATGTCCGCGATTCCACCGATGTGATCGACATGCGCGTGAGTGACGAGGATTGCCCGAACATCCCCGAGCTGGTGACCGATCTGCTCGATCGAGCGTTCGACGTCGGCGCCGTTGGCCGGGTATCCGCCGTCGATCAACGTCAGATCGGCCCCCTCTTCGACCAGGACCCAATTGGCGTGACCGCACCGAACCAGATGTGTGTTCTCGATCTGCGTGATCGACAGTGCCGCAGTAGTCATGCTTGGTAGTCTGCGCCACGTGTCGGAATCCGTGAAGCAGGCCAGCAGCCGCAGCATTCGAGATCGCGCCGAAGCGTCCTTGGTAGCAGCCGCATTCGCGCTGCCCAGCGCGGTGAAACGTCGAATCACCGGGCCACCCGTCGTCATCGAGGGCAACACGCTCGACGCCGACGCACACCTGCTGCTCACGCTTGCGAAGACGCGGCCACTCCCCTCACATTCCACCGATCCCCAGTCACTCGCCGCTGCTCGCGCCAATCTCACCCGAACCGCGATCATGATGGGCGGCCGACCCGCGCAGGTCCGCACCGAAGAGATCTCCGTTTCGGGCTCCGACGGCCCGCTCCGCGCCCGGCTCTACGTTCCGACTGCCGACTCCGGCGCTCTGCTCGCCTACTTCCACGGCGGCGGCTGGGTACAGGGCGGCATCGAATCCCACGACGCTCCGTGTCGCCTGTTGGCCGAGACCTCCGGCGCACGGGTCATCTCGGTCGACTACCGGCTTTCACCCGAATTCGCTTTCCCCACACCGGTAAACGACGCCTATTCCGCGTACCAGGATATCGTCGACCGCGCCGAAGAGTTCGGGGCAGACCCGACACGCATCGCTGTCGGAGGAGACAGTGCGGGCGGGCACCTGTCCGCGACGGTGGCGTTGCGTGCCCGCGACGACGGCAAGACCCCACCGGCAGCACAGCTGTTGATCTACCCCGCGACCGACTTTCACGAGAAGGCTCCCTCGAGAACGACGTTCGGTGAAGGCTTCTTCCTGACCGAGGCCAATATGAACTTCTACGAGTCCAGCTTCCTCGGCAAGGATGCCGATCGACTCGACCCGTTGGTGTCGCCGCTACGCGCCCCAGACGTGGCCGGACTGCCACCAGCCATCGTGATCACGGCGGGGTTCGATCCACTCCGGGACGAAGGCGAAGCGTACGCAGCACGATTGCGAGACAACGGTGTTCATGTCACGGATCGACGCTACCCCGGATTCATCCACGGTTTCGTCAACGTTCTGGGGCCCAGTGCCGGATCCCGTGCAGCGGTCGCCGAGATCGGCGGCATGCTCCGCGCACTCCTCAGCCGCCCGACAAAATTTCCCGCACCGTATCCACCAGCGGATCGACGGGAAGCTCTGGGCTGATTGCGCGCTGTAGCCCCAAACCGATTCCGACGCTGAGCATTCGCAGCGCGGCTGCGTCCGGATCCAGCGTCGGCGTCACCCCGTTGGATTCCGTGAGGTGTTGGACCAATCCGGCGATCAGTCCGCGCACCTGGTCTGCACCCGCCGCGATCTTCTCCCGAATGTCCTCGCTGTGCCGCGATCTCACCGAGAACTCGACCTCGAGCAGCGTCCACCTCTGGTCCCCGATTGTTCGCTCGGCCCACCGCGCGAATTCAGCCACCGCATCGTCGAGGGTCGATTTCGCCCCGAGTTGCGCAGTGATCTCACCGACCTTGGTCAGCCTGATCCGGCCGAGAACTTCGGCACACAATTCATCCTTGTTCTTGAAATTCGAGTACACCGCCCCCTTGGAGTACCCGGCGTCCTCGGCGATCTGATCGAGAGAGGCCGCGGCGTATCCGCGATCGAGAAAGTGCTCGACGGCCGTCGCCAACAGGGTCTCGCGGGTCAGCGCCTGCGCTTCCTGCCTGGTCAATCGCGCCATCGGAACCTCCCAGTGGTCCTCGGTATCGAGATTCCCACGGTAGCCGAATACCGCGAACGGTTGTCGAGTGGAGTACTGAAACCAATTTTGGGGTACCAACGTTATTCGGATACTGATAGTCTCCGAAACATGACTTCAGATGTGACCGGTACCACCGTGCGCCAAAACAGCGCACCGAGACGCGGCTTGGCCATCGGCTGCGGCGGCACTCTCGGTTTTGCCTGGACTGTTGCCGCGCTCGCCTCGGTCCGGGATGCACTCGACTGGGACCCACGGGAAGCCACAGCCATCATCGGGACGTCCGCCGGCGCCGAGTTCGTGACGATGCTCGGCAGCGGAGTCGGTGTCGACGAGTTGGTTGCCATGCAACTCGGCAACGCCGCCGCACGCCCCGAGCTCCTCACCCACATCGCGTCGGCGCCCGGAAAGCTCCCGCCACTTCCGAGACTGGGCGTCGGCAATCCACGACTCCTCACGCGTCGAGACCTTCCGGTTCTGAGCCGGATGAGCGGCATCGCACCGGTTGGTGGCGGCGACCCGTCCTGGCTCACTACGCTCGCCGAATCACTTGCTCCGGGCGATTCGTGGCTCCCACATCCGAACGCGTACATGGTATCCATGGACTACAGAACGGGGCGACGGGTCGCATTCGGGGCACAGGGGGCTCCGAAAGTGACCGTCGGTGAAGCGCTCCGAGCGTCATGGGCGATTCCCGGCTGGTTTCCACCCGTCACGATCGACGGCGTCAGGTACATCGACGGCGGCGCCGCATCCACGGCTTCGGTAGACCTTCTGCTCCCCCTTCAACTGGACGAGCTGGTTGTACTGGCGCCCATGGCTTCTCGAACCCTGAGGCCGGCGCGCGGCGCCGCCCGTATCGAACGCAGTGCCCTGCGCAATGCCATGTCCAAGGGGCTCGATCAGGAGATCGAACTGGTCCGCTCCGCGGGTACCAGAGTCATACGAATCGATGCCACCGACGACGACCTTGCCGTGATGGGCGCCAACTTCATGGACGGCCGCCGACGGCTCGCCACCTTCGAATCATCGCTGCGTACAACACGTGCGAGTGTCAAGCGCGAACTCGATGTGCACCCGTTCCAGCCCACTCGTTCCCACCAGTGAAAGCGCAGACTCAGTGAACAACGAATCTGACCACTTCGAGGTCGTGATCATCGGCGGTGGAATTTCCGGAATCGGCGCGGCTATCCACCTGCAGCGTCTCGGAATCGACAACTTCGCACTCCTCGAGAAGGCCGACTCCCTCGGTGGAACCTGGCGCGCCAACACCTATCCCGGGTGCGCCTGCGACGTTCCATCCGGTCTGTACTCGTACTCCTTTGCCGCCAATCCGGATTGGACGCGCTTGTTCGCGGAGCAACCGGAGATCCGCGAATACATCGAGAACACGGCGGGCACGCACGGAGTGGACAAACACGTTCGCTTCGGGGTCGAAATGCTCTCCGCGCGATGGGATGCGTCGCAATCACTGTGGAAGATAACAACTTCCAGCGGCGAACTGACTGCTCGCTTCGTGATAGCCGCTGCCGGCCCATGGAACGAACCCCTGACACCGGCGATCCCCGGACTGGAAGCGTTCGAGGGAGAGGTGTTTCATTCCTCGCAGTGGAATCACGACTACGACCTGACCGGAAAACGCGTCGCCGTCGTAGGAACCGGAGCGTCGGCAGTCCAGTTCGTTCCGCGCATCGTCTCCCAGGTCTCCGCCCTTCACCTCTACCAGCGAACCGCTCAATGGGTTCTCCCCAAACCCGATCACTACGTACCGCGGATCGAAAGGTCCGTCATGCGATTCGTGCCGGGAGCACAGAAAGCCTTGCGCAGCATCGAATACGGAATCATGGAAGCGCTCGGATTGGGATTCCGTAATCCATGGATCCTGCGAATCGTGCAGAAACTCGGGTCAGCCCAATTGCGCCTACAGGTACGCGATCCGAAGCTGCGCAAGGCATTGACTCCCGACTACACCCTCGGTTGCAAGCGACTGCTCATGTCGAACTCGTACTATCCGGCCCTCGGCAAACCCAACGTCAGCGTCCATGCCAACGCCGTCGAGCAGATCCGCGGTAACACCGTGATCGGCGCCGACGGAGTGGAGGCGGAGGTGGACGCCATCATCTTCGGAACGGGCTTCCACATCCTCGACATGCCCATCGCATCCAAGGTATTCGACGGAGAAGGTCGATCACTCGACGATCATTGGCAGGGAAGCCCGCAGGCGTACTTCGGCTCCGCCGTCAGTGGATTCCCCAACGCATTCATCCTGCTGGGCCCGAGCCTCGGCACCGGGCACACATCGGCGTTCATGATCTTGGAAGCCCAACTGAACTATGTGGCGCAGGCAATCGGCCACGCGCGTCGTCACGGCTGGCAGACCATCGACGTGCGAGAGGAAGTTCAGGCAGCCTTCAACTCTCAGGTTCAGGAGGCATTGGGGACCACGGTCTACAACGCCGGTGGTTGCGAAAGCTATTTCTTCGACGTCAACGGCCGCAACAGTTTCAACTGGCCGTGGTCGTCCGGCGCCATGCGTCGACGGCTACGGGACTTCGATCCGTATGCCTACAACCACACGTCGAACCCTGAGTCAGACAACACGCCCCCTGAACCCACGCCGTCTGAACCCACGCCATCTGAACCCACGCCATCCGAGCCCACCACTAGTCCGGAACCGGAGTACACCGCATGAGCCTCTTCGGCACCACCTACCCGCCGATCGATCTCGACGGAGCGGTCGTCGTCATCTCGGGCGGTGGCCGCGGAATCGGCCGGGCGACAGCCAAGTTGTTCGCTACTCGCGGTGCACTCGTATGCGTCGGCGATCTCGACGAGGAGACGGCCGTCGACACAGCGGAGTCCATCGGCCCACGTGCCCGCGGTTACCTGCTGGACGTCACGTCGCGCGATTCCTGGGATATGTTCGCCTCCAAGGTGATCGGCGAATTCGGCCACATCGACATTCTCGTCAACAACGCGGGAGTGATGCCGCTCGGCAGCTTCCTCGACGAGTCCGACGCCACCAGTCGAGTCACCCTCGACGTCAACATCTGGGGGCCTATTCACGGGATGCGCACCGTGTTACCCGGCATGGTGGATCGACGACGCGGGCACGTCGTCAACATCGCATCGATGGCAGGCAAACTTCCGATACCCGGGATGGCCGTGTACAACGCCAGCAAGTTCGGTGCAGTGGGTCTTTCGGCTTCTGCCCGTGTCGAATTCGCAGATTCCGGGGTCAGCGTCAGCGCGATCCTGCCCAGCGCGGTGCGGACCGGCCTCTCGTCAGGCGTGCCACTCGGAAAGGGAATGCCGACGGTTGAGCCCGAGGTAGTGGCCAAGGCCGTCGTCGACACGGTCGCGCATCGGCGAGCCGAAACTGCAGTTCCCCGTTACCTTGCGGGCTGGGATCTCGTCGACGCACTGGTCCCCGAATGGATCATCAACATCGGCCGCCGGGTGATCGACGATCGCCGCGCACTGACATCGGTAGATCCGAACGGGCGTGCGGACTACGAAAAGCGAGTGGCACGTCAAGCCGAAAACGGGGAGCGCAATCCGAAGTGAACCGGGTAGTTTCGTGGCCATGTACATCCGCCGCGAAACTTCTTCCGACCGTGACGCCATCTATTCACTGCTCGGGGCGGCGTTTGCCGACCAGGCACCGCCCGGCGAGACTCCCTACGAGATCGAACTGACACGCCAACTCTTCGCCTCGGACGACTACTTACCGAAGTTGTCCCTGGTCGCCGTAGCCGGCGGTGAGATCGTCGGCTTCGTGATCGGAACACGCGGATGGGTCGGTCCCGTGGAGGCTGTTGGCCTCGGCCCGCTGGCTGTCACCCCGGGTAACCAGCGCAGCGGGGTTGGTTCGGCACTGATGCATGCGGTGATCGGCGCGTGCGACGCCCTGGACGTGCCGCTGATCGCACTCTTGGGCAGCACCGAGTACTACCCGCGGTTCGGATTCGTCACCAGCACGGACGTCGGAGTGGAGTCTCCGGAAGCTGAGTGGGGCGCTCACTTTCAGATCAGAACGCTCACCACGCATCGCGCTGATCAGACGGGGAAGTTTTCATACTCAGCGCCTTTCGGAATCGCGTGACCCAGAGCGCGATGTAAGAGTTCTTTGACATACGGCGTGCGTGAATCTACGCTCAACCCCTGTCAAAGAACTCTTACATCCGGGAGGCTTCATGAGCACCACGGCACGGTGGAGCCTGGTTATCGGCATCGGCGTCGCAGTAACGCTGACCCTCGGCTTTTTCGCAGCACTGACCGCCGGCGACCAGAAGACGTTGACCTTCGTCGTCTTCGCAATCGTCATGGCGCCGGCTTGCATCGGATCGGTATGGGCCCTTTTCCCATCGGAAAAGAACAAGGCTCCCGCCTATCCCGAGGACACCGTCGAAACAGAATGGAGTCGCAAGGCCGGATTCGGCGCGTTCACAGACTTGATCACTGCCATGGGAATCGCGCTGATCGCGCACAATGTCTTCGGCGCTCCCGAACTGCCGCTCCTGATCTTCACTGCCCTCGGCCTGGTCGACTTCGGAATTCGGTACTGGGCGGTGTCGAGGGACCGCGCCCCCACGATCGAGATCTGATGCGCAACAATCTTCAAGAACTCAGGACGGCGGCCGGATTGTCACAGCAAGCGTGCGCCGACGCACTCGGAATCACGCGCCAAACCGTCATCTCGATCGAGAAGGGACACTTCGACCCGCGTCTGTCGCTGGCGTTCCGAATCGCCGAGTACTTCGACAAACGCGTCGACGACGTCTTCTCCAGCTGACGCCGTCTCGGGCTGACAGAAGATCAGTCGAACAGGGTAGGCGACCCGTTTTCGTCTTTCCCGTCGTCGACCGCCGTCGTCTTCTTGCCCGAGCCCTTACGGACGACGGTCAATGTCGTCGTTCGACGCGACAACCTGTGCCCGTCACTGTGTTCGAGCAACGCCATGCCCTGGCGAACTTCGACTACCGTCCACGGACCCGCATGGCCGGCTGCCTGCACGAGGTCACCGGACTCCACCTCAGTTGCCATGACCACTCCTTGTTCGTCGTGTCCTGCACGTTCTCCTTCCTATTATCGACGCGGCCACCTGGTAGTCGACGCGCAGGGTACCTACGCTGCAGCAGCAACCTTGACCGCATGGCCGACTTCGGCTCGGAATGCCGCGTATTCGGGTGAGCCTCGGAGATCGTCGGGATCGACGCCGGTTCGTGGCAGATCGATTTTCAGGTCCAGCGCGACCTTGCCGGGCCGGCTTGTCAGAACTACGACGCGGGAGCCGAGAAAGGCCGCCTCGTCGGCACTGTGAGTGACGAAGACACTTGTTCGCCCCGATTCGGCACTGACACTGCGGAGGTCCTCCTGCAGACGCTCGCGAGTGAGGGCGTCCAATGCGGCAAAGGGCTCGTCCAGCAACAGCAACGACGTTTCGGCCGCCAAGGCCCGGGCAATTGCCACCCGCTGCTGCTGCCCGCCGGATATTTCCCAGATACGCCGGTCCGCTGTGCCGCCCAGACCGACGCGGTCGAGAAGCTCGTCGCGCCTTCGCCCGCGTTCGCTCTTCGTCACCCCGGCATATTTGAGTGCCAGATCGATGTTGCCGCCCACCGATTTCCACGGAAACAGTCGTGGTTGCTGAAACACCACGCCGGCACTCGACCCGGGAATCGGATCGGATCCTGATACCTGAACTGTTCCGCTGGAAGGATTTTCGAAACCTGCAATCAGCCGCAGCAATGTGCTCTTGCCGCAACCCGACGCTCCGACGAGGACCAGAAACTCACCAGGGGCGACGTCGATCGATACCGGCCCGAGTGCCGTGACGGACTCTCGACCGTGGCCGTACTTGTGCGAGACGGTGTCGATTCGGATCGCGCCCGGGCGGTCGGCAGCGAATCCTCCCGCGGCCTGCTGTGCGGTCTCGCTACTGGTCAAGGACATCGGGAAGCCCCTTCACATAGAGAGCATTCTGAAAGACCGCCAGATCAGGCACACTGTCGATCTGCTTCTGCTCGGCCAGGAATTGCGCTGCACTCTGCAGGTTCACTGCCAGATTCCCGGGAGCGCCTTCGGTGCCCAGCCATTCCGGCGAGGAGATCTGCTCGGGAGTGAGGAACACTCCCTGCTTCAGTTGCGCTGCCGCGTCTTCCTTCGAGGCGCTCAATTGCGCGGCAACAGCTTCCGCTGCCGCGTCCGGGTCTGTGGCGATTGTCGTGAGCGCGCGGGCCTGAACCTTTCGCCAGGTGTCGACGATCTCGGGGTGGTCCTTGGCAAACGCGGTCGACACCACACCAAGATCGAGTGTCGGCTTTCCAGCCGTCGCGAGCTCGCGGCTGGCGATCAACTGTGTTCCGTCCTTACGGAGTTCGTCGAGCGTGGGCAACCAGGTGTAGACGGCATCGATGTCACCCCGCTGCCAGGCAGCGAGGGATGCTTGCGGCTGGAGATCCACCAACTGGACGTCGTCAGCACTGAGTCCGGCCTGGTTCAGTGCTGCCAGCAGACTGTAGTGCGCGGTCGAGGCGAATGCCGTGGCCACTTTCTTGCCACGCAGATCTGCGACGGTCTTGATTCCGGTTGCGTTGCGCGCCACCAAGGCTTCGTTGTCGCCGGCCACGTCGAGAACAAACGCGACCTGGTACGGAATGTTCAGCGGTGCCGAGAGGCCACGAGCAACCGGACTCGAACCGATTGCGCCGAAATCGATTTCACCGGCGATGAAGGCGGTGTTGATGTCGGCTCCCGAATCGAACTTCGTCCACTTCACGTTGTACTCGGGCAATGCGTCTTCGAGCCAGCGATTGTTCTTGACTATCAAGTCGCCGCTCGGGAACGACTGGTAAGCGATACGGATCGTTTCCTTGGACGAGTCCTGGCCCGAATGATCCACCGAGCACGCACCGAGAACAAGGGCAAGAACGCCGATCAGCACCGTGAACGCCGTCCGGGAAGCCCTTCCCTCGTTGCGGTTCGGATTGCTGTTGCGCTTCAGATTGCCGCTGGGCTCGGAAATGCTGCCATATTTCTTATTGTCGGTCATACTTTTCCCCTCCAGGGAACGGCGCGGCGCTCAGCAGCCCGCAACAGTCCGTCGATGATCAAACCGGAGAATCCGATGGCGAAGATCCCCACCAGCACTACCGGAGTGTTGTTGTAATTGCTTGCATCCTTGACCATTCCGCCGATTCCGGGGATGCCGTTGAACAATTCGGCCGCGACAACTGACGAGTACGCCATACCCACCGACAAGCGAATGCCCGTGAAAGTTTCAGGCAGCGCCGACGGGACAACCACGTCTCGGATCACTTGTGCCCGTGAGGCTCCCAGCGCCCTGGCAGCTTCGACCAGCCCGACGGGTGCCGCGACAACAGCAGCTGTGGTGGCCACTGCTGCCGGCGGTAGCGCAGCCAACGCCAGAAGCGTGATCTTCGGCGCCTCGTCGATTCCCAGCCAGATCACCAGCAGGAAGAAGTACGCCAAGGGCGGCAGTGCCCGCAGGAAGGTCAACCACGGTTCGAGCAGGCTCCGCAGCCATGTCACCGATCCCATTGCCAAACCTAGGATCACGCCCAATCCGACGCCGATGATCACACCGACCAGCACCCGTCGCAGCGTCATGTAGAGGTGCTCCCAGAGCAAATACCCCTGGTAGCCACGCACTCCGTCGTGCGTGGTCATCGTGTTGACGAAGGCATGCCAGACCGTGCTCGGAAAGGGCACGAAGGTCTCACTCCAGGTGCCGCTCGCCGCGGCGACCTGCCACAAGGCCAAGAATGCGATCACGGAAAGCACCGGCAGTCCGACAGTGGTCACACTCGAAGTCCACGGCCGACGCGGTTCACGGTTCGGTTCCGCGACTGATGTTGGTTCTATTGCTTCGACAGGAGTCGACATCGCTGTTCTTCCTCGACGTACGGAAAATTCCGGCACACATGCAGCAACGAGCGCACATGCAGGGGCGAAGGCGCACAGAGCGGCGCCGTTCTCACTCAGGAGAGTCGGAAGGAATCAACAGCAACAGCAGTTGGCACCAAGACGGCACAGGTCGACGGCGATGCGTCGTGTCAGTGGCGTCGTGGGCATGGGGGTAATTACTACCTGTGTCTGCAATTACCCGCAAATGCGGGGGAAATAGGCGTCAGTCGGCCAAGCGAACAGACAGCGAATACATCAGCGGTATCTCGGGTCGTCCGGCCGGGACTCCCCAACGCTTGCCGCCGAGTTCTGCCATCTCCTCGAATCCTTGCCAACCGTTGGCGTACGGGTACTCGTCGAAGGACTCGAGCGTCAATCCGGCACGCCGCAGGGCGCCGAGCACCTCGGCGATGGACCAGTTGAATTCACATGAAGGGAAGGGATTTTCGAAGTTCTCGACTCCGTCTCCCTGAGCGCCCGGCAAGACGAGATCGGCTGAATCTGCCACGTAGTCGCCGACGCCACCGGGTTCGGTCACGGGAGTCCCGCCTCCGTACGGGTATGTCAGCGACCACTTCTCGTCGAAACACATGGCAAACGGATGAAACTCCACCAGAACGAATCGACCGTTCGGCGCCAGAACACCGGCAATCCCCTCGGCCCACTCGTCGAGATCGGGTAACCAGATCACCGTTCCGTACGAAGAGAAGACTCGATCGAACTTCCTCCCGGCAGCGCCGGCATCTCGGAGCCACGCAGATACATCCGCTCGCTCGAAATCGGCGGCAATGCCGGATTCCTCAGACAATGTTCGCGCGAAGTCGATCGCAGAATCCGAGATGTCGACGCCGGTCACCGCGGCACCGAGAGCAGCCAAACTCAACGAATCCTGACCGGAATTGCACTGCAGATGAAGAATCGAGGAGCCGTCGATCTCGCCGAGCAGCGCCACTTCTTCCGGAAACAAGGTCGACCCGCCGTTGCGAAAGAACTGTGCTTGGTCACCTTTGTGACTGTTGTGAGCGACGGTCGCCGCATTCCACGACAACCGATTCATCTCCACTGCGTCCATCTCTACTGCATCCACCTCTCGGCCCACAACAGCTCCGCCCGAGTTCACCACGCCCCCGGTCACGTCGGCAATCGATTTACTGGGCTGGAAACCTATCCGAACGAAGATGCAACAGGTTACAGTTTTTCGACGGACCATCGAAGGAGAACCAGTGCGCTACGGACTCAGCCTGTTCACCAGTGATCGCGGCATCCGGCCTGCCGATGCAGCAAAGGCTGCGGAGGCGAATGGATTCGACGCCTTCTACGTTCCGGAGCACACTCACATCCCCGTATCGAGGGATTCCGATCACCCCGGAACCCAGTCGGCAGAATTGCCCGACGACCGTTACATGCGCACACTCGACCCCTGGGTTGCCCTCGGCACCGCCGCGTCGGTCACGAGCACCATCCGATTGGGCACCTCGGTGGCCCTCCCGCTCGAGCACGATCCGATCACTCTCGCGAAAACCATCGCATCGCTGGACCATCTTTCCGGCGGACGCGTGGTTTTCGGAGTCGGATTCGGCTGGAATGCAGAGGAACTCGCCGACCACGGCGTACCGCCCAACAAACGCCGGACCGCACTCCGGGAGTATCTCGAAGCCATGGGTGAACTGTGGTCGAAGGAAGAAGCTTCGTACGACGGCCAATTCGTGAAGTACGGGCCTAGTTGGGCCTGGCCCAAGCCCGTTCAGAAGCCCCGTCCTCCCATCTTGTTGGGCGGCGGCGGCAACGAGAAGACTTTCAAGTGGATCGCAAAGTCTGCCGACGGGTGGATCACCACACCGATCGAGCAGGAGATCGACGGAAACGTGGAACTGCTCCGAAAGATCTGGGCCGAAGCAGGTAGAGTCGGCGAGCCTGAAATAACCGTCCTGGCAGGCAAACCCGATCCGGAGAAGCTCGCCCACTGGGCAGATATCGGTGTCACGGAGGCGATGTTCGGCACTCCGGACAAGAGCCCCGAAGAGGTGGTCGGATACATGGAACGTCTGGCAGCCAAGCTCGGACGGTGAGGTCCGCCACAGCACCTTGACCTCAACTGCACTCGAGGTTTTAACGTCGGTATTGCACAAGACAGTGCAACGACAGCAAAACCCGAGTCAGAAGAGGTGCTAAGTGTGACGACAAAACTGGTTGGCACCCAACCTCTTTCGGACGTCGCTGTTGATTCGGCGCCGTCCATCCGAAGCGCATTCGTCGAGGCATTCCGAAATCATCCCGCCGGCGTCTCGATCATCACCGCCACGGGCAATGACGGCCCGGCCGGCATCACGTCGTCTTCGGTGATCTCGATCAGCGCCGATCCGGCAGTTCTGGCGTTCTCACTGCAGTCGTTGCGTGGTTCTGCGAGCGTCATTGCTTCCGCAAGCAGTTTTGTTGTTCACCTGGCAAATTCGGCGAACGAGCGACTGGCGGCCACGTTCGCGACCCGCGGCGCTGTGCGCTTCGGAGACGACATGCGCTGGTCGTTTCTGTCGACGGGTGAACCATTCCTGCACGGCACGGGCCACGCCTTGCGGGCGGTTCCCTTGAATGCCACGACGTGTGGCTCCGCAGTGATTGTCACCGCGCGCGTCGTCGACGTCATCGATCCGCAGCACGTGTCAGCGCCGCTCGTCTATCACGATCGAACCTATCGAAATCTCTCGTCTCACAACATTTCCTCAAAGGAAGGCATGTCACATGACTGAATACGTTCTCCCCGAGCTGGACTACGACTACGCCGCGCTCGAACCGCACATCTCCGGCGAGATCATGGAACTGCACCACAGCAAGCACCACGCCACGTACGTGGCGGGCGCCAACAGCGCAATCGAGCAGTTGGCTGCTGCACGCGAAGACGGCACGATCACCGCGAAGGCGCCGCTGCTCAGTAAGAACCTCGCCTTCCACCTCGGCGGCCACACCAATCACTCGATCTTCTGGAAGAACCTCTCCCCCAACGGCGGTGAGCGACCAGAAGGCGAGTTGGCAGCCGCGATCGACGAGCACTTCGGTACCTTCGACGCATTCGTCAACCACTTCTCCGCTGTAGCAACGACTTTGCAGGGGTCCGGCTGGGCGGTACTGGCCTACGACACGGTCGGGCAGCGCCTGGTCATCGAGCAACTCACCGACCAGCAAGGCAACATCAGCATCGGTATCGTTCCGTTGCTCATGCTCGACATGTGGGAGCACGCCTTCTACCTGCAGTACAAGAACGTCAAGGCCGACTACGTGAAGGCCTACTGGAACGTCATCAACTGGGAAGACGTTGCACAGCGATACGCGACGGCCACAGCCTCGACCGGCTTGATCGTCCCCGCCTGATCGTCCCCACCCGATCACTGCCATATCACCCCGATCAGCCCAGCTCGGCACGGTGGCTCCGTTGCCGAGCTGGGTTTTTGCACCCCCGAGATCGATGTATGTGAAGGCAGGTAACATACACCGAGCGCGGCTGACTCGGCCGTCCGCCGATTCGACTCCGAGGGGAACCAGTGCTCGATATCAGTGGTTTGATCGCGACGTGGCGTCCGACGCTGGACACCGCAGCGCGCAATGCATGGGGACTCTCGTTCGGCGACGGTGTCGAAAAGGCCGAACGCACGCCGTCGGTACTGATCAGCGAAGGTCTACACCGCGATCTATATCGCTTCGGCGCATTGTGGACGCCCAGAGGCAATCCGGTTCTCCTCGTACCTCCCCTCGCGGTTTCAGCCGACTGCTACGACCTTCGTGCAGGCCAGAGCCTCGCCGCACACCTACTGGATGGCGCAAACACGCCCTACCTCCTCGACTACGGGACCATGCGGTACTCCGACCGCGGAATGGGTTTCGAGGCCTGGGTCGACGACATCATCCCGGAAGCGATCCGTACGATCTCGGACCTACATGACGGCGCACCTGTTTCGCTGATCGGGTGGAGCCTCGGCGGGACCATGTCTCTGCTCACGGGCTCCGCTCACTCCGACCTTCCGATCGCATCGATCACGGCAATCGGCACGCCCATCGATTACACGAAGATTCCCGCTATCAGCCCGTTGAGGCTGATCGGCAAATACACGGGCGACACCCCGCTCACCTCCGCGACCAATCTGGTCGGCGGACTGCCTGCTCCGCTCGTCCAGGCGAGTTACAAGGTGACGGCGTTGCAGCGCGAAGTCCTCAAGCCATGGTTCATCGTGCGCAACCTCCACAACACCGAGACTCTGGCTCGCATGGAATCGATAGACAAGTTCATGGCAGCCATGCCTGGATACCCGGGCAAGGCATTTCAGCAGATCTGCGAACAACTCATGCTCGGCAACAATCTCTACAACGACGCTGTCACGCTTGCCGGACGCGAGATCAAACTGTCAGCTCTGAGCGTTCCCGTTCTCGCGATCGGCGGCACCACTGACGTGATTGCACCCATCGCTTCGGTGGAAGCAATCATGTCGGTCCTCACCGGCGCGCCGTCGGTCCGGTTCGAGAAGGCGCCGGGAAGTCACCTCGGGCTCGTTGCCGGCCCCACCGCGAGAGACTCCACCTGGGCGCACATCGACGAATTCTTGAAAGAGAATGCACCGCAGTTGGTTTCGACCAGCTAAATCACGGCGTCGTGATGCCCGCGGCCACAGCTGCCTTGTGCCAATCCGGGAATTCACTCAGCAAACGGGTGTACAACTGGGCGTCGTCGACGGTGTCGATGTCGTCCAGCGCGAAGAATCCGGCATTGTCGACCACCCTGCCGTCGAGGTCGTCGAGCTTCTCCAGCACTCCGTAGTTGGCCTTGCCGATTCCGACGAACTGCCAAAAGGCCGGGAGCCCAGACGCTTCGCGCATCAATTTCGTGATTTCCTTGCGCTCGCTGAAGCCTCCGTCGGTGAAGAACAGGACGAGCGTCGGCGCCGAACCACGTGTCAGGCCGGAGAGAATCTCAGTCATGATCGGCACTTCACGATTTGCGGCGCCGATCTGGTCATAGTTGAATCCGCCGTGCGAGCCGCGCAAGTGCAGGTAGGTATCCGACCACTCTTCCGCGTCATGGACAGAGATCTCGGGAAGCTTGACGAAACTGACTGCATACAAGTACGGCTCGAGCTTGCCGTCGTCATCGAGTTGGATCGCAACGGGAACCATGCGTTCGACAACACGATGCACCACTCTGGTGCGGTACTGCTTGGCCATACTTCCGGTTTTGTCGATCACCAGGACCACTCGCGCCCGAATTCCGTTGCCACCCTTGGTCAGCAGGACCTTGGCCACTTCGCGCTTTCGGAGGTCCAGTTTTTCCCGCTTCACCATCGAGAGTTTGGCTTCGTCGGGCACGGTCCGAATGCCATCTGCCGATTCAGCCGAGTCGGGTCGGCTCTGCGGTTCCTCGTCGACCGAGACTCCGAATGCAGTGACCAGATCTGCCAATCCGCTGTCCCAACCCGCCGAAACGTTCCGAACCTTCCAGTCCGTGCCGCGGCGATAGATCTCGACGAGGACCGCTGCCCTCTCACTCGTCAAACCCAAAGCCTGAGCCACGATAGCGGTGGAACCAGCCTGCTCCACCACGACACCAAGGCCCCCGACAGCAGAAAGGGTTCCGTTTGCCGCCGCATCAAGCGCCACGGCAACACTCAGCTGGTGGATGTCGGCGGGCAACCTCGCAATGTCGATTTGGATGACGCCGCCGGACTCCAAGCGCACCGCACCTTCGGGCGACACCGGCTGATTGAAGAAGACAAAATCTGCGTCGTTCCGCACCTTGTTCCGTTCGTCGAGCTGGAACACCATCAGGTCCACCGTGCCCGGGGCGCTACCGTTCACCGCCACCTTCAGCGAAGTTCCGTCAACGACTGTGTTCGCTCCACGCGCCAGCTCCATACCGGAAGATTAGCGGGCCACCAAAGAATCAACCGCCCCGCGGTCGGAAGAATCACAGCACACTTTCAGCAATCGCCAGGATTCTCGAGGCAGACTGTTCGTGGAAGATTTGTCGCACGCGGGACCAAGAGCCTGAACATCGACAGAATCTTAGGGTCGATCAGGAGGTCACCAAATGCCGCACGGCCAGGCGCGCACCATCCCGATGTTGCCACTCCTGCCACCACTGACGAATTTCGACGACGCCAGTCGCTCGATCGTGTCCTACCTCGACGAATATCTTCCGCTGGCACTGTGGTCGATCACGCGGTTCGACGGGTCGAATCAAATCTTTCTCACCGTCTCACCCAACCCACTTCACATCGAAGTCGGCGAGACCCGGACTTGGCAAAACACCATGTGCAGCGAGGTAGTCCTCGGAAATGCGCCGCCAGCCTCATCGAATCGCGCACTCGTACCTGCACTTTCCCGAGATGACAGGTGGGAAGGCATAGGCGCATACGTCAGCATCCCAATCCTTCACAACGACGGCAGTCTCTTCGGCACTCTGTGTGGCGCCGACCCGATTACGGGCGACTCCGTACTCGAGGACAACCTGGCCCTCCTCACCCTCCTGTGCCGACTCCTCGGAACGATTCTCGATGTCGACTATCAGCGCGCGCAGTCAGTGCGACTGGCCGAAACTGCGCAACTCGATGCCGAGACCGACCCGTTGACAGGTCTTCTCAATCGGCGCGGGTGGAACCGCATCCTCGAGGCCGAGCAAACCCGGTACCGCCAATTCGCCGATCCGGGATCTATCATCATCGTCGATCTGGACGGCATGAAGACCATCAACGACGAACTCGGTCACGCCGCGGGTGACGAATATGTTCAACGGGCCGGCAAGATCTTGGCAGCATGCGCGCACCCTGGTGCGGTGGTTTCACGGTTGGGCGGAGACGAGTTCGGAATCGCTCTGCCCGATACACAGCCGCGCGCCGTCGACTACCTGGTCGAGTGTTTGGAGAAGGCGTTCCGGAATGCCGACGTCTGTTGTTCGATCGGCCGAGCCGACTTTTCCATGTTCCAAAGCCTTTCCGAGACTTGGGATACGGCCGATGCCGAGATGTACCGCCACAAGCGCTCGAAGCACTGATTCGACTCCCCCACGGCCTGTTGGCACCGCATCGGAGGATCCCTTCGATGCGGTGCTGGCCCGTGTTCTGTTGTGCCCGAGGTTCTTCTCAGGTTTTGAAGGTGGTGTTCGCGGGCCGCGGGTGCTGCCCGGGGTCGATCGAGGGTGGTGGGATGAACCACGGTTTGTTGTCGGCGCCGATTCGGATCACCCACTTCCCGACGAATCCGGTTTTCCGGTGCATCAATCGATGATGTGAACGGCACAGTAGGACAAGGTTGCTCATCACCGTCGGGCCGCCGTTCGCCCAGTGCCGGATGTGGTGTGCGTCGGTCCAGGCCGGTACACATGTGCAGCCGGGGAACGCGCACCCCTTGTCCCTCGCAATCAACGCCACTCGCTGCTCCGCAGAGACCAACCGTTTCCCGGGTTTCGCATCGAGCGGCGCCCCGTGGTCGTCGAGCAGCACAGTCGAGAGGAAACAATCGCACCCGAGAAGCCTGGTCTGCGACACCGACAGTGGCCCCAGCCAGGGCATGTGCCCCACATCGAGATCCGACACAGCCACAGCAACACCATCGGGCGAGGATGCGGCGGCGCAGTCCCGATGCTCCGCCAAATCACGAGCATTGATGTGCACGTTCACGTGCGGACGCTGACCACCATCGGTGCCGGTTTTGGCGCAGTCCAGATACCGGCGGATCAGTTCCGTGAACCCATCCGCAGTCCGCTTCGCCGCCGACCGAGCATCGGGAGTTCCATCCGGTGCCGGGGTGGGCATCGTCAGATTCGACAACGCCGATAGCAGCATTTCACCGGTGAGAGCATCGAAATCCCCGCGCACCACCACCCGACCATTCAACGTCGACGCGATCCGCAACTCATTCCGATCCACATCCTCGGCGGGCGGAATCTCATCGGACTCGAACACTCGCTCCAAGGTTGCGATCACGTTTCGCACCTTCGTCGTTGTCGCCTCCACGCCCGACGCGGCAGCCAACAACAAATCGATACAGCGAGGCAACGCGGCGTCCGGCATGCCCTTCGGCGGTGATTCGCAGAACGCCACGATCAACACGGCATGCTCGAACGAGCAATCCCCGACATCGAACCGAGCCGCCACCGCCGGAAACGGCCTCAGTGCAGCACCCAACGCGGCGATCTTCTTCCCGTCCCGAACCTGCAGCATCGTGTTGGCCGCCAACCAGCAACCCACCCCGCGGCTGGCGATCACCTGATCATCCGGGCGCATCGAGAGTTCGTCGACCACTGCCACCCGAACAGCCTCGAGACGCAGAACCTCCGCACTCACCGACACCGCAACCGCACGTAACTCAGAAGCAGACAACTGCCACAGGCGTCCGCGCAACCCCACCGCAGAACCAGACACCACATCCGACAACAGCACGCTCATTGAATCCCCCGATCCCCTACACACAAGAATACTCGAACACGTGTTCGAGTCAATGCTTTGCTACCAGCACAAATGAGAGCGGGGAATAGTTCGATCGATCCAGGCGTATTATTTGAGTAAGCAATACTTGCGAGCGCAAATAAATGGAGGCTGTCACCGATGACTACCGATGAACGTCGACGTGGTTCCGTCTGGCGCGACCTAGTGGTCAGCCACAGCGTCATCCTCGGCAAGATGGAGGCGGACCTTCGAACCACCACCGGGCTCACCCTTGGCCAGTACGACGTTCTGCTCCGACTGCACGAAGCGCCGGGAAACACGATCCGAATGGGCGATCTGGCCGAACTGGTCCTGGTCACCACCAGTGGCGTGACGCGCGTCGTCGATCGATTGGTCGAGGCAGGACTGGCAGAGCGCGTTCGCCCGGACAACGATCGACGCGTCGTGACGGTATCGATGACGCCTGCGGGCAAGAAGACGCTTCGAAAAGCGTCCGCCATACACACGCGAGGGATCGCCGAATACTTCTCCGATCTCATTGAAACCGAGGAGCTTCCGGTACTCGAACGCTTCTTCTCCCGACTTGCCGCACATCACACGAATCAAGGCGGCGCATGCGATGCGCACGTAGAACAACTTTCCATCACCCCCACGAACAGATAGCGAGAAACAACATGGCTTTCGAATTGGGCGTCTACCATTTCGGTGAACTCACCCCAGATCCCACTACCGGCGCGATGATGAATCCCGGTGTCCACCTTCGCCATTTGGTCGAGCAGGCAACCGTTGCCGATCAGGTTGGACTCGATGTCTTCGGCGTCGGCGAGCACCATCGCACCGACTTCGCAGTCTCAGCCCCGGCAGTTGTGCTCGCGGCAATGGCTCAGGCTACCGACAACATCAAGCTGTCCAGCGCCGTAACTGTACTCAGTTCCGACGATCCCGTACGTGTGTTCCAACAGTTCGCGACAGTTGACCTGCTTTCCGAAGGCCGTGCCGAGATCATTGCCGGCCGAGGTTCGTACACGGAGTCATTTCCGCTTTTCGGGTACGACCTGTCCCAGTACAACGAACTCTTCGCCGAAAAGCTCGATCTACTACTGAAACTGCGCGACGAGAACCCGATCAACTGGGAAGGACAACTTCGCGCACCACTGATCGACGGTGACGTGACGCCCCGCCCGGACCGTCAGATTCCGGTGTGGATCGCAGTCGGAGGTACTCCGGCCTCTGTCGTCCGTGCCGCGAAACTGGGCCTGCCCCTCTCGCTTGCCATCATCGGCGGAAGCTACCAACAGTTCGAACCGTTCGTCGATCTGTACCGCAGGGCTGCAGCGGAGTTCGGACACGATCCGAAGAAGCTGGCTGTCTCGATTGCTTCGCCAGGATTTGTCGATACCTCGAAGCAAACAGCACTCGACACGTCGTACCCGTACTTCCAGGCCGGGTGGATGCAGAATCATCATCAGCGGGGAAACGGAGTTCCCATGCCGCGCAGGGCATACGAAGCGCAGGCAACCACCGCGGGTGCGTTCTTCCTCGGCGGCCCGCAGGAAATCATCGACAAGACGATGGCGCAGTACGAACTGTTCCATCATGACCGCATCATGATCCAGATGGGGTTCGGCAACGTGCCACAGAAGGACATGCTGCGTGCGATCGAGATCCTCGGCACCGAAGTAGCCCCCGTTGTGCGTAAGGAAATCGAATCACTGAAGTCGTCCCAAAAATAGGAGTTTCGATGAGCACACCGCTCAAAATTGTTGCCGTTGTCGGCAACCTTCAAAAACCCTCCAAGACTCGTGCCCTCGTCGACCTGATCGTCGAAACCTTGGGAGACTTCGAGCAGATCGACACACGAGTTTTCGAGATCGTGGATCTGATTCCAGGTCTTGCATCTGCTCTGGATCGCGATCACGTCGACTCAGTGACCGCCGAAGCGCTGGCAGCAGTCGAGTCCGCCGATATCGTCATCGCGGCGTCACCGGTGTTCCGCGGCTCGTACACGGGAATGTTCAAGCATTTCTTCGATCTCGTGGACCAGTACGCGCTTGCCAACACTCCGGTGATTCTTGCTGCGACAGGTGGCAGCGACCGCCACGCTCTCGTGTTGGACCATGCCCTGCGTCCACTGTTCGCTTTCTTCCAAGCGCTGACCGCTCCGGTCGGGATCTATCTCAGCTCAGGTGATTTCGACGGAACGACTATCCTCAACCCCGAGGTATTCGAGCGTATCGAGATGGCAGCAAAGGACGTCCTGCCGGTAGCGAGGATGCTCGCGGAGCGGGATCGAGTTGCGCTGACGTGAACGCCCCTAATTCGCACAACACGGCAACAGTTGCCGGTCTGAGGATGATCGAACAGCTACGTCAGGTTCACGAACCTCTACGAGCCGATATCGAGGTACTCGAGAACGCCCTGCAACAGTTGTCGGACGAAACCGCCGATCTGACTCGGATACCCGAAATGATCGACAATCTGACGATCGCGGATTTCGTCTGGCAACTACGGGTCAACTGCGACTTCTACTGCAACACGCTGACTCTGCACCACACCATCGAAGATCAACGTATGTTCCCCGTAATGACCAGGAACTTTCCCGAGTTGGCCCCTGCGGTCGAACGACTGCAGGCAGAACACAAGCTTGTCGGGGAGATCGTGTCGGAAGCCAAGCGTGCGTCACTCGCGCTGAGCACCGAATCCTCCACGGTCAATCGGGCACACGCCGCAATCTCCGAATTGGCGGATCATATGCAGTCGCACCTCGATTTCGAGGAGGCCACACTCTTTCCGTACTTCCGACGGATGGATCGCGACTGGCATTACGGCTGATCGTGCACACTCAGTGATTCTTCAGCTCCATCGCAGTAGCGTCGAAAGGGCCACCTCATGTCAGGAGCCCCCATGACCAACCCGGATCAACCCACCGTCCAGCAATCCGTTCCTCAGCACCCGATTCGACCGCCCGTCAATGCGGGTTGGGCAGTGGTCTCGCTGCTGTTCTTCTGGCCGCTCTCCTTCTCCGCTTTCACGCACGCCTTCAACGTGTATCCGCTGTGGGCCGACGGCGATGTGGCCGGGTCGCGGTACGCGTCCGATCGAGTGAAACGACTCGGTCAGATCTCGCTGTGGATCGCAGGCGGGCTACTACTCCTGGTCTGCATCCTGTACGCGATTGCGGCAATCGTGTGGTTCGCCAACGGTGGCCACGATTACGGGCCGCGACGTATGCGCTGAACAACCACACCGCAACAACAACACCGCAACAACAACACCGCAACAACAACACCGCCGAACATCACCTCGTCAATCGATCGATGAACTCCATGGTCTGGTCCATCGAAGCGACCGTCGTTTGGCCGTGGCTGATTCCGCTGAGTTCTTGATACTCGAACTGCGTTCCTCGCGAACGCATGTCGACCAGTTGCGCCCAGGTAAGGGCGACAGGAACCGTTGTGTCCGACACGCTCTGCACCACACGCAGTGACCGGTCGTAGCCGTCGACCGGCACCTGCATCATCTCGCGAAACAGATCGTGGAAGCGTGGCGTCCACACCGACCGAGAAAACAACGAGCTCAACTGGATTCGTTCGGCGCGAATGTGGCGGCCGAGATCTCCGGCGCACAGTGTCCGAGCCTTTTCCATCCACTCGATCCCCTGCGGCGAGAGAACCTCCCGAATGTTCTCTTCGGGTCGTTGATCGTCGATCCCGGCCAGAACGTACAGCGCGTATCCCACCAACCCGGTGATGCCGATGTCGGGAAACAGCGGTCCGCCCAACGGAAACAAACCTTCCATATGGGTGGGGCCGGCAACAACGACCGAGCCGCGGAAATCCAATTCCGGTGCACGAGTGGTGGCCTCGTGTCCCGCGAAGTACGCCGCATGACCGCCTTCGGACAAACCCGCAACCATCCACCGCGGACTCAGCACACTGCCGTACAACTCGTGCGCTGCCCGCACGATGTCGACCGCATTCGCGCCGGCGGCATGTCCGTCGAGATAGGCCAGCACCCCGTCGGTACCAAGTCCCGAGTAGTCGGTAGCGACTACCGCGTATCCCTGCTCCAACCAGCGTTCGATCGGTTCGATCTCGCCCGGACCGAATCCGGTCGACGAGGGTGCACACTGATCCGCACTGCCCAAAGTTCCGTGGGCATAGGAGATGACGGGCCAACCGCCCGCCGGTGGGGCACCTTCCGGCAGAAACACGGACCCTGACGACTCTCCCCATCTGTCAGCGGTACGCAGAGTTCGATACACGACCCGCTGCGTCTCACCGGCGCCGACCGGAAACACTGCGGCCGAGAGTTCGCCATAGGACTCCAGCGCGCCCGCGACTTCCGGTTCGTCCGTCGTCGCCGCGGCAGCACCTGACCCCCAGCCGAGACTCGACAACAGAATGCTCGCCACCACGGCCGCCACAAAGGTTCTACCCGAACGACTCACCACGCCAACCCCTCCCGACCTGTGCAGAGCATGATGTCGATATGCAGATCATCATCACCGGTCACAGCCTGCCCGGACGTGAGTGTTCCGAAACCGCAACCTTCGAAGGGCGCAGCAGCATCCACGTCGGCGTTCAGCGCCGAGGCAAGCCACACGAAATCCTCGACCTCGTACCAGGAGATACCGAGACAGTGCGATGGGAACTGACAGCGAGTCTGGAGCGAAAGTCCGGTGCCTGGGACATTCTCGGTTCACACATCCAGGGTCCACCTCGCGGACGCTTCATCTACCTGTCCTGGGTGACGGTATCCGATGACCAGACGTTCGAGATGTTTCGGCGCGCAAAGCTGATGCTCGACGCGATCCCCGAGCACATCGTCGAGCAGGCCGACGCTTCCGGCGTGCTCCACGGAGACCTCGGGCTCACCGACGCCGCAGGTAAACCACTGTGCGCGGCAATCCGACCACCAACGATCACCTGGTCCCCCTCGCCTTACTGAGCATCGTTCAGTAGTGTGGTGATCGAGCACTAACTCTGCCGGTGGCCCCACATAGTCGATACGGAGTCCGAACTGATGAGCACCGAACACCTCGATGTCCTGATCGTCGGCGCCGGCTTGTCCGGCATCGGTGCTGCTTATCGACTCCAGACCGAGCTCCCAGGAAAGTCGTACGCAATCCTCGAGGCCCGAGCGAACAGCGGCGGAACCTGGGACCTCTTCAAGTATCCCGGCATCCGATCGGATTCCGACATGTTCACGCTCGGCTACCCGTTTCGCCCGTGGACAGATGCCAAAGCAATCGCCGACGGTGATTCGATCCTGCGGTACGTGCGCGACACCGCGCGAGAGAACGGGATCGACAAGAAGATTCGGTACAACCGGAAGGTGACGGCCGCATCATGGTCGTCAGCGACCTCGACCTGGACAGTCACGGTCACGACCGGCGACGAAGACGAAACATTGACCTGCAACTTCCTCTATCTCTGCAGCGGGTACTACAGCTACGACGGCGGATACACCCCCGCCTTCCCCGGACGTGAATCGTTTGCCGGTGAGGTAGTGCACCCCCAGTTCTGGCCCGAAGAACTCGATTACTCCGACAAGAAGGTCGTTGTGATCGGAAGCGGCGCCACCGCAGTCACTTTGGTCCCCACGATGTCACGGGACGCAAGCCACGTCACGATGCTCCAGCGATCACCGACGTACATTCTGGCGCTGCCGTCCAGCGACAAATTATCGGACACCATTCGCGCGGTACTGCCGAATCAACTCGCGCACAGCATCGCTCGATGGAAGAGCGTCGTAGTGAACCTGAGTTTCTACCAACTGTGCCGACGCAGTCCGGCGCGTGCAAAGAGGATGCTGAACCTCGCGATCAGTCGTCAACTCCCGAAAGACATCCCCCTCGATCCTCACTTCACACCCTCCTACGATCCCTGGGACCAGCGCTTGTGCGTCGTACCCGACGGCGATTTGTTCAAAGCCCTCCGATCCGGCAAGGCCTCGATAGAGACCGATCACATCGACACCTTCACCGAGACCGGGATCCTTCTCGCGTCAGGTCGCGAACTCGAAGCTGACATCATCGTCACTGCAACAGGATTGAAGATGGAGGCGTGCGGCGGGATGTCCATCGAAGTGGACGGCGAACCCGTCACCCTCGGTGATCGTTACGTCTACAAGGGCATGATGATCAGCGACGTACCGAACTTCGCGATGTGCGTCGGCTACACCAACGCCTCGTGGACTCTGCGAGCAGATCTCACGTCGATGTACGTGTGCCGACTGCTGACGGAGATGGACAAGCGCGACTATTCGAAGTGCGTGCCGCACGCGACCGAAGAAATGGACCAGCGGCCGATCCTGGATCTGGCGTCGGGGTACGTCATGCGTGCCGTGGAACAGTTCCCGAAGCAGGGATCGAAGTCACCGTGGAACATGCGTCAGAACTACATCCTTGACCGTCTTCACTCCATGTTCGGGAGCATCAACGACCACATGACGTTCTCGAAGGCACCAGCTCGACATTCGACGCCGGTACCGAGCAAGAGTTGAGCGGACCACGAACAACCAGGTAGAGCAGTCTGGCGAAGCCACCAATCGATCCGACGACAAAGAACACGCCAGAACCTGCGACCACGGCACAGAGCGCACCGAGAACGATGATCGTCGACGCCTCTACCATTCGACCGGCTGACTCCGATCCCAGAACGTGTATTTCATCAACTCCTTCGTTCATAAAACTATTTTCAGCCAACCGTCCAGCCGGTTTGTAGGGACTTTAGTCACGAGTCGGGTCAAAATGGACTCATAATTGCAGGTCAAGCGTTCAGTTGGCCACTCCGGTCGGATGAACTGCAGACCGTTCCGTAGTGTGCGCATCACAGAAAGTGGAACCAACGCCGGGGGGAACATCATGAAGGTCGTCGTTTTCGGGGCAACAGGAATGGTCGGCAACAGCGTCCTGAGGGAATGCCTCGACGATCCACGAATCGACGAAGTCGTGACCGTCGGCCGCAATCCGTCCGGTACAACTGCCCCGAAGATCGTCGACATCGTTCACCGCGACATGCTCGACTTCTCGGCGATCGAAGCCGATCTGACCGGCGCGGACGCCTGCTTCTTCTGCCTCGGTGTCTCCTCTGCCGGCATGAACGAAGCCGACTACACCCGCATCACGCATGACATCACGCTTGCCGCCGCCACGACACTGTCGGGTGTGAATCCTCAGATGGTGTTCGTCTACGTGTCCGGCGAAAGCGCCGACTCCACCGAGACCAGCAAGACCATGTGGAAGCGAGTACGTGGCGCGACCGAGAATGCGCTACTCGCCCTCCCTCTCACGACCTACATCCTCCGGCCGGGATTCATCCGTCCGCGCCCGGGATCGCCGTCGAAGACGTGGTGGTACAAGGCCTTCTATCAAATCTCCGTGCCTCTCTACCCACTCTTGCGCAAGGTCTGGCCCAGCAGCGTGACCACCAGCGAAAACATCGGCAGGGCAATGATCACCCTCGCGGCAAACACGCCCGATCTTCCCGACCGCGTCCTTCGCAGCGACAAGATCAACGAACTCGCGCAGGCCTGACAGTCTTACCTCGAAAGACGAAGCCGCGGGCGACGAGTTCCAACGCCACGGCGACCGAGCAGGTTTGCGCCAACAGCAGCCCTGCCAGCACAAGAATTTGCACGGCACCGGCTTGAACGGCCGACCCCGTCGCGAGCAAAACGCCGACAAAAGCTCCCGGCAATGTCACGAGGCCGACGGTGCGCGTCTGGTCGACTCCCGGTAGCAGGGCGTCGGAGGCTGCGGTGCGGGCTACTTCCCACCGTGCATCGCGCTGGGAAAATCCAAGGCTCAGTGCGGCTTCGACTTCCCCGTATCGATCATCGACGGCGTCGAGTCCGCGTTTGGCTGCCATCGATGTTGCAGTCATCGCGCCGCCCAGAACAATTCCGCCGATCGGCACCAGAGCGATGCCTTCCAGCGGAACCACTCCGGACAGCAGCATCAGTGGCAGAACCACACCGATTCCCGACGCCAAGGCGATGGTCAGCCACGCTCCGGACGTTCCTGCGCCGCAGCGTCGTGCCGCGGTGAACGACGCCGCAGCGAACATGCCGACGAGCACGAGGAGCGCTGACCAGATGTGAGCCAAGGCTGCGGCGAGGATCAACGAAATCGCAGCCAACTGAAGAGCGCCGCGAGCGAGTGCGCCTGGGACTACCCGAACGCTACCGAGAGAGGTGAATCGGTAGACGAGCGTGGCGACAAGAGCCATGACGATGCAGAGCACAGCCAGACGGATGCCGGAGTCGGCTATCGAAAGGCTCATAGGTCACAGTGTTCCCTACGAGCCGAGTCCGACTCGAATTCGAGAACCGCTCAGAAAACCCAACCGCGAAGGGCGACAAATCGCAGGCCACCGACAATTCCGCTCACTGCGATCACAAGCCCGGCTTGAAGAAGTCCGTCGGCGCCGGGGAGAAGGAAGCCGAGCGCACTGATGGCGGCCGAACTGGCGATCAACCCGACCAGAGCGAGTCCACCGCCTTCCCACTGCGCGGTGAACCAGTTGACGCGATCCGCGGCATGGAAGGTGAGCCGGCGATGCAGCTCGTTGGCCAGAATGGTGCTCAAGACTGCACCAACGGCGTTGGCGACCAGCGCTCCGTCACCGCGCAGCGCCAGAAAAGCGGCAAAGTACAAGATATTGCTGGCTCCGCCGACGAGGGCAAAACGAACGAGCTGAGCAAAGGCGCCGTCGCCGGCAAGAGCGCGAAGCCTCGTTGCCGCGAAACCTGCACTCCGCGTACCCACCATCGAGATCGGATTGCTCCCGACCCAGATGTCAGACGTGCTCATATCGGCTTCTCTCATACGGACAATCGGAACCACACGTTCCGCTTAGTAATATAGCACTAACGGAATCGATCATTCCGCTTAGTGCCGTAGACTGTGAGGATGCCGACAACACACCCCGACGCTTCTCATGCGGGGACCTCGGCCGACTGCTCACAGCCGCGCCTTCGGTCCGACGCCAAGGCCAACCTCGAGCGCATCCTCAACTCCGCTCGCGAGGTGTTCGCTGCCCAAGGACTCGACGCCACGCTGGCGGACGTCGCCAAGCACGCCGGCGTCGGCGTCGGCACCGTCTATCGCCGGTTCGCCAGCAAGGACGAGCTGATCCAGGCCCTGTTCGACACACGGTGCTCCGAGATCGAAACGATTGCCGCCACCGCCCGGGAGATGCCAGACGCCTGGGAAGGTCTTGTCTACTTTCTCGACGTGATCTCCCTGCGCATGGCAGACAACCGCGGATTCGGCGATCTCCTGATGGACGGGCGCTTCGCGTCGGACACTTTCGCTCGCGCGCGCGCCGGGATCGCTCAGCACACCGCGGCACTTGTCAATCGTGCCAAGGAACAGGGCACCCTGCGGAGCGACTTCGAAGTCAACGACATTCCGCTTCTCATGCAGGTCGTCAAGATGGCCCAGAAGTTCGGCGGCGACGAGGCCCCTCAGGCTTACCGCCGCGCACTCGGGTTCATGATCGACGGACTCTGCGCGTCCCGCACCGGCCATCGCGAGTTGCCCGTCCCGGCGCTTTCCTCCGAACAACTCGATCACGTCCTTCATCGGTTTCAGGCATCGCCCGATAAGAACTGCTGACTCGATTTCGGGGTCGACGCCGCAATGGCGTCGACCCCGAAATTTGCTGTCAGTGGGCGATTACCGGTTCGCCTTCCGGCGAATCCGGCAGCAGTCCACTCCGAAGAACCAGTCCGGTCAAGACCGCACCGACCGCGAATATGCCTGCGGCCCAATAGAACGTCGTGGTGTAGCTCTCGACGGCAGCCTGTGCCTGGGTCAGCGGATTCATCTCGCGGCCCACCAGGTAGTTGGTGGAAGCCGAGGCTGCAATCGTGCTGAGCAGTGCAGTTCCGATCGAGCCGCCCACCTGCTGCATCGTGTTGACCGTGGCAGAGGCGACGCCGGCATCTTCGTGGTGCACGCCTGAAGTTGCTCCCTGCATCGACGGGGCGAAAATGCTGCCCATGCCGAGTCCGGTGACAACGAGCCCCGGCAGAATGTGGACTGCATAGGTGCTGTCCACGGAAATCTGGGCCAGCAGCGTCATTCCGATCGCCGCGATGACCATTCCGCTCACGATCAGCACTCGCGGACCGACGCGCGGTAGCAAAACCGCTGTCGAAAGCGTTGCCGCTGTCACGATTCCGAACACCATCGGCATGAATGCGAGGCCGGTCATGATCGGGCTGTACCCGAGGATCAGCTGCATGTAGTACGTCAGGAACAGGAAGACTGCGAACATGCCTGCGCCGGAAAGGAAGATCGCCAGGTACGAGCCAGCCCGGATTCGGTCGAGGACCACCCGCAGCGGAAGGAGCGGGTGCTCGGACTTGGTCTGCCAGTAGATGAACGCCGCCATGAACACTACGCCGGCAACGAGCCACGAGATGGTGGGAGTTGCACTCCACCCGTCCGATTCGGCCTTCGAGAATCCGAAGACGATGCTGAACAAGCTGATCGACACCAGGATCGTTCCCGGGATGTCGAGCTTGGGTCGCGAGTCACTGGTGTGCGGCGCGAGCAACAGGACTGCTCCGACCAGGGCGATCGCCGCGAAGAAGAGATTCACGAAGAGGCACCAGCGCCAGTCGACCCACTCGGTGAGTGCGCCGCCGAGCAGCAGTCCGATGGCGCCACCGCCGCCGGCAACGGCACCGAAGATACCGAAAGCCTTGGCACGCTCACCTGGATCCGTGAATGTCACGGACAGCAGCGACAGGGCTGCCGGGGCAAGGAGCGCACCGAATACGCCCTGGCCGGCACGAGCGGCAACAAGCATTTCGAAGTTGACGGCTGCGCCACCGATGGCGGAAGCCACTGCGAAGCCGATAAGACCGACGATGAAAGTTCGCCTGCGCCCGAACAAGTCGCTCAATCGACCGCCGAGTAGCAGCAAGCTGCCGAACGCCAATGCGTATGCCGTGATGATCCACTGGCGGTCCGAATCACCGAACTCCAGTGAGCGCTGCGCAGCAGGCAGCGCGATGTTGACGATGGTGGCATCCAAGACCACCATCAGCTGCGCAATTCCCAGAACCGCGAGAACCAGCCACCGCTTTGCGTGGTTGTCCCCTGAAGGCGCTGAGGACTGCTCGAATTCAGTCCGTTCAGCAATGTCTGACATAGTCCCTCGCCCAACCTATGCGGAGATGGCTTCTCCGGTTAGCAAAAACGCTACACCAAAACGGAGAGGCTGTCTCCACTTGGCGGGTAGAGTGGGGACATGAGTACCGCAATGGAGCGCCCCCTTCGCGCCGATGCTGCACGTAATCGGCAGTTGATCATCGACGCCGCACGTGAATTGTTCGCCGAAGAAGGGATCGACGTCACACTCGACGACGTCGCCCGGCGCGCGGGTGTCGGCGTCGGAACGGTCTATCGGCGGTTCGCCAGCAAAGAAGAATTGATCGACGGAGTCTTCCAACAGAACTTCGCCGACATGGCGGCGGCCGCGGACGCGTCACTCGCCAATCCGGATCCGTGGGACGGCCTGGTCACCTTTGCCGAATTCGCCTGCAGCCGTATGTCGGTCAACCGCGGGCTCAAAGACGTCCTGAATGGAACCGACGAGGGATGCGAGCAAGTCGCATGCCAACGATCCATCATCGAACCGTCGGTCGAGAGGATCTTCTACCGGGCCCAGGAGGCCGGGATGCTGCGCCCCGATGCCGTACCGACGGACCTGTTCGGCCTCATCTTCATGGTGGGCGCAGTCACCGAATTTGCTCAGCCCGTCAACCCGACCGTGTGGCGTCGATACCTCTCGGTGATGCTCGACGGTCTACGCACGGAGGGCTTGCACCGTGACGCACTCCCCCTTCCTCCGCTGAGTTCGGAGGAATTGCACGAGGCCAAGCAATGCCTGAAAGACCGCCGCCGTTGAGCGGTTCGGTCAGATCTGCTCACGAGGAATGAAGATCCACATCACGATGTAGATCAGAAACTGCGGGCCGGGCAGCAGGCACGAGAGCACGAACAGCAAGCGGACAGTCGACGACTTCCAACCGAAGTATCGAGCGATTCCGGCGCACACCCCACCGAACATTGCTCCCGAGCGGGCGCGGGTGAGCTTGCGGGTCTTCATCGGGGAGGTCATGTGTTGTTTCCTTTCAACGGAACTCGCGGTTCATCCGCGTCGACCTCCACTATCCGCCGCCGATCCACCTGTGCGCATCAGGCCATGGACCCATCTTTTCCGTCGCGGTGTGTCCTCAGGTACGAGTCCGTCCCCGCGTCGGACTCAGGGTTCTCCCCCACACCCCAGCCTCGTACCTCAGCAGGGAAACATGCGTCGAAGCCGTTTCGGAGCCGCAAAAGGTTGCCAGTTGTCGACGTCCTGTGCCAGACGATCGGCAACGGTCCACAACGCCGACGGGTTGTGGGTCAACCCCATATGACTGCCTTGCACCGCAATGCTTTCCGACAGGCCTGCCGAGGTTTCACAGCACGCTTGCCATGGAACGATACCGTCGTGCCTGGAGTAGACCGACGTGGCAGGAACGGAAATAGGCGATCCCTGTTCGGATTCGATGCCGTCGACCGGAGGCAGTATCGCGTGATTACCGGACAAACGAGCGTAGAGAGATCCGACTCTCGTCTGCTCCAGACTGGTGAGAGCGAAAGGACTTCCGAGTGTCACTACCTGACGTACGGAATCCGGCAGATCCCTCGCCAGCTTTCGAGCGTAGATACCGCCCAAACTCCAGCCGATCACCGACACCTTCTGCTCGTATCGATCAGCTACCTCGGCCAATGCGGCAGGCAATCCGTCGACCACCGTCGCCGTCGGACCGGTGTTCAGACCCAGATTCCAACCGTGAACCCGGTATCCGAGAAAGCTCAGGTACGTCCTCAAGGCGAGAGTCGACACGTCCGAAGTCAGCAATCCGGGGAGAACGAGGACCGGATGCCCGTCCCCACGCGGCGATCGAAGCAACCAAGGAGCCGCGAGAAGCAGTGAAGCGATGTCGACCAGTCCGCGCGTCGGCTCGCTCAGACACATCGCCAAGGATGGTGGCCCCGGAACGAGTGGGTCGACTTCACGAATCCGCGTCGATCGCTGCGCCCAATCGAATTCGGTCTCCGCGAAATCAATCGCCGAGACTTCCGCAACTACGGACACCTGAACTCCTGTCGGCCGGTGCCCTCGTCGGGGCGTGTGGTGGGGCGGTTCCGCGAGCTGTGTGCTCAACCCGCGGAACCTTGTCCTCATCCACCACCGGTAGCGAACCAGGACCCGTTCTGCCCACAGATTCGTGACCAAAGGCCTCTCGACCACACGAACACTGTGTGATCCAGAACACTAGTTTTGATTACGTTGCATCCACGTTGCGTACGTGTTTCGTCCCCGAAGGAGAACAGATGGCATTCACGGAAGAAGAAATCGCATACATGCAGTCGCAGCCACTGGCGCGCGTAGCGACGCTCTCACCGCACGGGCAACCAGACGTCGTGCCATTGGCCTTCGAATACGACGGGGCCCACTTCTGGATCGGCGGGGGCGGCCAGAGTGTCCTGAAAACCAAGAAGTTCCGCAATATCGGGTCAGGACAACTCGAAGTAGCCCTCGTCATCGACGACATGCCGTCATTCGAGCCGTTTGTCGCGCGCGGGATCAGGATCTACGGAGTCGCTGAGCGGCCGATCGAAAGGGTAGGAATGGTCGGTCCCGGAATCTATTCACGCATCACTCCGACAGTCTCGTGGAGTTGGAACTTGGCGGGAGAACCGGCAGGTGACACCTGGTACGAATCTCACAAGACTGTTCACACGCAATAGGTCAGTTCGGGCAACTCTCGGGTGGCAGGTTTTCGGCTGCCCACGTTGTCAGTTCACTGAGAGCGGGGAGCAGCGCCTGCCCCGACGCCGTGAGTTCGTACTCCACAGCGATGGGCGGGCCGGCGTCGACGGTCCGCGTGACCAGGCCCGCACCAGCCAGTTCGGTCAATCGGTCCGAGAGCACGGAGTCGCTGATCTTGCCCACTGCACGCTTGAGTTCCGCAAATCCCGCCGGACCACCGAGGAGCGTCGCCAGGATCACCCCGTTCCAGCGTTTGCCGAGAAAGCTGAAAGCGCGCGCCAACGCCGCGTCACAGACGCGTGGTTGGTGCTCGGCTTCGCTCTTCCCAGACATTGCTTCATCCTAGGCCCGAGGCGACTGTGGCCCGTCAACTCGCCGCAAGAGCGACTCCTGGGCGACGGTTGCAGCCAAGACGCCGTCGCGTGTCCAGAAGTGGCCCGTCGAGAATCCCCGACCGTCAGTGGCGGAGTTGCTTTCCTGGGCGAAGAGCATCCATTCGTCGGCCCGGAAAGGTCGGTGAAACCAGATCGCGTGATCAAGTGACGCCATCAGCACTCGCGAAGGTCCGACCATCAACGACCGGTGGGGCTGGATGTCGAGTGAGGCCGTCGATGCCAAGGACAAGTCCGACGCGTAGGTGAGCACACCAGCGTGGAACAACGGTTCGTCAGGAAAAGCGTGATTCGGTTTGAACCACACCGACTGTGCGACCGACCCCCGCTCGCGCTCACCCTCGTCGGCAACGAATCTCATGTCCATCGCACGATGTGTCTTGTTGTCGCGGAACTCGTCGGCGCGCGCACTCGCCCAGCGCTCGTATGGATCGGGAAGGTCCTCCGGAGCAGGTACGACGGGCATCTCCCCCTGTCGATCGGTGCTGTCCTCCGGAAGTTTGAAGGACACGGACAGTGTGAAGATCGGCGTGCCCAGTTGCAGGGCAGTGACCTGACGGGACCAGTACGTACGTCCGTCACGAAGACGACCGACTTCGTAGGTGATGGGCTGCCGCGGATCGCCTGAGCTGAGGAAGTATCCGTGAAGGGAATGCACCACCGCAGTCGCAGGCACTGTCCGACCAGCGGCGGTCAAACCCTGTGCCGCGAGATGCCCGCCGAAGATACGCCCGGGAGAACCTGCGTGACAGTAACCCTGGAATCTGTCGGGTCCGACGTCGTCCAGGCTCAGCAACGTGTGCAGGTCGAAGGACTCGAGTTCTCGCGATTCGGTGAGCGTCACGTCCACAACGTCCCTGCATCGACGGCTTCAGCGGCGGGGGCCGACGGCAGACCCGGATCGGAGCGGGAAAATCGCGGCGCCGGACGATGCTGAGTGACCCCGTCCAGTTCCACGAGCGAACCACGCTGGGCAACATGGGGATTGGATGAGGCTTCCGCAAACGTCAGAACCGGTGTCGTACACGCGTCGGTGCCGTCGAAGATCGCCGCCCACTCGTCGCGTGTCTTGGACGCGAACACATCGGCAAACACCTTCTTCGTGTGCGGCCATGCACTCTTGTCGTTCTGGCTCGGCAACGTCGCGGGATCAAGTCCCAAACCGGCCAGAAGTAGTGCATAGAACTGTGGTTCGACGGCACCGACTGCCATGTATCTGCCGTCGGATGTCTCGTAAGTGTCGTAGTACGGGGCGCCGGTGTCGAGCATGTTCACACCGCGTTCGTCAGACCAGCGTCCGAGACCCCGGAAACTCCACATCATGTGTGACAGCGCCAGCGTCCCGTCGACCATTGCGGCATCGACAACCTGACCCTGCCCGGACTTCTGTCGCTCGAAGAGCGCGGCAAGTACTCCGAACAACAGAAACATCGAGCCACCACCGAAGTCTCCCACCATGTTGAGCGGCGGAACCGGACGCTCACCGGCACGACCTATCGCGTGCAGGACGCCGGTCAGCGAGATGTAGTTGATGTCGTGCCCGGCAGCCTGCGAAAGCGGCCCCTCCTGACCCCATCCTGTCATCCGGCCGTACACCAGGGCTGGATTCCGTTCCAGCGCAACCTCCGGACCGAGGCCGAGCCGCTCGGTGACCCCAGGACGGAAACCCTCGATGAGCACGTCCGCACGCTCGATCAATCCGAGAACAATGTCGACGCCGGCAGGGTCCTTGAGGTCCACCTCGCAGATACGACGCCCACGCTGGGTCTGATCCCGTGGCTGACCGGGACCGGGGATCCGACCGGCGCGTTGAACACGGACGACGTCAGCGCCGAGATCAGCGAGCAACGTCGCTGCGTGGGGACCTGGACCGATTCCGGCAAGCTCTACGACGCGAAGTCCGGCGAGCGGTCCGCGGCCTGTGGTGGTACCCATGATTGTCCCTCGGTTTTCTCTCGAGTCGAAATATTTGTGTAGGTACGGGTTTCAGCCGAGTAATGACGGCAGCGCCCGGGCGAGGTTGCGTTCGTGAATTTGAGAGGCACCTTCGTAGATCCGCAAGGCACGCACATCCCGCCACATACGCGGTACCGGGTGATTGCCGACGATGCCGACCCCGCCGAGCACCTGCACCGCCCGGTCCCCGACCACCGACGCCATCTCGGTGCAGTACAGCTTTGCCGCGGCAATCCGATGACGCGGCGGCGTTCCGCGGTCGAACTCACGGGCGCAGGCGAGGATCATCGCTCGTCCTGCCTCGAGTTCCGCATAGCTGCGTCCGAGCATCGCCTGCACGGCACCGAACTCGGCCAAAGGTTGGTCGAACTGCTCACGAGAGCCCGCGTATTTCATTGCCTCCGTGAGCATCCGAGTCGCCTGACCGACTGCGGTCGCGGCAACGTGGGTGCGAGCCTGGTTGATTCCGCGCATCGCGTGAATCATCCCCAAACCTGTTGCACCGCCGATCAACCGGTCGGCGCTCACCACAACCTCACGCAGGCTGATCTCGGCGACTGGGCCTTCGGCATGACCGTTCATCAATTCAGGCACCCGGGTCTGTACCCCCGGCGATTCCCGATCTACGAGGAAGGATGAAATCTCGCCGTCCGCGGTGCGGGCGAACACCACCAGAACATCAGCCCACGCTCCGTTGGTGATGAAGCGCTTCTCACCGTTGATGACGTAGCCGTCCGGGGTGTGGGTAGCGGTGGCGCGCACGGCGGAGGCGTCACTACCCGCCTGCTCCTCGGTGAGAGCAAACGCCATGACGCACTCCCCCGCCGCCATCGCCGGTAGATACTGTTCACGCTGAGCGTCGGTGCCGTATTCGAGGAGGATCTGCGAAGCCAGTCCGATACTGGTCGAGAATCGGGAACGGTACACCGCCGATGACCGGGTGAACTCGAAAGTCAGCAGCACCTGCTGTTCGACGGTCCACCCCAACCCACCGACGCTCCTCGGAAGCGTGATGCCGAATAGTCCGACCTCGGCCATCCTTGTCACGAGGTCGGCGGGAACCTCACCAGCAGCGACCATTTCGTTCTCACGAGGAATGAGCTCATTGTCGGTGAAATCGCGGATCACCTGCCGATAGGCGTCGAAATCGAGGTCGCGAATCTGTGGGTCGATCACGGTTCTACTCCTGGAAGCATGTTGGGAAGATGGCTGTGTCACCGGTAGGTCTCACGCAGAGTGCGCTTGAGGATCTTCCCTACCGGCGACAGCGGGAGTGCGTCGACGAAATCGACCGACCGCGGCGCCTTGTACCGAGCTATACGCTCGCCGACAAAATCTCGGAGTTCATCACCGCTCGAATTGTTTTCAGGTGTGCGTACCACCACTGCATGTACGCGTTCTCCCCACTTGTCGTCGGGTACTCCGATGACCGCGCAACTGCTCACACCGGGATGCTGGGACAGGGCGGCTTCGACTTCGGCACTGTAGACATTCTCGCCGCCCGAGATGATCATGTCCTTGAGTCGGTCTACGAGAAACACGTAGCCGTGCTCGTCCATGAAGCCGAGGTCACCGGTATGCATCCATCCACTGCGCACCGCGTGCGCCGTCTCCGCCTCGTTGTTCCAGTAACCCATCATGACGTTCGAGCCCCGCACGACGACCTCACCGATATCGCCACGCGGAAGCTCCGTGTCGGTTGCGTCGACAATCCGCACCTCGGTGTGTGGCGCAGCACGTCCCACTGATCGCAGTCGTTCCGGGTGATCAGGATTGCGGTGGTCGTCGTCGCGGAGAAGTGTTGCTGCCGGGGCCAACTCGGTCATTCCGTAGCCCTGGCGCAGTCGAAGATCAGGTGATCGTTCGATCAAGCGCCGAACCAGTGGTTCGGGCATCGGCGATGCGCCGTAGGTGATCGAGGTGAGACTGTCGATCGGCAGACCTGTCCGATCAGCGTATTCGAGCATCGCTTGCACCATTGTCGGCACGAGCAGAGATTGTGTAACTTCCTTCTCTGCAATGGTTTCGACGAGTTTCTCGACGGTGAAGTCCCCCATCAAAACGTGCACGGATCCGGTAACCGAGGCCTGGACCAAACCGGCGAAGGCTGCGAGGTGGAACAGGGGCGCCACGTGCAGGGAGCGGCCTGGCAGATTCGGCTCACCACTACCGGCAAGGACTCCGAGCACCGATGTCAGGATCTGGCCTGCGCTCAGCATGACACCTTTGGGGCGGCCTGTAGTTCCGCCGGTGTACATGAGCAGCGCCAATGCATCGGGATCTGCATGAGTATCGGGAATCGGACCGTGCAGCGCCAAAGCAGAGTCGTAGTCGACCGTATCGCCGGGCAGATCCGCCGCACCGAATACGATCACGGTCTCCAGTACAGCGCACCGTTCACGCAGTTCCAGCGCAGCGGCCAGGCGCGGTCCGTCCACGAGAAGCACTGTGATTCCGGCGTCTTCGATGTGAAATGCCATCTCGTCGGGACTCCAGCGGTTGTTCACCGGGGACGCGACCATCGACGCCCAGGCACAGGCGAAGGAGTATTCGACATACTCGAGACAGTTCGTGGCCAGTATCCCTACCCGGTCACCTCGGTCGAGCCCGTACGACGTGAACATACCGGCCAATCGCGCAACGCGACTCTCCAGTTGAGCGAACGTCAACTGGCGCTGCCCGTCAACGACGGCGATCGCGTCGGGTTCACGCTGGACCGACCGATGTAAACCCTGAGTCAAGTACATTCTCGTTCACTCTCCTGATCCCGATAACAATGTGTTCCAGTTCTTTTCAGCGGCCCGTGAAGTGCGGTACTCGTTTCTCGAGGAATGCCGAGCGCGCTTCCTCCACGTCTTCGGAATACGCGCACGTGATCAGCCGGTCGGCTTCGTCCATCAAGAATTCGGACAGCGGCCGCGACATCGCCGAATCGAGGTTCAGCTTTGCACCACGCACTGCCAACGGTGCCGAAACAGAGAGCCGCTGAACAATTTCCGTAGTCCTCGCTTCCAGCGATTCTTCGGCGAAAGCCTCGTGAATCATTCCGAATGAGGCAGCGCGATCAGCTTTGATTCGTTCGGACAGCAGCATCAATTCCCGCGCCTTCGATGTGCCCGCTGCGCGGGTCAGCAACCACGCCATTCCCATGTCACCGGACATTCCAGCCCCCAGGAAGGCCGTGTTGAACATCGCATCGGCTCCGGCATAGCGAAGATCGCACGCCAGAGCGAGACTCAAGCCGGCGCCCGCACAGCCACCGCGAATCACCGCCACCGTAGGCTTGGGATGCTGCACCAAAGTTGGTATCACCCGTGAAACATCAAGCAAGCGAGTGCGATCCTCTTGCTGTGAATCACCCCGCACTACACGGCTCGACCGATCACCGGACTGATCGCGACCGACCGAAAAGTTCCCTCCAGCGCCCGTGAGCACGACGACTCTCACGGCCTCGTCACCGGCGGCCGACGTAAGCGCGTTCTGCAGCTCGGTGAGCAGCGTGTACGTAATCGCGTTGCGTCGATCCGGTCGGTTCAGAGTCATCGTGGCGACACCGTCATCGACGTCGTAGAGAAGCTCTGCCATGGTTTCCCTCGATTCGTTCAGAACCCGGCCGCTTTGGCGATGATCGTCTTCATCACTTCGTTGGTTCCGCCGTAGATGCGCGACACACGGGTGTCCGCGTACAGACGCGCGATGGGGTATTCCAGCATGTAGCCGTAGCCCCCGTGAAGCTGCAAGCACTTGTCGATGACCTCGGCTGCCGTCTCGGTGCAGAACAGCTTTGCCTTGGCGGCGTCGGCAACACTGAGGTCGCCGGTCTCGTGTAATTCCAGAGCCCGGTCGACCATGCACTGAGCAGCCTCCACCTTGGCGATGCACTCGGCGATGACGAACTTGGTGTTCTGGAACTCCGCCACCGCCTGGCCGAACACCTTGCGGTCACGCACGTAGGCAGAAGCGAACTCGATAGCTCCGACGGCCGCGGCGGTCTGGGTGACCGCGATCATCAGTCGCTCCTGCGGAAGGTTGTTGGCCAGGTAACCGAACGCTGCGCCTTCCTCACCGAGTAGATCCTCGGCCGGCACCCGCACGTCGGTGAAGGAAAGCTCTGCCGTGTCCGAAGTGCGCATGCCGATCTTCTCGAGCTTGCGACCGACCTCGTAGCCTTCGCTCGACGTGTCCACTGCGAGGATGCTCAACCCGGCGCGACGGTTCGCTGCCGTCGGCGGTGACGTACGGCAGATCACGAGAACCCGATCAGCCTGAACGCCGCCGGTGATGAATGTCTTTGCGCCGTTGAGAACATAGTGAGTGCCGTCCTCGGACCGTTTGGCCGTGGTCTTGATGCCCGCCAGGTCCGAGCCGGTGCCCGGTTCGGTCATCGCGATGGCAGTCATCATGTCGCCACTGATGAAATCGGGCAGCCAACGCTGCTTCTGCTCTTCGGTTCCGTAGGTCAGGATGTATGGCAGGACCAGGCCGGTGTGTACACCGAATGCGCCAAAGCTGACTGCCGCACGAGCCGTCTCTTCGGTCAGGGCAGCCTGGAACTTGAAGCTTGTTTCACCCGCTCCGCCGTACTGCACGGGAACCGTCATTCCGAGAACGCCGAGCTTGCCGAGCTGGCGATAGAAGTCGCGGGGCACCATGCCCTCGCGCTCCCAATCGGAGAAGTTGGGCACTACCTCGGCTTCGATGAAGCTACGGATGACCTTGCGGAAATCCTCGTGCTCTTCGTTGAATACTGTGCGCTGCATTGTTTCTCCTGGATATTGTGAAATGAAAGTGAGTAGTGCTCAGCCGAGGATTCGCACCCGATCGCGGGTGGCGTTGACGGCGCAGAGCGCGATGACGGCACCGATGACAGTCGCGATTCCGAAGATCTGGAATGCGGTGGCGTATCCCTCGGCCGGGGTTGCGGCGCTGTCGACGATGACGCCGGTGAGGTAGGGAGCGATCAGACCGCCGGTGGCCATCAGAGCCATGAAAACACCCAGTACCGAGGCCATCTGCTGCGGCGGGCAGATTTCGGAGATCGCTGCGTTGAACTGCGGAATGATGACCGTCCCGATGCCGTAACCCACTGATACCACGAGCACCGCAACGATCGGAGTCTTGATGAACGGCATGCTGACGAGGGCAAGCCCACAGATCAGCAGGGCAATTCCGGGAACGATACCGCGCAGGATCCGAGAGCTGGCACCCCGCGCCATCAGCCTGTCACTGATCGACGTGCACAGGAACATGAAGAACAGTCCCGCGATGCTGGGAATGCCGAACATGGTTCCCGCCTGAACCCGCGAGTATCCAAGTCCCACTTCGAAGTACGACGGCAGCCACGTGAGCACCACCGTGATGAGAGCGTACATGGTGAACACCGCGGCAAGCGCACCGAGGAATGTCGGCGTGAAGAAGATCTTCGTCAGCGGCACCTTAGCGACAACCACCGAGTCTGTGGCCGTTGTGGTCTCCCGCTCGGACTTCCTGACCGGCCGCTGCATGTACGGCCCCTCTTTCCAGGTGAACAACCACAGGACGCACCAGACCACGCCGACCCCGGCAAGGATGACGAACGTTGCTCGCCACCCCCAACTGGCTACAGCCAAGGCCATCAGCGGCGCGATCGCAATCTTCGCGATAGAGGCACCGGAAGCCAGGAAAGCTCCTGGCAGACCACGCTTTTCCGCAGGATGCCACGAGTAGACACCCGTGTGAACCAGCGCACCCGCTGGTCCCTCGAAGAATCCGAGCATCATGCGCGTGAACAGAAGCATGCCGAAACCGGCAACCACGACGAGCGGGATCATCGACGCTGCCCACCCCAGTGAGAGCAGAACCAGCAACCACCGCAGCGACATCCACTTGTGCAGTACCCCGGCAAAGAAGCCACCGACGGTGAAGGCCAGGAAGAATGCACTGCCGACCAGTCCGATCTGTGCAGAGGTCAGCCCGAATTCCTTGGCCAGCGGCTGTGCAACCAGGCCGAAGACTGCCTTGTCAGCCCAGTTGACGACGACAAGGAGAACGAGAACTCCGGTGAGCCCCCATGCCCGCACTCGGGATTCCCCTACTTCTCGCGGTGGTGCGGCGGTGGGAAGAGCCGGCTTGCTCAACGTCATTCTCATCGATCCTCTCAGGCAAGTGCGACAACTGCGCCACGGAGTGAGCGCAATGCGAAACAGAAGCTGGGTGAACTGATCTCAGCACCGAAGTACTGGATGCGGGACTCGGAGACCGGTCCGGTGCCAACCCGATGTGGTCGATTCGTGGTCGATTCAACCGCCGGGCACCTACTCTGTGACGCACGCCACCTTGCCGCCCAGAAAGTAAATCATCAATCGACACTCCGACGCAATAGCCTCGTGAAATTGTCCACCTTCGTCGACAATCTGCCGGATATCGCGACGAAAGTCCCTCGTAAATACGCATTGTGACCCAGTAGACAAAACTCGAATGGTGGTGTTAAGTAAATCTTCATCCGATCATTTAGGAGACAATCGTGACCAGAAAAGTCCATGTTGCCGGAGTGGGAATGATCCCGTTCACCAAGCCGGGCAAGAGTGAGAACTACAACGTCATGGGAGAGACGGCCGCCCGTGCCGCCCTCGACGACGCCGGTATCGACTACTCGCTGGTCCAGCAGGCCTATGCCGGCTACGTTTACGGCGATTCCACTGCCGGACAGGCCGCCGTCTACGGTCTCGGGCTCACCGGAATCCCGGTCATCAACGTCAACAACAACTGCGCCACAGGCTCGTCGGCCCTTTTCCTCGCACGCCAAGCCGTCGCGAGCGGCGCCGTCGAATGCGCATTGGCTGTCGGCTTCGAGCAGATGAAACCCGGTGCGCTCAAGCGGGTCTGGGACGACCGCCCAGCGCCGATGTTCCGTTTCGACGATCTGATGACCGAGATCCAAGGCGTCCACGACGCACCGCGCGCAGCCCAGATGTTCGGTGGCGCAGGACTTTCGCACATGGAGAAGTACGGCACCAAGCCCGAGACCTTCGCAAAGATCTCGGTCAAGGCCCGTAAGCACGCGGCCAACAATCCCAACGCGGTCTTCCGTGATCTTCTCACCGAAGAGCAGGTGCTGGAGTCACCGCACATCTTCGGCCCGCTCACTCGTTACCAGTGCTGCCCACCCACCTGTGGCGCCGCTGCCGCTGTCGTCTGCAGCGAAGAGTTCGCCCGCAAGCACGGGCTGGCGGCTGACGTAGTGATCGAGGCACAGGCCCTGACCACCGATACACCAAGCACTTTCGAGGACCGCGACATGATGAAGGTCGTCGGCTACGACATGACGGCTGCCGCAGCTGCGCAGGTTTACGAAGCCGCAGGCATCGGACCTGAGGACGTTCAGGTCGTGGAACTGCACGACTGCTTCTCCGCCAACGAACTCATCACGTACGAAGGTCTTGGCCTCACGCCCGAAGGTACTGCCGAGAAGTTCATCCTGGACGGCGACAACACCTACGGCGGACGAGTAGTCACCAACCCGTCGGGAGGCCTGCTGTCAAAGGGCCACCCCCTCGGCGCCACCGGTCTTGCCCAGTGCGCCGAACTGGTCTGGCAACTGCGCGGTCAGGCCGGCAAGCGGCAGGTCGAAGGAGCACGAATCGGACTGCAGCACAACCTCGGACTCGGCGGTGCGTGTGTGGTCAGCATCTTCAAGAAGGTGGGCTGACATGGCGCTCGATCCGTCCGTCGTCGGAACGATCATCCCGGGCCACGAGGCACTGGTCGAGCGCGGACGCCTGCGCTTCTTCGCCCAGGCCATCGGTGAGACCAACCCGATCTACGGAGACGTCGAGGCCGCCAAGGCTGCGGGGCATCGTGACCTGGTGGTACCGCCGACATTCCTGTTCTGCCTCGACATGGAAAAACCGGACCCGTTTGCCCTGGTCCGATCGCTGAAAATCGACATGAGGTACGTCCTGCACGGCGAGCAGTCCTTCGAATATCACGCACTCGCCTATGCCGGCGACACACTTGCCTACAACGGCAAGGTCACGGACGTGTACTCGAAGAAGAACGGCGCCTTGGACTTCCTTGTCCGGACCGCCGAGGTCACCCGCGACGGCGAGTTGATCGCCCGCCTCACCAACACCCTGGTCGTTCGAAACCCTAAGGCGCAGAAATGAAAACAGGTGACGTTCTTCCCTCCCTGGAATTGCCCGAGATCAGTCGCACCACTCTCGCGCTCTACGCCGGAGCTTCGGGTGACCACAATCCGATGCACATCGATCTCGACGTCGCTCGCTCCGGCGGAATGGACGACGTGTTCGCACACGGCATGCTCTCGATGGCCTACCTCGGTCGATTGCTGACCAATTACGTTCCGCAGGAACGCATCCGCGCCTACAGTGTTCGCTTTGCCTCCATCACACCGCTGCACGCCAAGCCGACGTGCACCGGGACCGTCACCAAGGTCGAGGACGGCCTGGCCCATCTCGATATTGCCGTCACTCTCTCCGACGGCACCGTCACCCTGCGCGGCGACGCCGTCGTAGCCGCTTGAAAACTCTCTCTACCGAAAGGAACCCCGACATGGGCAAGCTCGACAACAGGACAGCACTCGTCACCGGATCCGGCCGTGGTATCGGCCGCGCCATCGCCATGAAGTTCGCCGCGGAAGGCGCGAGCGTCGTAGTCAACGATCTTGATCCGGGCCCGGCCAAGGAGACGGTCGAGGAGATCATCGCGGCCGGTGGCAAGGCAGTGGCGTGCGTCGGTTCGGTCACCGAAGAAGGTTTTGCGGATCGATTCGTCAACACCGCAATCGATACCTTCGGCGGCCTCGACATCATCGTCAACAATGCCGGGTTCACCTGGGACAACGTCATCCAGAAGATGACCGACGAGCAGTGGGACACGATTCTCGATCTGCATCTGAAGGCACCGTTCCAGATCCTGCGCGCCGCTCAGCCCTACATCAAGGCCAATCCCACCGACTACCACCGCAAGGTTGTCAACATCTCCTCCAATGCCGGAGTGGTGGGCAATGCCGGACAGTCCAACTACGCAGCCGCCAAGGCCGGGATCATCGGCTTGAGCAAGACCCTTGCGCGTGAGTGGGGTCGTTACAAGGTCAACGTCAATGCCGTTGCGTACGGTCTGATCAACACCCGCCTGACGGAAGCGTCGGCGGACGGTAACTCGACCATCGACGTCGAGGGTCGCGAGATCAAAGTCGGCGTCAACCCGCAGCTCCTGGCGGCAGCCGAGCGGACCATCCCACTGGGCCGCGCCGGACGTCCGGACGAAGCGGCCGGCGCGGTATTTGCGCTCTGCCTGCCCGAAACCGACTACGTCAGCGGCCAATGCCTGGTGTGCGACGGCGGCAGTCGCTGACCTCACGTTTCCCGAAAGGAGCGGTCCCCATGTACTTGACTCAGTCTCTGCAACGATCAATGCAGCAACGCCCTGACCAGCCCATGACCGTGTGTGGGGACCGTTTCCGCACCTGCGCCGAGGTCGGCGGGAGAGTAACCCGTCTTGCGGGCGCTTTCCGTGACCTCGGTGTGCAGGTAGGCGATCGCGTCGCGATACTGTCGCTCAACTCCGACCGCTATCACGAGTACTTCTTTGCCACCTGGTGGATGGGAGGCGCGGTCAATCCGCTCAACACCAGATGGAGCGCTGCCGAGATCGCTTTTGCGCTGGACGATTCCGATACACGAGTGCTGGTCGTCGACGACACCTTTCTGCCGCTACTCGACGAGGTACGGGTGTTGTTCCCACAGCTCGCCGTAGTGATACATGCCGGCGAACTGCCGACGCCGGCCGGCGCTCTCGACTACGAGAATCTGATCGCCTCGAGCGAACCCACACCGGACCTGCGACTCGGCGGTGACACCCTGGCCGGAATCTTCTATACCGGCGGAACCAGCGGTCACCCCAAGGGGGTCATGCTCACCCACGCCAACCTCGTGACGTCGAGCCTCGGCGCAGTGGCCAGTAACAGAACGCCTGGTACCGACGGCCTGGCTCTGATCACCGCCCCGATGTTTCATCTTGCGTCGCTGGCAAATTGGATCGGCCGTAACACTGTCGGGGCGACGTTGGTGATTCAGCCAAGTTTCGAACCGGCCACCGCACTGCGCTTGATCGAGCAGCACAAAGTTACGTCGATGCTGTTGGTACCCACGATGATTCAAATGCTGATTCGTCATCCGGACCGGACGAACCGGGACCTGTCCAGCATCCTGGCCGTGCAGTACGGTGCTTCCCCGATCTCCGAAACCTTGCTTCGGCAAGCGCAACAGGCTTTTCCGCAGGCAGCCTTCATGCAGGGGTACGGCATGACCGAGGCCGGACCCGGACTCACCAGCCTGAGCGCAGAAGATCACGTCGACGCGACCCGCCTGAAATCTGCCGGTCGGCCGATGGGACACGTCGAGATTCAGGTGGTCGACGAGAACGGCAACGAGCTTCCTCGCGGTGAGGTCGGCGAAATCATCGCCCGCGGCGGCAACATCATGTGCGGCTACTGGAATCGGCCGGAAGAAACACGATCGGCATTGCGCGACGGTTGGCTGTACACCGGCGACGGAGGCTACATGGACGAAGCCGGGTATCTCTTCGTCGTGGATCGGCTCAAGGACATGATCATCTCGGGTGGTGAGAACGTCTATTCGACGGAGGTCGAAAACGCACTGGCCACACATCCGGACGTAATCAGCTGCGCTGTGATCGGCGTACCCGACGATCAGTACGGCGAACGAGTCCACGCGGTCCTGGTCGTGCGTCCCGGGGTGTCTTTGACGTGCGAAGAAGTCCGCGCACACTCGAAGACGCTGATTGCCGGCTACAAGTCTCCGCGAAGTATCACCATCGTCGAGCAAATGCCCGTGTCCCCGGCTGGCAAGATACTCAAGAGAGAACTCCGCAGGCAGTTCTCCGACTTGGCAACCAGCACCATCACCTGACCACGCCACCGACCTCGAGGGCCCCATGACGATCGATACATCGGACGGCACACCTGCGGCCTCGCCGGACCGGCCGGCCGCGCCGAAAACGACCCCGAAGAAGACGTTGCGCCCACGCAACCGCAAGGCGCAGATCATCACCGTGGCTCGTGAACAGTTCGGCCGCTCGGGGTACCACAACGTCAGCATGGAAGGCATCGCGTCTGCGGTGGGCATCACCGCAGGCGCGCTGTACCGCCACTTCCCGAACAAGCAGGAACTCCTCGCGCAGGCAATGCTCGACGGCTCGTCTTCGATCCTCGCGATCCTCGACGAGGTCGATCGAACCGATTCCAAGGTGGTCTTCACGGCACTGGTTCGTTACGGACTCGACAACAACTTCCGTAGTCTTCTCTTCGATCAGGAGGCCCGTAACCTGACCCCCGAGCGCAGAACGGAGGCGCGTGCCGGAGTTCGGGAAGTCACGAGCCGGGTCGCAGCCGCCCTTCGACACGAGCGTCCCGACCTGTCGGTTCCCGATTCCGTCGTTCTGGGGTGGGCACTCACCAGTATCGCGTTCAGCCCCGCTCGACACCGCACGACGCTTCCTCGGAAGCGCTTCGAGGCTTTGTTGGCCAGGTTGTTCGATGTCGTTCGTACCGCTCCGGTCCTTCCCGAGGAGCCGGCGGCACAGCCCCAGCCGACTTCGAACTTCAGCCACACTTCGCGTCGCGAAAGTTTGATGGGCGCCGCAATCACGCTGTTCGATCAACGCGGCTACCGATCCGTGACAATGGACGACATCGGCAGCGCCGCCGGTGTTCCGAGTTCGAGCATCTACACCCATTTCGGAAGTAAAGCCGAAGTGCTGCAAGCAATTCTGGCCCGCGGGAACGAAACACTCCGGCTCGGCCTGGTCCAGGCTTTGAGGAACGCAGACTCACGGGAAGACGCGATTGCCCGCGTCGTACATTCGTACACCAACTCGGTGATCTCACCCGACAGCGCGATTGCCATTCTCATCGAAGAAACAGCGAACTTGCCCGAAGAAGCGCAGGCCTCGACGCACATTGCACAACGCGAGTACATCGACGAGTGGGTACACCTGCTCGGCAACGAAACTGCGGATGCGCGGGCGACGGTGTTGGCAACCATCAGCATGATCAACGACCTCACGCGCGTCCGCCTCGAATCACGACAGTGCGCGATCGAGGATCTGGCGGTGAGGATTCTCGCCACCCAGACGGTCTGACTCGTCACTCCCCAGCGCTGAACCCTACGACTGGTGCTACCGTATCCAAGTACTTTCTTTTTACTAGCAACTAGCTTTACCGGGTAACGCTCGGATGAGCTACAACGGAAACGGAACCACCGATGTCACTCGACGCAGCCACCCCATTTACCGCACAGCAGCTCGACGCAGCCGGCCGTGAACTGCTCTTCACAGCAGCCCGCACGGCAAACTCCTTCTCCAACGAACCGGTCACCGACGACGAACTGACTGCGATCTGGGAGCTCGCAAAGTGGGCACCGACCGCGGCCAACACCAATCCACTGCGCGTGCTGTTCGTGCGTACGGAGGAGGGCAAAGCGCGCCTCGTCGAGCACATGTCCGACGGCAACAAGGCCAAGACCGCATCGGCGCCTGCTGTCGCGGTTCTTGCCGTTGACACCAAGTTCTACGAGCACATTCCGGCACTGTTCCCCATCCGTCCGGAGATGAAGGACTACTTCGAGTCCGACGACGCTGCCGCCACATCGAGCAGCAAGTTCAACGCCGCACTGCAGGCTGGTTACGTGATCCTCGCGATTCGGGCGCAGGGCCTGGTCGCCGGCCCGATGGCCGGCTTCGACGCCGACGGCATCGACGGCGAGTTCTTCGCGGACGGACGCTTCAAGACCACCCTGGTGGTCAACATCGGCCATCCCGGCGAGAACCCGTGGTTCGACCGTCTGCCGCGGCTGTCCAATGAGGATGCGCTCAGCTGGGCCTGAGGCCGACTCGTACAGTTCCCACAATGCGGGAGGGTTCTCCGGAGCCCTCCCGCATTGCTGTCTCGAGCGTTTGCTGTCTCCAGCACGTTTCAACTCCGCACGCAGTGGGTACCTACCCGCGTCCCGCAAAATCTCACGTCCAGAACAACATCCGACACGCTGCAATCGGAATTAGTTGCAGTATCTCAGTTTTTGGACGACAGTCGAGGGAAACCCCTCGGCCTACGGAGGCTGCGGGGAAAGCCCTTGTGCGCCGGTCGGTGTCGAGGGAAGACGTTCGAGCGAGCAGAAGTCCGAAGAAAGTGGGTTCGGAAATATGGGCGCCCTATGGGATTTTGTCGTTGCACGACGACAACAATTGATGACCGACTCGTACCTACATGTTTCAGCAGTTATCCAGTCCGTGATCATCGCGACGATTGCCGCCGTGATCATCGGCATTCTCGTCTACCGGAGCCCGGCGGGATCCTCCATCGCTACGGCGTTGGCCAGCACGATCCTGACGGTTCCTTCATTCGCTCTCCTCGGACTGCTCATTCCGATTCTCGGTCTCGGCGTCGCTCCCACGATCACCGCGTTGATCTTGTATGCCCTGCTCCCGATCATTCGGAACACGATCATCGGTCTGGATGCGGTCAACCCGGCGATCACGGACGCAGCCCGCGGTGTCGGAATGAATCGCATGCATGTTCTGAGTCGAATCGAGCTGCCGATCGCGTGGCCGTCGATCCTCACCGGCATGCGGGTCAGCACACAGATGCTCATGGGCATCCTCGCCATCGCGGCGTACGCCAAGGGTCCTGGTCTGGGAAACCTGATCTTCTCCGGACTCTCGCGCGTCGGTAGCCCGAACGCTGTTCCTCAAGCGCTGGTCGGCACCGTACTGATCGTCATTCTCGCTCTGATTCTCGACGGAATCTACGTCGTCATCGGTCGTCTCACTACTTCGAAGGGGCTGCAATGACTGAAACCATTCCGTCTGATGTATCTGCAGATCAGAAGGTATCCGGGGTCGAGATCGTTCTCGAATCCGTGACCAAGCGTTACCCGGGCCAGAAAGCTGCAGCGGTGGACAATGTTTCACTGACTGTTCCGGCCGGTGAGATCGTGGTCTTCGTCGGACCTTCGGGTTGCGGCAAGACGACGACGATGCGCATGATCAACCGTCTGATCGAACCCACCTCGGGCAAGATCACCATCGACGGCAAGGACGCGCTGTCCATCGACCCGGACAAGCTTCGCCGCGGCATCGGCTACTCGATTCAGCAGGCAGGATTGTTCCCGCACTTCACCATTGCGAAGAACGTCGCGACCGTCCCGGGTCTCATCGGTTGGGACAAGAAACGTATCGCAGCTCGCACCGACGAGATGCTCGACCTCGTCGGCCTCGATCCCGATACTTATCGCGACCGCTACCCTCGCCAGTTGTCCGGTGGCCAGCAACAGCGTGTAGGCGTGGCGCGGGCCCTGGCTGCAGATCCCCCCGTCTTGTTGATGGACGAGCCTTTCGGTGCCGTCGACCCGATCACCCGCGGCCTGCTGCAGGACGAACTGATGCGTCTGCAGTCGGAGTTGGGTAAGACCATCGTCTTCGTCACCCACGATTTCAACGAGGCAGTCAAACTCGGTGACCGTATTGCCGTGCTGGGCAATCAGTCCAGCATCATGCAGTACGACACTCCGGAAGCGATTCTCGCCAATCCCGCAAACGACATGGTCGCGGGATTTGTCGGGGCGGACGCCTCGCTCAAGCAGCTGACCCTGACACGCGTGCGCCAGATCAAACTCAAGCAGTGCCTCACCGCCCGCGAAACCGATTCGGTCGATGATTTGAGAACCGCACTCGCAGCGCGTAAGTGGAAGTGGGCCTTGATTCTCGATCAGCGTGGACGGCCGCTTCGCTGGGTCTCGCCCGGCCACCTCGCCCATGCGTCGACGCTTCGAGGTGTCGGTAACGAGATCGGCGAAGCCGTGTCCATCCAGTCCACCCTGCAGGATGCCTTGGAGGCTCTTCTCGCCGAAAGCAATGCGTCCACTGTGGTCACCGGACGGCGCGGCGAGTATGTCGGTCTCATCACCATCGACACACTGGTCAGCCATCTCTCCGAGATGCGCGAGGAGCATGCGCACGACCACGACGAAGAGCCAGACACCGAGAACGTCGAGGGTTGAACATGACTGCCACGACAGAGGAGCGCGTCTCCGCGCCTGAGATGGAACCGGACGCCCCCGATCTGGGTGCGGCCGAGAACGCCGCCACGCGCCGTGCGGAACGGATGCGACTGTATGTGCAACCGGTCATCGTCCTGATCCTGGTTGCGGGCGTGTTGATCTGGGCATTCAGCCGAGATCTCAACGCGACGCAGAAGGCGAGCATCAATCTCGACAACATCGTCACACTGACCTGGCAGCACGTACTGATCACGGCCGCCGTGGTCATCATCGTCGTCGCCATCGCGGTTCCACTCGGAACCCTGCTGACCAGGCCGAAATTCACCCGATTGGCACCGTTCTTCGTGGGAATAGCCAACATCGGAGCCGCGGCGCCTGCCATCGGCCTGCTCGTGCTGTTCTATCTCGCAACAAGAACGACGGGCTTCTGGATAGGCGTGTTTCCCATCGCGTTCTATTCGCTGCTCCCGGTGCTGCGCAACACCATCCTCGGCTACCAGCAAGTGGACAAGACCTTGATCGATGCCGGGCGCGGGCAGGGAATGTCTTCGCTCACGGTCCTGCGTCAACTCGAATTCCCGATGGCCGTCCCGTACATCCTTGCAGGACTGCGCACTTCGCTCGTTCTGGCAGTCGGCACCGCGACGCTGTGCTTCCTGGTCAGTGCCGGCGGGCTCGGCATTCTGATCGACACCGGATACAAGCTCCGCGACAACGTCACCCTCGTGGTCGGTGCCGTACTGGCGGTGTCGTTGGCCTTGCTGATCGACTGGCTCGGCGCGCTCGCCGAAACTTATCTCGGGCCCAAGGGATTACGATGACCAAGACTTCGATCACCAGAACGTGGGGCTGGAAAGTCGCGGTTGCCACGATCGGCCTCACACTTGTCGCTTCGTGTGGCCTCGAGTCCGGTGGCGCACTGCCCCTGGCTGTCGGTCCCGGCAGCATCGAGCCGGTTCCGGAGCTCGAGGGTGTGAAGATGACCGTCGGCTCCAAGGACTTCACCGAGCAGATCGTGCTCGGATACGTCATCGAATTCGCGATGGCCGCTGCGGGCGCAGATGTTCGAGATCTCACGAATATCCAGGGCTCGAACAGCACCCGTGACGCACAGTTGAACGGGCAGATCGACCTTGCGTACGAGTACACCGGGACCGGCTGGATCAACTACCTCGGCAACGAGACTCCGCTTCCCGATTCGCAGGCGCAGTTCGAGGCCGTCCGTGATGCGGACCTTGCTGCGAACGACATGGTGTGGACCGATCCGGCGCCGATGAACAATACGTATGCATTGGCGATGAGCAAGGAGACCGCTGAGAAGACCGGCGTCAAGACGGTTTCCGACTACGCGAAGTTGGTCGAATCCGATCCCGGCGCCGCGGTGACGTGCGTCGAGACCGAGTTCAACGTCCGCCAGGACGGATACCCCGGTCTGGCAGCGAAATACGGTTTCGACGCCTCGCGTGCCCAGCGCCAGATCCTGCAGACCGGCATCATCTACCAGGCGACAGCCGACAGCGATCAGTGCAAGTTCGGCGAGGTGTTCACCACCGACGGTCGCATCATCGCACTCGATCTCGTTCTGCTCGAAGACGATCTGCAGTTCTTCCCGAAATACAATCCGGCATTGGTCATGAAAAAGGACTTCGCGGAAGCACATCCGGAGGTTGCCGAAGTCATGGCGCCGATCTCGGAGAAACTGACCAACGAGGTGATGACCGAGCTCAACCGGCAGGTCGACGTCGACGGCAAGGAGCCGGCGGACGTGGCTCGCGACTGGCTGGTCTCGGAAGGCTTTGTCACCGCTGAGTGATCGGCGGACCGCAGCACAGCCGAGTAGTTACCGCTTGCGTCCCACGCAGAACACCCGCCGGAACGGAAACAGCGTTCCGGCGGCTGTTGCGGGATACGCCTCCCGCAGCAGATCCGAATACTGGCGCTCGAACTCCGGAGCGTCGGCCTCGCCGAGAACGTCCAGCACCGGCCGAAGTCCAGTCCCCCGAACCCATCCGAGCACCGGATCGGCACCGGCCAGCACGTGTACGTACGTCGTTTCCCAGGCGTCGACGTCGAATCCGTGCTCCTGCAGACGCTGCGCGTACGCAACCGGACTGTCGACGCCTTCCGGGCCGCGTAGGACGCCGCCCAGTCGCTCGCTCCATTCCGCGGACTCCGCGAGGCTTCGCATGAGCGCATGTGACGGTGCATCGAAGTTTCCCGGAACCTGCCACGCCAGCCACGACCCGGATGCCAGGGTGTCCGCCCACTGGTCGATCAGCTCACGGTGGCTCGGAACCCACTGCAATGCAGCGTTACTGACGACCACGTCGTAACCCGTGGCATCGAAGGACATGATGTCCCCCAACTCGACGGTGACGTTTCCCGGTAGGTCTGTCGGGGCCTGCGCCACCATTTCGGGAGACGAATCGAAACCGGATACCGAGGCGTCCGGCCATCGTTCCCCCAGCATCGCGGTCAAGCTACCTGATCCGCAGCCGAGGTCGGCTACCCGCGTCGGGTCTTCGGTCGCCACCCGTGACACCAGGTCCACGAACGGGCGTGACCGCTCACCCGAATAGCGGCCGTAGACTTCGGGATTCCACGTGACAGTGCGCATGAACCCATCCTGCACCCTGTTCCTGAGAATTGCCGCCCTCTAGATCACCGACGCGGCACCACGGTGGACAATACGTTCGGCAACCTCGACCAGTCCGCGGTGATGTAACTTGCGTGATCACCCGCCAACCGGTCGAGACGCTCGCTCGCCTCGGCTTCGGTGGCATGCGCACCGTCGATCTGTGGAGCGACCTTGTGCGCGTCGGTCATGACGAGCAGGTAGCCACGATCGTGGTACCACTGCGGATCCACAACGCCCGAGGTGTAATCGAGGGCGTCGCCGTCGAAGATCACGAACCACGGGCGGATGCCCGGGTCGGCGTAACGGTCGATTCGTGGGTCTCCCGGTGACGCCCGGTGAACAGCGGGAAAGGCGGCGCCGAGTTGGACGAGTCCGGCAGCGGACAGATCTCGCAAGTGCGTCGCGTACTGCCGGTCGGTCCACTCCGTGTCGAGCGGGTTTCCCTCCTCGATCGTTCCCGGAATCAGCTCGAACAGAAATTTGCCGCTCATCTCGGACATGGTCGGCCATCCACGGTCGGTGACGGCGGCATCCGGGGTCGAGTAGGACTCACCCATCAGATCGGATGGAGTGAAGACCGCGTCGCCGAGAGTCCCGAGGATCAAGGCGTCGAGATCGGCAGGTCCGCGTCCGTAGCCGGTGGTGAAACCGTCCTTGAGTTCCAACTTGATCATCACCGGAGGATGCTCGGGGTCGGCTTCGTGCCACGCCCGCATATCTGCCAGGCATCCGCGCAGTCCCTGATCTCGCTGACCACTTCGCAACCCGGATGCGTCCTGCGCACCGACGCAGTTGCTGTCACTCACCACCGGATTCATGTGCGAGACACGCCAGTCCGGACCACCGCCGTTGGTCCACAGATCCAATTCGAGCAGCGAGGCCCCGGAGTCCAAAGCGTCGGCGAAGTACGGAAACGTCGCCTTCTCGTAGGAATTGTGGACGCCGACGGACGTGGTCTCGGAGAACGAGCGAGCTCGGTCCGCAGTCGCCTCGGCACCGGCCGTGGGAGCCGAGACGACCGAGACGACCGCCGCGAATGCACTCACACCGGCTACCAGAATTCCACGCATGTTCGACACTCTCGCAGAAATCACGCCGCTGCAGGACGGAATCGGAAGAGACAACTGGACAATCGTCCTAGACTGCATCGAGGGTGAGGCGCGGTCTCAGGCGGTGAGTGAAGGAAATTATCAGGCAAATAGCATCATGGCTGGAACTGATCCGAGTCGGAGCACTCGGCCCACACCCGCAGAAGGAATCGCATGCAGCTGACTCAATTCGTTCACCGATCCCTGCGAGCATCACCCGATGCGGTGATGACGATCTTCGACGGCCGGCTGCGCACGTGCCGGGAATCGGTGGACCGGATGAGCAGACTCTCCGGAGGGTTTCAGACTTTGGGCCTGCGCACCGGTGACAGAGTCGCAATCTTGGCATCGAACTCCGACTACTACCACGAGGCGCTCCTGGCCTGCTGGTGGTTCGGAGCAGTGGCCAGTCCGGTCAATTCTCGCTGGAGCACGGCGGAAATCACGTATGCCCTGGAAGATTCAGGATCGACGGTATTACTCGTGGACGAGAACTTTGCTTCCGTCGGATCTACCCTTCGCGAGGCGTGTCCAGGCCTGACCACTGTCGTCTACTGCGGCAGCGGCCCGGTTCGCGACGGAATGCTCGACTATGAACGGGTGATCGCGGAGGCGACTCCGGTCGACGATCTGCGCGTCGGCGGCGACACGCTGGCACTACTCCTCTACACCGGCGGGACCACCGGAGTGCCGAAGGGCGTGATGATCAGTCATCAAGCGCTGATGACCTCGGCGCTTGGTACTCTCGCGGCAGGCAGCGTGGCTGTCAGCAACGGAACGAACCTCGCGATCAACCCTCTGTTTCACATCGCCGGGATAGTTGGATGGTTGGCTCAGTCGCTGATGGGTGGCACCCAGGTGTTCATGCCGAACTTCAGCCCACGCACGTTCCTCGAGGCCGTTGATCACCATCGCCCGACAACTGTGGGTCTGGTGCCGACGATGCTTCAGATGTTGGTCGACTACGAAGACTCGACCACCTATGACTTGTCCAGCGTCAGGATCCTGAGATACGGCGCCTCGCCCATTTCACCGACGCTTCTCGAACGAGTCATGCAAATGTTCCCCAACAGCTCGTTTGTGCAGGGCTACGGGATGACTGAAACCGCGCACATCAGCATGCTGAGCCCGGCTGATCACCTCGAAGGTGGTGATCTCCTCCGCAGCGCCGGTCGAGTACTGCCGCACTGCGAGGTGAAAATCGTCGACCCGACCGGCGCGGAACTCCCACCCGGCGAGGTGGGCGAAATCGTCACGTTCGGCAGCCACGTCATGCTCGGATACTGGAACAAACCGAAAGAGACCGCAGAAGTGCTCCGCGACGGGTGGATGCATACCGGCGACGCCGGATACCTCGACGCCCGCGGTTACCTGTTCATCGTCGATCGCATCAAGGACATGATCGTCACCGGTGGCGAGAACGTCTACTCCACCGAGGTCGAAAACGCTCTGGCACAACATGAATCCGTCGCGTCCTGTGCCGTGATCGGCCTGCCCGATACCCAGTGGGGCGAGCGTGTCCATGCCGTAGTCGTCCTTCGGCATGGTTTCGACGCCGACGCCGACGAACTGCGCGCTCACGTGAAAACGCTGATCGCCGGTTACAAATCTCCGCGTACCTTCCAATTCGTCGATGCATTGCCACTGTCGGCAGCAGGCAAGATACTGAAGCGCGATCTTCGTTGCAACGCAACGTAATCCTCTACGACAGTCAGGATTACAGCTGCAATGTCGGTTCTGGATCAGTGATCAAGCGGTGCAGTGACGGCGATGCAGCTACGGCCTCTCCCAGTTGCGTAGCGCTCGCGATTTCGTCGCCGAACTCCGATCGCCAGGCATGCAGTCGTCGGGTGAGTTGTTGCAAGCGGTATTCGCGGGTCATGCCGATCGCACCGTGTGCCTGGTGGGCGGCGCGCACGCTCGCGAGCGCATTTTGTGAAACCACCAATTTGGTTGCGCTCACTTCGAAGTCGGCATCGCCTCTGGTGAGTGCATGTGCAGTGCGATCGACAGCCAGCGTGGACATCGATGCCATCTGAGCGAGAGTGACGATATGCTGCTGGACGGCTTGGAACTGCGCGATGGGCCTACCGAACTGCACCCGCTCCGACACGTAGCGACGGGTCAACGTCGACACCGACTCCATGGCTCCTGCCATCTGTACCGAGCGCAAGAACGCGCCGAGCCTGTTGAGAATCCGCGGGTCGACAAAGTTGTCGCCATCGACAATCCGCGCTTCTGCGAACGTCAGGCTCTGACGCGGTTGCCCGGCAAGATCCGTCCCTCCACCGATCTCGGCGTCGGAGATGTTCAGGAGTACAACGCGATCACCGAGAACTGCTGCCAGCACTGATGCGGCGCTACCCCACGGCACATCATGAAAGGTGCCCGACAGGAAACCGTCGTTGGTGCGACGCACATCGTCGCGCTGCGATCCCGGCGCGACGGTTGCGATTCCGGAGGGCACCGGTAGCCCGGCCGCTGCTGCCAGCCTGCCCGCGAGGTACGTCTCGGCGAGCGGCAACGGCGCAGCGTGCCTCGCCGCCGCGCGCTGGACAGTCACGGCGTCGAGGAGCGAGCCACCGGAACCACCAACGGATTCGGGAAGACCGACCAGTGGCAACCCCAGTTCGACTGCCGCGCTCCATAATCCGGTGGGCAGACCGTCCATCTCCGCCTGCGCTACCACCTCGGTGCCGGACTTCTCGGCGAAAAATTGTTCTACCATCGATTCGAGGTCGGCGTCGAATGTGTACGCGTTGATCTCTGACCCCGAATTCATCGGTTCAATCCTTTCACGATCACGGTGCGGAGAATTTCGTTGGTTCCACCGCGAATCGACCACGACGGCGCCACCAGCACGGCCCGGGCGAGCAGCGACTCGTACGGATCGTCGGAGGCAAGGTCTGGAGCCCGGCCGAGGTGCCGCGCGACGGTCGCAACACAGTCCTGTTCGAAGCGTGTTGCCATCTCCTTGATCAGCGCGGCCTCCGTGACCGGCGAGCGACCGGAGTCGACCATCCGTGCAATGGACAGCGACATCCCACGAAAAGCCCAGCAGCGCGCCGTAATCGAGCCCAGATCGGCGAGGGCAGAGGGACCGCCCTGCGCCGCCTGGTTGGCTGCCCAGTTCTCGAGGACCGGCATCAGCGACATCCAGCGGTCGACGCCACCTCGCTCGAGTGCGAGTTCACCGGTGTTTTGTCCCCAGCCCGCTCCGACGTCTCCGAGGCGACGCGAGTCCGGCACGAAAACGTCCTGGAACGACACCTCGCAGAAGTCCTCGCTTCCGTCGATGAACGGAATGGGTGAGACGGTCAGGCCCTCGCTGTCGCGATCGACGATCATCTGAGTGAGTCCGTTGTGCTTGTCTGCCGAGGTTCGCAGCAGGGCGAGTACGTGTGTGGCGTGGAAGGCGCCGGTGGTCCAGATCTTGGTGCCGTTGACTTTCCAGCCACCATAGACACGTTCGGCGCGAGTGCGTACCGATGCCAGGTCCGAACCCGAGTCGGGTTCACTCATCCCGATCGAGAACGAGAACTCACCGCTCGCGATACCGGGAAGGAAGTACCGCTTCTGTTCTTCCGTGCCGTTGGCGGCGATGCTCGGACCCGACTGTCTGTCTCCGATCCAGTGATAGCCGACCGGCGCTCCCCGCGCGAGAAGTTCTTCGACGACGACCAATCGATCCACTGCTGACCGTCCACCCCCGCCGTATTCCTTCGGCAGCGACATGCCGAGCCACCCACGGCTACCGAGATCTCGCGAGAACGCCGGATCCACAGCCCCGGACATCCCGAGTCCGAGGGGGTAGCTGCCGGGGGTTAGCCGCTTGTCGAGGTACTCCCGCACTTCAGCCTGAAGCGCGAGTTCCTCGATCGTCAGTTCTGTTGCGTCGAAACGCATGGACGTACTGCGTACCACCATCGTGACTTTCTCCTTCGCGGCAGCGGACAGGCTTCAGGGTACCGAGCCGAGGAACGAATGCATGAACCGAACCGCCTATAGCAGCGACGACCCGATGCACCGTTCACGAACACGGAATCCCGCTCAGGAGCTGACGAACGACTCGACCATCCGTCGCTCGGCGGCCCTGTCTGCAAGAGGCCACGCCAACAGCATCAACACGATCCGAACCACCCACTGCGACTGTTGACCTTCGGGATCCAATCCAGCAAGTTCGAGTGCAGTACGCGGCAGCAACGGAGAAGACACGAGATACTCGTCGATACCGTTGGCCCGCGCCGCCGCAAGGCCATGGCTCATGGCGGCGTCGGCTCTGATCGCGTCGACGGCGACGAGGATCGACTCCACGATCCGCTCGTCGCCGCGCAGTGATTCGACGGCAGCCGCAACCTGGCTCGCCACGGACGCCGCACCTCGCGACAACAACCCCTCACGGATCGCGGACTTGCCACCCACGTAGCGGTAGAGCGTCGCCCGCGAACAGCCTGCGCGCGAAGCGACGTCGTCGGCACTGAACCGATCGAATCCCTGTTCTCGAATCAGCTCTGCTGCAGCCGCGAAGATGCGCTCGGTTGCGAGTTCACGGCGGTTACCGCCGGCCAACCAGTCGGCGGCGCGGCGCTCGTTCACACCGGTCACTCTCCGTCACCTCGTCTCATCTCGAGACAAATTCAATCAGAAATCTCAACGCTACGGAAGGCCGCGAGCCTCTGACCTGGGAGAAGTACGAGGGGGTTGAAGTGCGTGAGATTTTCTCAAAATGCCAGTTCAGAGGCATTTCCCACCTGTTGACTTCTCCTCGACGGCCGTGAAATCTTCCATTCGTGACACCACCGACGCTGGACATCAACCCCTTCCTCCCGTCGAATATCGACGACCCTTACCCGCTCTACGACGTACTCCGGCGCGAGCACCCCGTGTATCGAATACCCGATACCGACTTCTATCTGGTGTCGACGTGGGAACTTGTCACCGAAGCCGTTTCCCGTACCGAGGACTTCTCCTCCAACCTCACCGGCGTACTGGTTCGAACACCGGACGGATCGGCCGTGACGTTCGACATGAACGGCGGCGGGCAAGCCGTTCATGTCCTCGCGACCGCCGACGAACCCGACCATCAGCACCATCGCAAACTTGTCCTGCCGACACTGGTCGCCAAACGCATACGAGCACTCGAGCCGACAATGCTCGAGTACACGCAGCAGTTGTGGGACAACGGCTTCGACGGTCGCCATATCGACTGGGTCACGTCGATAGCGGACACCCTCCCACTGCAGATGGTTGCCGCACTGATCGGCTTGCCGACAGCCGACGTCCCCCAATTGCTGGCGTGGTCTTACGACAGCACCGAACTTCTCAGCGGCATCGTGACGGCGGAACGGTTTACTGACGTCGTCACCTCGGCGGCCGAACTCACCGGGTACCTCTACAGCAAGTTTCGTGAGGCGCGGACAAACCCGATCGACGATCTACTCGGAGACCTCGTCCGTTGCTGTGACGCAGGCGAACTCAGCGAAGACGTGGCCGTTCTGATGCTGGTGCAACTCGTCGGTGCGGGTGGCGAATCGACCGCCGGACTGATCGCCAGCTCTGCTCGGCTATTCGCCGAGCGCCCCGAGATACAGACGCAGCTGCGCGAGGACCCTCTACTCGTGAGCGCATTCCTGGAGGAGACGCTCAGACTCGAGTCGCCTTTTCGCGGACACCACCGACATGTCAATGCGGACACAAACCTCGGCGGAGTTGCGCTACCCGCCGGCAGTCATCTCATACTGCTGTGGGGCTCGGCGAACCGCGACCCGGAGTCGTTCGCCGAGCCACACGCGATGAACCTCGACCGGGCCAATCTCCGAGCGCATTTCGCCTTCGGCAAGGGAGCACATTTCTGTGTCGGGGCCGCGCTGGCCAGGCTGGAAGCAAAGACCGCCATCGGTGTACTTCTCGAAAACAGTTCGCATGTCACAGTCGATTCCGAATTCCCGCCACGTTGGGTCCCCAGCATGTTCGTACGCCGCCATCAGAGTTTGCGTCTCGCTGTCACCGGATAGTTTCACTCAGTTGTCGAAATTGTGGGCAATCCAATCGATTGTCTGCATTCCGAACAGGTCTGTCCCCCAACCGTATGGATCCGCGACTGCGCGATCCATACTGCAGTCGGTGGGCTGATAGCTCACGTCCGTCCCTCGGCTTCTGTACGTGTCCGCCAGTTCTCGCGCATCAGCTGCCGGTACAAGTGACATCGGGGAGTCGTCCTTTGCGCACGAAGTTATCAATACCTTCGACGCCGGAGCGCCGTGGCCCAATACGTTGTCGTCGTACGCACGCTGGAAGCTGGGTTCTGTGATCGGATCGATTCCCGGCGCGAAAAGGCTTGCCAACGGTACGAACGGAAGCGTGAAGTACGCCGGCATCTGGCACTCACCCCGGTACACGTCGGCAATCACTCGGCCCACGGGATTGAGCTTGTCGTTCAACTTCATCTCGGGATACCACGGTTCGAGACCGAGGAGCGTCGCAAATCCGAAGCCCGCGCCGACCGAGGAATCTGTTGTCTCCATGAATGTTCGGGGCTTGATCACCATGCCCTCGAGGACTGTCGAGACGATATCGAGTTCCGGCGCGTAGGACTGCGCAGATTCTGCGGCGAATGCCGAACCGACTCCACCACCAGCGATTCCGAACAACGCAATCTCCGCCTCCGGATTCAGCTCGGAATCCTGCAGCTGAAATGCTGCGCGCACTGCATCCAACTGGGCGTGCCCGGCGAACTTACCCGCGAAGACACCGTGGGGATCACGGTCTCCGTTGTTCCCGACGTCGGAAATCACTACGGCATAGCCTTTTCCGAACATCAGCGCCAGTGGACCCAAGGCCGACCAGGAGGCGCCGTCCAGCGGATCGCCGCCGGTCCAGTGTGAACTCGGATGACAGTAGCCGCCGACGCTGTCGTTGGCCTCCTGATAGCTGATGATCTTCTTCTCCGACGCCGGCGTTCCGTCGATCGGGATCATCATGATTCCAGTGCTCACTACCGGCGTCGAACCGTCGATTCCGGTTGTGACATACATGATCTTGTAGGCGTCGAGCTGTCCCGGTTTGTATCCGGTGAACAGTACATCCACCTTCTTCGACTTCAGGAGATCACCGGGACGCTCGGCGCCGGTCAACACCGGCTCGTCGTAAAACGGATCATCGGCGGTGAGTGCAGTGAAGATCTCCTCTTCGGATGCGAACTCCCCTGAACTGAGAGCACCGACGGTGAACCCGTTGAATACCTCTCCCAGAGTTGGGGTGTCGGTCCGAAACTCCTCGGATACAGGAGTTTGCACGTCTTTCGGGGCATCACTGTCCGGCACCTCAGCTCCAGCCGTTGCTGGCAGGACCAGCGCAACGGTCAGCGCTACCAGCGGCGCCAACCTTCGGAATGTCGCCGACGACATCACTGAACCGTCACTTTCAAACTGGAGAGGGCCGATTCGAGAGTTTGTGGGAGGGTCATCATCGGGCGGTGGCTCTCCAATTGAATTTCGTAGGGAACACTCAATGTGGCTACGAGCCGTGGCCAATCTTCTTCGACCATCGCTCGGTACTTCGGCAATAGCTGTGAGGTGATGTAGTCCCACCGGTCCTCGTACACCGACCAGTTCCAATCCGGCAGTGGCATCGTCACGTTCGCGGTGCGTCCGTCGGCAAGTGTCGTCGTGAACTCGAGGGGCCGGAACGAGCGAGGCGGGACCACGCCGGCGACCGAGGGCGAGCCGGCAACGGTCGATGCGTAGGTGATCGCTTCTCCCACATCACCTTTGTAGGCGCGCACGGTATCCCACTGGTCGCGGATGATCACCCCTTGCTCACGCTGGAGCAGCGCCGCGTTCCCCAGTGCAATTCGATCCGGATCGCCGGACGCGACATCACGCCAGGCGTCCATGACATCCTTGCCGAATAGTCCGGCACTCTGCATTTCCTCCAGTGCGGGAAGCCCTTCATCCACGTACGCCTGATGCATCGGCATCAGATCCGAGAAGATGTTCTTCTGCATCACCAGGATCATCCCCAGCGCATAATCCAAGTCGTCCGCCGTGACGTTCCTGCCCACCGCCGCGAGTGCGCGCAGCCCTGCCGGCAATTGGTTCAGCGCTTGCACGCCAACCTGATCCGTGAACTGAGAAACTATCGAATTGGCAACCTGCTGGAGATTCGGAAACGAGTACACGTCCGCCATCAGTTCGAAGTCGATCAGTCCCCCGCCGAAATCCGCTCCTACCTGTCCGCCCATGCCCGCCCACTGCAATTCCGGGTGACCGAGTTGCAGATCCTCGTAGTAGCGGTACGACTTCACCAGGTTCGTGCGATTAGCCGACACTCCGGCGCGCGGATTCCACGATGAGAGATCGATTCCGGCGGCTTCCGTGGCAGCGACCAATCGATACTGAAACAGCAAGGCCGCATAGGATTCCGGACTGCGACCACTGGCGCGGGCTTCTTCCACAAGGGCTTGCAAGGTGCCGAGATCAGTCGGCAACGCGGGATGGACACCGCCCGGACCGTGTTCGGCATTCCGATTCACCAAAGGCAAATTCACGTACTCGTCTAGTTCGGACGCCGACGCTGATGTCTGGACCGACAGCAACGCGGACATCGCCAGCGCACATGCCGCCGTGGCTGCCAATACGTCGCGCGCCCAACGACGTCGCCGAACTACTGCCCCCAGGTTCACGCGCATATCGGTCCTCGTACTCAGGTCGGCAATTGCCCCGATCGATCACCGACACCAAACTTACTTTGCAGTAAGATAGCTCGAGACCTGAAGGAATACCAATTCCGTACGAGCACTCTTGGCACTTCTACACGTCGTTGCCACCTGCAGTTGCTTATCCCGTTCCCGAATCGCCGAAACCTCACCAGCGGGCGACCGGCCGGTTACCTGTTGCCCGACACGATCAGAGCATGCGGATCCACGCCTGTGCCCCCGGGTCCGCAGACTCGGGGGCACAGACGAGATATCGAGTGATCAGCCGCTACCCGAAGTCAGGCATGTTCTGCCCGCTGTCCTTGTAGAACTTCCACGTGCCGTCCTGCGGCGACTCCATGATGCGGAAGACCTCGGTTGCCCCGACAATCCACAACTGGCCGTTGTACCAGTGCAGAGTGGAGCCCGATTCGACACGGCCACTGGCGAGTTCGTTCCCGTCGGCGTCGACGACCGCAACCTTGTTCCCACCCGCGGTCCAGCCGCCGGTGAGGCCGCCGCTCTCGACTGTGTCCGTGAGAACCGGCTGCGGATCAGCCGAGGGAGTGATCTCCGGCGACGTAGTTTCCGGGGTGGTCGGTGCCGGAGTTGTCGTGCTCGGTGCCGTCGTGGTCGTGGCCTCGGTTGTGCTGGTCGGCTCGGGGGACGTCGTCGGATCGACGGTCTCGCTCGTGGACGGAGCTTGGGTAGTGGTCGTCTCCAACGCATCCGGCTCGTTCGGCACCATCGCTTCGGCCTGCATCCTGCTCAGAGGGTTCGCCCCGTTGGGTGCCGGGGTGCTCGGATCCCAAGTGGAGACGTTCTCCCATGCCTGGTTTGGCTTGCTTGTGCTCGAACTACCTTCGCACGCGGTACGACCACTCACCCAGTCTTTGAAAGACATGCCGGCGCCGGTTGTATATCCGGACGAGGTCATCGGGCCGTTGATGGTGTAGACCCTGATGTACAGTCCAGTTCGATCCGAGTCAGATACGCCCGACCACTGAAGTTGCGTCGAGGTGAAGATCTTTGTGTCCTTGACTGTGTTGTTACTCCTGTTCATCAGTTCGACCTTGTAACCCGTTGCCCCAGGTACAGCGCTCCAATATGGGTTCCCACGTTGACTCGTGACAGAGCCCGACGTCGAGCATCCGATGCTTGCGGTCAACGGAGTCGGATAGAAGTTGCCCGTCGCCACCTGTGCGCCGGTCGAATTGACCGCATCAGTCGAATTGGCCAACGTCCCGGTGGTCTGAGCCAGGCCGAAAGCCATTGCAGCAGCGCCGCCGATGGCGATCAACGACCGCAGCGACTTCATGCGGGTGCTAGCCCGACGCATTTCAATCATTATGAGCCTCCTGAAGCTCCCCGCAGGTTTCGTCAGCATCGACGCGGGCGTCATTTGTAGTGGCGGCGCGGGCATTCTCCAGACGCCGGTCTTTAGTTCGTCCAAATGCGATGACCAGCACCGCGCCTACCAATCCGCCGCCGAGGAAAGTTGCGAGCGGGCTGGAAAGCCAAGCAACGACATAGCCGAGCCCACCGACGCTGGCGAACACGCGGTCTGCCTCGGTAATGGTGTACGGCAGCCGATCAGCCACATTGTTGGCATCGCCCTTGAGCGTGGCGAGCACGGTGTCCGCTCCTGCCGATTCGAGTTCGACCACGCGGTGGGTGATACGCACGCCTTGGTCGTTGTCGACGCTGATCACGTCGCCGACAGCGAGTTCAGTTGCAGGCACGGTCTTCGCCAGCGCCAGCGCACCGGTGGAGATTGCAGGTTCCATCGAACCCGAGCGGAACACCAGTGGTTTGATCCCGAATATCAGGGACGCGAGAGTGGCGATAATGCAGATGAGCCCGGCGACCGCGGCCACATTCAGGGCAATTTCCTTGCCGCGACTGCGTCCCACGGTCACCTCCTCATCGGTGCTGTCCATCGCGATGATCACTGCCCCGTTGCGGTGAAGTTGAAGCCCAGATCGGCGATCTTGAACTGCTCCGTCTGACCTGCGGTCGAATCGACGGTCACCTTGATACACACCTGCTCCGAAACACCGGCAGCGAGTGATCTGCCGGAGACGAGTGTCGGGTTGCCGGAGAACGCTTGCTGCGTCCCGATGATCGGTCCTGAACAGGTACTGCCGTCGTTGGCACCGCTCTGATGTAGAGAAACCTTGAGCTTCCCGATCAGCGCGGACGAGCCGGTGGCCGTTGCCGATACTGCCCACTGGAAGTTGGCCGTTCCGGTGTTCTGAACCGTCAATGCCCCGGCCTCACTCTGGCCTGGCAGCATGCTGTTGCGCTTGAGTTCGGTGAATTGGTGTGTGGGCCGCTGGTTGTCGACTTTCAGCTGGACCGACGAAGTGCTGAACATGCCGGTGGTCGCGGTAGCGCTGTCGGACCACGCCGCCATCGTGCCGACCGCTCCGAGGCCCAGGACCATGCCGAGTGAGAGCACGGCCCGGGTACGTATCCAACCGGTCTCGCCCAGACGGCTTCGCATCCGCGCCCCGAGACGCGCGCCGCCGCCCGATTTCTGTTCTGTAGACATTCTGCTGTCCTATTTCGATTCGGAGTTTGGTGCCGATGGATCGGCGGGCAATACCGGCGCGCCGAGTTCAGGGCCGGAAAGAGTCGGGTCGGTGCCACTTTCGTCGTCATCGGCCTTGCCCCGCTTGTCGCGGATGCCACTGACGACCATCCACACGGCATATACAGCCAGGCCCGCAGCCACGCCCGTGGTGAGAATCGAACGCGATTGCCCGTTGATCACCGAGTTCACCCGGCCCAGATACGGCACCGAGTAGATGACCCGACCACGGATCTGCTCGGGCACCAGCGACCACGAGTCGGCGACGGGGTTGTTGTCGCCGCGAGTGTGGATGCGACGCTCCCCTTCCCCGGTGTAGTAGATGCCCTCGATGCGGTGGGTGACCACCGCTGGATCGCCGGAGACGGGCTGGAACGTGATCACGTCCCCGGTGGTCAGATCCTCGTTAGGAGTCGGCTTGACCACTATGAGCGTGCCAGGGGGCATGGTCGGTTCCATCGAGCCGGTGAGAACCGTGTACGCGGTGGAGCCGGTGAGTCGAGGGATAACGACCATCACCGCGAGAACGCCGATCATCAACAGCAACAGCACCCACGAGACGATGGTTCGAGTCCACCACCAGAGGGTGGTCTTCTCTCCTGAGTCTTGTTCGGGATCATGTTGCCGCTCAGATGTTTCCACGTGTGCGCTGTGCCGGGGTCGATACTCGGCACGTTCGCCCGCGCGCCGGCTTCTCGCGGTGACGGTCATGACTGGCTCACTGAGCTTGCGTCGAAGGTGAACGTCGCGTTGGACTGTTGGCTCGCTGCCGCGCCCTGGCCCAGCGTGGCCCGCAGGCACAACACCTGCATCTGCCCGGCCGGAACCAGCTGCTCCGAAAAGGCCGCACCGTCCATGGCACCGTTGTAGAGCTCAGTGCCCACGTCACCAGTGGCGGTGCAGGCCGCCTCGTTGGCTACCTTGGCCACGCGCAGGCTCAGCGGCGGTGGGGTGGCGCCGTTGAGTACAACATCGGAAAGCACGTAGTTCATCTGCACGTTGCCGGAGTTGATCACCGGCAAGGGCATCTGAATGCTGTCGCCCGGGCCCTTGTTGTCCAACTTGAACCCATCGAGGTTGAACTGCTTGACCCCTTCACCGCCGGCAGAGATATCGAGCATGCCTGCCTGAATAGTGCCGCCGGTCGATTCTGCGGTATCGCGCCACAGCGCGCCGGTCTGCTGCACCGAGACGAACCCGATGAGCAGAACCGACGACGCTGCGATCGCCCATTTGTATTGGGTCTTCACGTGACCTTCTTCTGGTTACGGATTAACTACGGGGTGAGCGTCTGCTCGAGGAGGATCGTTCCGGCACCGATGGTGGCGGTGCCGGCGGCGCCGACCTGACCGGTCGTATCCGCCTTGAACTCCACCTCGGTGGTGAACGAGATGGGGCCGGACGCGGTAATCGGCGAGACGTTGGTGCTCGACGGGCTCACGGTGAGCAGATCCGCGTCCTTGAGCGAGCCGGTCAGGTTGCCGAGGGTGGGAGTGAGGGTGGCCTTCAGGTTGGTGCCGTTCAGGGTCACCTGGTACACCGAGGTGTAAGCGACCTTGTCGCCCGGAACCAGCTTGTCGGTGGGCGCAAACGCCTGTCCGGCCTTGCTGCCGCCGACCCACTTCCAGGTGCCGGCAGTGGTCTCGGAAACTGCCATCGATCCTGCGGTCACCGTGCCGGCGCCCGTGGTGTTGGTGGACGCGTTCCACGCGGCCATGGTGCCCGCACCGCCTGCAAGCAGAACGGCAGCCGCACCTGCGGCGATCGCACCCTTTGTGGTCTTGTTCATCTGGTATTCCTCCTGTGCAGTTCGCGGCGGGACATCCGACGCGCTTGGTTGAGCCCGGGCCGTGCGGATGTGCACTCCGGTGAAACAGCCCCAGGAAGGGGCATGGGAAATGAAGCCGCCGAATTGAATTCGGTGACCGAGAATGCCGGCGATGCGCGGAGATGGTCGAGATCGCCCCGCGCATCGCGAGTTCTAAGTGGCCGGTTGGGCCGGAGTGGTTATCCGCCGAGGCTTCCGAAGAGGTCCAGGCTTCCGAGCGAACCGGTGCTACTGCCGAGCGAACCGCTGCTGCTGCCACCCGGATCGGTAGTTTTCGCCGTGACCTTGACCGTGACTCCCGCGGAGGCGGGGCTGGTCCCACCCGCATTTGTCGCAGTGGCGGTGATCGGATGACTGCCGGGTGTGGTGATAGTCAGGTTGCAGCTGAAGTCCCCACTCGCATCCGCGGTGGCGGTGCAGGTGGCACCCCCTCCGGTGACAGTGACGGTGCTGTTCGGCTCTGCCTTGCCGGAGACCTTGACGGGTGTACCCGCCTCTACCTCGGCGGCGCCCAGAGACAAGTCGGTCGGAGCACTGGGAGCGACCACAGCAGGCTCGCCCTCCACCAGGACCAGACCCCAGCCGGGGTTGATCTCGTATCCCTGCAGGACTTCGTTGGCCGGGATACCAATCATGAAACCGACCATCACGTTGACGTTCTGCGCGAGAGGCGTCTTCACCAACTCGATCCGAGTCGCGGAATTCGCATCCGGTCCGATCACGAATTGCTGGCCGACCTGGCTGCCGATTTTGCCCCGTACTGTCGCGGTGCCGCCGCCCGAGACGGACCAGCCCTCGCTGAAGAGTGTGAGCGTGGCGGGAAGGTCGCAGACATTGCGGACGTCGAAGGCCATCTGCGTGCCCTCATCTCCGGGGATCGGGATGTAGTCGGTTCCATCGGGCCCGAAGGCTGGCGGCTTGACCCAGGGTCCACCGTTCTGGGACATCTCCAGGCACTGGTCAGTGATGTCGTCGCCCGGGGCAGCCACGGCGCTACCGGGAGCAAGCAGCGCACCCGAGGTCGCGAGGAGCAATGCAGCCGGCAGCGCCGCCAACACAGCAGTGGCGCGCCGGGGGAGACGGGATTCGCGTCCGTCCCCGACCGGGAAAAATCGAGGCATGTGAAGACTCATTTCGTCTGTCCCGTTGCCGGGCATTGGGGTGATAAGACGACAGATCCAGGTACATCCGCCATCGGTGCCGAACATGTTGCAGAAGGCTTGCGAGCCGAACCGTGACGCTGTGCATGCCCTCGCTCATACATAGCTACTGCTCCGCTTCGGATCAATTTTTATCACACGTATCAGCTTTTGTGGCGGTTTTACTGGTCAAACGTTCAGGAGGAATTCGAGCACTCCATGCGGGTGAATTATGCGCGCTGACCAGTACTGTTAGAAACAGTTAGCTGCGCTTCGTAACTTGTTCCCGAAAAACCCTTTGGCGCCGAACGGGCGATTCGTTCCACTCGATATGAGAACACGTTCTACATACTCTTGGTATGTCCGAGGATATTCACGAACGAACTCGTCGAGAACAGCGACCCTCGAGCAAACAGAAGGATCGAACCGTTTCGAGCACGTGCTGCATTTCGTTCACGAACGCCACGGACACGGGCATCATCGATCGCCGCGCCTCGCCGGATCAGACGGCCATGACAAACCCTCGCGCGCTCCGAAACCAGCACTCCACCAATAACTTTGCCTGACCATCGAATAGCGACTGCCCCTGGTGCGTCCAAAGCTGTGGGCCGGGAAGCAAATTCGCTACCCGGCCCACGTGCGTCTACAGTTGCGAAGCCGGTAAGGAGTTGACTACCGGCACCCAATCCCAAGGTAAAACTTCGAGCACCTACGCCTCGAAGACGGTCTCACCGCCGACAACCGTGCGCAGGACCGACAGTTCGTTCAATTCCTGAGAAGCGCTCCGCAACGGATCTCCGTCGAGCACAACAAAATCCGCCAAAAGTCCCACCGCTATCCGACCTTTGTCCGATGACTCACCGGTGAGACGGGCGGCAGCGCTTGTGTAACCGGCCAACGCATCGGACGCGGAAACCCGTTGCTCTGCACCCAGAACATGACCTTCTCGCGTCACACGGTGTACGGCTGTGTTCATCGTGAAGAGCGGGTTCACGGGAGTGACAGGGCAGTCGCAATGCAGCGCGTAGGCAAGCCCCGCCGCCACGACCGACGCCACGGGGCTGATCCGCTCGCCACGACCCGGTCCGAGGAACCGATCACGGTGCCGGTCGCCCCAGTAGTAGACGTGGTTCACGAAGATCGACGCCACCACCCCGAGTTCGACCATCCGCGCGATCTGATCTTCCCGCAACGTCTGAACGTGCTCGAGTCGATGCGAAACTTCGATGTCCGGACGTGCTGCACGTGCCGCTGCAATTGCGTCCAGTGCAAAATCGATGGCTTGATCACCGTTGGTATGAATCGCAACCTGCCGGCCGGCAGCGTGATGTTCCGCGACGAGTGCCCCGAGTGCACCTGCCGGGATTGCCATTCCGCCGCAGTGGCATCCGCCCAGATCGTGGTACGGCTCGGTCAGCGCAGCGGTGTGCAACTGAATCGACCCGTCCGAAATGAGTTTGACGCCGCCCACACGAACTCGGTCTGTCGAATCGGCGAGTTCACCCAATTGATCGTGCACCCCGTGGCCGAGGTAGAGGCGCGCACGCAGACGCAGTTCACCATCAGCGTCCAGTTGTCGGTACGCCTCGTACATCTCGGCTGTGACGTACATGTCGTGAAAACTTGTCACGCCCACCGAAGCCATGACTTCCTGCGCCCGCAGCATCGCGATCTTGGACGCATCCGGGTTCATATCCGGAACAAGTCCGTGCACCAGAGACATTGCCGGAACCTCGCACAGTTCACCGGTGGGTACACCGTCACTGTCCCGAACGATGACACCACCCTCCGGATCGACCGTGGTGGCATCGATCCCGGCCTTCTCCAGTGCGACCGAGTTGACATAGATCCCGTGAGCAGACAAGTGCCGCACCAGAATCGGATGCTCGGTGGATGCCTTGTCCAGATCAACTGCGGTCAGACCTCGATCTTCCGCCACGAGGCTGTCGTCGAAGCCCCACGCTTCTATGGGCTCGCCAACTGGTGTGATCGCGGCCCGCGCGGCCAACGCCGTGATCAACTGCTCGATGGTCGGGCACGCACTCGTCGTTGCGTCGACCCCACTGAGCATCAAACCCCACATCATCGGATGAAGGTGCGTCTCGATGAACCCCGGAACAACCACCGCTCCGGCGAGATCGACAACGGAGGTTTCGGAATCGGTCAGCGCCGAGATCTCGGCATCAGTTCCGAGGGCGACGAATCTGCCGTCCTTGACTGCCACAGCGGTCGCGTTATCGCTGACAGCACCGTCCATGGTCCTGATCTCGCCGTTGATGTAGATGTGGTCAGCCACCGGTGTCATACGCTTGTCTCCATTCGTTTTCCGACTACAGTCGTCGAGGACTTCTTCGCAGGTATCCGCGTCGCCACAACCACTCCGGCCAAAATCATTCCGGCACCTGCAAGTTGGACGAGAGTTGGGGTCTGCGCAAGCATCACCGCGCCGAACAGCAGTGCCGACGCCGATTGCAACACCAGGCTGGCGGCGACTGCACTGGCAGGCAGACGCTGACTGGCGCTTGCCACCAGGAGCCACCCGATCACCTGAGATACCAACGCGAGCAGGACAAGCCAGCCTTGAGCTACGAGCGAAGGCGTCAGATCCAAAGTTCCACTCACGAGGCCGTATGCACCTGCAGTGAGGGCAGTGGCTCCCGTCGAGACGAACATCGGCAGAGCCGTTCTACCCGCCGCCCGAGTAGCCAGACCCATCAGGAAGATGTAGACCGCGTAGGCGCCTGCGGCGATCACGGCAAACGACACTCCGACAGCAGGATTCGACCCCGTGAGCGTTGTGCTCGTCCCGGCTACCAGAGCAACTCCGACGAAGAGCAACGGAAGGCTGGCGACCAGTTCCCGGCCGATCCGTTGGCGCAGAACAACGTAGCCGAGGATTGCGACGAACAGCACTTGCAAATTCAGGATCACAGTCGAAAGACCTGCCCCGATCGAATGAATCGACTCGTGCCAGAGCACCAGATCGATTCCGAGGAACGCGCCGGCAAGCAAAGACTTCACGATCCAGGGCGCCGAGATCGAAGACCGGGATGACCGACGACGCTGAACGAGCACGAGTATGCCGAGAGGGATGAGCGCATAGAGACACCGAAAGAAGGCACCCGTCGACGGAGACACTCCTGAGAGTTCATAGAGCACCGAGGTCAACCCGAGGATGCATGCACCGGTGACGACTACGCGCAGGTCACGACGGCGTAGTTGATCGCCGGACGGCACGCGTGGCGATACTTCATCACTCATGGTGATAATGTATCACCGACGCAAAGCCTGTCATACAGGGAAGATGCGTGCATGAGAACTCCGGTTACCCGTGAACGCGTGATCGCTGCCGCAGCCGACCTGGTCGACAGCAAAGGCGCCGACGCTCTGGTACTGAGTCAACTCGCCGAGACCCTCGACGTCCGGCAGTCAGCCCTGTACAAACACGTCGACGGGGTCGACGACGTCCACCATCAACTCAGCCTCCTCGCTCGCAACCTTCTCGCCGAACAACTGCGTGCCGCCGCGGTTGGTCTCTCGCGCGACGACGCCGTCATGGCGCTCGCAGACGCATGGCGTGCCTTCGTCCGGGTGCACCCCGGGCTCTACGCCATCACCGACCGCTACCCCACTGCTCCGCATCCCGATCTGGTCTCCGCCGTCGGCGAGGTGGTAGACGTCATCAACAAGGTGATCGCGGGATACGGTCTGAGCCCGGATGATTCGGAGCAGGCGGCGTGGTCTCTTCGTAGCGCGCTGCACGGTTTCTGCATCCTCGAATCGGTAGAGGGTCAACCGGCCGGCACCGACCCGGATCGGGTTTACCGAAGACTGGTCGAACTTCTCTGCGCCGGTATTGCTCGTATGTAAATACCGGCTCCTGTTATCGTCGGATGAAACGACACAGACCAAAAAGGATCAGACATGGTTGGTGAACTCGACATCTCCGGATAAAACCGGGCATGACGGCCACCGGCAGACGCCTCGGAGCGCTGCCGTAGTGGCCATGTTGTCGTTCACTTACCCGACTTTTTGCGGAGCAGCGTTGCCGCGCCCGCACGACACCTGAGGTCTATTCATGTCCGATACCTACATCGTTTGCTCGAATCTGTCTTTTGCCTGGCCGGACGACACTCCGGTCTTCGACGAATTGTCCTTCACCGTGCCCGGTGGCCGAACCGGGCTGGTTGCCCAGAACGGCGTCGGGAAAAGCACTCTGCTCAGATTGATCGCCGGTCAACTCCGCCCACGCGCCGGCAGTGTGTCCGTCGACGGCGTTCTCGGATACCTTCCGCAAGACCTTCCACTGACGGGCGATCTGACCGTTGCCGAGGTCTTGGGCATCGCCCCGACGCTCGCTGCGCTGGACGCTGTCGAATCCGGAGACACACGAGAAGAACACTTCACGACAATCGGGTCCGACTGGGACATCGAAGAGCGGACCCGAGCCCAACTCGGCCGACTCGGTTTGAGTGACATGACGTTTGATCGTCGTCTCGACACTCTGAGCGGCGGGCAGGTCGTCTCGCTCGGACTGGCAGCTCAACTCCTGCGACGCCCCGATGTCCTTCTCCTCGACGAACCCACCAACAATCTCGACCTTGACGCGCGCCGCAGACTTTACGACGTTCTCGACGACTGGAATGGCTGTCTGTTGGTAGTCAGCCATGATCGAGGACTACTCGACCGCATGGACCGCATCGCCGAACTTCACAGCGGCGAGATCAGCTTCTACGGTGGCAATTTCACCGACTACGAAGCTGCGGCACGCTCGGCTCGCGAGGTGGCGGAGAAGAACATCCGCAACGCCGAGCAGGAGGTCAAACGCGAGAAACGCGAACTACAGCAGGCCCGAGAACGCGCTTCACGACGCGCAAGTAACGCTGCCCGCAATCTCGAGAACGCGGGCTTGCCCAAGATCTTTGCGGGGACCATGAAGCGCAATGCTCAGGAATCGGCCGGCAAGGCGAACGAGACACACCTCGCCCGGGTCGATGCGGCAAAGGACCGACTCGACAGAGCGGGCCGCGCTCTTCGAGACGATCAGACGATTTCGCTCGAATTGCCAGGTACTCACGTACCTGCCGGACGCATGGTGTTCCTTGGTGAGCGAATGCAATTCGCGTTCGGCGATCGTGAGATCTTCGCCGACCCCGGCATTGACCTGGCCATTCGAGGACCGGAGCGTATCGCGTTGACCGGGCCGAACGGCGTCGGAAAGTCGACGTTACTTCGCATCGTCAACGGGGATGTCGCGCCGACTTCCGGTGAGGTCAAGCGAGCCGACGGCCGGGTGGCATATCTGTCGCAGAGGCTCGACCTACTCGACCCCGCCCGCACCGTCGCCGAGAACTTTGCATTGTCGGCTCCAGGCCTTCCGGCACCGGAACGCATGAACATACTGGCGCGCTTTCTCTTTCGGGGTGCGGGTGCTCACCTACCCGTCGCTGCACTCTCCGGCGGTGAACGGCTGCGGGCTACGTTGGCATGCGTTCTCTTCGCCGATCCGGCCCCGCAATTGCTTCTTCTCGACGAGCCGACCAACAACCTCGACTTGGTGAGCGTTGCTCAACTCGAAAGTGCCCTGAATGCATATCAGGGGGCGTTCGTGGTGGTCAGCCACGACGAGAGATTCCTGGCCGAGGTCAAGGTCGAACGCTGGCTCAGGCTCTCGGACGGCCGTTTGACCGAGGTCGCCGCACCGGACGCAGTGGGCTGACACGACCAGTGAACAGGCGAAAGGCCTTCACACACATCGTGTGTGAAGGCCTTCGTCTGCACTACTGGTCAAGGCGTCCTGGTGTACACCGGATCGTCGAAGGATCGGCGTTGGGTCACCCAGTCAGTGGGCAGAACGTTTTCGATCACGTCTTCACGGGATTCGTCGAACACGACGATCCGATCGGCGATTCGCCACTCACCACGGCGCCTTTCGAACCTGTCGACGTAACGGCACTTGATCGTGGCAAGCGTCTGCACCGAATCCGTACCGGAACGCTCCTGCCGCAGAAAACACAAACAGTACGACTCACACTGAGCGACATCGCCGTTGACGTCGATCAGTATGTTGGAAATGCAGTGAATCGACGAGTCGATCGTCTTGTGCCTGAGCTTCATGTCTTCGATGAGCCCGTCGACGGTTCCGATGTAACCACCGTGGTTGTCTATCGCGTCGTCGAAGTAGCAGAAGGCTACGCTGTCGAAATCTTTCCGATCGACGGCCCGAGCGTAGCGATACAGAACTTCGGTGATTTCTTGCTTGTCAGCGAGGGACACAGCCCGTCTCCTGTTCTCCCGAGGTGATCAATCAACCTGCAGTTCAACGCCCTTGGTCTCCTTGATGAAGAAGACCGTGACGAGGGTGATCACGGCACAGAACACGAAGTATCCGGCCGGGGCGAGAGAGTTACCGGTCAAGCTGATGAGATAGGTGGCGATGAAGGGCGCGGTGCCACCGAGGAACATGTTGGTGACGTTGTTACCCAAGGCCAGACCGCTGTACCGCACAGATGCTTTCAGCATTTCGACATAGGTCACGTACGAAGCACCGTTGACAACGGAAACGCAGATGAAGAGCACCGACTGACCGACAACCGCCTGCCAGATACCAGAACCGGCCATCATCATGAACATCGGGATTCCGAGAACCACTGCGGCGGCACTACCGGCGAACAGCACCGGCCGACGCCCGTACTTGTCTGCCATGTATCCCGAGATCGGCAACGTGATGACGCCGAGAACCAGCGCAAGAGAAGTGGAAAGGAAGGCAACGCGCGACGAGTGACCGCCGGTGGTCTGCAGGTACGTCGCGGCATATACCGAGGCGATGTAGTAGCCACCGGTGATGAGTGCGCCCAGCAGGATGATCTTGACGACGCTGCCACCGGAGGTGCTGAGCAGCTCACGGATGGGAAGCTTCTTGGTCTCACCCTTGTCCTGCAGTTCTTCGAACTGAGGAGTGTCTTCCATCTGGCTACGGATCCAGATACCGATGCCGCCGATCAGCAGGCTGAGCAGGAACGGGATACGCCACGCCCACTCGAGGATCTGCTCTTGCGAGAATACCGACGTCAGGCCGAGGGCCATGAGCGAAGCAGCCAGCGAACCCAGGTAGGTGCCGGTATTGACCATCGAGGTCTGCGTCGCACGCCACCGCTTGGGAGCGGACTCGGAGACAAACGCGTTGGCACCGCCGAGTTCACCGCCGGCCGCGAAGCCCTGAAGGCAACGAGCCAGAACGAGGATGGACGTGGCCCACACACCCAGCGTGGCGTACGTCGGCAGCAAGCCCATGCCTGCTGTCGCCAGAACCATCAGAAGGATGGTCCAGGAGAGAGCATTCTTTCGGCCGTACTTGTCGCCGATGTGGCCGAAGAAGATTCCGCCGGGCACGCGTAGGAAGAAGGCCACGGCAAATGCTGCAAAGGTACCGAGCAGTGCTGCGTTCGGGTCGTGGGAAACGAAGAACAGCGCGGCGATTGTCGTGGCCATGTATCCGTAGATACCGAAGTCGTAGTACTCGACGACGGTACCGACGATGGCCGCGCGAATTACCTTCGTCGTCGACTGTCGTTCGGTTGCCACGCTGCTGCCCTCGGTGGATTCGGCTCTCGCCATGGTCTCATTCTCTGACATGTTGTTCCCTGCCTGGATTGGATACTGACTGGATTCGGTGCCGCGCAGACGTCGGACGTCAGGAGTGCGCGATGGAATGGACCGGTGCGCGCTCAGCGCTGGTCCTGGTGTAATTCGCCGCATTACGTCCCGCTACGCGGCCCATGGTCAAAGCGTTGGCAACTGCATTGCCGCCGCCCACGTATCTCAGTCCGAGGATTCCGGCGCCGGCCTCACCGGCCGCGTACAGACCCTCGATAGGTACTCCGGTGCTGCCGAGCACGGCCGCATCGGTGTTGATTTCCATTCCCGCATGCGTGCATACGAGCTCTGCCGGAAGGATTTTCGCGGCATAGAACGGTGCTGTCGCAATAGGATCCGGGTTGCCGACGGCACCCTTGTTTCGCAGCGTGCGATGACGGAGGAAGTCGTCGTCGTGACCGCTGGGCAATTGCTCGTTCCACCGACGCAGGGTTTGCGTCAACGTCGCAACCGGAACACCCGTAGCCACTGCGAGGTCTTCGATCGTATCCGCGCGAATCGTGCCACCGGCGGCAACCTCTTCCTCGATGCGTTCGGGATTCCAATCCGCATATCCCGGAGCCAGATTCACGCGAGCGTTCTCGTCGAAGATCATCCAACCGTATCCACCCTGATGGTCGATGATGCCGGTCGAGACGGCGTACGAGCTGTCCTCGTCCATGAATCGACGGCCGTCCTGGTTGACGTAGATCCGCGACTTCGGCGGAAAACCGGCCTGCCAGTGATGGAATCGCTGAAAGTAGACCGTGGGCAGCATCAGGCCCCAGCCGTCGCCCGCCACGGACGCACCGAGGTCCTCGGCAAAACGAAGATGGTCTCCGCGACTCCCCTCGGCTGCGACGACGAACAAGGCGTCTCCGGCCTTGTTCGCGTCCGGGAAGTGGCGCGCCACCAAGCCTGGATCTTGCGCGAATCCACCGGAAGCAACAACGACGGCGCCCGCACGTACCTCGATGTCGTCGGCGACAACCCCGACAACCCGACCGTCTTCCTCGATCAGCTTCTGCACCCGTGTTCCGAAGATGACCTCGATCCCGTGCTTACGACGAGCCTTGTCCAGCACCTGAATCAGTCCGTATCCCTGATCCTTGGGCACATGGCCGCGCCAGACGTCCTCGACGCCGGCCTGGGCGAGTCCCGGTTGGTGAGCGTTACCCGAGATTGCCGCCGGAATTTCGACGCCAAGTCCGATGAGCCATTCCAGTGTCGGACCGGCGTTTTCGCAGAACGCACGAATCAATCCGGGTGAGAGCATCCACTGGTTGAGGTCCATGTAGTGCTGGAAGAACTTCTCTGCCGAGTCGTCGACTCCGAGGCCTGCCTGCACGCTTGTTCCGGCGGCCGTGAAGATTCCGGCCGAAAGCGCAGTGGATCCACCGAGTTCGGTTTCGGACTCGAACAGCAGAACGGATGCACCTTCTTCTGCCGCGGACACCGCAGCCGCGAGGCCTGCTCCGCCGCCACCGATGACAACGACGTCCCAGTGCTCGGTCATGAAAGTTCTCCAGTCTCCGCGATGATGCGGTGGTAAAGACCGTTCGACACCAACCCGCCGTCGACGGTGAGCTCCGTACCGGTGGTGTAGGTCGAACTGTTCGAGAGCAGGAACAGCACTGCTTCGGTGATCTCGTCGAGAGTTCCCATGCGTCCGAAGGGAACCGACTTCAGTGACGCGGCGACGAAGTCGTTTGCGCCGCCGAGCAGCGCCGTGCCGACCAGTCCCGGGTGTACCGAGTTGACGCGAATCCCCCACTGCGCGAAGTTGCCTGCGGCCGACTTCGACAGACCGGTCAAACCCCACTTACTCGACGAGTAAGCCGGAGAGAAGTATCCGATCTGACCGGCGATGGACGAGATGTTGACGATCGATCCGCCACCACTCTCGCGTATCAGCGGCGCCACCGCCTTCATACCGTAGAACGGACCGAAGAGGTTGATCTTCATGGTCAGTTCCCAGATGTCGTTCGGGGTGTCCATGAATTCGAGCCGACGCGAGATGCCGGCGTTGTTGACCAGTCCGCCGAGTTCCCCACGGGTGGTGCGAATTTCGTCGACAACCCGGTCCCAGGCCTCGGCATCGGTGACGTCTAGAAGATGAGCGGACGCCGATCCGCCGGCGGAGACAATGTCGTCGACCACGCCGGATGAATCCGAAACATCGGCAATGCAGACATGCGAACCGCGCGCGGCGAGAGTGCGCGCGTGATGCGCTCCCATCCCGGCAGCACCGCCGGTAACGAGAACGACGCCGGGATATTTCGTGGACTCAGACATGCCGCGAACCACCGTCCACCGCAATGCTGTGCCCGGTGACGTAGCGCGCGCTGTCCGAGAGCAGGAACAGCAGCGGGCCGAAGACCTCTTCGGGCGAGCCCAGACGATGCAGCGGCACCGCGTCGAGTGCGTTCGCGAGCGCGATCGGATCTTCTTGAACCCACTTCGTCATCGCCGTGTCGATGTAGCCGGGCGCAATGGAGTTCACACGAATACCCTTGTCTCCGAACTCCACTGCGAGCGACTCAGTGAGGTGCGCGACGGCAGCTTTCGACGTGCAGTAAGCGCCTCTCCCCTTCCGCACACGCAGCGCAGATACCGAGGACATGTTGACGATGGCGCCACCGGGACCGAGGTGGCGTGCCGCTGCCTGAGCACCGTAGAGCACTCCTTCGACATTGACACTCAGCGTTGCGCCGATCTGCTCCGGGGTAATCTCCTCGGCCAGCGCGAACGGGAAGATACCCGCATTGTTGATCCAGAAATCGACCCGGCCGAACTCCTTCAACGCCAACTGCGCAAGCAGTTCGTGCTCGTCCGGCTTGGTGACGTCGACCCGAGCTCCGACGACGCGACCCGGCTTGTCCGCCAGTGCATTCGATTCCAGGTCCGTATTGATTCGTGCGGCCGTGGCGAGCATCTGCTCTTCGTTGATGTCGGCACCGACGACATGTACGCCGCGTGTTGCCAGCCCTTCGGCGAACGTCGCACCCATACCCTGAGCCGCGCCGGTCACCACTGCGACCTTGCCTGCCAACTCCGGGTACACCGCCGACATCTGCGTCACAACGGTGCGGCCCGGGTTCGTCTGGTCAGAGCTTTCGGTCATGATGTACTTCTCCTACTGAATATTGTTGTGCAAGAAACTTTTCGGTACTTCAGCCTTGTTCGGACACTCGAGGTGCGTCGTCTCGGGAGACGGTGCGGCGGGCGATCTTCCATTCCTCACCGACCCGAACCACGCGGTCATCGACAGTCGTCATCCGCACCAGTCGCGATTCACCGCCGCGAGCGGTGGCAACTATCTGCAGGTACCCGCGCACTGCGAGAGCACTCTCGTCCACCGCCTCGACTACGAGATTGGTCAGAACGTGCCGATGCACCTCGTCGACGGCTTCCGCAGCAGCGTGAAAGCGAGCAGCAAACGCTGCAAGGTCGTCGAAACCGACCACGGGTTCCGGATAACTGGGTGAATGAAATTCACCGTTGTCCGTGAATGTCTGCGCCCAATCCTGTTGGCGCCCAGAGTCTATGCAATGACTCTGGTGGCCGTACAGCTGTTGGATTGCGACAACATCCTCCGTTGCCACGACGCGATAGTTGCTCATGAAGGTTCTCTCCGAACACGCTGCGCTGCATCCACCCGAAGGTTGTGCAGCTCCGTAAAGTGTGCGATAATCGCACACACTGTGCGATATGTTCAAAGCGTAGGTGGCATACCTCACAAACGTCAAGAAAGGGATTTGATGTCAGAGCTGAGCGAGGAACACCGACCGCGCAAAAGCGCAGTTCAAGTGGACTCGAGCATGTCGAAAACGCTGCACCACGGACTCGAGATCTTGGAACTCCTGACGTCCTATCCGCACGGTTTGTCAGTCACGGACATTGCCGACGGAGTGGGAGTCCACCGGACTGTCGCACATCGGTTGATCCGCACGCTCGAGGCTCATCACCTGTGCCGCAAAGACTCCTTCAAGCGCGTCACTCTCGGCGCCGGACTGGTCACCCTCGCCGAACCGGTGGAACAGGATTTACGAACCCTGGCCCGCCCGATACTTCAAGAACTTGCCGAGGCCACCGAGGCGACAGCACACCTGGTGGTCCGCGAGAGCGACACCGAAGTGCGCGCACTGATGGTGGTCGAACCGCGCAGCGCCAAGGTTCACGTCGCGTTTCATCCAGGGCAGGTTGATCCGATCGACCGCGGCTCCGCCGGGCTTTCCATTCTTGCCTCACTCCCACCGGTGAGCGGGGAACGAGAGGAAGTGACGGCGGCCCGCGCACGGGGTTACGCAGTGACCGTCGGGGAGGTCATCCCGTCCGTCCTCGGAATCTCGGCAGTCATCCCCGGCAGACGCCGCGACGCCATCTCCAGCCTCGGAATCTCCGTGTTCGACTCCGAGGATCAAGCAACCCTGGGCGCCGAGGTCATGGCAGCGGCAAAAACCCTCGGCAGCATGTTGCGCTGATCCAGACAACAGGCTGATCCGAACACCAGCCAAGCCCCGGGAATACCCGGGGCTCGACTTTGTTGACTCCGAATGAGATAGTTGAACAATCAACTACCTGACATCAGCTTCACGGATACAAGGAGTACGACATGCCTGCTGTGACAGTCGAGAACATCTTGGCCCTGCCCCGCCTCGACGAGCCGGCAGAGTCAGCAGTCGACCGCCCCGTCAAGAGCATCACCACCGCGCCGGTCGGATACGAAGGTGAAGGCTTTCCCGTTCACCGCGCGTTCGCCGGCATCGACCTCTCCGCCCTCGACCCGTTCATCCACATGGACCAGATGGGCGAAGTCAACTACGCACCCGGAGAGCCCAAGGGCACTCCGTGGCACCCGCACCGCGGCTTCGAAACCGTCACCTACATGATCGACGGCATCATGGAGCACCAGGACTCCAACGGTGGCGGCGGTGTAATCGGCGGCGGCGACACTCAGTGGATGACCGCGGGTGGCGGCATCCTTCACATCGAAACTCCGCCGGAGCACCTCGTCCTCAGCGGCGGCCTGTTCCACGGCGTCCAACTGTGGGTCAACCTGCCTCGCGACAACAAGATGGCATCTCCGCGGTACCAGGACATCACGGGCAACAAGGTGGCCCTGCTTTCCTCGCCGGACGGCGGAGCCTTGGTGCGCGTCATCGCCGGAGACATCGCCGGCCACGCCGGACCCGGATCGACGTACACACCCATCGCGCTCTCCCACACCACTATTGCCCCGGGTGCGAGCCTGACTCTGCCCTGGAACCCCGAGTTCAACGCCATCGTCTACGTGCTCGCCGGCGAAGGAACGGTCGGAGCCGAGCGTCGACCCATTCGAGTAGGGCAGACGGCTGTCTTCGGACGCGGTGACTCCATCACCGTCGCCGCTTCCGATCGCCAGGATTCGCAGACCGAATCCCTCGAGGTATTCATCCTCGGTGGCAAACCGATTCGTGAGCCCATCGCGATGGCCGGGCCGTTCGTCATGAACACCAAGTCCGAGGTCATGCAGGCCTTCGAGGACTTCCAGGCCGGACGCCTCGGATCCATCCCGGCAGCACACGAGAAGCTGAGCTGACATGTCGTCGGTGGTCGTCCAACGAGCAGCCGAACGTGCGCACCTCAACTACGGCTGGCTCACCGCGCGTCACAGTTTCCCCTTCGCCGGAAACTTCGATCACGCCGCGTACGCGCACGGACTTCTGTTGGTGAACAACGACGACATCATCGAAGCCGGCTCCGGTTTCGACACTCATCAGCACCGCGATACCGAGATCGTGACGTGGGTGCTCAGCGGATCTCTGGTTCACCAGGATTCCGCTGGGCACTCCGGCGTCATCCATCGCGGACTCGCGCAGAGAATGAGCGCCGGTACCGGAATCCTGCACTCCGAGCGCAACGATCGCTTCCGGGCCGACGGCTCACGCGTCACCGAACCCGTTCACGTCGTTCAGATGTGGATACCGCCGGACGAATCCGGAGTGACCCCGAGCTATCAGGAACTCGACATCAACTCCGAACTCGACGGCGGTGGCCTGATCACCCTCGCGTCGGGGATGCCCGCGCATCGCGGTCACAGCGCCATCGGCCTGCACAACAAACATGCGGCACTACATGTTGCTCGCCTCGAGACCGGCGGGTCGGTATCTCTTCCGGATGCGCCGTACGTGCACGGGTTCATCGCCAGCGGCACTGTCGACGTCGAGGGAGTCGGATTGCTGGCGCCAGGAGATTCGTTGCGACTCAAGGACACTGGCGGTCAACGAGTCGAGGGAATCGACGATGCGGAGATACTCGTGTGGGAGATGCACGCGTCGACGAACTGACGACACCACCGAGTACGCCCAATGTTCGGACTACACAGCAGGTTCGTCGTAGGGTGGATGCCGGTAGTGGTGGATCCGGTAGTGATGGATCCCGGTGGCACAGAAGGAGGAGCCATGGCATCTGGTCGAGCACAGGCCCCACGGACGACACCGCACATCGATGTGCACCGCTCCGGTGATCGCTTGAAATCCCGCGTCTCCTGGCTGGATTCGAAACATTCGTTCTCGTTCGGACAGCATTACGATCCGGACAACACTCATCACGGATTGCTGCTCGTCAACAACGACGACACCGTACTGGCGGGAACCGGTTTCGATACCCATCCGCACAAGGACATGGAAATCGTGACCTGGGTGCTTCGCGGTTCGCTCGTGCACCAGGATTCCATCGGCCACACCGGCGTCATCTATCCAGGCCTCGCCCAGCGCATGAGCGCCGGTACCGGAATCATGCACAGCGAGAAGAACGATTCGTGGCGTATTGGCGGCGAACAGCATTCCGACCCCGTGCATTTCATCCAGATGTGGGTGGTACCGGACGAGGGTGGACTGACTCCCGGCTACGAACAACTCGAGATCGACGACGAACTGCTGCGCGGCGGACTGATCCCGGTGGCCTCCGGAATGGAGCGCTACAAGGATCACTCGGCGATTCGCATCAACAACAAGAACGCCGCCATGCACGTCGCGCGGATTCTGCCCGGCACCTCCGTAAATCTTCCCAGCGCACCGTTCCTGCATGTCTTCGTTGCGCAGGGCACTGCCGAGATGGAGGGCGTCGGCACACTGTACGAGGGTGATGCCGTCCGGTTGAGCGATTCGGGTGGGCAGCAACTGACCTCCGACGCCGGGGCGGAAGTCCTCGTCTGGGAGATGCATTCACGTATCGGTGGTTGAGACCCGGTCTCGGCAGGACTGGGCGCGCTGGAGATACTCGACGGATGAGCATCGACAACTCCGCCGCACCCGTCACACAACTTGACCCCCTCAACACCTTGATGGGTGTGCGCGCCGTATCGGTCGTGCCTGGCGACTTGGCCTTCGCGCAGGCAGTCGGCCCGCGCTTCCACGATCACCGTGGCAAGACGGTGCTCGGTTCCATCGGCGTCATGATCGACGGTGCCATGGGCGGCGCGGTGTACTCGGGACTGACCTCGGGCCATCAATCCGTGCTCGCGCAGGTCACGGTCAGCGCGGGCGCCGACATTCCCGCTCTCGCAGACGTCGGCGCCACCGGCACGCTCGTGCATCTCGACGACGGCGTCGGGCTCGCGTCCGGTCAACTTCGCGACGAGAACGGCACCCTCCTGGCCGTGATGGCCGGCCGCGCAATGGTGGTCTCGCGTCCACCCGTCGTCGGAATCGACGACTACGTGGACGGTGCGCCGCTACCGGTCCCGACGCCGGAGAAAACGAGCAACCTGAGTGGGTTGTCGGGGTCCGACGTCGTCGAAGGTATCCGAGGCGGCAAACTCGAACGCGGACCGCTCGCCGGGCTACTCGATCTTGCTGTCGTCGACGTGACGCCAGGTTCCGTCGTCGGGGAGTTCGCACCCGTGGCCTGGATGGCCAACCCGCTGGGCGCCGTGCAGGGCGGTGTCCTCATCTCGGCAGTCGACGCCGTTACGGGACTGGCAGCACAGACCCTGACCAGCGTCGATCAGGACTATCGCGTCCTCGACCACAAGATCGACTTCCTGCGCTCACCCGACATCGGTGGGCCGATCATGCGCGCCGAAGCCTCCGTGATTCGCGCCGGGCGCAGGCTCGCCCTGATCGAAACTCGCATCGTCGACGCCGGCGGACAGGTCTACGTACGGGCCACCTCGAGCATCCAGATGCTCTCCCAGCAAGTTCACAGCGGATAACCAGTTCCGCACCAGGTCGCCCGTCCACCATTGAGACAACAGCCCACACAATGGAGGTACAGCGGTGAACAAAGACATCGAAGCGAGCAGGCTACGCGTGAGCCGTCGACGGGCCCTCGCTCTCGGCGGAACCATCAGTCTCGGCGGGCTCATCGCAGCCTGTTCCGGTAACAGTGGCACCGCCACGACGACTTCGGCCGCGGCTGCATCGACGACAACCACTTCCGGCGCTTCCGCAGCGGCCACGTCCGGCGATGCCGTCACCGCACTTCTGGCCAAAGCACCGCAGTGCGTCATGAGCAAGGAAGAGACACAGGGCCCCTACTGGTTCGACGTCGACTCCATTCGCGGCGACATCCGCGAAGACCGTCCGGGCACCACACTGCAGGTGGCAATGCGCGTGCAGGACAACAGCCAGTGCAACGTCGACGGCAGCATCGGCGCGGTCTCCAACGCCGTCGTCGAGATCTGGCACTGCGACGCCGGCGGCGTGTACTCCGGCTTCGAATCCGGTTCGCTGAGCGCCAACGGCGGCGGCGGAACTCCCCCGGCCGGCGGGATGGGTGAACCTCCGTCAGGTGCACCCGGAGGTGGAATGGGCGAACCTCCGTCAGGCGCCCCCGGAGGAATGGGCGGCGGCATGGGCGGTTCCGGAGAGACCTCCGACGGTTCGTACAGCGTCGGCGACACCGAAGCCACCACCACCGACGACGGCACCTACCTGCGCGGCGCCCAGACCACCGATGCAAACGGCATCGCGCAGTTCACCACGATCTTTCCCGGCTGGTACATGGGCCGCACCACCCACATTCACGTCAAGGTGCACATCGACAAGAAGACGGTCCTCACGTCGCAGACCTTCTTCGACGAGACCCTTCTCGACGAGGTGTACTCGCAGTCCCCGTACAGCGAGCACACCGGTCGTGAGAACAACACGAACAACGCCAGTGACGGTATCTACGACGACACCGGCCTCATGACCGTCGAGAAGCAGTCGGACGGTTCCTACCTCGCCGTCATCAACCTGGGTATCGACGCCTGAGGTAGGAGCCAGGTCAGCCGCCGACGTATGCCGCGAGGTGCTTTCCGGTGAGGGTGGAGCCGTCGGCGACGAGCTCCTCGGGAGTGCCTTCGAAGACGATCCGACCGCCGTCGTGACCGGCACCAGGGCCGAGGTCGATGATCCAGTCGGCGTGCGCCATCACGGCCTGGTGGTGCTCGATGACGATGACGGACTTACCGGAATCGACGAGTCGATCGAGCAGGCCGAGCAACTGCTCGACGTCGGCCAGGTGCAGTCCGGTGGTCGGCTCGTCGAGGACGTACACGCCACCCTTCTCGCCGAGGTGCGTCGCCAGCTTGATGCGCTGACGCTCACCGCCCGACAGCGTCGTCAACGGCTGGCCGATCGTGAGGTACCCGAGCCCAACGTCGACCAGTCGGACGAGGATCTTGTGCGCAGCGAGCGTCTTGGCCTCACCGTCGCCGAAGAACTCCTCGGCCTCGGCCACCGACATCGTGAGAACCTCGTTGATGTCCTTGCCACCGAATTTGTATTCGAGAACTTCCGCCTGGAAGCGCTTGCCCTCGCACTCCTCGCAGAGAGTGGCAACGCCGGCCATCATCGCCAGGTCGCTGTAGATGACGCCGTTGCCGTTGCACGTCGGGCAGGCGCCTTCGGAGTTGGCACTGAAGAGCGCCGGCTTCACGCCGTTTGCCTTCGCGAATGCCTTGCGGATCGGGTCGAGCAGCCCGGTGTACGTTGCCGGGTTGCTCCGACGGGAGCCGCGGATCGCGCTCTGATCGACCGACACCACGTCCTCGCGTTTCGCGAGCGAGCCGTGGATCAGCGAACTCTTACCCGATCCGGCCACACCAGTCACCACGACCAGTACGCCGAGAGGTACGTCGACGTCTACATCTTGGAGGTTGTGTGAGTTCGCTCCACGAATCTCGATTGCTCCGGTGGACTCCCGCACGGTCTCCTTGAGGGCGGCCCGGTCGTCGAAGTGACGCCCGGTGACCGTATCGCTGGCTCGCAAGCCATCGACTGTGCCCTCGAAGCAGACGTTTCCGCCGGCGCTACCCGCGCCTGGACCGAGGTCGACGATGTGATCGGCGATCACGATCGTCTCCGGCTTGTGCTCGACAACGAGCACGGTGTTGCCCTTGTCCCGCAGGCGCAGCAGAAGATCGTTCATCCTCGCGATGTCGTGCGGATGCAGGCCGGTAGTGGGCTCGTCGAATACATACGTGATGTCGGTGAGCGAGGAACCCAGGTGACGAATCATCTTGGTGCGCTGAGCTTCACCACCGGACAGCGTTCCCGACGGACGGTCGAGGCTGAGGTAGCCGAGTCCGATCTCCACGAAGGAGTCGAGCGTTTCGCCGAGCGTCGTGAGCAAAGGCGCGACCGATGGTTCCTTCAGACCGCTGACCCATTCCGCGAGATCGCTGATCTGCATCGAGCAGGCGTCGGCGATGTTGACGCCCTTGATCTTCGACGACCGCGCACCCTCGCTCAAACGCGTCCCGTCACATTCGGGGCAGGTGGTGAACGTGATCGCCCGCTCGACGAACGCCCGGATGTGGGGCTGCATCGCGTCGACGTCCTTGGCGAGGAACGACTTCTGAATCTGCGGAATCAGACCCGTGTACGTCAGGTTGATGCCTTCGACCTTGATCTTGGTCGGCTCTTTGTAGAGCAGATCGTTCAGTTCCTTCTTGGTGTACTTCTTGATCGGCTTGTCGGGATCGAAGAAACCGCAGCCGCGGTAGATCCGGCCGTACCAACCCTCCATGCTGTAGCCGGGGACCGTGATCGCACTCTCGTTGAGCGACTTGGTGTCGTCGTACAACGCGGTCAGATCGAAATCGTTGACCGCCCCTCGTCCCTCACATCGCGGACACATGCCGCCGGTGATCTTGAAGCTACGACGCTCTTTCGTCTGACGTCCGCCGCGTTCCATCGTGACCGCACCTGCTCCGGAGATCGAGGCCACGTTGAACGAAAACGCCTGAGGCGAACCGATGTGAGGCTTTCCGAGACGGCTGAACAAGATACGGAGCATCGCGTTGGCGTCGGTGGCGGTTCCGACTGTCGAGCGCGGGTCGACGCCCATCCGCTGTTGATCGACGATGATCGCGGTGGTCAGGCCGTCGAGAACATCGACGTCCGGCCGCGCGAGCGTCGGCATGAATCCTTGAACGAAAGCGCTGTAGGTCTCGTTGATCATCCGCTGCGATTCCGCGGCGATCGTACTGAACACCAGCGAGCTCTTTCCCGAACCGGACACGCCGGTGAATACCGTCAGCCTCCGCTTCGGGATCTCGACGCTGATGTCTTCGAGATTGTTCACCCGCGCGCCTTGCACGCGGATCAAATCGTGGCTGTCTGCAGTGTGCAGGGCAGTCATCGTGTCTCCATCTGTCAGTCGATCGCCGACGGTCTCAGCGCAGTTGACGGGCTCAGCGCAGTTGACGGGCTCAGCGCAGTTCTTGAATACGGATCAGGTTTCCCGCTGGGTCGCGGACGGCGCAATCGCGAACGCCGTACGGCTGCTCGGTCGGTTCCTGGACGACGTCGATGTCGCCGGCCTGAAGCCGCTCGAACGTATCGTCCAGATCTTTGGTGGCCAGAAGAAGTCCGCCGTACGTGCCCTTGGCCATCATCTCGATGATGGTGCGGCGCTCGTCGTCGGTGATTCCGGGATCGACGGCCGGCGGATGCAACACGATGGAGGTGCCGGGCTGGCCGGGCGGCCCCACCGTGATCCAACGCATCCCGTCGTATCCGACGTCGTTGCGCACCTCGAAGCCGAGGGTGTCGCGGTAGAAGTTCAGGGCGGCGTCAGGGTCGTCCTGCGGAAGGAAACTCGAGTGAATGGTGATGTCCATGGCGATCACGTTAATTGCGGTTGTGGGTTCTGCGCTTCTCGATTCCTGATCGGTCTGGTGACTTGTTTGGACACGCAGGACGGCATTCCGGCCGTCGACTGCTCGGCCTCGCGCCGATAGACGCTGGGCGGGACCCCTACCAATTCGGTGAACTTACTGCTGAAAGTGCCGAGAGAGCTGCAGCCGACTTCGAAGCAGACGTCCGTGACACTGAGGTCCCCGCGGCGCAGTAACGCCATTGCGCGCTCGATTCGCCTGGTCATCAGGTATGCGTACGGCGGTTCGCCGTACGCCTGACGGAATTGGCGACTGAGATGCCCCGCAGACATGTTCACTCCCCGCGCGAGCGCCTCCACGTCCAGAGGCCGCGCGTACTCCCGGTCGATACGGTCACGCACGCGTCGTAGTCGCGCGAGGTCCTGCAGGTGCGGATCTGCGGCAGGTCTGCTGGTCACGTATTCGATCGTGCCATGCGGTACCGACGTTGCCCAGCACAAGAGATGAACTGGGGTGTGGAGCGATCACGCACACACCGAGCAGTTCGTCATGATCGTGTAAGGATGGAGAAATGACCACGGCTCATCGCTCAGGCATCGACCTCACCCACCTCGACGGCGACACACGGGCGCAGGACGATCTGTTCGTCCACGTCAACGGAAAATGGCTCGCCGAATACGAGATTCCGGCAGACCGCGCAGTCGACGGGGCCTTCCGGACGCTCTACGACAAGGCCGAAGAAGACGTACAGACCATCATCACCGAAGCCGCGGAGTCCAACTCTGCCGCCGGTACCGATGCACAGCGCATCGGCGACCTGTACTCGAGCTTCATGGACGCCGACGCCGTGGAGGCCGCGGGCCTCAGCCCCATCGACGACGAACTGGACGCCGTCGCCGATGCGCCGGACCGGTCGTCGTTGGCCACCGTGATCGGACGCCACCAGCGCGTCGGCGTCGGCGGTGCCATCTCGCATTACGTCGACACCGATGCCAAGAATTCCGAGCGGTACCTGATCCACTTCAGCCAGTCGGGAATCAGCCTGCCCGACGAGTCGTACTACCGCGAGGACAACTACGCGGAGATCCGCGAGAAGTACGTCGCGCACATCGACAAGATGTTCACCCTCGCCGGCGTCGGCTACGACGCACAGCGTGTGTTCGAACTCGAGAAGAAGATCGCGGCCGGGCATTGGGACGTCGTCAAGCGTCGTGACGCAGATCTGAGTTACAACCTCGTGGGCTTCGAGGAACTGACCGAGCAGAACCCCGGTTTGGACTGGGCGGCATGGCTGTCCGGTCTCGGCGCCGATTCGGAGAAGTTCGCCGAGATCGTGGTCCGTCAGCCCGATTTCCTGCACACCTTCACCGCACTCTGGGCGTCGGAGTCACTCGACGATTGGAAGGCATGGTCGGCGTGGAAGGTGCTGCACGCTCGCTCCCCCTACCTGCATTCGGCGCTGGTCGACGAGACCTTCGCTTTCTACGGCACCACGCTCTCGGGTACCGAAGAGAACCGTGAGCGCTGGAAGCGCGGGGTCAGCCTGGTTCAGGATCTGCTCGGCGAGGCCGTCGGCAAGCTCTACGTCGACCGTCACTTCCCCGCTGAGGCGAAGACCCGCATGCTGGAACTGGTCGCCAACCTGCAGGAGGCGTACCGCCGCAACATCTCCGACCTCGAGTGGATGAGCCCGCAGACTCGCGAGGCCGCGTTGGCCAAGCTCGAGAAGTTCACCCCGAAGATCGGTTACCCCGACAAGTGGCGCGACTACGCAGGTCTCGATGTCTCGGCTACCGATCTGGTGGGCAACTACCGTCGTGGATACGCCGCCGAGTACGACCGTGACCTGGCCAAGCTTGGTGGCCCCGTGGACCGTGACGAGTGGTTCATGACGCCGCAGACCGTCAACGCGTACTACAACCCGGGCATGAACGAAATCGTGTTCCCCGCAGCCATTCTCCAGCCGCCGTTCTTCGACGCCGCAGCCGACGATGCCGCCAACTACGGGGGCATCGGCGCCGTCATCGGCCACGAGATCGGGCACGGCTTCGACGATCAGGGCGCCAAGTACGACGGCGACGGCAACATGGTCGACTGGTGGACCGACGAGGACCGTAGCGAATTCGGCAAGCGCACAAAGGCTCTCATCGAGCAGTACAACGAGTTCGAGCCCAAGGAACTGCCGGGCCACCACGTCAACGGTGAATTCACGATCGGCGAGAACATCGGCGATCTCGGCGGGCTGTCGATCGCGATCGCGGCGTACAAGATCGCGACCGAAGGTACCGAACCTCCGGTCATCGACGGACTCACCGGTCTGCAGCGCGTGTTCTTCGGGTGGGCGCAGGTATGGCGCACGAAGGCCCGTGAGGCCGAAGCGCTTCGCCGTCTGGCCGTCGACCCGCACTCGCCGCCGGAGTTCCGGTGCAACGGCGTCGTCCGCAACCTCGACACGTTCCACGAGGAGTTCGACGTCAAGCCCGGTGACGCACTGTATTTGGAGCCGGAGAAGCGTGTGAAGATCTGGTAGCAAGGGCAAGCCCCTGTGCGCGCTCGAGGACCCCCTGGACTCCCTGAGCGCGCACGGGGCCGAAGGCCCTACCGGGCGTACATGATCACCCCGACGCCGACCAGACAGATCAGCGCACCGGCGATGTCGAAACGATCCGGGCGGAATCCGTCCATCACCACCGCCCACAGCAGTGAACCCGCTACGAAGATCCCGCCGTACGCGGCGAGGATGCGCCCGAAGTTCGCATCGGGTTGCATGGTCGCGACCAGACCGTAGAGACCGAGCGAGATGACGCCGAGCCCTACCCAGATCCAGCCCTTGTGCTCGCGAATTCCCTGCCACACCAACCACGCGCCCCCGATCTCGAGCAGCGCGGCGAGTACGAACAGCAATAGCGAACGTGCGACGGTCATGCCGCACACAGTATCGCTACAGACGTACCCCGGTCTCCGCGGAAAAGAAGTACACCTCGCCGGCCTTGGGCAGCAGATGAAGCGACTCCCCCGGTGCCACCGACATCTTCCGATCGACGCGAATAACAATTCGGCCGGATCGGCTCTGCCACTGCGAATCCGGGGCACCCTTTGCATAGACGAACGATTCGGCGCCCAGCTCTTCAAGCAGGTCGGCATCCACGGCCAGCGAGCCCTTTCGCCACGCTCCCACCAGATCCCACGACTCGGGACGCACTCCCACGACGACCCGCTCCCGCTCGGACGCCCCGGTGGGCAGCGGAATCCGCAGGTCACCGAGCACTGCGACGGTACCCTCGACCGGCGCTTCGATCAGGTTCATGCCGGGCGATCCGATGAAGGCGGCCACAAAGGTGTTGACGGGGTTGTCGTAAAGTTCCCGCGGCTTCGCCACCTGCTGCAAACGACCGTCCAGCATCACCGCCACCCGGTCCCCCATCGTCATCGCCTCGACCTGATCGTGGGTGACGTAGACCGTCGTGGTGCCGAGTCGACGCTGTAAGGCAGCGATCTGCGACCGCGTGCTCACGCGTAGTTTGGCGTCCAGATTGCTGAGCGGCTCATCCATGCAGAACACCTTGGGATGGCGAACGATGGCCCTACCCATGGCAACTCGCTGACGTTGCCCACCGGACAACTTTGCCGGTTTACGTCCGAGCAGCGGTTCGAGTTCAAGCATCCGTGCTGCCTCGAGTACCCGCTCGCGCCGTTCGGACTTTCCCACTCCCGCGTTCTGGAGCGCAAAACCCATGTTCTGCTCGACGGTCATGTTCGGGTACAGCGCGTAACTCTGAAACACCATGGCGACGTCACGTGCTCGCGGCGCGAGATGCGTGACGTCCGTGCCGCCGATCTCGATCCGGCCGTCCGACGCGGATTCGAGACCGGCGAGCATTCGCAGGCTGGTGGACTTACCGCAACCGGAAGGCCCTACGAGTACCAGGAACTCACCGTCGGCGATGTCGAGGTCGAGACGGTCGACTGCCGGTCGATCGGTTCCTTCGTAGCGGTGCGTGACTCCCGCGAATTGCACGTTGGCCATGAGTGTTCTCTCCTACTACTTCGGCAGCTTTGGGGTGATCTGCCGGTCGATGATCTGCTGCAACTGGGTGGCAACGCCGGCGAATGTCGATGCGACGTCGGCTTTCTGGAGAGCAATCTGCTCGAGTCCGGTGCCGATGATCTGATCGCCACCCGGGACGAACACGCGTGCGTAGTCCTGCGAGCGCGTACGCGAAAGCTGATCCACAGCGGTACGGGAGTTCGGATTCGCGTCGAGGAATGCCTTCATGCTCGGCTCCGACGTTGCCGACTTGCGGACCGGCATGTAGCCGACGTTCTGCGAGAAGTACGCCGTGTTCTCACCATTGGTGATGAAGTCGATGAACTTGAGCGCGTTCTTCTTACGCTGATCGGAGATCTTGGACGGGATGGCAAGTCCGGCGCCGCCGGTGGGGCAACCGGGAGTTCCGTCCACCGCCGGGAGGAACGCGGTGCCGAAGTCGAAGTTGGCAGTCTTCTTGATGCCGGACAGGTCACCCGTCGACGCGATGGTCGACGCCAGGATGCCCGTACCGAATTCGTTTGCGATGTCAGTGGAGACCGCGGCGTACTTCTTGTCGTGAATCATGCTGGAGAGGAACTGCCCTGCGGCAATGGTCTTCTCGTTGTCGAGCTGCAAATTCCACTGGTCGGAGTACGATCCGCCGAAGGTCCAGATGGGGCCTTCGTAGGTCCAGCCGAGGTAATCCTTCGCGTTGCCCCACCCGTGTGCCAACTTGCCGTTGCCCACGACCTTCTGCAGCTCAGGTCCCCACTCGTCGAACTCCTGCCACGTTGCAGGCCCACGGTCGGGAAGTCCGGCCTGCGACCAGACCGCCTTGTTGTAGTAGAACAACGGCGTCGACCGCGCATAGGGAAGTGCGTAGTGCTTGCCCTGGAACAGGTAGTCGGCGAGCAACGAGTCGACGTAGTCGGCCGAGTCGACGCCCACCTCGGAGAAGAGTCCGTCGAGCGGCTCGATTGCCCCGGCAAGTGCGTAGTTGAACCACCAGACATCCGACAGCACAACCACATCGGGAACATCTCCGCCGGAGAGAGCAGCGTTGAACTTCTGCGCCACCTCTTCGTAGTTCTTGCCGCCGTCCACCAAGTTGACCTTCAAGTCCGGGTACTTGGTCTGGAAGCGGTTGATCAATTCCTTCTCCACGTCGGTGGACTTACCCGGGTGGTTCGACCAGAAGGTGATGGTGTTGGACTCACCCGACGCACCGGATGTTCCCGCAGCATCAGCGCTGGAACCACCGGATCCCGCGCACGCGGTCAGTGCTGCGCCGGCGGCGATTGCACCGCCGAGGCTCAGAAATCCGCGTCTGTTCATGTTTGCCATTACTGCTCCTCGAGAAAGAAATGTGACGGGAAAAGCTGTCAGCCCTTGACCGCACCGGAGGTGAGGCCTTTGATCATGTGTCGTTGCAGCAGAAGGAAAATCACCAGGATCGGTAGCATCGTCAGTACCGTTCCTGCCATGACGGGACCCCAGTTGGTGAGTCCGTCGTTGTTCTGCAGTTGGGTCAATCCGATCGGCAGCGGCGCCACCGAGGAATCGTCGGACATGAGGAACGGCCACAGGTACTCGTTCCATTCGTTGACCACCGTGATGATGCCGAACGCCACCATCGTGGGCCCGGAAACGGGGAGCACCACGCGCCAGAGAAGCCGCCAGTGGCCGGCGCCGTCCATCCGCGCTGCCTCGACGATCTCCGAAGGTATCGAGAGAAAATGGTTGCGCATGAGGAACGTACCGAAGGCTACACCCGCGAGCGGAACTATGATGCCCTGGAACGTGTTACGCCAGCCCCACTCTGCCACGAGTGCGTAATTCGAGATCACGGTGATCTGGTTCGGAACCATCAATGCGGCGATGATTCCGAGAAAGACGAAGTTCTTCCCCGGGAAGCGCAGGAACACCAGCCCATAGGCGCTGAGAGTCCCCAGAACGAACTTCGCCGCGGACAGTATCGTCGTGATCACTATCGAGTTCCGCAGAAACATCCAGAACGGAACCGATGTCGTTGCTTCGGAATAGTTTTCGGGATGCAGCGACGACGGCCACCACGTTGCAGGCTGCGTGTAGATCTCCGGACGCTCCTTGAACGAGGTCATCACGATCCAGTAGAGCGGCAGGACGATGATGACCAAGGCGATCACCATTGCCGCGTAGCCGAGGATCTTCACACCGACCTCACGCCGGTCCACGTTCTTGCGATCCGGCCCGGGCCGGACGACGGAAGTCGGAGCAGCGCTTTTCTTTTCCTCTACCGCTGTCATTTCTCTTCTCCCCGATCCATGGCACGAACCTGGTAGACGGTGATGATCAGCAGGATCAAGAACATGATGGTGGCAACCGTCGCGCCGTAACCCGCCCGGAAGTTTCGGAATGTCTCGTTGTACACCTGGTAGACCATCGTCGTCGTCCCTGTACCCAGCGGGCCACCACGGGTCATGACGTTGATGATGTCGAAGACCTGGAGCGAGTTGAGCATGACGGTGATGGAGAGGAAGAACGTCGTCGGGCGCAACTGAGGTAGGAGAACCCGGCGGAACTTGGTCCACGGCTTGGCACCGTCGATTTCGGCGGCTTCGTTCAATTCTTGCCGAACTCCTTGCAGCGCAGCGAGATAGATGACAAACGTGTAGCCGAGGTTCTTCCACATGTATGTCACCGTCACCATGAACAGCGCCCAGTGGGGATCCTGATAGAAGTCGGGCGATTGGAGTCCGACACGGTGCAGGAGATCCTGGATCAGACCGAAGTTGGGGTCGAAGACGAACTGAAACGCGACACCGATCGCTGCACCGGAGATCACGAACGGCGCGAAGATCGCCGACCGGACCAGGTTTCGCCCGACGAGCTTGCGATCGAGCAGCATGGCCAACGCCAGACCGATGACCATCGAACCCACCACTGTGACCAATGTGAATACCACCGTGTTGGTGACGATCTGCCAGGTGTCGCTTCGTCCGAACCACTCGCGGTAGTTGCTCAGCCCGATGAACGTCGCCTTCGGGTCCGCAATGTTCCAGTCGAAGAACGAAAGTCGGATGTTGTCCACCAGCGGGCGATAGGTGAACAAGATCAGCAACGCGAGATTGGGACCTACCAAGAGCGCAAAGAGCGCGTAATCACGCCATGGTCTGCTCCACAGACCTGGCTTGCCTGATGTGGGCAGCGTTCTTTCCGGACTCGATCTCACTGAGGCAGTCTGACCGCTCGCAACGAATGAATGGTGAACGTACAAGACACTCGAGCTGAACGCGACACGAAAAAGGCCCTGCGCGAATACTTCTCGCGCAGGGCCTTCCTCGTCGATGTCTAGCGGTTCCAGTCACCCAATCCGTCGGCGCCGCTGAGGACTCCACCTGCGGTGTTCTGCACGATCACCGGGTCACCCTTGCCTGCGTTCTCGAAGAACCACTTGGCGTCCTCGGTGCTGACATTGAGGCAGCCGTGGCTGACGTTGGTGAAACCTTGTTGCGCTACCGACCACGGAGCGGCATGGACGAAGATGCCACTGTAGGAAATTCGTGTCGCGTACTCGACGTAGGTGCGGTAACCCTCGGGAGAATCGATCGGAACGCCGTACGTGGACGAATCCATGTACATGTCGCGCAGCTGCTCGCCGACGATGTACGTGCCGTTCGGTGTTTCGTGCCCCGGCTTGCCGAACGACGTCGGCATGGTGCGCACGACCTCACCGTTGCGGGTGACGGTGACCTGCTTGGTGTTGTCGTCCGCGACGGTGACGAGGGCGTCACCGATGTTGAACGTGGAGTGCGAATCACCGGCGTCGACGGTCACGGAGATGTTCGCCGGCCAGAACTGTGCCGGCTTCCAACGGACCTGGCTGTCGTTGATCCAGTAGAAGCTGCCATCGACCGGAGGATCGGTGGTCACGCGAATCGCGCGCTCGGCCGTGGCACGGTCGCCGACTGCCTCGTTGAAACGAATGATGATCGGCTGCGCGATGCCGACTGTCTCACCCGCCGACGGGTTGAGCGACGGCGCGGAGAAGTTGGGAGCGCCGATGGGAGCCTGAATCGGTGTACCCGGGATGCCCGGAACCGGAATCGCCGGATCGAGGTACGGAACGCCGGGAATGACGGGCAACGGAATGTCCGGTCCACCGGGGAAGAGAGGAACGGCCGCGGAAGGTCCGGCGAGAGCCAGGCCGGCAGCCACCGCTCCGACGATTGCCACGGCAACCCGTGACGTCCGACGACCCTGTTTGCTGCCCATGTCACTACCTTCGCTCGAATGACCACGTACTCACGTGGAGTTTGCGCGGCCGGCATCGACACCCGCCTGGTACCGATGCCGATGCACCATCCGGACGCGCCCGCCGGGCGCACACCTACACACCCGAGCACGCCAAAGAGAGCAAACCGCACATTTCCATAGTCATTAACACACAAATGCGGCAATCGAGCAATTCGGATGTTCGCCCAAATGTTGCTATCCCTCGCTGCGAGCAGCCGCCAACATCGATTCGATGGAGATGAGTTTGGTTCGCGGTCGACCGGCGGCGGCACCGGATGCTCGTTCTGCCTTGTCGATCCGCTGCCAACCTTGGTAGTCCACCTGATCCGGCGACCGATCTGCCAGCAGAACCTGCAACTTGTCAGCGTCCTCGGTCGGCGTGGCGAGGCGCCCACCAGCGAAGTCGTCGAAGATCATCGACACCGTCTCGGCGGAGCAGTACTTGTTGGTGCCGATCACGCCCGTCGGTCCGCGCTTGATCCAACCCGCGACGTAGACACCCGGGATCGGCGTGCCGGTCTCGGTGTCGATCACGCGACCGTTCTCGTTGGGGATCACGCCGCGAGCGTCGTCGAAGGGCAAGTCGGCCATCGGTGTACCGCGGTATCCGACCGACCGAAGCACCAGGGAGGTGTCGATCGTCTCCTCGGTTTCGGTAGGCCGGGCGGAGAGCTGACCGGTCGGCGTTGCCACCAACTCGTTTTTCACGATCCGCACCTGTGCGACTGCACCGTCGCCGAGGATCTCGACGGGCGAGGTGAGGAACCGGAGAACGATCCGCTTGCGGGAAGGATCTGCGGTACGGGAAGCAAATTCCTGCGCCTGCTTGACCTTGAGCAGCACGGACGGCTCCGCGGCATCGCTGTCCACGAACGCCTGACTGGCCTCGTCGAGTTCGGCTTCGATCGGGTCGACGACTACGTCCACGTTCGCCATCTGTCCGAGGGCCAACAGTTCGGGATTGGTGTACGCGGCCTGCGCCGGCCCGCGCCGCCCGAGAATGACGACCTCACGAATCTTGCTGTTACGCAGCGCTTCCAATGCATGCTCGGCGAGGTCCGTCTTCGCGAGCTGGTCCGGGTCGGTCACCAGGATGCGAGCGACGTCGAGTGCGACGTTGCCGTTTCCGACGATCACTGCTCGCTCGCCGGACAGATCGAAAGTCCGATCGGCATATCCCGGGTGGCCGTTGTACCAGGCGACGAACTCGGTGGCAGCGTGACTTCCCGGCAGTTCCTCGCCCGGGATCTCGAGCTTGCGATCCCCGGCAGCGCCGACCGCGTAGATCACTGCGTGGTGATGGTCCAAGAGTTCCGAATGCGAGATGTGGGTACCCACCTCGACGTTGAAGTGGCAGCGCACGGTCTTTTTCGCGACCACGGCGCGGAACTGGTCGGTGACGCCTTTGGTTCCGGGATGATCCGGAGCCACGCCGGCGCGCACCAATCCGTAGGGAGTGGGAAGCCGATCGAACATGTCGACCTCGACGCGAGGCTTGCCGGTCAGTTCCATCGCCGCATAGCAGGCTGCGGGGCCGGAGCCGATGATCGCCACTTTCAGCGTTCCCAGTTCGGGATCGATCTTGGCCATCGTGATCGGCTCGGGCCAATCCGGGCCCATCGGATGCTTCTCGAAGTACGACGCGTTCATCTGCAGGTACGGCGCGTCGTCCTCATCGAGTTCGTTGTCCGGGAAGATCGCCTCGACCGGGCACTCGTCCACACACGCACCACAATCGATGCAGGTGTCGGGATCGATGTAGAGCATTTCGGTGGTCGCGAACGGAGCTTCGTCCGGTGTCGGGTGAATGCAATTGACCGGACACACGTCAACACACGAGGCGTCGTTGCAGCACGGCTGCGTGATCACATACGCCATGACATTCCCCTATCCCTGAAACACGAAGCACGAACTGATTCCCAGACTATAACGTGTTCCAATTTGGCGCGAGAATCGTTTTCAGATCACCCCATTGCGCTTCAGCAGCCATACCGCCTGCACGGTGGCGTGACCTCGCCATTCCAACGCCGCGGCGGGCGAATAGCTGTCGAAATCCACCGCCCAGCCGCCGTCGTCGTGTTGCCGTGCAGCGAGCGCGGACAGTTCGGAGTCGATCACCGCTGCATCGAACAACACGCGAGTCGGACCACCAGGAAGCGGTGAGAAATGGAGGGGCCGCATGAATTCGCCCTCGGCTCCCCCGTCCACGTGAACCAAGCCGTCAGCCGGGATACGCGAACCAAGAGTGCTCACCAACGACGACGCTTCGGGACTGTTCCGGTGAACCGCGTCGAGAAACTGCAAGGCAAAGGCGAGCTCGAGGGCATGCAGAGAATCCGCCCCGTCGATCGCGTCGAGGCAATATCGAACGGCAGAGGCGAACCACGGATGTTCGGCGACGGCCTCGTCGAATTCGGCAACGCGAGCCGCTGCAGCACACACGATGCTGGTGATCTGCAACGACGGCGCCGACGGGTCCGCGCTCACCCAGAAGGGCGCACACCCGGCTGGGTCGGCAATCGAGAAGGCGAAGGGCAAACCGCCGCCTGCCAGCGAATTGGTCTGCAACCAGTCGCACAGTTCGACCGCTCTGGGCGTCGGCGTTCCGATGTCGGCAAAGGCTTCGAAGGCATGCAGCGCTCCGCCGGGTTGGCTGGTTGCCGAGCGAAGATCCGGTTCGAGTCCCCAGCCGTACCCACCGTCCGGGTTGCGATAACCGTCCACGGCCGCACAAGCCGCGGCCCGGTCACCCTGTCCGAGAATCAAATTCAGCCGATGCCGATCGAGAGTCCTGGCATGTCCCGCCATGAACCCGACGGCCGCCGTGAGATCAACACTCATGAAGAACGGTTCAGGATTCGTCGCCGTCGAGCCGGAAGCCGACCTTCAACGTGACCTGGAAATGCGCCACGGCGCCGTTCTCGATGTGGCCGCGAGTTTCCACCACCTCGAACCATTCGAGGTTGCGCACCGTCTCGTTCGCCCGGGCGATGGCGGTGCGAATTGCCGCGTCACTGCTCTCGGTGGACGAGCCGACGATCTCGGTCACCCGGTACACGTTGCTGCTCATGGCATTCCCTTCGTGTCAGATTCGACGAACCAACTCCTGCGCCTCGGCGCCGAGCCTCGCAAGGCGAAGATCACCGAGAGCTGTCACAGCACTACCCAACCTGTTGGTGGTGAAACCGAGCGAGAGTCCGCTGGACAGGTCCGCATACGCGCCTGAACCGCCGACTCCGTAGTGGCCTATCGCATTCCGCGGCTGCCGCCGCGCGGCAATGATCGGCGGGTGGTAACCGAGAGTCCAGTTGGGCCGCACCGCCAGCACGTAATCCCGATCGCGAGTCTGGATGGTCGACATCTGGTCGATGGTCGATTCCTTCAGGAACCGCTTCCCGTCGATCACGCCGCCGTTCGCGATGGCGCCGTACATCTTCGCGAGAGCACGCGCGCTGAACACTCCGTTCCAGCCCGGCATGACGGCGTCGTGGACAGCCGGGTTGCGCACCATGACGTCGAAACCGTCCGGCATCGCGGCCTCCGCGAGTCCGCGAGTCGGACCGACGTGTGAGAGCACGGTAGACGCGAAGGCCCAGTTCAAGCCCGCAGGGTTGATATGTGGGAACAGCTTCGCGATCCGTGGGCGCTCGGTTTCGGGTACGCGGTACCAGAATTCGTCGACTCCGAGGGGCTTCGCTATCTCCGCTTGTACGACGTCGATGAACGGCTGACCGGACACCCTGGCCACAAGTTCGGCTACCAACCAGCCGTAGGTCACAGCGTGATAGCCGGGGCCTCGAAGCCGACGCGGATCCGGCTTCTCGGCAGCCAGGGCGGCAACGACCGCGTAGTAGTCCATCAGGTCGAGGGGATGCGGCATCAGGCCGCGAACGCGGTGAAGGCCCGCGCGATGTGACATCAGTTCCCGGACGGTGATCTTGTCCTTGCCGGCCGCTGCGAATTCGGGCCAGTACTGAGCAACCGGAGAGTCGTAGTCGATCAGCCCGCGTTCGGCGAGTCGATGAACGACGGTGCTGGCCACGCCCTTGCCGGTCGAGAAGGAAAGCGACACCGTGTCGTGGTCCCAGCGCCTGTCGCGGTCGGCATTGCCGGCCCAGATGTCGAGAACTTTCTCGCCGCCCAGGTACACGACCAGCGCGCCGCCGCCTTGTTGCGGTTGGCGATACATCGCGAAGAAGCGGTCGGCCAAGGGAAGGAATCGCCGGTCCACATACAGCTCGGTGCGTGAAGGCACCTCCACCCGGGCGAGCGAACCCCGTCGTGCATTGGGAGCCATCGCGTCCTCCGATCCCCGCTGATTCAAGTTGTCCGGTCACCGGATCGGTGGCAGGAGCTTGACACCATTGTGACCACTGTCACGCAAGAGGCTCAGGACCGGGGTGCACTCACGGGGTGACCCACGTCGAAGTGCCGTCGCTGACACATCCCTGACCTGTGGCAAGGTTGAAAACAAGGGTGGGACCACCCGAGCAGATCGCCCCGACGTCCGCGTCACCCACCGCCGCTCTGCCGCCAGGTCCGCTGAGCACCACGGCAAAGGGTGAGGAGTCTGTGCGACCGAGTGCGAGCGAACCCGGGCCGTACGCAACGGCGGCAAGCAGCCCACCGCGCGACTCCGCTGCAGCAACGCCGCCGAAGAGTCCGACGCCCGCCGACCGGCCACCGTCTCGCGAATCGGCGACGCCGACGCCATCGCCCTCCACGTGTGAAATCGCGTAACTGGAGGGATCTGCCACCGCTCGGCATGCGGATGACCCGTCGACGATCGTCTGATCTTGGCCGCGCGCCGAACAATCCAACGTCGCGGCCGACGCTGTTCCGCTACCGAGTGACAATCCGAAGGCGGCAAGAATCACGCCACCCGCCGCTAAGCCTGCTGCTCGCATTTTCCGGCGATCCATATCCAACCCCCACAGTGCATTCGACGTGACCGTACATTCGACGTCTAATCGAATTACCCGATATGTCCGCCTCTGACGCTACCCGTCTTTGTTCTTCCGATCGCGGTCCTTGCTCGGTTGAACTCGTTTGGGTTCACCGGGCATTTTGGGATAGTTCGGCGGGTACGGCAGATCGCCAAGTCCCGCCACCAGATCCTTCTCCCACATCTCCAACAGAACGTCGAGGGCAAAGGCCTTGTCGTGCATCGCTTCCATCGGATCACCACGATCGGCGAGCAAGCCGGGAACCGTGGCGATGGTGCAGTCGTCTGGATGCACGTCCCGCAGTTCGTCCCAGGTCACCGGCGTGGACACAGTTGCGATCGGCGTCTTACGAGCCGAATACGCCGCCGCGATCGTCCGGTCACGGGCATTCTGATTGAAGTCGATGAAGATCCGTTCACCCCGCTCTTCCTTCCACCACGCGGTTGTGGCGCGATCGGCACTACGCCGTTCGACTTCACGGGCGAGGGCGATACCCGCGTGGCGGACCTCGACAAAATCCCAGCGCGCCTCGAGCGGGATGTAGACGTGAAGGCCTCGGCCACCGGACGTCTTGGGAAATCCTTCCAATCCCACCTCGGCGAGCAGAGGGCGAAGGACCTCGTCCGCGATGGCAACGGCCTCGTCGAACCCGGTCCCCGGTTGCGGATCGAGATCGATGCGGAGTTCGTCCGGGTGGTCGGTGTCCGGGCAACGCACGGCCCAGGGATGAAACGTGACAGTCCCGAGATTGGCAGCCCACACGATGTTCGCAGCACTACGCACTCGAAGGACGTCAGCCTTGCGACCCGACGGGAACGTGACCTCGCAGGATTCGACGTGCTCGGGCCGCTTTGCCGGCAGCCGCTTCTGGTAAACCTCTTCGCCCTCGATGCCGTCGGGGAATCGCTGAAGATGCGTTGGCCGATCTTGGAGCGCCCGCAACGCTGCACCCTGCAGCGCCACCGTTCGGTAGTACTGGACAAGATGCCGTTTGGTTCCGCCGTCCTCACCCAACTGCGGATAGTAGATCTTGTCCGGGCTCGACAACCGGACCGCGATCCCGTCGACGTCCAGTTCCTCTGCGGGACTCGCCATCACTTACCACCTGCAAGAACATCCGCGAAGTCGTATCGCACCGGAACCTCCAACTGATCGAAAGTGCATTCGTCGGGCACCCTGTCCGGACGCCAGCGCAGGAACCGCGCGGCGTGCCGAAAGCGTTCCCCTTCCATCTGGTCGTACGCCACTTCCAGCACCCGCTCAGGACGAAGCGGAATCCAGGAGCGGTCTGCGGCCGATCTCCACCGGCTGGCCTCTCCCTCGGCCACAACGTCGTCCCCGAGGCGCAAAGGTTCGAGTTCGGCCAACAACTCGATCCGCCGCGCCGCGGTGAAAGCCGAAGCGCCACCGATCATCTTCAATTCGGAACCGTCGAACAGACCCAGAAGCATCGACCCGATACCCGGCTGGCTCTTGTGTGGACGGTAGCCCAGCAGTACGACATCCGCGGTCCTGGCGTGTTTCACCTTGATCATCTCGCGTTTGTTCGGCAGGTACGGTCCCGCCAGCTTCTTGGCGACAACCCCGTCGAGGCCCGCGCCTTCGAAGGTTTCGAACCAGGCCATTGCTTCGGCGCTGTCGGCCGTCGCTGCCGTGACGTGGCAACTCGGCCCGCCACCGACGCAATCGAGGAGCAACGCACGTCGCACACCGAAGTCCTCGATCGAGACGTCGCGATCCCCGAGCGCCAGTAAATCGAACCCGACAAATTGCGCGGGCGTCTGTTCCGACAACAATGCGACGCGGCTCGCGGCGGGGTGAATCCGCTCGGAGAGCGCTTCCCAACTCAGGCGCGTCACACCGTCGATCTCACGGGGAACCACCAGTTCTCCGTCCACCACACATTTTTCGGGCAATTCAGACTTGACGGCTTCCACCGCCTCGGGAAAGTACCGCGCCAAGTCCTTTCCTCCTCGCGATCCGAGCACCACTTCGTCACCGTCACGAAAGATGATTGCTCGAAATCCGTCCCATTTCGGCTCGTACGACCACGTCGGGTCACCGGACTCGGGCTGAGGCGGCACAGTGGCCGCAGCCTTCGCGAGCATCGGGGCAAGCGGCGGCATCAGGGGTAGCTCCACCTACCCATACTGACAGTCCGGTTGGCAATTCGACTACCGATGTATTGGAATAGGTCCCGAACAATCTACGAACCAACAGAATTATCCAAGAATCAACAAAGGGGTCCTTATGTCCGGAATCGTCCGGCGACTTTGCACTGCGGTGATCGCAACTTCTGCAATCGCCGCCTTCACCGTCGGTTGCGGTTCCGACATCGAGCCGAAAGCCATTGCGGAATCATCTTCCTCGGTTGCCGATTCGACCACTACCTCCGCAGCCCCGACCACCTCGAAGATCACCGGCCAGGAGGGTTCGGACGACGGCGGCGACGTCGACATCGACGTGTCGATCGGTGATTGCGTCAAGCTCGGTGGTACCACGACGGCCGCGGAAATCGACAACGCGGACTGCGGTAGCAAGGATTCCAACTACAAGGTGGTCGCCAAGGTTCCCACCTCTGATCAGTGTGCCTCCGATGTCGACTCGTACTACTACGAGACCCTCGCGGGTGACGAGCAGGGCGCTGTCTGTCTCGACGTCGACTGGGTAGTCGGCGGATGCATGGACCTCGGCAGCGGAATGGACGAGCCCGCCCGCATCGAATGCTCGGATACCAGCGGCACCAATGTAGTCGAGGTCGTCGAAATCCTGCAGAACTCCACGTCGATCGACGAATGCGGTTCGGGGGCAGACTCGGGATTCGAGCACCCGGATCGTAAGTTCACGGTCTGCGTCGCAACGCTCTGATTCGAGCGCCCTCCCGAAAACACCTGTGCGCCTTGTCAACCGATCTCGGTTGGCAAGGCGCACAGGTGTTTTCTACAGCCGGCGCTTTCTACAGCCGGCGCTTTCTACAACCGGCGCTTTCTACAACCAGCCCCGACGTTTGAAGATCGTGTAGAGACTTCCACACGTCAAGAACATCATCGAGAGAGCAAACGGATAGCCCAAGTGCCAGTGCAGTTCCGGCATGTCGTCGAAGTTCATTCCGTACACGGTTCCGATAAGCGTCGGCGCGAAGAGAATTGCCGCCCACGCCGAGACCTTCTTGATCTCCTCGTTCTGCGCGTAGCTCGCCTGCGTCAGATTGCGCATCTCCTCGTTCTGGTTCTGCGACACCAGAGTTGCGTTCACCGTGAGGATGTTTCCGAGCAACTGACGAAAGCCGTCGGCCCGCTCCACCACAGTCGTCGCATGGTCGGTGACGTCGCGGAGGTAACGCTGGAGTTCCTCGTCCGTGTGGTACTTGTCGAACCCCGCCGACAACCCACGCAGCATTCCCAGCAGCGGACGGGTCGCCCGCTGGAATTCGATCACCTCACGGGTCAGTTCGTAGATGCGGCGCGAAACTCCGGGATCGCCACTGAACACTTCGGTTTCGATCTCGTCGATGTCGTTCTGCAGGCCGGCCACCACCGGGGCGTACCCGTCGACGACTGCGTCGAGAATGGCGTAGAGAACGGCCTCGGTACCCAACCGCAACAGGTCAGGATCGTTCTCCATGCGAGTCCGCACCGCCGAGAGATCCGGCGATTCACTGTGACGGACGGTCAGAATGAAGTTCGGACCACAGAAGATGTGCAACTCACCGAATTCGACCCGCTCGGTCTCGTCGCGGTACCGCGCAGCACGCAGGACCACGAACAGTGTCTTGCCGTAGCGCTCGAGCTTGGGGCGCTGGTGCGCGACAATCGCATCCTCGACCGCCAGTTCGTGGAGGTCGAAATGTTGTGCAGCGGCATACAACTGGGCGTCGTCGGGCCGGTACATGCCGATCCACGCCATCGACTGCGAATCCGGAAGGCATGACAGTGCTTCCGCCAGCGTGGACGGCGACGCTATCCGCTCGCCGTCGCGGTACACGCCACTGTTGACGACGGTCGATTCGACGGGCGCCACCGCCTCGGGCGGGGCAGCCTTGACGACGGTGCGTGCGGCACGCGAGTGCCCGGGATGTGAGTCACCGAGACCCGCGGAACGACGTGGCAGTACCGACCGTGAACGACGAAATTCGCGCATGCTGAACAGCTTTCGAGGGAAGAGTGAACGACGACGCTTGCTTCACAGCAAAGCCGAAGCCGATGAACACACGATGAAGCTGCAGCAAAATACCGGAACAACCCGGGCGGCTACAGCTTCAGTTGGTACTCGGAGGTTGGCCACGCATTACAGCCACACCTCCTCTTCCCTGAATTCCTACGCAAGTCCGCGCACGACGCCAACATGCTACCCCGACTGTCAGAGCGGGACAAACCGAACGACAAGCCGCAGGACAGCACGAACCGGTCGGAGGAAATCCGCTCGACGAATGCAGCTTTCAGTCAGTTCGCAGCGCGCAATCCGCCGATCAAGAGTTCGACGATCTGGTCCGCCAACGACTCCGTCTCCGCCAAAGTCTGCCCTTCACGCCTTCGGTACCAGAGGTCGATGCCGTTGAGACTGCTGAGGAGTACTTTTGCCGCCATTCGCGGCGAGCTCGCACGAATGGAACCATCCGCGACACCTTCGGTCATCACGTCGACGAACAGATTCTCGTAGTCGAGTCGCAGCGAATTCAGTTCCACGAGGACTTGCTGTTGCCTCGGCTTGAGCGCGGAGTTCATCTGGCCCCGGACACCTTGGTGGATCGTGTGGTGGTACCCGAGATGTGTCATGAGATTGACCAGGTGGGCATGCGACATCGCTTCGAGACGCGCGAGGCCGCTGTCTGCCCCGTCGATCCGAGACTCGACCTCCGCGCGGAGCAGGCTCATCCCGCGCTCGTAGATTGCCAGGTAGATGTCGAACTTCGAACGAAAGTGGTAGTAGACAAGACCTTTGGTGGCCCCGATTCGATCGGCCAGCAAATCCATGGTCGTGGCCGCGTAACCGTCTTCGGCAAAGGCGTCGGCGGCGCTGGTGATGATCGCGGATCGCACGTCCGGAAGATCACTACTCATTCGACTTCCACTCCTATTCGCACTGCCTGCCGGCCCTTGACTGTTTCCACGCTATCGCATAGTAATACTGAGTAGTATCCCAGATCAGAGAGGTTTTCCAATGTCGTTGGATTTTTCCGGCAAGGTAGCGATCATCACAGGCGCAGGCGGCGGACTCGGCCGTTCGCATGCATTGGCCCTCGCCGCACGCGGCGCACGCGTCGTCGTCAACGACATGGGTGGCTCGGTCAACGGCAGTGGCGGCGCTGATACCGCAGCAGCCAAAGTAGTGGCGGAAATCGTCGAGCTGGGTGGCGAGGCCATCGCGGACCACTGCGACATCACCGACGTCGACGCCGTCGCCGCCATGGTCGCGACGGCCGTGGACAAGTGGGGCCGCGTGGACATCCTGATCAACAACGCCGGAATCTTGCGCGACAAGTCGTTCATCAAGGCCGAGCTCGACGACTTCCGCAAAGTCATCGACGTGCATCTGATGGGTTCCGTCATCTGTTCCAAGGCAGTCTGGCCGCACATGGTCGAACAGAACTACGGACGCATCCTCATGACTACGTCGGCATCGGGAATTTACGGCAACTTCGGCCAGGCAAACTACGGCGCCGCGAAGTCCGGCGTCGTCGGCCTGATGAACGTTCTCGCTATCGAGGGCGAACGCAAGGGCATCCGCGTCAACTCGCTGGCCCCGACCGCCGCGACCCGCATGACCGAAGACCTCCTCGACGAGAAGACTCTCGCTCTGCTTGCACCCGAATCGATTTCACCCGGCGCACTGTTCATGGTCTCCGATGACGCACCGACCAAGACCATCCTCAGCGCTGGTGCCGGTGTCTTCGCGATCGCTCGCATGGAAGAGTCGCAGGGCGTGTACATCCCCGAAGGCGCACTCTCCCCTGAGGTCGTCGCCGAACGGTGGTCCGAGATCAGTGACATGACCAATTCCGTCCAGGTGCCCGCGGCGTTCGATCAGACCCGCCGGTTCGTCGAGAAAGCTGTAGCCGAGCAGCCTGCCAACTGAGCAGGGCAACCAGCCAACTGATCGATCCTGCTCCCCCTAAGGTGTGGTGGTGACCACACCAACGGGAGTTTCGATCGTCGACATCGTCGACAGACTGGGAATGACGTTCCTCAGCGGAGGCGACACCGTCGACGACGCCCGCACTGTCAGCCGAGTGACCCTGCACGAAGGGTCCGGAGTCACGCAAGGCAGTGCGGGCGCCGTCGTGCTCGGCGCAGGACTGGCCGAGTCGGCCGACATTGCCACTGCAGTAAAAGAATACGGTTCGGCCGGAGCCGTCGCGCTGATCGTCAGGGAGCCATTGGCCGTCGACGAAAGCGTCGCACGGGCGGTCGCCGAAGCCGATATCGCACTACTTGGAATGGTCAAGGATGCAAGCTGGCTGCAAAGTGCGTCGCTGATCAACGAGATCCTCGAATCCGGCAACAACGGGGACCGCACGTCCGCCGCTGACGCCGACCTGTTCGATCTTGCCAATTCGATCGCTCAGGTATTGAACGGCCCCGTCACCATCGAGAATCAGTCGAGCCGGATCCTCGCGTTCTCTGCGGATCAAGCCTTCGGTGACGAGGCACGTAAGCAGAGCGTCCTCGGACATCAAGTGCCGCAGCACTATTCCGACCGGCTCAGGTCAATGGGGTACTTCAACAAGATCTACGGCTCTACCCTGCCGGTATTTCTACCGGGTATCGGGCCGGGCATCAGGCCCCGGGTCGGCATGCGAATACATGCGGCATCCCAGATCCTCGGTTCGATCTGGGTGATCTTGGACGAGGAGCCGAACGAATTGCAGGTCAAAACGCTCGTCGAGGCGGCGGGCGTAGCCGCGATGAGTTTGCTTCGTGCCAAGCTGGCCGCCGATTCCGCACGACGGCTGAGGTTGGGCGAGGTGATCACGCTACTGAGTGGCGGCACTTCGGCCAAGGAAGCGGCCGAGCGACTGGGCTACGGCCGCTCGAAAGCAAACGTACTTGCAGCCGGCTTCCGTAGCGGCGCCGGCGCATCGTTGGAGGCCGAAGCCGACGTCGATCAACTGGCCCTGACACTCAATACCTATCTCGACCAAGTATTTCCGTTGTCGGTGGCGGCAGCGATCGGCGGCACCGTCTACGCCGTCATCCCACACACCCGGCACCAGACCGACGACGACTACGTGCGTCGGATCGCGTCGGAGTTTGCAGACCGTTCCCGTTCGGAAAAGTCGGTGGTCATCGGAATCGGTGCGACAGTGGCCGACGTGATGACGCTGGAGAAGTCACGCGACGAAGCCGACCGAGCGCTTCGCGTTCTGAGGTCGACGTGGAATTCCTCGGGCCGGACCGTCGCGCGCGCCGACGACGTGCAGATCAATTCCCTACTTCTGCGCCTCTCCGACGCCCTGGCGGACGAGAACGAGACCGCGTCGGGTCCGCTCGCGGTACTGCGTGAGTACGACCGCACTCACGACATCAACCTCGTGGACACCCTTCGAGCCTGGCTCGACACGTTCGGCGACATTCCGGCGGCTGCGTCGTTGGTTCACATCCACGTCAACACGTTTCGATACCGCCTCAAGAAGCTTGCCGGGATTGCCGGAATCGATCTCGATGATCCGGAAACTCGATTCAGCCTGATGCTCCAGCTTCGTCTCTTCTATCCGACAGCGTTGTAGCGATCTACCAAGTCTCACGAAACATTCGTAAATCCGGACGATGTTCTCCTCCTTTTGTTGGGTGAGGATTCAAGCAATCGTTTTTTGCTCCTGACCCGACAGACCTCGCGTCACTCGGGCGGGACTACACCTTCCGGAGGCACCATGAAACAACGGTCCTACGCACTGCTGGCTGCGGCAACTGGCACCGTTCTTGCCCTGACCGCGTGCTCATCGGGTGGCTCGTCGGGTTCGGGTTCGGGTGGGGGTGAACCCGTCACGGACGGCACCTTCAAATTGGCTCTCGTGGCCGACCCCGGCGCTCTGAATCCGCTGATGACGGCCGCATCGCCGGCGCACCAGCTGGCGCGTCTGAGCTACGACTATCTGCTCCACCCGGATCCCGATACCGGAGTCACCAAGCCATGGCTCGCCGAGAAATGGGAAGAGACAACCACTTCCGCGTCCTTCACCATTCGCGACGGCGTCACCTGTACCGACGGATCCGCTCTGACTGCCCAGACTGTCGCCGACAACGTCAATTTCATCACCAACGCAGCAAACAAATCTGCTCTCCGCGGGGTGTACGCACCGGCAACTGCGAGCGCCACCGCCGACCCGGCGACACGGACAGTGACGGTCACGACTCCGGAGCCCTCTCCGTTCCTGCTTCTCAACCTGGCGCGAATACCGATCATGTGCGAGGCCGGGTTGAAGGATCCGACGGCGGCAAACAAGACGACCTTCGGGTCGGGCATGTTCCAGATGACAGAGGCAGTCGCGAACGATCATTACTCCTACGTTCGGCGCGACGGCTACAACTGGGGACCGGACGGCACCACCTCGGATACGGCCGGAGTACCCAAGAATGTCGTCGCGTCCATCATCACGAACAACAGCACAGCGGCCAACCAGGTGTTGTCCGGTGATCTGAATGCCGCAGCAGTTTCGGGCCCCGACCAGGATCGCATGAACGCCGCGAACCTGGACACCGTCAAGCAGCCCGCTCCGGCGGGCGAGATGTTCTTCAACCACAGTCCCGGCAATCCGACGAGCGATCCTGCTGTCCGCAAGGCTCTGGTCCAGGCTCTCAATCTCGACGACCTCGCCGAGATCTTCACGGCCGGTCGCGGAACCAGATCGACCACGATGGTGTCCATCGAACCGCGGGCCTGCATCTACGACTCTGTCGCCGGAAACCTGCCGGACTTCGATACCAGTGCAGCCGCAGCAACTCTCGAGTCTGCGGGCTGGAAGGTCGGCGCGGACGGTAAGCGCAGCAAGGACGGCACACCGCTCCGAATTCGGATGGTGTACGAGACGTTCGGTGACGCGACCGATGCTGCCGCCGACGTCGCGGTCAACGCGTGGAACGACCTGGGCGCCACCATTGAACTCACCAGTGGAGACTCGAACAAGATTCTCGATGTAGCACTCAGCGGCAAGGACAACACGGCGTGGGATGTTGTGTGGGAGCCGATCAACGTCGCGCTGCCCAGCATGCTGGTCCCCTTCCTCTCCGGTCCTGTGCCCGCTGCGGGAATGAATTTTGCGTCGATCTCCAACCCGGCCTACGACGCAGCCGTCACCAAGGCTTCCGGGCTGACGGGCGAGGACGCTTGTGCCGCTTGGGCAGACGCTGAGTCCGAGATCATCAAAGCAAACTCGGCGGTACCTTTTGCCGACAAGATCACGACTCTCTACTTCAACAATGCGGGTCTTGCATTCGGCCGCAATTTCATCGGTTCGGCCCTGCGCCTGTACCAGTAGACCGCCGGTAGCGACCGGGGAAATCGTCGTGTTTCGCCGGTCGCTGTCGGTATACGGACAGGTATTCACCGATCCAGGCGGTTTTCGTGGGAGCGGACGAAAATCGACCCGATTTTCGTGAGGATCGACAGAGATGCGCGTCACGTCATGCGCCAAGATTTAGCAGTCAACACTCAATCGCGCCCTCACGTTTTTCGCTCGGGCCCCAGCTCCATCCCGGAGGCACCATGAAACACCGCTCCTATCCAACACTTGCGGCAGCCGCAGGGCTCACGCTTGTGTTGTCTGCTTGTGGCTCGGGAGGCACGTCCTCGGGCGCCAGTGGCGGTGAACCGGCCACGGACGGGACCTTCCGTTTCGCCCTGCAGGCCGATCCGGGCGCACTCAACCCGATCATGTCGGCCTCTCAGGCAACCGCCGAGTTGTCTCGTTTGGCCTACGACTACCTGATCTACCAAGATCCCGATACCAGCGAAGTCGGACCGTGGTTGGCGGAGAAGTGGGAAGAGACCCCGACCTCGGCGTCCTTCACCATCCGTGACGGGGTGACCTGTACCGACGGATCGACGCTGACTTCCCAGACCGTCGCGGACAACATCAACTTCGTGGCCAATCCGGACAACGGTTCACAGTTGCGCGGGTCCTCCGTTCCGACCGGTGCCACAGCAACCGCCGATCCGGCAGCGCGCACCGTCACGGTGACCACTGCGGCGCCGAGCCCGTTCCTGCTTCTCAACGTCGGTCGACTGCCGATCCTGTGCGAGGCCGGGCTGAAAGATCCGACAGCATCGAACAAGAAGTCGCTCGGCACCGGCATGTTCGAAGTCACCGAAGTCGCCGCCAACGACCACTACACGTTCCAGCGACGTGATGGCTACAACTGGGGCCCCGACGGCACCGCTTCCGATACCCCCGGCGTCCCCAAGACGGTCATCGCCGCCATGGCACCGAACGTGAGCACCGCCGCAAATCAGCTTCTCTCGGGTGAACTCAATGCAGCTCCGATCGCCGGGCCGGACAAGGACCGCGTCGCGGCAGCCAATCTGGACTCGGTTGGCCGGCCGGTACCCGCAGGCCAGATGTACTTCAACCAGATCGCCAGCAACCCCACCAGTGATCCGGCAGTGCGCAAGGCGCTGATCCAAGCGGTCAATCTCGACGACCTCACTCAGGTCATCACCGCCGGAAACGGGGTCCGGGCAACCAGTCTCGTCGCCGTCGAACCGCGCGCCTGTGTCTACGACTCTGTCGCAGGCAACATTCCGGACTTCGACCTCACAGCTGCAAAGGCAACACTGGACGGCGCTGGTTGGACTGCCGGCGCTGACGGCAAGCGAAGCAAGGATGGCAAGCCGCTCAATCTCCGCCTCGTGTACGACGGCACCGACGATCCGCGCAACGCGGCGGCAGAACTTGCTCAGTCGGCGTGGTCCGAACTCGGCGCAAACGTCGAGGTGACCGGGGGTGACTCGAACAAGATCATCGACGTCATTCTGAGCGGCAAGGACAACTCTGCCTGGGACATCGCCTGGGTCCAGATCAACTCCTCGCTGCCCAGCACGTTCACCGCGTACTTTGCCGGGCCGGTTCCCGCAGCAGGCAAGAATTTCGGATCGGTCAGCAACCCCGCCTACGAAGCAGCAGCCACCAAGGCGTCCGGTCTGACCGGTAGCGACGCTTGTGACGCTTGGGCCGACGCCGAGTCGGAGCTCACCAAGACGATCGCGGCCGTGCCCTTCGCAGATTCCGTCATGAACGTGTACTTCAACAAGGCCGGACTCTCATTCGGTAAGACGCTCACCGGTTCTGCGTTGCGTCTCTACCAGTAAGTCGTTTTCCCGCTCAGCATCTCTTCCCGCCCTGCATCTGTTCCCGCCCTCCGGAAAGACAGCCCATGAGTCAAACTATTGAAGCCGCGAAACCAGAAGCGGCGCCTCAGGCTCGAGCAAAGTGGCTCGAGTCCGACAGCTGGCCCGCATATCTTCTGCGTCGTTTCGGCACCTTCGTGATTTCACTCTGGGCGCTGGTGACTGCGGCGTTCCTGATGCTCCAACTGATTCCGGGCGACCCGGTTCGGTTGGCTCTGGGAATGAACGCACCGGTCGAACTGGTCGAGACAACGAGGTCTCAGCTCGGTTACGACCTTCCCTTGTGGCAGCAGTACTTCCGATTCGTCGGCGGGTTGCTGAGCGGGAATCCCGGTGACTCGATCACCTTGAGGACTCCGGTCTTCGAGGTGATCGCGTCCCGCCTACCGGCAACACTCGAACTGGCTGTACTCACAGTGGTCACGGTGCTGTTACTGGGCATTCCGATCGGCCTCATCTTCGCTGCACTGACCCGCAACGGTCGACGACGCGGAGTCGAGATCGGTTACACCGCAACGTCGGGCACCATCGCCGTGATCCCCGAGTTCATGTTCGGTACGGCGCTGGTCTACCTCTTTGCCGTCACGTTCCCTGTTCTGCCCGTCGCCGGCCGAGGTGGACCGGAAAGCTACATCCTCCCGGTCGCGGCCATGTCGATCGGTGCCATCGCCTCGATGTCGCGCATCGTCCGTGCAGAGGCACTCGGCGTGTTGGACATGGACTACATCCGTACGGCGCGCGCCAAGCGAATGCCCGTGGCACGAATCTACTTCCGTCATGCAATGCCCAACCTCATGACGTCGACGCTGACGCTCGCCGGACTCCTCCTGGGTGGTCTGATTGCCGGCACCGTGCTCATCGAGAGCATCTTCGCCTGGCCCGGTATGGGCATGGCGCTGGTCAAATCCATCACCGAGAAGGACTACCCGCTCGCCCAGACACTGGTCGTGATCTACGGCGCCATCGTCCTTCTCATCAATTTCATCGTCGACGTGGTGCTCGCTCTCATCGACCCACGATCCACAATTCGGGAGAACTGAGTTGAGCACCTCACCTACGGCCCCCACTGCGGCCCCCAAGACGCCCCCGCGACGACACTGGATCGTCGGAACGTTCCGCACCCCATTGGGAATCCTGGCCCTCACCTTCCTGACCGCTCTGATCGCCCTCGTCATCTTCGGACCGATGATCTGGGGTGACGCCGCTGTCGCAGCCAACCCGAAGGCACTGTCTCAGGGACCGAGTTCCGAGCACATCTTCGGCACCGACGCCGGCGGGCGTGACGTCTTCGCGCGCACGATGACCGCCGCGAGACTGTCGGTGCTCATGGCTCTCGGAGCCGTCGCACTCGGTGTCACAATTGGCCTGATATTCGGTACGCTCCCGACGCTCGCTCCCCGCTGGGTCGGACGCATGGTCGTGGCATTCCTCAACTTCGCCATCGCATTCCCCGGACTGCTCCTCGCGATCTTCCTGTTGGTCGTTCTCGGACAGGGTGCGGGCAGCGCGGTGATCGCCATCGGCCTCGCCCTGGCCTCGCCGTTCGCGAGGTTGACGTACGCACTGGCTTCGTCGGTCAACGGGCGCGACTTCATCGACGCAGCACGCATCCTCGGGGTCACCAAGCCGGGGCTGCTGTTCCGCCACATTCTCCCCAATATCCGTGAACCACTCATCGTCAATGCCAGCATCGCTGTCGGCAGCGGCCTGGTGGTCTTCGCCGGACTCTCGTTCCTCGGCTTGGGCATTCAGCCACCTGCATTCGACTGGGGCCGGATGCTCAACGAAGGTCTGTCGAAGATCTTCGTCAACCCGGCCACCGCACTTGCCCCCGGCATCGCCGTCGTGCTCGCCGGCTTGACCTTCACGCTGCTCGGCGAGGCCATTGCTCGCGGCGCGGGAGTTCGCAGCCCGATCAGCAGTCGCCTGCCGAAGTGGAAGCCGATCAACCGGAAAACTGCCCAGGCCGATTCGGCGCCCAGTGACGAGGACGCAGTTCTCACCGTCCGCAACATGTCCGTCGCAGTCCCCGCGGGTGACGACTGGCGTCGCCCCGTCGACAACATCAGTTTTACAGTTCATCGCGGCGAAACCGTGGGCATCGTCGGTGAATCCGGCTCCGGAAAGTCACTGAGTTGCATGGCAATCGCGCAGCTGACCGACCACCCCACCGTGGTCGACGCCGGGCTCATCGAGTTCGACGGCACCGTGCTGATGAAGGACGGGAAGCGGCCGGACAACGCGGCTTCGCGCAAGGTTGCCCGCCAACTCGGCACACGTATGGCGATGGTGTTCCAGGATCCGATGTCGTCCATGAATCCGTCTCTCAAGGTCGGATACCAGGTCGCCGAGATCGGTTGGCTCCACGAAGGTATGAGCAAGGTCGACGCGAAGAAGGCGGCAGTCGAGCGACTGAACGCCGTCAAGATCCCCGACGCGCCCAGGCGTGCGAAGCAGTACCCCCACGAGTTCTCCGGCGGTATGCGTCAGCGCGCGATGATCGCCATGGGTCTGATGGGCAAGCCCGCTCTGATCATCGCGGACGAACCCACCACTGCGCTCGACGTGACCGTTCAGCGTGAGGTTCTCGGGCTGCTCCACGAGGTTCGCGAGGAAACCGGCGCCGCAATCCTTCTCATCTCGCACGATATGGCCGTCATCACCGGCATGTGCACCCGTGTCCTGGTCATGTTTGCCGGCGAAATCGTCGAAGACATCGCAGTCGACGATCTGATCGCCGGTCGTGCAAAGCATCCGTACACCCGCGCGCTGATCGCCGCGGTCCCCACCATGAGCACCGATCGCGACAAGCCGCTTGCCACCGTCGACGAAGCCTGGCAGGTGGAGAGCCTCGACGCCGAGGAGAGCACCGCCGACATCGAGTTGGAAGAACTGTTGGCTGTTGCAGAGGAGATCCGATGAGCAGGCTCGAATTCCGTGACGTCAACGTCCACCTCGGTAGCGGTTCGAAAAAATTCCACGCCGTCAAGAACATCAATCTCGACATCCCCTCCGGATCGGTGGTCGGTCTCGTCGGTGAATCGGGTTCCGGAAAGTCGACACTGGCGCGAGCAACTGTCGGCTTGGCCGAGCCCAGTTCCGGCCAGATCCTTCTCGACGGTGTGGACGTCGCTCACGCCCGCGGCGCGACCGCTCGTCTGCGCCACCGGATCCAGATGGTCTTCCAAGATCCGTACTCGTGCCTCGACCCGCGAATGACCATCGGCCAGTCACTCGCCGAGGCGCTGCGGTCCACCGAGCGTCGTGACAAAGCTCGCCGCAGCCGCGGCGACCGCGCTGCCGAGGTGGCTCGACTCCTCACCACCGTCCAACTGCCGGTGGAGAAGGCGCACGAATACCCGTCGTCGTTGTCTGGTGGTCAGCGCCAACGCGTTGCCCTCGCGCGGGCTTTGGCAGCCGCACCGGCAGTTCTGCTTGCCGACGAAATCACCTCCGCTCTGGACGTGTCCGTGCAGGGGGCGGTTCTGAATCTGTTGGTGGATCTGCAGAAGCAGCTAGGTCTGACGGTTCTGTTCGTCAGTCACAACCTGGCGGTGATCCGCTATGTCTGTGACCACGTCGCAGTCATGCTCGGCGGCGAGATCGTCGAACACGGGCCGGTTCTCGACGTGATCGATTCGCCCAAGGAGCCGTACACGGCAAAGCTGTTGTCCGCGATCCCGACCTTCGGGGAGCCGATGTTCCAATGACAACGCCGACCACTCTCGACTCCCCCGCTGCCGTAGCCCGTGCCGAAGAACGTCGTTCGGCGAGAATCCAGGATTACGCGTCCGTGGTTACACCGACCAGCATCGCCGTCTCGGCGTCGGGACGCATTGCATACGTACGTACCGAAGCGAATCCGGCCGCGGATACCAACGAGCACTCGATCTGGTTGGCTTCCCCGCAACTACAGCTCACCGCGGGACCTGCCGACACCTCGCCGGCATGGCATCCCGTTTCCACGCTGTTGGTCTTCGTTCGGCCGGATTCCTCGGGCACACCGCAACTGTGGAAGGTCGACGCCACCGGCGGACCCGCCGTTCAGATGACCACCATGGCGCAGCTCCCGCTCGGCGCTGGGGCACCAGTGTTCTCTCCCGACGGTGCTCGAATCGCCTTCAGTGCCCCGGTCGACCGCACTGCCGCCGGATCGTCACACCTCCTGGTGGCGAAACGCCTCAACTACAAGGTCGACGGATCCGGTGTCCGGGGCAGCGTTCGGGCGCACTTGTTCGAGTTCGATCTGGCCGCCGGCTCGCTTCGGCAGCTGACGGACGGCGATTGGGACGCTTCGCATCCCGCGTACAGTCCCGACGGCACCGAACTTGCTTTCACCGCGGCGATGGACGGCAATGCCGATCTGACACGGGCGAGTTCCGCGTGGACCGTATCGCTGACGGATCTCGCCTCGGCTCCGCGGATGCTGGGGCACGCACGCGGCATCGCCGGACCACTTACGTGGACACCTGCCGGCGACGCCGTCGTAGCAGTCGGTTGGCATACGCCGATCATTCACAACAACGAACTTCTTGTCCTGCACCGCGACCAGCGAGTGGAAGACCGCAGTCTGACATCCGAACTCGACCGAAACGTCATGCCCGGCGGGACCGGTTATCCCGGTGGCGCAACGCGTTTCACCGCCGACGGCGACATCGTCTTCTGTATCCGCAACCACGGCTCCACCGAACTGCACAAGGTCGATTTCGGATCAGGCTCCGTCTCACCACTTCTCACCGGAGAACAGACAGTGGTCTCCGGTCTTGCCCTGACGTCCGGGAAGGCCGTCGTCGCGCTTGCAACCGCGACGTGCTTCGGTGAGGTCGCCGTCATCGACCTCGAGACTCGTGCAGTCGAAACCGTCACCGAATTGAACACGGAACTGACAACTTCCGTCGCGTTTCCAGTCGCCTCCGAGCGTTGGTTCGACATCAGCGACGGCACCCGTGTTCAGGGTTGGATCTTGCGCGACCCGAACGTCACGGGCGCCGGTCCGCTGGTTCTGGACGTCCACGGCGGACCACACAATGCCTGGACCGGTACACCCACCCCGATGCACGCGTACCACGCGGAACTGGTCGCGCTCGGATACACGGTCTTGATGATCAATCCGCGGGGAAGCGACGGCTACGGCAACGAGTTCTTCGACGGTGTGCGTGACGGTTGGGGTGAGGCGGATCGCGCCGACCTGCTCGAACCAGTCGAAACCCTTGTCGCCGAAGGGATGGCCGATCCGAAGCAACTGGTGCTCACTGGCTACAGCTACGGCGGATTCATGACGTGCGCCCTGACGTCCGTCACCGATCGGTTTGCCGTCGCAGTCGCTGGCGGCCTTGTCTGCGACATCGCGAACACGGCGGGCCCCTCGGACGAAGGCATCTTGCTGCAGACGGTCGAATTCGACCCGCAGTCATCTCGGGTGCAGGAACTTTCGCCGCTGGGGCGAGTCTCCCAGGTGACGACACCGACGCTGATACTTCACGGCGGTAGCGACGTCCGCTGCCCGGTCAACCAGGCAGAACAGTGGTTCGGTGGACTGCGTTTGGCCGGCACCCCGACCGAACTGGTGGTCTTCCCGGGCGCGTCGCATGCCTTTGTGCTGACGGGTCGCCCCTCCCACCGTCTGGATTACAGCACCCGTCTCGTCGACTGGATCGAACGTCATCTCTCGCCTACGCCGGCACTGACGACGGTCGATCCCGACTACTGGCAGTACCGACTCGACACCCTGAGCGCGAAGTACGGGGTACCCGGTGCTTCGCTCGGAATTTTGACCACTACCCGCAGCGGTTTCGACCGCACCGTGGTGACGTCCGGTGTCGTCAGTACCCGCACCGGTGTCGCGGCCACTCCCGACACGTTGTTCCAGATGGGTTCGATCAGCAAGGTCTGGACGGCCACCCTGATCATGCAACTCGTCGAAGAAGGATTACTGGACCTCGACTCGCCTGTCCGGAACATTCTGCCGGGCTTCGCAGTTGCCGACGCGGTAGCCACTGAAACGGTCACCACTCGCCACCTGTTGACTCACACCAGTGGCATCGACGGTGACGTCTTCATCGACGGCGGACGCGGCGACGACTGCGTCGAGCGATACGTCGCAGCCCTGGCATCGACGGTGCAGCTCTTCGCACCCGGTACCGATTGGTCGTACTGCAACACCGGCTTCGTCATCGCCGGACGAATCATCGAGGTTCTCCGAGGCAAGAGTTGGGACGCGGTTCTGCGTGAGCGGATCATCGAGCCGCTCGGCCTGACCAAGACCACGACCTTGCCCGAGGAGACGGCACTGCACCGCGCTGCGGTCGGGCATGTCGGCGGTGCCGACAATCTCGCGCAGACACCACAATTCCTCATCCCTCGCTCGATGGGCCCCGCCGGTCTCATCAACAGCACCGCCGAGGACCTTCTTCTGTTCGCGCAGGATTCGATGCGCGAGGATCCGATTCTGCTTCAGCGGTCCACCCATCTGGCGATGCTCGAGGAGCGCCGCCAGATCGGAGACGTGTCGTCTGCAGACATCATGGGAACCACGTGGCTGCTGCACAATTGGGACGGGGTGCTGGCGCATGGTCACAACGGTGGAACCCTCGGACAGCAGTCCTTCTTGCGGGTGGTCCCGTCCTGCGGCATTGCGGTAGTCCTGATGGCCAACGGCGGTGCGATGGACGCTCTCTCGGGCGACCTTCTCACCGAAGTGATCGGTTCCATCGGCGGCGTCGCCGTGACACCGGCATTTTCGCCTGGAGACCCCGCCGCCCGCACCACGTCCTCACCTGAGGAACTCGATGCGCTGTGCGGTCTGTACCGCGATGCTGCTGCCGATTTCGTCCTGGAAAGGACCGGGAGTTCCCTGACCGCCCGCCGCACCGATCACATCGACCCTTCGGTCAACGCCGAAAGCGCAGAGTCCGTCTCTCTCAGCCTGATCGAAGTTCACCCTGGAGTATTCGCGACCCAACTACCTCAATCAGCGGGTTGGATCCGGATCACTTTCTCCGACACCGGGAGTACACAATTGCTACACGTCGGAAGCCGCGCGTATCCGCGAGTGAACAACCGATGACCATTCTCCGCGATCTGGCCGAGCGCCAACTTCCTCAGATCCTCGAGGACGTCATCGCGCTCATCGAAGTCGAGTCGCCGTCGCACGATCTCGAAGCTGTTGCCCGCAGCGCGAAGTGGACGTCAGACCTTGTCCACGAACGACTCGGAGTGACACCGGAGTCGATAGTGACGGAAGGCCGAACCCATCTGGTGACCCGTTTCGGCAGCTCACCGACGCGGCTGATGCTGCTCGGTCACCACGACACCGTGTGGCCGATCGGAACCCTGACGCGCCTACCCGCAGCGGTCACCGACGGCGCACTTCGAGGTCCGGGTGGCCTCGACATGAAACTTGGTGTCGTTCAGGCAATCCACGCCCTCGCCATCGTCCGAGAGTTGCACGGGGACGATGCACTCGACGGAATCACACTCCTGGTCACCGGTGACGAAGAAATCGGTTCGCCCACGTCGCGGTCACTGATCGAGAAACTCGCGGCGGGCGCGGTACTGGTTCTCGAGGCCGGCGGTGACGGCGGCGAACTGAAGACTGTCCGCAAGGGAGTGTCGCTGTATCGGATCCATGTTGCCGGTCGCGCCGCGCACGCCGGGCTGGAGCCGGAAAAGGGCATCAATGCTGCAGTAGAACTGGCTCGTCTCGTGATCGCGGTCAACGACTTGTCCTCGCCGGCGCAGGCAACCACCGTCACCCCGACTGTCATTTCGGCCGGAACCACCACCAACACCGTTCCGGCAGAAGCCTTTGTCGACGTGGACGTGCGCGCAACCAGCGCTGCCGAGCAGGAACGGGTCGATGCGAATATCCGAGCCCTGCAGGCAATCCACCCTGAAGCCGTAGTCACGGTCTCGGGTGGCGTCAACCGTCCACCTCTCGAAGCGACGATGTCCGCACCGTTGCTGGCGTTGGCGGAACGTGTTGCGCTCGAGCATGATCTGACTCCTCCCGTCGGGCTCGCCGTAGGCGGAGCCTCGGACGGAAACTTCACTGCCGGTATCGGTATCCCCACCCTCGACGGCCTCGGTGGCGTCGGCGGCGGTGCACACGCCGAGACCGAGCATGCGCTCGTGTCCGCTATCGCCCCGAGGACGGCGTTGGTTGCGGGCCTTATTCGTTCGATCACGTCTGAAGGGGGCCCTCGTGTCGAAAAGCAAAGCGGTTGAGTTTCGAGAGCTGGTCGACAATCGCGAAATAGCCGATCTATCTGCCGTTTTCGACGAGATCTGGGCTACCAGTCCCGGACCGGCTCATTTCGGCACGGCGATGTTGGTTGCGCTTCATCACGGTGGTCATTACGTGGTGGGAGCCTTTTCCGAAGGCGAAATGATCGGTGGTTGTGTCGGATTCTTCGTCGAGCCTCTCGGCGAGGTTCTGCACTCACACATCGCCGGAGTACTACCGGGACACGCAGGCAAGGGAATCGGCCGCGCCCTCAAGCATCATCAGCGAGACTGGTGCATCGAGCGCGGTGTCAGGACGATCCGGTGGACCTTCGATCCACTGGTCGCACGAAATGCCTATTTCAACATTCAGCGTCTCGGTGCCGCACCGACCGAATACAACCCGGATTTCTACGGTTCGATGGCAGACGGCATCAACGCAGGCGACGCCAGCGATCGTATGCTCGTCAGTTGGGATCTCGACGTCGATGGATCTCCGAGTTCTGCTGTGGCCGTGAATGATACATTCAAGGTGCTTCAACCCACCGAGGACGGTACGCCTCGAATGCTCCCGATCCCACCCGACTGCATCGATATCGCAGTCGGAATACCCCGAGACATCGAGCATCTGAGAACAGTCGACCGCGCCTCTGCCTTTGCCTGGCGACACGCGCTTCGCGAGTACCTCGAACCACTGATCGCCTCGAAGGAATGGCAATCGACCGGCTTCGACCCCAGCGGCTATTACACGTTCACGAAAATCTGCGAGACAACCGGAGAAGAGCAAGTCCATGCACATTGAGTCCGTCGAATTGCGCGAACTGCGCATCCCTCTCGTCTCCCCCTTCACCACGTCATTCAGCACCCAGCTCGAGCGCAACACCCTCGTCCTGAAGGTGAGCGGCACCACCGACGGCCCCAACGGTCCGGTGGAGACTGTCGGCTGGGGCGAGTGCGGTTCGCTGAGCGATCCGTACTACAACTCGGAGTACACCGCTGGTGCGCGGGCGATGCTTCGCGAGTATCTCGTTCCGACGCTACGTAAGTCGCAGTCGGATCAGCCGCTCTCGGCCGAGACGGTCGGCAGCGTACTTCACCACATCGTGGGTCACCAGATGTCCAAGTCGGCTATCGAAATGGCAATTCTCGATGCTGAATTGCGCGCTCGCGGACAGTCTTTCGCTCGGTACCTCGGTGCCACTCGCACGCGAGTTCCCTCGGGAGTGTCCGTCGGCATCCAGGACAGCATCCCTCAGCTGCTAGAGACCGTCGGCAACTATCTGTCGCAGGGGTACGTGCGAATCAAGCTGAAGATCAAGCCGGGCTGGGACATCGCTCCCGTGGCTGCGGTGCGCAAGGAGTTCGGCTACGACGTTCCTCTGCAGGTCGACGCAAATGCCGCGTACACCCTCGTCGACGCGCAGTTGCTCCGTCGCCTGGACGAATTCGCACTGCTCCTCATCGAACAGCCGCTGGCCGAGGACGATTTGGTGCAGCACGCCAAGCTCGCCCAGTCCCTCTCGACTCCGATCTGCCTCGACGAGTCGGTCGAGTCGGCCAAGGATGCGGCGGATGCCATCACGCTCGGTGCCGCTTCGGTCATCAACATCAAGCCGAGCCGTGTCGGTGGATATCTGGAAGCCAAGCGCATCCACGATCTCGCCTCGGCACACGGTATCGCGGTGTGGTGCGGCGGAATGCTCGAGACCGGAATCGGCCGCGCCGCCAACGCGGCCCTCGCGGCGCTGGACGGGTTCACGCTGCCCGGCGACATCTCGGCGTCCGATCGCTTCTACAAGGAGGACATCACCGAACCGTTTGTCATCGAGGACGGCCACATCGCCGTGCCGCAGGGACCGGGCTTCGGTGTGACTCCACGTGAAGACGTCATGGATCGCTTCACGGTCGGAACCGAGACTCTGTAGGTCCACACAGTCACGCAGCAGCCACCTCCACCTTCACCCGGCGGAGGTGGCTGTTCGTCGTTTCTGTCGGTAGGGAGGTGCATAGTGATTCGGACATGACGTTCTGCACCGAAAGGCCCCCGATGAGTAGCTGGTCCGATCGCCCGATCTGCGCGTTCGACCTCGAGACCACGGGGCGGGATCCGTCGACCGCTCGCATCGTCAGTGCCTGCGTCGCGGTCATCGACGGTTCGAATGTCGAAACACGCACGTGGTTACTCGATCCCGGCGTCGATATCCCCGCCGACGCTTCGGCTATTCACGGAATCAGCACCGAGTACGCGACGCGGCACGGCCAGAACTACGCCGAGGGCTACGAAGAGATTCGCGATGCTCTGCACAATTCCTGGGCGCGCGATCACGCTGTCGTGGCGTTCAATGCCTCCTATGATCTGACGGTCATTCATGCCGAGGGTCTGCGCATCGGCAAGCCCGCATTCGTTCCCGGGTTGGTGATTGATCCGTACGTGATCGATCGGGCGATGGATACGTTCCGCAAGGGCAAGCGAACGCTTGCGGCTGTGTGCGAGCACTACGGAATTTCATTGGAGTCGGCGCACGAAGCCGAGGCCGATGCCAAAGCGGCGGCGGCGTTGGCCCGCGAGTTGGCCGTGCGGTTCCCCGACCTCCTGGGGCTCGATCTCATGGTCGATCAAGCCGATTGGCACGCCGAGCGCCAGCGTGATTTCGCCGAGTACCTACTCAGCCAGGGCCGGGACGTAGGAGACGTCGACGGCCAGTGGCCGATTCGCGTTATCGCCTGATCCGGGCAATCGAGTACGCCGTCAGTCGGGAGTCACGATCGCGAAGTTCTTGTCGCCGGGATCCAACACCGCGGCAAGTCGCGCCAGAACCGACTCGTCCCCGGTGAGCGCGATGCCGGCATCGGCAAGCCCTTCGGCGGACAATCCGCCGAGAGCCAACGCAGGCAGCGATCGTTTGGTCGTGGACAGGATCGCGTCCGCAGGATCCTTTTGACTGTGCGCACTGTAGGTCAGGACTCCGTTGGCGAGCCGCAATCGGTAGCGTTCGTCGACATCGGTCAGCACGACGTCGATGGACAGTCGTTCATTCCAGGCACTCGGACCGTCAACTTGAATCGCTATGGCGTCGAACAACATTGCAGGTGTCAGCTGCGCGATGACATCCGGGGCGGTGGTTTCGGTGGGGGTGCCGAACTGGCCACCACGCAGTTCTGTGGTACCGGAGAGATACCAGTTGCGCCAGGTGCCGTTCTCCGCACCGTAGCCGAGCTGTTCGTAGGTGTCGGCCAACAGCGCTTTGGCTCCGGCGTGACCAGGCTCCGAGAACACGACGTGATTGAGTACCTGTGCGACCCAACGGTAGTCGCCGGCGTCGAACGAATCACGCGCTTTGGTGACCACTGCGTCGGCGCCACCCATGAATTCGACGTACCTAATGGATTGCTCAACCGGAGTATGTTCCCACAGACTGGCCGGGTTGCCGTCGAACCAACCGAGATAGCGTTGATAGATCGCCTTCACATTGTGGCTGATCGAACCGTAGTAACCTTTTGCGCTCCAGGCATTCTCGAGCGACGGTGGCAACTGGATCTCTTCGGCGATTTCAGGTCCGGTGAGACCTTTGTTGATCATGCGCAGCGTCTGATCGTGGACGTAGGCGTACAGATCACGCTGCGTGGCAAGGAATTCGACGACGCGGTCGTTGTCCCAAGTCGGCCAGTGGTGCGAGGCGAAGACAACTTCGACGTCGTCACCGAACATGTCGATGGTTTCGGTGAGGTACTGCGACCAACCGTGAGGATCACGCACAACAGCGCCGCGTAGCGTCAAGAGATTGTGGAAGTTGTGGGTGGCGTCTTCGGCGGCACACAGAGCTTTGAAGCCGGGAAGGTAGATCAACATTTCCGACGGCGCTTCGGTATCAGGTGCCATCTGGAAGATCATGCGGACACCGTCGACGGTCTCTTCGTGTCCGGTGGTGGTGACGATATCGGTCGGCGCGATGAGAGTGACGGTTCCGACCGACACAGTCTGTCCCAGACCTCCACCGACTTGTCCCTGCGGACCCCTGGCCAGTGCGGCACCGTACATGTAACCCGCACGTCGTCCCATCGCGGTACCCGCATACACGTTTTCGGAGACCGCGTGCTCGACGAATCCCTCCGGCGCAAAGATTTTCACGCTCCCGCCGTCGACTTCCTCCTGCGTGACGAATCCCTTCACACCACCGAAGTGATCGACGTGTGAGTGAGTGTAGACGATCGCCTTGATCGGCCGATCTCCCCGATGTTGTCGATAGAGTTCGAGCGCCGCCTTTCCCGTTTCGGCAGACAGGAGGGTGTCGATGACAACTACCCCCTCGTCGCCTTCGATGAAAGACGTGTTCGACAAGTCCATTCCGCGGACCTGATAGATGCCCGGGACTACTTCGAACAATCCGTCGATCGCGGCGAGTTTCGACTGCCGCCACAGACTGGGATTCACAGTCTCGGGTGCATCCCCTTCGAGGAACGAGTAGGTGTCGTTGTCCCAGAGAACTGTTCCGTCTTCGGCGGTCACCGCGTTCGGTTGACGGCGAGCAACAAGCCCGCGAGTGGCGTCGTCGAAATCCTGTGTATCGGCGAACGGCAGACTCCCGAGGAGCGCCTTCTGCTGACGAATGATGGTCTCGGATGCCGCGTTCGATGTCGTAGCCATACCGACATTTTGGCGCGCTGCGGTCGTCTTCGCCTCACCTTCTACGGGTGAATGATGTTCGTGACCAATGTGTCTGACCCGCGAGCGGAGAAACGAGCTTCCTTCGATCTGCGACGGCCTCGTGATCGACGCAGGCGGGGGTGTTGTATTCGTGGGTGCATCGGCGGATAGATCAGGCTCAGTGTCGATCCGAGCGTGAAGTAGCTGCGCAGCAGACGGAAGATGAGGTAGGCGGGAACGTACTTGACCGAACTCGGCCGCCAGACCAGGCACACGACGACCGTCATGATCATCGACATACCCAACAATGTCGCAACGATGGGTTGCCATTGCAGAGTCGTGAATGTCGATTGGAATGCGATTCCGGCGATACAGGCGAAAATGAGCAGTGGCGCCAGCATCGCTCGGCGTGCGGCGTTGACCAGGTTGAACGGCAACACGAACGTTCCGATCATGGTCTGCCGATCGAGGAGCAGCGCCCGGTTGCGCGCTGCGAGGTGGTAGATACTGCGAAACCACCGGGTTCGCTGCTCGAGTAGGTGCGCGTAGGACGCCGGAGTCTCGCTGTAGTACACAGCTTTCGGATCCGCCACACTGTGGTAGCCGGCGGCGGTCAGCCGCATGCAAATGTCGGTGTCTTCGCCATTCATCCCCTGCACCATGCCGCCTACCTTGATCAACTGGCTCCGCCGATAGACCGCGAACATCCCGGGAATGCCCATGACGCCCTGATACCCGTCGAGCGAGACCTGGAAGAAGCCGTGGCGCATGTACACCTCGATCAGGCGACACTTGTCGATCCAGGTCTTTTCCTCGCGCGGCATGGGGATCCCACCGACGCAGCCGACGCGCGGGTTTGCGAAATGTCGCATCGCTGTCTCGAGGCAACCCGGGCCGATGACAGTGTCAGCGTCGATCCTGGCTACGAACTCTTCAGTGATGTGGTCGATTCCCATATTGAGTGCGATTGCCTTGCCCGGTGTCGGGCAGTCGAGGACGGTACCGGTGATGAAGCTGCATTCAGCAATGATCTGTTCTGCGACTTCGTGTGTGCTGTCGGTGGAGGCATTGTCTACGACGTAGAGGTGGATTCGTCCCGGGTATGTTCGCGCTGCGGTGTCGACGGCAGCGATGGTAGCGGCGATATCGTGCGCCTCGTTGTGAGCCGGAACAAGAATTGCCGTAGGCGGCGAGAACTCGTGACCGCGCGACTTCTTCAGCGCACGTACTCCGAGCAGTGCCGTCGAGATCGCCAGGAGTTGCTGCATGAGGAAAACTCCGGCACCGATACCTCCGAGGATTGCCCAACTCTTGAGGAGGTCGACGAGGTCGTACAGGACGTGCAATGCGATCGCGGCTCCAGCGATCGCCAGTACCAGGCATCCTGACAGTTTCAGGAACGCGCTCAGCGGTATTCGCGGGTCGAGTGGCAGCGGCCCCTGCGGAGGAAGTTGTGCCTGACGGAGGATGGTGTGCGGGAAAATCGCGAGGGCGATCAGCCCGGAGATCATCTGAGCTCCGAAGACGGAGATGGAGATGATCCCGGCGTCGTGGAGCAACCACGCCGCAGTGTCGACCGCGACGCAGAACAACGCGTACTTACCCAGCAAGGAGAAGGCGAGGAATACTCTGCGCCAGATGTTCGAGTAGGCGCAGAGTGCGTAGGTGAAGAAGAACATGATCAGAAACAGCCGCAGAGGGAAGACGACCTTCCCTCGTCCCTCTGAAAAGATGACCAGGTCTCGCGGCATGTCGGTCAATCCTGAATGCACGAGGAATGTTCGGATGCACATGGCGATGATCGACAGCCCGGCAAAGGTGATCAGAAATCCGTTGGTCCCGCTCGACGGCCGATCGACGGCGTAGTCGGCCGGCGCGCTGTCGACAGACCGGAAATGATCGACCAGCGCACGGTCCTCGTCAGGAGCACGCAATGCGTCAGTCATCGCATTCCCCCACTCACCGGGGTCCGTTCGCACGTGCCTGAGCGCCGGGACCCGTTGTGCCGTCGGCGTTCACGATGACGCTGCCCTGAGCCGTCATCAGTCGAGCGGATTCCGTCCCGAACGGCGGTACCGGAATTTTACCGGGTTCCCCGACAAATTGAATGGCGAGTCCCCCGGCACCTGTTGTACTGGTGGCAGTTTCGACCACCATTCCGTCGTCGAACGAGGAAATGTCGAGGGTGGATTGCTCAGCGCCTGCCAGAATTCGTCCATTGTCGATGCGCACCGGTGGATTCACTTCCGGGCTTTGCCCGATCAGCACGAATGGCTGACCCGGTGCCGGTTGGGAATTCCAGAGAAACTCCGGGTCGTACCCATTCGGAATGAACTTCGTCAGCACCGGGACGACTGCGTTGAGTTCGTCCACTGCGCTCACGCTCGAAGCGTCGGGTCGATAAACGGCGAATCCTGGCGCAAGCGTCCGGGGTACGGCCGTGAATCCGATCCCGGGGTCATCACCGAGCACGAGAGCAGAAGATGTCTCGAGTTGCATCGGGTACGTGGTCACTCGCACATCGCAGCCACCCAGATCACGGTCACGCTGGATGCTGAGGGTCAGAGTGTTTTCCAGTAGCTGCGACGACGTCGGCAAAGCGATGACAGTCTCCACCGAGGTCGCGCGATCGAGGCGGCGACTGTCGACCAACTGATCGTTGAGTTGAACGTTGAGAATCCAGGTGAGGTCGTCGGGCGACGCCGGGAGTTGCATCCCGACCCGAACTGATTGCGGTAGACGCCCGCCGGGTAGATCGGCGAGTGAGTACCCGATGCGCCACCGATGGTTTTCGGTGACCTGCACGACGGACGTGTCACCGCCGAGTGCATCGAGAGCCACGTCGTTGCCGCTCAACGGTTTTGTCACGAGCGCTTGCGGATCGCTCCGTTCCGAATCAGCCGTGGACACAATCGGAGTCGTGAGGAATCTCGAAATCAAGTCACCGTTCGGTTGGGTCATCGCCACCACCGCTGTGCCCTGGGCCTTTCCGAGCGTGATGGACCCAGCTTGCCCTTCCGTGGCAGACCAGCCCTGATCGACGAGTGCGTCCGTCGGGCCCACCATCACTACGTTTTCATCGCCTTCGCCTGGCAACCGGTCCGAGTACGTCACCTCGTACTCTGCTCGGGTCAACGCGATTCCCATTTGTGCTGCGGCTGTTCGCCACTGGTCACTCTGATCGACCAGGACCACGGTGAGACGACGATCCCAGGAGACGACGGCGTCGCGAACTGTGTGTACAGGTTCCGACAAGGCCGCTTCTACGACGCTGGTGGGATCCAGGTGCACCTGCATTCCGGCCGCATGGTCGGGTGTGCAGGTCCGATTGTCGAGGGTCCCTTGTACCTGCACCTGTACGCGCACCTGTCCGTCGCTCGACAACTGCCCCGGAACATCGACCATGACGTCCAATCCGGTTTCCCCCGTGTTCAACTCACTCTTGTAGACCTGCTGACCGTCCATCCTCACGATCAGGAACACGACACTGTCCCGGGCCACCTGCGACGTCCCGGTCAATCGCAGTCGGGTCTGTTCCCGCGCCGAATCGACCGGGAAGGTGACGTCGAAACTCGTCGACGGCGAATCGTCGGTGAGCCAGACGCCGTCGTCGAATCCCGCTCCCGACAGCGACTTCGTGTAGTGACGATCCGCCGGAACATCGAGGCTGTTGTCGTCGACATCGCGCGTGAACCACAACGGCCGCACGAACACGAAAACCAGCAAGAGTACGACGGCAGCCGCAAGTACCCACCATGCAGATCGTGGAACCGAACGCCCACGTTCCCCCGGAAAGTATTCGGGCTCGGAATCTTTCGCTCCCGAGCCCGGAGTGCCATCAGGCGGATCTACGGCCGGGCCATCTGTGTCGTCGTTCATGCATCGGCTCCTGCGGCAGATGATCTCCTTGCGCTGTTCCAGTACGAGGTGGACGGGATTCGGCTCACGTCGACCCGATCTGCATACTTCTGTGCGATTTCCACCGACTCCTGCAGCAGTCCGGCGTCCAGCCGAGTCGGCTCCAGACCGAGGCCGAGCAAGTGATCATTGCGTGCACTGAGCAGATTTTCATCAGCCTCGGCACGGGGGTTCGGGACCTCACTGATGCGCGCGCCGATCGACTCGGCGACCAGGCGTGCCAGATCGGAGACGCGGTGAGTCTCGGTCACCTGATTCATCACGCGTACCCGTCCGTCGACGGCGTCCCCGGATTCTGCGGCTAATCGTATGCACCGCACGGTGTCACGAATGTTGATGAAGGCCCGAGTCTGCCCTCCGGTCCCGTGCACGGTCAAGGGATGACCGAGCGCCGCTTGAACCAGAAAGCGGTTCAGCACCGTTCCGAAATCACCGTCGTAGTCGAAGCGGTTGACCAAACGGGAATCGAGCGCAGTCTCGTCCGTCTGTGTGCCCCAGACGATGCCCTGGTGGAGGTCGGTGATCCGCACGCCGTCGTTGCGCGCGTAGAACTGGAACAGCAACTGGTCCAAGGACTTGGTGAGGTGGTAAACGCTACCGGGCGCCGTCGGGTACAGAATTTCGCGTGAATGAAGATGTCCGTCTCGGTCCGGGTAACTCACGGTCAGATAGCCTTCGGGCAGATCTACCGGCACCGACTCGTATCCGTAGACGCCCATCGTCCCGAGATGAACCACATGGGCGTCGAGGCCGGTCTGAACCACCGCGGCAAGCAGGTTGTGAGTTGCGTTGAGATTGTTGTCGACGGTGTAGCGCTTGAGTTCCGGCGATTTCATCGAGTACGGAGCAGCACGCTGTTCCGCGAAGTGCACGATCACCTCCGGACGAACCTTGCCGAGGACATCGAGTAAGGCGTCGTACTCGTGGGCCAGATCGAATTCGACGACGTCGATTCTTCGGCCGGTCACTTCCGACCAGGCCCGCACACGCTCGGAGAGAGTCGAAATCGGGGTCAGCGACTGCACCCGCAGTTCGTCGTCGATTCGACGACGAACAAAACTGTCGACGATGGTCACCTGATGCTCGTGCGCCGAAAGATGCAGAGCGCTCGGCCAACCGCAGAATCCGTCACCACCGAGTATCAGTATGCGCATGGTTCTCCCTTACTTCCGTGGAGGACAGGTGTCACTCATGCAGGCGGTTCTCGCATGCTTCACCTGTAGCCCGGATCCCGATGCCGAATTCGATGCCATGACCACATCGTCAGTCTGTAGTGCCAAGATCGCATGCACTTCACCTACTACGGGTGAACATCAAGTGCAGGAGCGTCCATGCGGCAGTAGGCACGGATCTCGAGGGTATGGTCATCTCGTATTCCCAAGCACAACACGAGGCAAGTTCAGGAACGGCCTTATTTGACGACTGTTGTTGTGCCGCAACTCTATACCGAGACATTGTTCGAGGATCGTGTGGAGTTCGATGACGAAGCTGAGGATGTGGTTGGAGTGACGATTTCCGAGAACCTGGCCAGGGATGCGTATCTGTACGCCTATTCGATCGACGAGGCGTACAAGTTCCTGTTCGAGACGACCATCGAGCCTGGGCGCGCTGTAAACGAGTTCCAACTGTTGCGAGACCTGGCAGATGACACCTATACGGCCCACCCCTCGATCAACAACGACACGCTGCACCTGCAGGGATGGTTCGATGTCGGTGCCGAACCTGTGGTTGTGACCGTCCCGGACTTCGACGAGGGGCGGTACTGGATCCTGCACACGATGGACCTCGGTCATTACACCAACGCCATGATCGGATCTCGAACGCGGGGTGCGCGAGGAGGACGCTTCCTGTTCGCCAGTGGTGTGTGGGACGGTGACATTCCGGACGGGGTCGACGAGGTTGTGCGCTCCGAGTCCGATCTGATCAAGGTCATGGCCCGCATCATGACTACCGGCGGCGACGACCTAGAGGCGGCCCGAAACCTCCAGGACCAGTGGAAGTTGGAAACGCTGTCGGTGTTCCTCGGGGTGTCTGGCCCGGGGCAACCAATCCGCGACTATCCCGATCCGAAATCGACGAACTGGCTCGCGCGCACCAACTTTGTCCTGGCTGCCGGTTCAATGGCCCGAGCAGATGCGGAATGGCTGACGAAGTACCACGACATCGGTTTGGAGCCGGGGAAAACTGAATTCACACCTGAGCAACTGGATGCCGCCGAGCGCGGAGAGCAGCTTGGGATGGCACATATCCGTGATCTCGCGCCTGAGATGACGAACGCGGGAAAGCTGCTGGGCACACGGGCCGACCTTCAGGACGGGCCGCGCGATCTCTTCGCCGAGGGAACGTATCTCGGCCAGTGGGGACTGCCACCGGTCGAGTCGGTGTACGTCAAGGTCGAGACAGGCTCCGACGGGCAACCGATCAACGGCGCGCATGGCAAGACGTACCGTGCGCGCCTTCTCCCTCCGGACGTGAGCGAATTCTGGTCGTTCACCGTCTATGGTTCTGACGATCGCTTGATGGCGCACAATGCGATCAATCGTCACAGTCGCGGCGATCGCACGCTGGTCATGGACGACGACGGTTACTTTACGATCGTGCTGAGCGCGGACGTCGACGCCAACGCAGAGAATCCGAACTTCCTACCCATTCCGGAGAAAGACGCCTACCTCATCATGCGAATGTACGGCCCGAGCAAGGCCGTTCAGGACGGCGAATACCTGACACCGTCCTTCGACGTCACTTGATCGAGCGCCTCGACTGAAGCCACCGATGAATTGCCGACCGACATTCGACGCGTGACGGCCACCGATTGATCACGGTTACCCAGCCGCGATCCTCGTCCCGACGGTATGGACGATCTGCACGTCCGGGTTCCACGGAATCAGTGCGTCGATCGATGCCTCCAGTTCATCCAGTGGGGGAAGGGTTTCCGGGCCGAGCACGTCGATGGTGGCGGTGCTGCCCTGCCAGGTGACATCGGTGACCTCGGCTCCCGGAGTGTCTGCGAGCCACTGTTGCGCCGCGCTCCCGATCTGCCTCGCCCACAACGACGACAGGGAGTTGCCGACCATCGGAATCGCGACGACGATCAACAGAGCGGCAAGCACGAGGTATGCCCGCCGCCGCGACGTCTTCAAGATCCCGGCGTCGCGCGCGTACCCAGCTGCGACGAACACGCCTGTCGCAGTGATGATCATGGCAACCACGTTCGATGCGAACAGTACAAACGCGCCCACCGCCAAACTCGGTGACCCCGAGCCGAGACAGACACCTACCACCGCCAACGGTGGGACAAGCGAAATTGCGATGGCAACACCGGGAAGTACGTCGCCGACATCCTTGCGCGCGATCGCGATGGCCCCGACCAAACCGGTCGCAAGTGCTGCCGTCAAGTCCATCAACGTCGGCGAAGTACGCCCAAGCACTTGGGAATTGGTCAGCACGTTGGAGGGATTCGGCAATACCTGAGCGAACGCGACACCCAATACGACGACGAGGCAGATTCCACCGACGACATAGACCAGGCTCCGCCCCACCAAAGCGCCTTGGCCAGTTGTGATGCCCAACCCGACCCCGAGAATCGGCGTCGACAAGGGAGCGACGATCATCGCTCCGATGACGGTTGCCGTGGAATCGCCCACGACACCGGCCACGGCGATCACGGCAGACAGCGTCAGCATCACCCAGAAGGCGGATCGCTTCGAATCTCGGTCCCCCACCGAAAAATTGAGCTTTTCGTCGAGCTCCGCCAATGTGCGCCGTTGTGCTTGCGGAACCACCCCGTTCACGGTCGATACTCCATCACACGCCGATACGGCGAGTGGTCTGCGCTGACCCTGCGACCCCGGTGAGCAACGAGACGATCGCGATACCGACGACGAAGTAGATTGCGGCGCTGGCGACTCGCGATGCGGTGGTCGCCGCGATCGTGAACGGCCACAGCGCGGTGGCGATCGTTGCGAGGATTCCGATCCACGCGAAGAAGTTCGACGCACGTGGCGTCGACACCATCAACGCATGCAGAAGTGCGGTAGCGACCAGCGCTGCGATCGCGGCGCTGAGAGCAAGCGAGCCGGCTTGTGAATTCCCCGGCATCCGCTCCGGTGTGATGACCGGAGTGTCGAGGATTCCCCGCACGATCAGTAGTCCGACGACTGCGGCCAGGGCCGCGACGAGCGCAGTTGCGGCCCCGCCCGCCCACAGTCGTTGTGCATTGACGGCGGGAGTCGCCGGACTGTCTGGTTGGAACTGGCTCATCGAGAGACTCCTTCACCGATACCGGATAGGGCTGTCCTTCCGAACTGTATGCGTTTCGGGACGGCCCACATTCACCCTCGACGGGTGAAAAGTACGGTGTTCTCGACTCTTCGACGGTGCCGGGGCTACGCCGGGACGGGCGGCCACACCGGGGCAATGCTCCACGGGCGCGCCACCTCGAGCTGCGACGCCACCCGGATCAGCAAATCTTCACGCCCGAACGCTCCGACCAACTGCACACCGATAGGGACGCCGGCCGAGTCATGACCCATCGGCAAGGAAATCGCAGGCTGACCTGAACTGTTGAACGGACTGGTCAAGCCGCTGTACCCGGCCGAATGCTCCCAGATCGACATGGGGTTTGCCGTATCGAGCAGACCGAGCGGAGCTGCCGGTCGAGCCATCGTCGGCGTCAGCAACAGGTCGTGATCGACAAAGAACGCACCGATCACCTGGGCTGCCCGCTCGAGTTCCTGCAATGCCTTGACGACGTTCGTCGCACTTTCGGACTTCGCGCGGTCGTAGATCATCCGAGCCATCGGCTCGAGGTCGTCGTCGCGGATTGCGCGGTTCAGGGCCTCGAGTCGTTCGTCGACCTCGATCGTCATCGGAATGCCCATCAACACGGAAAGCCCGGCAGTGAGCGCATCGAGCGGAAAGTTCGGGGCACCCTCGGTCACATCGTGACCGAGTTCTTCGAGCAGGCCGGCAACACTGGTTGTGACGGCCGAGCACTCCGGGTCCACCGGGGTGCCATCAGGAAGAGTGTTGCTCAGACCGATCCGCAACCGTCCGGGATCCGCACCAACTTCCTCGACGTACGGCCGCTTTGGCGCCAGGATCACGTAAGGATCGCCGACAGTCGGTCCGGCGGAGAGATCGAGAAGCAGTGCAGTGTCGCGGACACTTCGGGTGAGTGCGTGATGAACACTCATCGGCGACGAGAACAGCGTGCGCGCCGGTGCCGTCGGAGTACGTCCACGGCTGGGCTTGAGGCCTACCAAGCCACAGGCCGATGCGGGAATACGGATCGATCCACCGCCGTCACTGGCATGGCCGCCGGGCACGATCCCGACGGCAACAGCTACAGCTGTGCCACCCGAAGATCCGCCGGGTGAACGATCAAGGGCATAAGGGTTGCGGGTAGGCCCGAACAGCGCAGGTTCGGTACTCGCATTCTTACCGAACTCCGGGGTGTTCGTCTTGCCGATGACAACCAGACCGGCCTCACGGTACCGCTCCACGAGCGTCGAATCTTTTTCTGCCACAGCATCGGCGAACAATCGAGATCCGTTGGTGCTCGGCAATCCTGCGACGTCCATGCCCAGGTCTTTGATCACGAACGGGACGCCGTGCAGTGGACCTTCCGGCAAGCCGCCTGATACCTCGTTGCGTGCCTCCTCGCGACGCTCACTGATCACCGCGTTGACTGCCGGGTTGCGCTCGTCGAGTCTGTCCAGGCTGAACTCGAGAACTTCCTTGGCGGAGACGTCGCCGCTCTTGATCGCTTCGGCCAGGCCGGTCATGTCGTTGTTGTCGAACAAATCCTGCATCGATGCCCTCATCACTCGTGTCGAACTCTACCGATAGTGAGGTCCGTCATACCAACCATGGCGAAGGCGTAGCTTTGAAATTCCGCTTGGCGGGACCGGCCCACCGATTCAGCCTTACAGAATCAAGCCCTGCCGCCGCGCTTCCACAACTGCTTCGTGCCGACTGCGGACGTCGAGTTTTCCCATCAGATTCCGCATGTACGTCTTGATCGTTTCGACGCTCAGGGACAACCTCTCGGCGATCTCGGCATTGCGCAGTCCCAGAGCTACGTAGCCCATCACCTCCCGCTCGCGGGGCGACAGGACAACGGTGTTCGCGACTGGAGTGTTCGCGGAAGGTTTCGGCGACGCCAACGCCCGCAACTTTGCCTCGACGGCGAGGACCTGCGCGCTGAGAGCCATGTCCTCGAGGTTCGCCGCGATCTCGCCGAGCGCCAGGACGCTCTCGGTCAACCCTTCGGATATCTGGGCATCGCGATTCGAACCATGTTCCACCGCAGCGGTATCGAGCATCGCCACCCGACGATCCACTTCGTCGCGAATCTCGAATTCGCGGGCCAACGCGTACGACGATCGCATCATCGTCTCGGCGATCACGTCGCCGATCGGCAGGTTGGCACGCAGTCCTCCGTAGATCGCTCCGCGAGTAACCCCGCGTACGACGATCGGGACTGCCATCAAGGATTCGATGGCTTCGGTGCCCACTTCGTAGTCGTAGTCGTGGGTGATGTGCGACGAGTTCGCGTAGTCCTGCACCGCGCCCGGTCGTTGTTCTGCGATCGCACGACCACCGAGTCCGCATTCGGCGTCGATCTTCAAATTTCGCAGGATGTTGCTACGAGTCCCGACGTAGCCGGTGATGGTCAGCGACCGGTCGTCGACACAACCGCCGAACAGAACCGGCAACTCGGTTCGGGGGTGCAGTCGACGCAGTTCGGCGCGCAACGCGTCGTCGTCGCTCGGTCTCAGTACCCTGCTCACTCTCACCTCCACATACCCAATTCAGAGGGTAGCGGCACCTTTGACTGGGCAATAGCGTGCATCCAGGCCATTTGTAGTGCCGATCACAACTACCGTGACACCAACCGTGTCACGTCGCCTTCGGAGGAACCGTGTCTGTCTCGACAGCTCTCGCAGCCAACAACACCCCGCTCAGTCCGCTGCGCTTTCTCGAGCGCAGCGCTGCGGTGTTCCCCGATCGCACCGCCGTCATTCACGGCGACCGGACCTACACGTACCGAGAGTTCGGTGACGAGGTCGCAGCGCTGGCCCGCGTCCTGCGTGAACGCATTCAGCCCGGTGACCGCGTTGCATACCTGGCGCCGAACGTTCCCGAGATGCTGTTCGCGCATTTTGCCGTCCCACTCGCCGGCGGAGTCCTGATCGCCCTGAACTCACGCCTCGCCGGTCCCGAACTCGAGTACATCCTCGATCACTCGGGAACCACGATCCTGTTCGTCGACTCCGAATTCGTCGGCTCGGTCACCTCGTCCAAGGCGAACGTGACGAGCCTGCGCGAGATCATCGAGATCCCGGACTCCACCGTCCCATCCCCGGAGGTTCCCACCGGAATCGTCACCGGGCAGTACGCCGATCTGATTGCCGAAGGTCAGGCTCTCACCGATCAGCCACTGCACTGGGGCGTCGACGACGAGCAGCAGTGCATCGCCATCAACTACACCTCTGGCACCACCGGAAAACCCAAGGGCGTCATGTACTCCCACCGCGGGGCGTACCTGAACTCGCTCGGCGAGACCTTCCACAACGGCTTCGACGGATCGACGAAGTATCTGTGGACACTGCCGATGTTCCACTGCAACGGGTGGTGCACGCCCTGGGCCGTCACGCAGGCCGCGGGCACACACATCTGCCTGCGCGCGGTCCGCGCCGACGCGATCTGGGACGCCATCGACAATCTGGGCGTGACGCATCTGTGCGGCGCTCCTACCGTCTGCTCGACCATCGCCGACGCGGACCAGGCCCACAAGGTCGAAGCCCTGCGCATCACCACCGCCGGCGCTCCCCCGTCACCGACGATCATCGGAAAACTCGAAGACATCGGTGTCACCGTCGTCCACGTCTACGGCCTCACCGAGGTATACGGCCCTTACACGATCTGCGAGTACCAGGAAGCCTGGGACGACAAGCCGCAGTCCGAGCGCGCCGCACTTCTCTCCCGTCAGGGAGTCGGCATGGTGCAGGCCGAAAATGCTCGCGTTGTCGATGCCGAGATGAACGACGTTCCCGCCGACGGCCAGACCATGGGTGAGATCGTGCTCCGCGGCAACAACGTGATGCTCGGTTACTACCGTGACGAGGCCGCGACCGCCGAAGCATTTGCCGGTGGTTGGTTCCATTCCGGCGACCTCGGCGTCATGCATCCCGACGGTTACATCCAGCTCAAGGACCGCGCGAAGGACATCATCATCTCGGGCGGTGAGAACATCTCCACCGTCGAGGTGGAGCAGGCGATCATGAGTCACCCTGCCGTGATCGACGTGGCAGTCGTCGGCGTTCCCGACGAGAAGTGGGGCGAGCGCCCGAAGGCATTCGTGGTGCTGGGCAAGGGATTACAGGCTTCCGCCGAAGACATCGTCGAGCACACCCGTGCATTGCTGGCCGGGTACAAGGTTCCCCGCGACATCGTCTTTCCACTCGACCTTCCTCGCACCCCGACCGGCAAGGTTCTCAAGTTCCAATTGCGTGCGTCGAAGTAATTCGGCCGTAGGGTCTCAGCGCACCGAACTGTGACGCCGGCGCAGATCGACAGGTTGCCCGTCCGAAGGGAACGGCAAGGACGTGAAGTCGAGCGGAGCGACGTAATCTGCGTCGACGTTCCAGTCGAAGCGCATGAGGAGGTGGTGCATGATTGCCTTGATCTCGGCGCCGGCAAAGTGCATTCCCAGGCATTTGTGCACTCCACCTCCGAACGGTTCCCACGCGTACCGATGAACCTTGTCTTCGCGTCGATTCTCGGCGAAACGTTCGGGATCGAAACGCTCGGGATCAGGCCAGTACTGCGCCATGTGGTGCGTGAAGTGAGGGGCGACAGAAACATACGTTCCCGCAGGCACGAAGTGACCCCGTACTTGAGTGTCGCGGACCGCTCGCCGCGCCATGACCGGTACGGGAGAGACGAGTCGGAGGCATTCCTTCATCACCAGGTCAAGGCTGCTCAGGCCGTCGAGATCTGCATAGCTGGGCGTCGAGGTCCCCAGAGCGAGCGACTCGGCACGGCACCTGTCCTGCCACTTCGGATGTTGACCTAGATATTGCATCATCGTGGAAAGGGTGATCGTCGAAGTGTCGTGTGCGGCCATCAGGAGGAAGATCATATGGTCGATCACTTCGTCGTCACTGAAGCGTTGTCCTGCTTCGGATTCGATGTGACAGAGCACGGAGAACAGGTCATCGGTTGCGCGAGCTCGACGCGCCGGTAGGTAGCGACGAAAGAAGTCTTCCAGGACCCGGCGGCCGTCGAGTCCTCGCTTCCATCTGGTCCCCGGCACGCGGTAGCGGACCAGAGAAGTAGCCGCCTGCACACAATCCACGAAAGCCTTTTTCACCGAAGATATTTCGCTTTCGGTACTTCCTTCCGCACCGCCCATGAAGATGTCGGTGGCAAGATCGAGGGTGAGTGTCTTCAGCGCTGTGTATGCACGAAATCCGTCAGTGGGGGTCCATGTGTCGAGCGCCGAGTCGATTGCCGGATTGAGAACGTCGACAGACTTCTCGATCCGAGTCCGAGTGAACGCCTGCTGCATGATTCGACGATGCCGTAGATGTTCTTCCGAATCGAGAAGCATCAGCCCACCGTGAAAAAAGGGGCCGATAAGCACCGACCAGCCGTCGCTGTTCACAAAAGCCCGATCTTTGTTCTGCAGCACTTCCTGGCACGCGTCGGGTCCGAGAACAGCGATCCACTGCCGACCGACCATCGAGAACCAAGAGACCTCGCCGTATCGATCCCAGTTCTCTTGCATCAATGCGAGTGGATCGCGGATGTATGCAAGAGCGTGCCCGACGAGAGGCAGCCCGGAACGGCCCGAAATCGGGTGCAACTGCGAGTTCACGGGGGGACGAGCCAGGATCTTGGACACTGCGACCTCTACTCTCACTCAATCTGACAGTGCGTCCTGTCAGATGGACTGTAGTCTGCGTCACAGTGGTTGCGTCTGTCAATATCGACCTATGACTTCTCCGACGCCGCGGCGGTATGCCGGCCTCAGCGGCGACCAGCGCTCAGCATTGCGGCGCGAGAGCTTGCTAGAGGCAGGGCTGGAACTATTCGCTGTCGCAGGCAGTCGAGGCGCCACGATGACCGCGATCTGTGCGCGAGCCAAGTTGACGGAACGCTACTTTTACGAAAGTTTTTCCAGCAGAGACGAACTGCTGAAAACAATCCTGGACGGAATTGCCGACGAGGTTCGCGACGCCGGCATGACCGCACTACGAGCGAGCGACGGGACGCTCGAGCAGCGCGTACGAGATGCCATCGCGTCGTTCGTCACCCTCCTCACCGACGATCCCCGCAAGGGGCGTGTGGCAATGATCGAATCCGCTGCATACGAGCCCCTTCGCGCACACCGGCGCGCGGTACTGCACGGCTTCGCGCAAATGGTCGCGGACGAAGCCTCGCGAATGTACGGCGACCGAGCTTGGCCATCTCATCAAGGTCAGATCAACGGACTGCTCTTCGTCGGAGGCCTTGCCGAATTGGTCACCGCGTGGCTGAACGAGGAGATCGCTATTACCCCTGACGAGATCGTCGAGGCGGCAACCTACCAATTCACGTCCACCGCACACCGTTGAGATGGAACCGATCGGCATGCGGTTGCTGCCCGCCACACCGGGATGGCGCGAACAGGCGCAATACTTGTCCCCATGAGTGAACGCGCAGACCTGCCCGGAACTGACCCCGCACAGTTTCGGGTACACGTCGCGTCTCAAGCGATCCGGTTGTTCTCGGAGAACGGGTACGAAGCCACCACCGTCGAGCAGATCGCCGCTGCGGCAGGTGTGTCGCGCCGGACGTTCTTCCGGCAGTTCCGCTCCAAGGAAGACGTGATCTTCGCCGATCACGAGTCCCTCCTCGAACACGTCGCCGAGTTCCTCGCGTCCGATTCCGCCGACCCCTGGGCGTCCGTGTGCGAGGCCGCGGGACTGGTCTTCGATTTCTTCCGCAAGAACCGTGACCTGTCGATGCGGCGATACCGCGTCGTACAGCATGTTCCAGCTCTTCGCGACCGCGAACTCGTCACCGGATTCCGCTATGAGCGCCTATTCGTCGACTACCTGCGCAGCGCTGTTCCCCGCGAACCGGTCCTCGAGGTTGTCGGTTTTGCCGCAGCTGTCACCGCGTGCCACAACTACCTCTTGCGAAGCATGATCAAAGGCGACGAAGACGCCACAGCCGAAGCGCTGAGCCAGGCATTGCTCGACGTTCGGCGGACGTACGGCGTGGCACCCGGGTCCAAGACCAGCACGCCAGAATCGAAGTCTGTGCTGGTAGTAGCATTTCCCCCGGGCACCTCCGCCGAGGAGATCAGCAGAAAAATCCACGAACAACTCGGCTGACACCGATCGTGCACCGGAACTTCACACGCCCATCCCTTGACCTGGCACTCAGTGCCGTGTTTGACTGGGGTCATTGGCACCGGTCTGTCCGCGAATCTCGTCGGTAACGCCGGAGCCGCACCGACCGCCTTCAAGCCACCTTCACCAAGGAGCGTTCCCATGGCAGGAAACCCGGATTTCAATCTCTTCGCGTTGAACGAAGAGCACGACGAACTGCGGGCTGCTATCCGCGGACTCTCCGAGAAGGAAATCGCGCCGTACGCCAAGGACGTCGACGAGAACGCACGATTCCCCGAGGAAGCGCTCACCGCCCTCAACGCGTCCGGCTTCAACGCCATCCACGTTCCCGAGGCTTACGACGGCCAGGGCGCCGACTCCGTCGCCACCTGCATCGTCATCGAGGAAGTCGCCCGCGTCTGTGGCTCCTCCTCGCTGATCCCCGCCGTGAACAAGCTCGGCACCATGGGCCTGATCCTCAAGGGTTCCGAAGAGCTCAAGTCCAAGGTGCTCCCGGATCTGGTCAACGGCGGAATGGCGTCGTACGCGCTGTCCGAGCGTGAAGCCGGATCCGACGCGGCCTCGATGCGTACCCGCGCGAAGGCTGATGGTGACGACTGGATCCTCAACGGCTCCAAGTGCTGGATCACCAACGGCGGCAAGTCGACCTGGTACACCGTTATGGCTGTCACAGATCCCGACAAGGGCGCAAACGGCATCTCCTCCTTCATGGTCCACAAGGACGACGAGGGCTTTGTCGTCGGACCGAAGGAAAAGAAGCTCGGCATCAAGGGCTCCCCCACCGCTGAGCTGTACTTCGAGAACTGCCGCATCCCCGGCGACCGCATCATCGGCGAACCGGGCACCGGCTTCAAGACGGCACTCGAGACCCTCGACCACACGCGTCCCACCATTGGCGCACAGGCTGTCGGCCTGGCCCAGGGCGCACTCGACGCGGCTCTGGCATACACCAAGGATCGCAAGCAGTTCGGCAAGTCCATCAGCGACTTCCAGGCTGTTCAGTTCATGCTCGCGGACATGGCAATGAAGGTCGAAGCCGCACGTCTGATGGTCTACACCTCCGCTGCTCGCGCCGAGCGCGGCGAGAAGAACCTCGGTTTCATCTCCGCTGCGGCGAAGTGCTTCGCTTCGGACGTTGCCATGGAGGTCACCACCGACGCCGTGCAGCTGTTCGGTGGCGCCGGCTACACCACCGACTTCCCGGTCGAGCGCATGATGCGCGACGCCAAGATCACGCAGATCTACGAAGGCACCAACCAGATTCAGCGCGTCGTGATGTCGCGTGCGCTACTGAAGTAGGGCCTCCGGCCCTGTGCGCGGTCAGGCAGTCCATAGACTCCTTAACCGCGCACGGGGGCTTGTCCCCTGTCTGAAGAATCTTGAGGAGAATCGTGGAACTCGTAGGCGTAATCGGCGGCGGCACCATGGGTGCCGGCATTGCCGAAGTTTGTGCAAAAGCCGGTAGCTCGGTACTGGTGCTCGAAACCAAAGAAGAATTTGCCGCCGCTGCTCGCGAACGGATCGCCAAGTCGATCAACCGCGGCGTAGCCAAGGGCAAGATCACGCAGGAAGACGCCGACGCCGCCATCGCACGCGTTCGCGTCACCCTGGACATGGAAGAGTTCGCCGATCGCGACCTGGTGATCGAGGCGGCTCCCGAGATCGAAGCTCTCAAGTACGAGATCTTCGGCAAGCTCGACAAGATCGTCAAGCCTGCAGGCATTCTGGCGACCAACACCTCGTCGATCCCCGTCATCAAGATCGCCAAGGCCACCTCGCGCCCCGGCCAGGTTGTGGGCGTTCACTTCTTCAACCCCGTGCCGGTCATGCCGCTCGTGGAGATCGTGGTCAGCCTCACGACGTCCGAAGAGACCGTCCTCGCCGTCACCGACTACGCCAAGAACACGTTGCGTAAGAAGACGGTTCGCGCGGGCGACCGCTCGGGCTTCATCGTCAACGCTCTGCTCATCCCTTACCTGTGCCAGGCAGTCCGGATGCTCGAATCCGGCTACGCCACAGCAGAAGACATCGACGAGGCCATGAAGGGCGGCTGCGGCTACCCGATGGGTCCGCTGACGCTGCTCGACACCGTCGGTCTCGACATTGCCCTCGCAGCGGCAGAGTCCCTGTACGCGGAATTCGCAGAACCGCACTACGCTCCGCCGGCGCTGCTTCGCCGCATGGTCGACGCCGGTCGTCTCGGCAAGAAGACCGGTCGCGGGTTCTACGAATACGCCTGAGTCCGACCGCTTCACTCTTCCGGCCCCTCACCTATTGCAGGTGAGGGGCCGGAGTTGTTTTCGGACAGATCTTGTCGAATCGATTGACAAATTCGCGTAGCGCAGTAAAAGTCATCATGTGACAACAACCGTTGTCACATGATGGCAGGCGGAGGGGCACCCAGATGAGCAGCGACGCAGACACGGGCACTCGTCGATCGAAGCCTCGAGAACTACGAGCCGATCCGATCGGCCCCGGCTCCCTGACATGGACACACTTCGGCGACGTTCGCGGCCTGCTGTACCTCGGACGCGCAGGCATCCTGCAGAACATGCACCCCGCGGTAAGCGGAGCGCTGCAAGATCATTCGAATTTCTTCGACAACCCGCTCGACCGCCTGTTCCGCTCCCTGCCGCCCATCTACGGCGTCGTGTACGACCGGACCGAAGAGGGCACAGGCACGCTCGTTCGCAACTTCCACACCGATCTCAAAGGAATCGACGAAACCGGCGGGCGCTACCACGCCCTCGCTCCTGACACTTTCTGGTGGACACACGTCACGTTCTTCGAGGTGATTCTCGATTTCAACGAGCGATTCGCGTACAAGAAGTTCACGCAGGAGCAGAAGGACCAACTTGTCCGTGAGGCCGTAACCTGGTGGCGCTGTTACGGACTCACCGATCGGCCGGCTTTCGACGACTACGCCAGCTTCCGCATGTACTGGGAAGACATGCTCGACAACCACCTGATCAACACCCACACCACAAAATGGTCGACGCGCATCGCCGAGCACGACATCGCACCGGCTCCGAAGGTTCCGACGTGGCTGTGGCGTCTTAGCTCTCGCCCCACGATGGCCGTGGCGAACTGGATCGGCAAGGCACTGATGCCGGAGAAGGCACGCAAGACCCTTGAATGGGAATGGACTCCGCGCGACGAACGGATGTACTTCTGGTTCGCCCGCTTCCTGACATTGACAGATCGGTTCTGGCATCTGCTGCCGCTACGACTGCGGTATGCACCGCGCGCCTACTCGGGCATCCGCGCGCAGGGTCTGTGAGCACTCGTCGGTAGGCTGGAGTGCGTGCCAGCCCAACTCCCCTCCGACGCGATCAGTGTCCGCGTGGACAGCTGGACGTGGGCGGTTCGGCTGTTCAAGACACGCTCGCAGGCGGCGACGGCCTGCCGATCGGGACACGTTCGGGTCAATGGAACGTCGGCAAAGGCGGCTCAGCAGGTGAAAGCCGGCGACGAGGTGCGGGTGCGTGTATCCGGCATCGAACGCATTGTCGTCGTGGTCAAGCCGATCACGAAGCGAGTCAGCGCGGTGCTGGCCGCCGATTGCCTGCAGGACAATTCGCCACCCCCACCACCGCCCGAACTGATTGCGTCCATTCCGCGACGTGATCGTGGCGCCGGCAGACCGACCAAGCGCGAGCGACGTGACCTCGAGAAGTTGCGCGGCCTCGAGCCCTGATTGCTACCTCGAAACAGGCTGACGCAGAACCGTCTTCAGTTTCTCGGGCGGCGTCCGGCGCGCATCACTGAGGTAGATCTCGTGATGATCGCCGTTGAAACTGAAGCCGTTCGACGGGATGAACGTGTTGTGCAAGCGGTCCAGGGTGGGAGCTTCGTCGTCGTACGAGCCGACGTGAAGAATCTGGACGGACAGACCTTCCTCCAACTCGAGAAACCTGACCTTGTCGAGAGCGGCAATCTCCTTCTTGGCCCGCACTGCCTTGGCCCGGACTGCGTCAATCGCCGCAGACAGTTCGGCCGCCGTGATCCACTCCGGTTGCGAGATCATCATCGTCCAATCCCAGGCCGCCTTGTCCCGTGTCACGAACACCTCGGGGTCATCTGCCCGCCACAACCCTTCCAGCGGGCCAACGACGAAGTCGCGATCCAATTCCTTCTTGCTAGCGAATTTTGCCGAGTAGGACACCGAATACAGCGCTTCGAGCGCCTCGGAGTACTCGGTGGCAGTGTTGGGGTCGCCGTGACCGTCGACGGCGAAGTAGCCGAAGCGGGGAACGGTCACGAGGGCAAAATCGCGGCGCCCAGGCGAGTAGAGATCCTTGTATGCCTTCTTGACGTCGTACTTCTCCATGCGCCACCCACCTGATCACTGGCCGAGTTTCAACGTTCGGAAACCTATCCGAGAACACCGACATCCCGATAGCGGACCACTGTCCCCTTGTTAATAGACCAGTGGACCTTTACTCTGGACGGGGTGACTACACCCCAGGCGACCGACGTCGCTCGAGTTCCGCGCCGCAGACCGTTGCGGATCGTTGCCATATCCGCGATTGTCGCGTCGATCTTGGCTCTGTTGTTCGTGTACCCGTGGTGGAGCTTGTTCATCCGGCCGGACTGGCCGACGGCGGTGGCAGTTTTCGGCACCGTTCTGTTTGCCGCCCTCTTGATCGCCCTGCCTGCGAGCATGGTGCTCAGCCACGGACACACCGACCGCGATCCAGTTCGCCTGATCGGCGACGCACTCCTCGGAATCATCTGGGTCGTGTTCGTGTGGACCCTGCTCGGCGAAGTTCTGAGGCTCGGACTGCTCGTCGGCGGCGTGGATGACCCGCTTCGATCGAGAATTGTCGCCGTTGCCGCACTGATCATCTCGGCCCTTCTGCTGATCTGGGGCTACAGGGAAGCCATGAGACTGCCACGGATCAAGCAGGTCGACGTCACCATCCCCCGCCTTGGTGCGGGGATGGACAAACTTCGGGTAGTCGCGATCACCGACACTCACTTCGGGCCGATCAATCGCGAGAAGTGGTCCGAGCGCGTGATCGCGGCAGTCAACGATCTCGACGCCGACATCGTGGCCCACGTCGGTGACATCGCCGACGGAACGGTAGAGCAGCGCCTCGGCCAAGCGACCCCCCTCGCATCGGTCGAAGCCGGGCTCGCTCGCGTCTACGTGACCGGCAATCACGAGTACTTCCACGAGGCTCAGGAGTGGCTCGACTACATGACCTCGATCGGCTGGGACGCGCTGCACAACCGCCACCTCGTCGTCACCAAGGGCGGAGAAAGACTGGTCATCGCCGGAGTCGACGATGCGACAGCGTTGGGATCGAAACTGGACGGGCACGGCGCGAACTTCGACATGGCCCTGGCCGGCTCCGACCCCGAATTGCCGATCCTGATGCTCGCCCACCAACCGAAGCAGGTTACTCAGTCCGCTTCCGCGGGAGTGGATCTGCAGCTCGCCGGTCATACCCACGGCGGACAGATCTGGCCCTTCAACTTTCTGGTGAAACTCGATCAACCGTCGGTGCACGGGCTTACCAGGCACGGAGAACGTACGCAGCTGTACACCAGCCGGGGAACCGGATTCTGGGGTCCGCCCTTCAGGGTGTTCGCACCGAGCGAGATAACCGTTCTGACGCTGCACAGCGCCTGATCGTTCTCAGCTCGTTCGGGTTGCCGCTCGCGCCGACAACCCGACGAGCTGGTTGATCAGACCTTCACGCAGGCCGACTGCGAACATGTCGGAGGCCGGGGGCGCCTGCATCTCGTTCAGTACGACGACCATGGATTCCGTCGGCTCGGCAGTCGGCCACAAGCCGGCAACGATCACCAGGGTTACCTTGGCGAATTGAGCGGCGTCGCCCTCCGAGAGATGGGGCAGTTGCGAATGAACCAGCGACGCAAACCTTCCCGAGTTGACCGTCGCCCGCTTCTTGAAGTCACGGGCGAAGTCGACGGAGATGTTTCTTTCGAGGACACCGGCCATGACGCTCATCAACTCGCACAGCAACCGCTGTGAGACAAGCGATTCCGCAACCGCGGATGCCACATGAATTTCAGCGGCAAACGGTGAGTCGTCACTGGTCGGAGTCAACGACTCGGACAACCCGTCCAGCCACGCTACCCAGTTCTCGTCGAGCACTTCGAGAAAGATGGCCTCGCGACTGTCGAAGTACCGGAGCACGTTCGACTTCGCGAGGCCGACGCTCTCACTGAGCTCACGCAGACTGATGTCTGCGACTGGCTTGGACCCGAGCATCGCGCGAGCTGCGTCGAGAATCGCGCACCGACGTGCTTCGATCTGCTCGGGCCTGCGCGCGCGCTGGAATCCATGGGTCGCCACCATCACGCAAGATTATCAGACCATCGTTCTATTGTTTGCTGTACTGCGGGTCAATTGTCCGAAGGTGCATGCTGCGCCACGACTCCCCTCGACGCCAGTTCGCGACGCAGCGAATCGGTATCGACGGACGCGAGATCGACTCGGTGCGTGCGGGTGGCCAAAGCTCGGACCTCCACGGACAAATCTGCCACCTGCTTACGCGTCGCGGCCTGCCCTGCCTCGTCCTGTTCCGCCACTCGCTCGACCAACCAGGAAGCGAGTGTGGCAGTCACGATGCCCAGCAATGCAATTCCGCCGATCATCAACGCTCCGGCGATCAGGCGCCCGGTTGTAGTGACAGGAGCCATGTCTCCGTAACCGACGGTCGTAACCGTCTCCATCGCCCACCACAACGCCGTCCCGTACGACGTGATGGCGGCGCCCTCAGCGTGCCGCTCGGCGTCGAGCATGGCCAGTGCCGCGACACCGATCAGCAAGGCCGTAGCCCCGGTGGCGTAAACAACCACTCGTCCACGCAAGCTTTGCCCGCTCGAGCGGTGGACTATTGCAAGCAGGGTGACCAATCGAAGGAGGCGCAAGGGACGCAGCATGGGTAGCACCACCATCGCCAAATCCAAGAGATGCCTGACGAACCAGCGACCGCGTGCAGGAGCCAACCACAGGCGAACTGCGTAGTCGACGGCAAATACGAACCACGCGGCCCACATGATCCATTCGGTCAGGCGATGCGGGAAGCCAGTCGGTTGCGCCAGGACTTGGTACGCGTACGCCACCAAGAACAGGCAGGCCGCAGCGGTCAAGGGGATGTCGGTGGTGAGCTGCCACCGCTCCGACGTCCACGCAGTGCGGCGGTGCACCGACTTCCTCGATTCGTTCATCCGAGAAGTCTTACACCACTGCTACCGCGTGACCGGCAGAACCAACTCAGATCCGAGTGTGCGTCAAGATGTTGAGCGCCATGGGAACTGCCTCGATCGTGATGGGCAACGGCCCCACCCGATCGCCGTCCGCGTAGGCGATGATGCCCTCGGAGACCAACCGGACCTTCTTCGACCGATACGTCTGTACCGCATCCAAGGAGACGTGAGTTCCCTTGTACACCCGCGGAAACAGGCGCACCAGACGCAACCTCGAACCGTGCCCGACGACGGTCAGATCCAGCAACCCATCAGACTTCGACGCGCCCGGAGTGATGAGCATGCCGCCACCGTACGAGCGGCCGTTGCCGACAGCCACGAGCGTCGCGTCCACCGTGATGACCTCGTCGTCGAGTTCGATCCGGTACGGCAGCGGCTTCATCTTCGCCAACTCGGCGAGCATCGCCAAGTTGTAGCGCATCGGTCCCTTGGGCCACGACATCCGATTGGCCCGTTCACTGACGAGCGAATCGAATCCGCTCGCGATGATCGTTCCCGACCAGACGACGGAACCGTCGGCAAGCGTGATCTTCGCCAGGTCGGACTGCTGCACGACGCCGTCGGCGATCACATCGGCGGCTGCCTCGGGATCGCCTGTGGGAATGCCGAACTCACGGGCGTGATCGTTACCGGTGCCCGCCGGGATGAGCCCGATAGGAGTATCGGTCAACGCGGCAGCCTGCAATCCGATGCTGATGGCACCGTCACCGCCGACCACCACCAGCGCGTCGGTACCCTCCTCGATCGCACGACGCGCCAACTTCTTGGCGTCGTCGGCATCGGTTCCGATGATCTCGGTGACGGCAACTCCCCGAGCACGCAGTCGCGCAACACCTTTGCGTCCGGCCGCAGGCGCGTGACCATGTCCCGCCATCGGATTGATCAGGACGGTAACCTTCTCGATCTGACTGCGGGTTTCGGTCACGGAATCAGCTTTCCAGGATTGAGGATGCCGGCAGGGTCCACTGCATTCTTCACTGCGCGAAGGATATTCGCGCCCAATTCGCCGATCTCGTCCTTCATCCACGGGCGATGGTCAGCTCCGACTGCATGATGATGGGTGATCGTGCCACCGGCGGCGATGATCGCATCGCCAGCGGCAGTTTTCGCCTTGTGCCACTGAGCGATCGGATCCTCGGTCTGCGCGCTGACTACTGTGAAGTACAGCGAAGCACCGGTCTTGTACGTGTGAGAAATGTGGCACATGACGAGCGGCTGAGTCCCCTGCTCGACGAGAGCCTTGGTCAGCGCTTCGGTGACCGAGGAGCGCAGGTTCGCGAGGTTACCCCAGGTGGTTGCTGTCTCGAGGGTTTCACACAGTGCGCCGACGTCGAGAAGAGCGTCACGCAGATACGGCGCATCGAATCGCCCGTGTTCCCAGCTGTTTCCGGGCTCCTCGCCGAGAGACGTGCCGCCGTGAGCGGTGAGAATTGCTCGGGCCTCCGCCATCCGTTCAACGGTGTGCGAAGCGGTGCCCTCGTAGGTGGTGATGCCGAGGCAACCACCGGTGAAGGCGTTCTCGCCGATCTTGTCGGTAGTCGCCAGATTCACGCCGCTCTCGGCCTCGTCGGACAATCGCAGTACGGTCGGAGCCGATCCTTCCTGGACCAGCTCACGCAATGCTGCTGCGCCGGTGGCGAAGTCGGGGAAGCTCCACCCTTCGCGCACGGTGGTCTCGGGCAGGCGGTGAACCCGCACACGCACGTGCGTGATGACGCCGAATGTCCCCTCGGAGCCGACAAAAAGCTCACCCAGATCGGGGCCTGCGGCAGATGCCGGCGCACGCCCGGTCTCGATCACACCACTCGGGGTGACAACGGTGAGGCCCTGAACCATGTCCTCGAAACGTCCGTATCCAGCCGACGCCTGCCCCGAAGACCGGGTGGCGGCGAACCCGCCCAGAGTGGCGAACAGGAAGCTCTGCGGGAAGTGCCCGACCGAGAAACCGTGCTCACGCAGAAGCTCCTCGGCGCGTGGGCCGGTGGTTCCGCCGCCGAACGTCGCGATGCCCGATTCCTCGTCCAACCCGACGAGCTGATCGAACCTGCGCAGATCGAGAGATAGAACTGCGTCGAACCCGTCACGAATGGGATCGAGCCCGCCGACGACGCTGGTGCCACCACCGAACGGGACCACTGCGATCCGGTTGGCAGAGCAGTATCGGAGAACCTGCTCGACCTCTGCGTCTGTCCCTGGAGTGACGACTGCGTCCGGTGCGTCCTGCGGCTCGGCGCTACGACGGCGAAGCAGATCCGGGGTGCTCTTGCCACCGGCCCGAAGGATTCGATCCGAATCCTCGGTGCTGACGTACTCGGCCCCGACCAGCCCAGCCAGCGCCTCGACGTGCGACTGAGCCAGGGCGGACGGAGTCACCTGAACGTCTTCGATGGCGAGGCGCGAGCGAGTCGGTGCGGAGACACCGAGAAATCCGGTCAACAATGATGTGACTGCGTCCGACAGTTCACGCTTCTTGGCCGGATCGCCCCAGGCGTCCCACTGCATCGGCGGTTGCAAGGCAGACTTTTCGGTGCTCATAGACACTAGTGTTACATATTTGTGTGATGTGTAAACATCCCGGTTGATCGAGCTGTCGATCAACCCATCGTCTTGGATCCGTCGATGGCTTCACGAAGCATGTCTGCGTGGCCCGCATGCTGGGCCGTCTCGGCGATGATGTGCAGCAATGCGCGCCGCGCTGACCAGCGAGCGCCGGCTTCGAACCACGGAGCGCTCGGAAGTGGATGAGAGATGTCGAGGCTGTCCAGCGAGGCCACCAACTGGTCGGTCCTGGCCGCGATCCCTTCGTACTCGGAAACGATGCTTGCCAAGGTTTCACCCTCGACCATGGCAAATTCGTTCGCCCGTTCCTGTTGCATCTCTTCCGACCACTGGGTCGGGTCGAAGTCCCCGCCAAGTCCGGCCGGCCCTTCCAGAATGAAGTCGACCCAACCCTTCTCCGCCTGACCCACATGCTTGACCAATCCGCCTAGGCACAGTTCGCTCACGGTCGGCCTCGAAACAGCCTGCTCGTCGGTGAGGTCCTTGACCGTGAAGAGAAGGAATTCACGATGTTGACGCAGGCTCTGGAGGAGATCCGCGCGCTCGCCGGTGACGGTGGTGGTCGGTGCGTTCATGATGTTTTCCTTCGCTAGTGGGTTCGTGCCCTGTGAGAACTACGTTAGAAGTTATTGCGGACAGAAACGGTCCTCAATAGAAAACGATCAAGAAAAAAATCCCGGCACCCACCGATGAAGGTGGATGCCGGGAGTTCGAGCCAGCTAGGACCAGATCAGACTGTGCGAGCCAAACGATCGGCCAGCAGACGCGTGAAGCGCGCCGGGTCGCTCAACTCGCCGCCCTCGGCAAGCAACGCCATGCCGTAGAGCAACTGAGCCGTCTCAGTCAGGTTCTCCGCATTGTCGTTGGCGGCCTGCGCCTCCCGAAGACCCGAGACAAGCGGGTGCTCCGGGTTGAGCTCGAGGATGCGCTTGCTGTGCGGAACAGGCTGACCCGAAGCCTTGTACATCTTCTCGAGCGTCGGAGACATGCTGAACGCGTCGCCGACGATGCAGGCAGCCGACGTGGTCAGGCGCGTCGAGAGACGCGTTTCCTTGATGTCGTCGGACAGGGTTTCGGTCAGCCACGTCAGCAGCTCGCCGAATTCCTTCTCCTTCTCTTCACGCTCGGCCTCGGCCGCCTTCTTCTCGTCCTCGGTGTCCAGGTCGACCTCGCCCTTGGCGATCGACTGGAAGGTCTTGCCGTCGAAGTCCGAGACAGCGTCGACCCACATCTCGTCCACCGGGTCGGTGAGAACCAGAACCTCGAGGCCCTTGGCCTTGAAAGCCTCCATGTGCGGAGAGCTTTCGATCAGGTGACGAGATTCGCCCGTCATGAAGTAGATCTGTTCCTGGCCGTCCTTCATACGCTCCACGTACTCGGCGAGAGTGGTCACGCCCTCTTCGCTGTTGGTCGAGGCAAACGAAGAGATGTCGAGCAGCGTCTTGCGGTTGTCGGCATCGGCCATCAGGCCTTCCTTGAGCGCGCGTCCGAACTCGGTCCAGAAGGTCGAGTACTTCTCCGGCTCGTTCGCCTTCATGTCCTTGATGGTCGAGAGGACCTTCTTGGTCAGACGACGACGGATGGCAGCGATCTGCCGGTCCTGCTGCAGAATTTCACGAGAGACGTTGAGCGAGAGGTCTTGTGCGTCGACGACACCCTTGACGAAGCGCAGGTAATCGGGCACCAACTCTTCACAGTCGTCCATGATGAAGACGCGCTTGACGTAGAGGTGGATGCCGGCCTTGCGCTCACGCATGAAGAGATCGAACGGCGCCGTCGACGGAATGAACAGCAGCGCTTGGTATTCGAAAGTACCTTCGGCCTTCATCGGGATGACCTCGAGAGGCTCGTCCCAGGCGTGGCTGACGTGCTTGTAGAACTCCTTGTACTCGTCCTCGGACACCTCGTCCTTGGAGCGAGTCCACAGTGCCTTCATCGAGTTGATCGTCTCGGTCTCGATGGTGACCTCGGGCTCTTCGCCCTCGGCCGGCGTCGACGTACGAGCGACATCCATGCGGATGGGCCACGCGATGAAGTCAGAGTACTTCTTGACCAGTTCCTTGATCTTCCATTCCGACGTGTAGTCGTGCAGGCCGTTCTCGGAATCCTCGGGCATCAGGTGCAGGGTCACGGAGCTGCCCTGCGGCGCCTCGTTCACATGCTCGAGCGTGTACGTGCCTTCGCCGGTCGACTCCCAGCGCGTCGCGTGATCTTCACCGGCGCGGCGGGTCAGCAGCGTGACCTTGTCCGCGACCATGAACGTGGAGTAGAAGCCGATGCCGAACTGACCGATCAGTTCTTCGGATGCCGCTGCATCCTTGGCTTCCTTGAGCTTACGACGCACCTCGGCGGTGCCGGACTTGGCGAGCGTGCCGATCAGGTCGACGACCTCGTCACGCGACATTCCGATGCCGTTGTCGCGGATGGTCAGGGTGCGTGCCGCCTTGTCGATGTCGATCTCGATATGCAGATCGGAGACTTCGACGTTGAGGTCTTTGTCCTGGTACGACTCGAGGCGAAGTTTGTCCAGCGCGTCCGAAGCGTTGGAGATCAACTCACGAAGGAAGCTGTCCTTGTTCGTATAGATTGAATGAACCATCAGATCCAGCAGCTGACGTGTTTCTGCTTGGAACTCGAGCTGCTCGGTATGCGCGGTCACTTCGATCCCTTTCTCTTCTCGGACTGATCACAGGGATTTTACTCGACCTCGAATACCGCGGGCCGGCCCCCGCACAGACAAGGGAGGCCACGCGACCTGCGCATGACCTCCCGTTATCTTCACCCACCGATCTACTCGGTGACGTCAACCATCGAATAGTTCGAGACGCCGCCGGCCAGCACCCTGAGGTGATCGTCCGATGCGCCCAAAGTGTGTTCGATGGCCACCAGCCGCGAGACGTAGTGCCCGACCGGATACTCGGCTGTCATACCGATACCACCGTGCATTTGAATTGCTTCCTGACCGATCTGATGCGCGGCACGACCGACAGCCAGCTTCGCTCGCGACGCGATGGTCGGATCGATCACTCCGTCGGCGATGGCCATGGTCGCGTACAGACTCATGCTGCTCGCCAGTTCGAGCGCCACGTACATGTCGGCCGCACGATGAGTCAGCGTCTGGAACTTCGCGAGCGGAACACCGAACTGCTTGCGCTGCTTCAGGTAATCTGTCGTCAGTCGCAGCGCCTCGGTCATGATTCCGATCGCCTCGGCGCACAGAGCTGCCTGCGCCCGGACCTCTGCGTCAACGATCGCCGCCGTGACATCGCCGCCCTCACCAAGTTGTTCGGCCGCGGCATCGGTGAACGTGAACTGCGCGCCGCGACGGCCGTCGTGGGTCGCGTACGTGCTCCGTGTGACACCCGAGCCTTCCGCATCCACCAGGAAGAGCCCGGTGCCGCCGCCTGGAAGTGTGGCACTGACGATCACGACGTGCGCGCTGTCGCCCTGCAGAACCGGGTTCTTGACGCCGGTGATCGTCCACCCCGATCCCTCCTGCGATGCAGTGGTCGTGACAGTGGCGACCGGCCAGCGCGTCCCAGGTTCCGTATGGGCAAATGCCGACAACGTGGTCCCGTCGCTGAGCGCCGGCAGGAGTCGCGCCCGCTGATCTGCCGAACCGATCGCAGCAATCAACCCACCGGGGATCAGAACACCACCCAAATACGGCTCGGGTGCAAGCGCGCGGCCCAGTTCGGTCATCACCACCATGGTCTCGACCGGCCCAGCCCCCATCCCGCCATCGGCCTCCGCGAACGGCAGGCCGAGCAGCCCGAGCTCGGCGAACTGCTTCCACACCGAGGCATTCCATCCCTCGTCAGTGGCCGAGGTGGCGTTGCGCTTCTCCGCGTCGTAGCTGCGGCTGAGTAATTCGCGCGTTGTGTCGCGAAGCATCGTCTGTTCGTCGTCGAGTTCGAAATTCATGTCAGATGCTCACAATCCGAGGATCGAGGAGGCAATGATGGAGCGCTGCACCTCACTTGATCCGCTGTAGATGGAAACCTTCCGGTAGTTCAAGTAGCGCGGCGCCGCCTGCTGCGCCCACTCCGGCGAGTCGATGTCGGCGATATCTACCGGCAGAGAGTCCGGTCCGGCGACATCCATCAGCAATTCCGTTGCTGCCTGCTGCAATTCGGAGCCACGGAGCTTGAGCAGCGAGGATGCCGGATTCGGCTTTCCGTCTGCCGAACTCGCCACAACTCGCAGTTGAGTCAGATCCAGTGCAAGCAATTCGTTTTCCAACTCGGCCAACCGAGCCGCGAACAACGGATCCTCGAGGAGGGTGCCGGTTCCGACGCGAACCTCCCGCGCCTTCTCTTTTGCCGTGGCGACAAGGGTTTTGGAGAACCCGACCCGTGTGACCCCCGTGCGTTCGTTGCCGAGCAGGAACTTGGCGTAGTCCCAGCCCTTGTTCTCCTCGCCGACAAGATCTTCCGCAGGAACACGGACGTTGTCGAAGAACACCTCGTTGACCTCGACGCTGCCGTCGATCAGTTTGATAGGACGAATCGTGATGCCGGGAGTCGCCAAATCGATGAGCAGGAACGAAATTCCTGCCTGACGCTTCTGGGCACTGGCATCTGTCCGAACCAGACAGAAGATCCACTCGGCGTGCTGCGCGAGAGTAGTCCACGTCTTCTGACCGTTGACGATGTAATCCGCGCCGTCACGGACAGCGGCCGTCTTGAGTGAAGCGAGATCCGAGCCTGCTTCTGGTTCCGAAAAACCCTGGCACCACCAGATATCGGCGTTGGCCGTCGCCGGGAGAAACTTTTCCTTCTGCTCCTGCGAGCCGAAGGCTGCGATAACGGGCCCAACCATGCTCACGTTGAACGGCAACGGGTTGGGTACCGACGCCAACTGCATTTCCTCGGAATAGATGTGGCGCTGTACCGGAGTCCAGTCCTTGCCACCCCATTCGACCGGCCAGTGCGGAACCGCCAGTCCGTGTGCGTTCAGAATCTGTTGGCCCGCAACGATGTCTTCACGCGTCAGCTTTCCGAATCCCGCTGCACGTGCACGAAGTTCGGGCGAGAATTCGGTGGTGAAGAACTTTCGCATCTCCTCGCGGAACGCAACTTCCTCAGCGGTCAATTCGAGATTCATATGGAGTCTGCTTTCTTCTGGCAGGATTTCAGAACAAGATTCGTGCGACGGTCTGCGCAACAACGGCGGGCTTGTCCACGCCTTCGATCTCGACGGTGTTGGTGATCTGACTCTGCAGCGAACCGTTCGGCAACTCTTCGATCGCAGAGAGCACTGCAGTGTTTCGAACCTTGGCTCCAACCGGCACTGGACTCGGGAATCGAACCTTGTCGGACCCGTAGTTGATGACCATCTTCGCCCCGTCGATGCGGTACACGGACTTCGACAGAAGCGGCAGGAGCGAGAGAGTCAGATACCCGTGGGCAATCGGGCCGCCGAAAGGTGATTCACGCTTTGCCCTTTCGTCGTCGACGTGAATCCACTGATGGTCACCGGTCGCGTCGGCAAATTGATGGACCATCTCGCGGGTGACCTCAACCCACTCGCTCGAGCCCAGCGTTTCACCGACCGCCCCCAGGAGATCGGCCTTGTTCTCGAACACCCGCGTCATCTGATCCTCCACGTTCCCGAACACTGTTAGGTTAATTGGATAATAAACTCACAGTGTAAGGTTGTCCAGTACTTCACACGAAAGGGTGTGCGATGGCGCGACCGCGGATTCCACTACTGAGCAAGCCGATCATCAGGGACACCGCCCTGAAATTGGTCGACGAGCACGGTTTGACCGACTTCTCGATGCGCAAACTCGCCACCGTTCTCGGCGTGCAGGCACCATCGCTGTACAGCCATTACGCCAACAAGGACGAGCTACTCGACGACGTCGCGAACGTCATCATGGAGTCTGTCGACGTGAGCGGCTTCGACTCTGACGATTGGCGCGGTGCGCTTCGCACGTGGGCGCGGTCCTACCACGCTGCCCTGGGCAAGCATCCCAATATCGTTCCCTACTTGGCCTACGGTCCGAGCGTCAGGCCCATCGCCCTTGACCGCGCCAACGCCATCCACGGCGGCCTGGTGCGGGCCGGATGGCCGCAGCGCACGGCAACGCTGATCGGCGCTTCCGTCAAGTACGTGGTCATGGGTGCTGCGACAGCGACGTTCTCCGGCGGATTCGTAGACGATCCGGCGATCTACGCCGAGCGTTACCCGCACCTCACGCGAGCACATCTGTTGCGCGAGCGTGCTACGGAAATCGACGGCGCCAGTTTCGAACTCGCGCTGGAATCCCTGCTGGACGGGCTGGAAGCCAAATATGCACTGCTGCAGACCACTTCAGAGTTATCCCTTGAAAACTGAGGGTTGCTACTTTCGGTCAAGCACGCCGAGCATCGCAACAAAGGCCGCCTGACGATCCCCGAGAGCGGCAAAGAATTCCCGATCCGATGCTTCGACCGCACGATTTGCCTTGCCTGCCAGGGCCGCACCCGCCTGGGTCACCACCACCGAGCGTGCCCGAGCGTCCGTCGGGTGTGGACGTCGTTCGACCAATTTCTTGGATTCGAGGGTCCGTATCACCTGTGACGTCATCATCGGATCAGTGCGCGCATACTCGGCAAGATCGCGTTGAGTTATCGGTGTTTCCGCGTCCAGCCACGTCAGTGCGGCGAGCAGAACGAACTGCACGTGAGTCAGGTCGAAAGGCCGCAGCGCCGCGCGAATCGAGGCCTGCCACGCGTTGGTGACACGCCACAACATCAGACCCGGACTGTCGCCAGCATCCTCGAAGTCGGTTTCCAGTTTCTTCACCACAGCGTCAGTGTGTCAGCTCGTTGTCGAGCGCAGAATCTCGACGTCGTTGCCATCCAACGGAATCAAGCCTCGGCGGAGCTGATACCCCCAGTTCGGTGTCGAGGTCAATGCCAATCGACTCCGTACGTCGCCGAGAGGAACGGGCGTGAACTGCTCGTATCGCACTCGACGCCGAAACGGCTTGAAGCACCCCTCGTCCGCCTGCCAGATCTCACCCTCTTCGATCACACCGAGGGCTGTGAACTCGCGCAACGGATCTCGATCACCAATGGACTCGACCGGCGAATAGTAGACAAGCACATCGCCCGCCTTCATCCGCGCCAATCCGGACCTCTTCCCGTGCCCGATCTGCGCGATCCCAAGATCCACTGCGCGACGCACATGTTCGGCCGAGACAACCCCTAACCAGGCACTCATCACCAACCCCCTCGTTAACCGAGCGCAAGTTCAATCATGAATTTAGTATGCGCGCTTATTATCTTCCTCGCAACAGATCAACTCTTGAACGTGTTCAACTTCAGGGCGTACGCTGAACTTGAACACGTTCAAAGAAGGGGAACCCATGAGCAGTCGCGGGATCGAAACCAGGGAAAAGCTGGTGGAAACAGCTTTGCGGCTCTTCCGCGACGAAGGCTTCGCAGCGACGACCATGCGCAAGATCGCGACTGAGGCAGGTGTCTCCCTCGGGAATGCCTACTACTACTTCGCCAGCAAAGACGAACTGGTTCACGAGCTGTATCTCGTCATCCAACGTGATCACCGAGAGCGTGCGCTCCCACTCCTACGCAAAGGTGGCTCACTCGCGGAAAATCTCGCGATCGTTCTGCACACCGGACTCGATGTCATGGGGCCCTATCACGGCTTCGGTAGCGCGTTTCTGCACGTTGCCCTGCCCACCGCATCGCCGTCCAGCCCGTTCTCGGCCGAGTCGAGTGATGCGAGATCGATGGCCGTCGAATTGATGCGCGAAGCACTGGCGGCGTCGAAGCAGAAGACGCCGGCGTCCTTGGAGACCCAGCTCCCAACACTCTTGTGGCTCAGCTATCTGGGCGTGACGCTGCACTGGGTCACCGACTCGTCTCCGGGGCAAACTCGTACCCGATCCCTGGTCGACGGCCTGGTCCCGATCATCGCCAAAGCGCTCACCCTCGCGCGGTTACCAGTGGCCCGCGGCCTGGTCGGCGACGTCGCCGCCCTGATGACCAAAGTCGTTTCTCCAGAGGGGAACACAAAATCATGAAGACTGTCGTTGTATCCGGTGCGTCGGGCTACATAGGGCAATCTCTCGTTCGAGCGCTCGAACCCAACGGGGTGGACGTACGAACGATCGGCCGGGGAGGAACGAGCGATGCCACCTGGTCCGACGAGCAAGGTGTCGCCGACGTACTCAGCGGCGCGGATCTGCTGGTCAACCTCGCCGGACGCTCTGTGAGCTGCCGATACAACAAGCGCAATGCCGACGAAATCTTCTCCTCCCGCGTGGAAACGACCGCACTGTTGGGTCGCGCACTGGCCCGTACACCGCAGCCACCCTCGCTCTGGGCGAATGCCAGTACCGGCACGATCTACCGAGACGCGCGGGATCGACCGATGGACGAGAAGAACGGAGAGCTGGGTAAGGGATTCTCCGTCGCGGTCGCGCGAGCGTGGGAGCACGAATTGTTCTCCGCCCCAACCCCGGTTCGAAAAGTAGCGCTACGAATGTCGATCGTTCTCGGAGCCGGCGGCGGAGCAATCAACCCTTTCGTCAACCTGGCCCGAACAGGCTTCGGCGGAAGAATGGGCGACGGACGACAAATGTTCAGCTGGATACACAATTCCGATGTCGTTCGCTCGATCATCCACATCTACGGGCATCCGGAGATCTCGGGCCCCGTCAATATCGCATCCCCGTGCCCTGTGACCAATGACGAGATGATGCGACAGGTGCGCGCAGCGTTGGGTCGACGGTACGGTGTGCCCACGCCCGGTTGGATGCTGGAATTCGGCGCTCGGATCATCCGCACCGAGGCCGAGTTGGTACTCAAGAGCCGCTGGGTGGCGCCAGGGGTGCTCGCGGACAGCGGCTTCCAGTATCAATTTCCGACGTTGGAGTCTGCGCTGGAACAGATCGCTCAGGAGACCCCGCGAGGGCTGCTTCCGGTGACACTCGGCTGAAGTTCGGTCGCGGTCGCGACCGCTCGCACGATATCCTGCTCGAGCAGATAGTGATTCAGTGCAATCGCAGCCTTCGACCCAGCGGCGGCGGCGGTGATCAACTGTGCAGGCGAGTCCGACACGTTCCCGGCGGCCCACACACCAGGCGTGCTGGTACTTCCCGCAGGATCAGTTACCACCCAACCATTTTCGTCAGCGTCACATCCCAGGTCAGTCAGCAAAGCGTCGCGTGGAACAAACCGTGGACCGACAAACACCACACTCCGCGGAACAACCTGACCGGAGGCCAGCTCGACGCCGTCCAATCGACCGTCTGCCACCGAGACCCCGGCCACGTCGCCTTCTACGATGCGAATCCCCCTGACAGTCAGCCGATCCCGCTCGGTGCAGGTCAGCTCGATGCGATTCGGAAAGAAGACAACATCGTCCGACCATTGGCGCACCAACGACGCCTGATGAATCGTGAAGGGTCTGTTGTCACCACCGAGTACACCGATCGGCGTATCACGAACCTCGTACCCGTGACAGTAGGGACAATGCAAAACGTCGACTCCCCAGCGATCCTGCAGACCAGCGATGTTCGGCAGCTCGTCACGTAACCCCGTCGCCACCAGAACAGTCCGTGCCTCCAGCGACGCAGACACGTCGGTTTGCACAAGAAATCCACCGTCCTCCGTTTGCTCGATTCCGATTGCGGTGCCAGTCGTCATTTCGCCGCCGTACTCGAGAACCTCCTTGCGTCCGGCCGCAAGTAATTGCGTCGGACTCTGCCCGTCCCGCGTCAGGTACCCGTGCAGGTGCTCGGAGACACCATTGCGCGGGTTACCAGCATCGACGATCATCACTCGCCGCCGAGCCCGAGCCAGAACAAGCGCGGCACTCAACCCCGCCGCACCGCCACCGACAATCACCACATCGAACCTCATGCACTCCCCCAGTCCCGCAGTTCGTCCCACCCCAGACGGTGAGCTATTCTGGCAATCTAGCAAATTTGTTTACCAGTTAACAAAACTGAGGAATCGTGAACGAACCAACACTCCGCTCCCGTACGTGCAACCTTTGGGCCGAAAACAATCCTGACCTCGACACGTCGCCAATGGAAGTTGTCGCGCAACTCAAGCGGATCACGGCGCTTCTCGAACTCGCCGTCGAACCGGTGTACCGATCCGCGGACCTCACCGTTTCGGAAGTCGAACTGCTTGTGCCACTTCGATACGCCGAGGAACCGGTTACCGCGATTCGTCTCGCCGAACGCCTCGGCATGTCTCGGGCCGGAGTCAGCAAGGCACTCGCACGATTGGAGAAGCGAGGCCTTGTCTCCCGCACGAGCAATCCCGAAGACAGGCGATCTGCACTGATCACGATGACGATCCAGGGAAACGCTGTCGTCGATGACGTCTTTCCTCGCGAACTCGCCGCTCACGGTGAATTATTCACCAAACTCGGACGGGACCGCGGAAAAATTCTCGCGGCACTCGAGCAGTTGGCGCTATCCATGGAAGGCGGGCTGGATCGAACGCAGGACAAGAAGTAGCCCGCGCTACTCCTGCTCTCCGGTCCGCCCGCCGTACGTCGCAATCTTGTACTCCGTCGCAGCCAAAGACAACGTGAGCTCCTTGATCTGCCGACGAACGGTGTCCCGGTGCTCGAGCAGCATGTCGAGCCTCTCCGGAACTGTCCCTTCACCGGCGTCGACCAGTTCGACGTAATGCTGCAGGTCGCGAATCGCCATGCCCGAGATACGCATGCGGGTCAGAAACACCAGCCTGCGAATAGATTCCGGCCCGTACACACGATGTCCGCTCGAATCACGATCCACCGCAACCAAGCAGATCTTCTCGTAATAACGCAGGGTATGTGCCGAAACATCCAGCAGGTCTGACACTTCGGCGATCGACATCGGGTCCTGAACATCCCCTGTATCGACGAGTCGATGGATCACCTCGATCGACATGGGCCCGTCCACTTCCCCAAGTGCCTCGAGTGCCTTGCGCATCAAGTCTTCGGTAGCCATGCTTCTCAGCCTAGAACGGACGGACGGGTCCGGCAGCATCCGCGAAGTCGGCACTGCGAGCCAGATCAGCCCAGACTGCTACCTCGGCCAGATTCTTCCGATACGACGCGGATATCCGCTCCACGGCTTCCTTTCCGAGCGGCAAGCGAAGTGGCACATTCTCACTGTGCACCAGCGAGGTGATGATCTCTGCTGCCTTCTCCGGATCACCCTCCTGAACACCGTCTGCCGCCGCCATGTCCCGCAGAACAGGATCGAGCAAATCACGGTAGTCCGAGGATGATTCGGCGAAGCTCAGAACGCCAGGTCTGTTGAATGCTGTACGGAATCGGCTGGGCTCGACGATCATGACCCGGATGCCGAACTGCCCGACCTCACCGGCAAGGGCCTCCGACCAGCCTTCAATCGCGAATTTGGACGCCGAATACGCCCCGACGCCGGGAAACGACATGCGGCCGCCTTGACTGCTCATCTGCACGATCGTTCCGCTGCCCTGCGCTCGCATCGAAGGGAGGACGGCGCGCACCAACGCGGCGGGTCCGATCAGGTGCAGTTCCATGAGATCCCGCAAGGTCGAATCGTCCACCATCTCCGCCGCGCCGACCATCCCGCGACCGGCATTGTTGACCAGCACGTCGACACGACCGAAATGCTCGAGCGCATGTTCGACGACGCTGGGTGCCGCCGCGGTGTCGCGGACGTCGAACGTCACCGCCGAGAACCGATCCGGATGCTCCGACGCGATATCTGCAACGGACTCGGGCCTACGAACTGCCGCGACTACCGCGTCCCCGGTTCGAAGTGCGGACACTGCAAGTTCGCGGCCGAAACCCTGAGAAACTCCAGTGATGATCCAGGTTTTTGTTGTCATGGTCGGCAACGCTAGGGGTTAGAGCGCGCTCCAACGCAAGCCTTTGGTTCTACAGCCGAGCTACACGCCGGCCCAAACCGGTCGCTCGCCGCGAAGGAAACCGTCGACACCGGCTTTGAAGTCGTCACTGCTGTAGATCATGCGCATCAGATCATCGTTGTCGGTGATCGATCGGGTCCTGATGCGGCGCAGGGACTCTCGAATCGTCCACACGGTCATCGGGGCAGCCGCAAGGAGTTCCCGCGATACCTGGGCAGTCAGGCTCGCGAACTCTGTCTCTGTTGCACAGTCGCTGAGGAAGCCGTTCCGCAGAGCCTCGTCGCTCGACATGACCCCCGCCCGAGCGACCAACGACATCAGACGCGAACTGCCGATCCTGTCCGCCAGCAACGCCACGGAATGGACCGACAACGAGTTTCCGAGCGTGCGCGCGATCGGGAGGCAGAAGCGGGACCCGTGCGTCGCGATCCGCACATCGCACGCTGCCGCTAACAACAGCCCGGCTCCCGCGCACACACCGTCGATGACCGCCAGCGTGGGAACCCGCACTTTCTCGAGTTCGGTCAGCACGCCGACGAACCGACTTTCGTAGTCGAGCCCGTCGTGAAAACTCGAGAAGGTCTGAAAATGGCCTATGTCGGAACCCGCCGAGAACGCCTCTCCCCCAGCACCTCGGAGAGTGAGTAACCGGATCTCGCGGTCGGAGTCGGCGCTTCGGCAGGCTCCGGCAATGGCGTCGTACATCTGAGGAGTCAATGCGTTGTGTTTTTCCGGCCGGTTGAACACGATGTCAAGCGTGTCGCCATGACGAATGATCGAGATGTCTTCGTGCGTTTCAGTCATGACACTGACGCTATTACCGGCAAGGAACAAACGAAACACATTGCACTCGAGTATCTTTGCGAATATTCGGTGCGAAGTTGCAGATAGTGCGAACGGAGAAGCGTCGACGAGGCCAGGAGACGGTGATGCCAGAACCGAACCTCGCCGACGCAGCATTAGTGGGGTGTCATGCCACGATTGTTGAAAGCGTTATGCCACAACGGTCCGCTGCGGCACACCGGAGTACTGACTCAGCGGCCTGATAAGTGCATTCGACTGCCCCTGCTCGATGATGTGCGCCGTCCATCCGGTGATGCGGCTCATCACGAAGATCGGCGTGAACATCTCGACGTCGAAGCCCATAAGGAAATACGCAGGGCCCGTGGGGAAATCGAGATTCGGCTTGATTCCGGTGGCACTGACCATCGTCTTCTCGAGGATCTCGTACATCTGCACCCACTTCTCGCCGTCCGTCGCTGCCGCTACGTCGAGGAGCGCCTGCTTCATGGTCGGAACACGCGAATCACCGTTCTTGTAGACACGGTGCCCGAAGCCCATGACCTTCTCTTTGGCAGCCAATTTCTCCGACATCCAGGCTTCTGCGCGGTCGGGGTCGTCGATCTCGAGCATGTCGTGCATGACAGCTTCGTTTGCGCCGCCGTGCAACGAGCCCTTGAGCGTGCCGATCGCAGCCGTCACTGCGCTGTAGATGTCCGAAAGTGTGGACGTCACAACACGAGCGGCAAACGTCGAGGCGTTGAAGGAGTGCTCCGCATACAGGATCAGCGAGACCTCGAAGGCCTTTACGATCGCCGGCTCCGGAACAGCACCGAAGCACATGTTCAAGAAGTTTTCGGCGAAACCCAGGTCCGACTGCGGCGCGATGGGATCCTGGCCGCGCCGGCGGCGGAAATCGGCTGCGACGATGGTCGGAAGCACAGCCGTCATCCGCAGTGCCTTGGCCAGATTGGCCTTCTCCGAGTTGTCGTCCTCCGCCGGATCCTCGGCGCCGAGGTAGCTGATCGCCGTACGGACCACATCCATGGGGTGGCAGTTGTCCGGCATCTTGGTCAGGAGCGAGAGCAGTGAGCGATCGGCACGGCGAGCCGCACGCTCACGCAGACAGAGCAATTCGAGCTGCTCGGGTGTCGGCAGTTCGCCGTACCACAGCAGGTGCGCAACTTCTTCGAAGCTACAATTCGCGGCGAGGTCCTGCACTGCGTAACCGCGATACGTCAACGAATTCGTCTCGGGCACTACCTTGGAGATAGCCGTCGTGTCGACGACAACCCCGGCCAAGCCCTTGTAGATCGTCGGAATCTGTTCGGTCATGTCCTACTCCCCTCCACGCTGAAATTGAAAATGCCACTGTCGAATTCGTTGTAACGCTCGTACTCGAGAATCTCGTACAACCTGCTGCGCTGCTGCATCTCGCCGAGCAGTCCTTCTTGCGTGCCCTCCGCAAAAATCTCGCGCAGACCCTTTTCGATAGCGAACATCGCCAGACGAAGGGTGGTCACGGGGTAGATGACGGCGTTGAAACCGATCTCTTCCAATGTCCTCGCCGAAATGAGGTTCGACTTTCCGAACTCGGTCATGTTGGCGAGCAACGGAGTGTCGACTGCTGCGCGGAACTTCTCGAAGTCGGCCTCGGTGGCAAGAGCCTCTGTGAAGATCAAATCAGCGCCGGCATCCGCGTAGGCCTTTGCTCGCTCGATCGCTGCGTCGATACCGTCGATTCCGGCAGCATCGGTACGCGCGCAGATGACGAAGTTCGGGTCACGACGTGCCGAGACTGCAGCACGAACTCGGCGAACCATGTCTTCGGTAGGCACGATCACTTTGCCGTCGAGGTGCCCACAGCGCTTGGGGTTGATCTGATCCTCCAGGTGCAGACCGGCTATACCGTCGTCCTCGAAGACCGTGACCGTGCGGGCAGCACTCATGGGTTCACCGAAACCGGTGTCGGCATCGATCAGCGTCGGGAGGTCGGTGACCCGCGCGATCTGCTTGCTGTGGGCGGCGACCTCGGTCAACGTGGTCAGCCCGATGTCGGGAAGCGCCAATCCGGCGGAATACGCACCACCCGAAACGTAGACACCTTCGAACCCGATTTCCTGAATCAGCTTGGCTGTCAGCGGATTGATGGCACCTGGCAAGCGCTGAATCTTTCCGCACGTCAGCCCCGCCCGGAAGGCAATCCGCTTGTCGGCCGCGGACGTCGATGCTGCGATGAGGCCCGACATCAGAAAAGTCCCTTGGCGACCTTGGGTGCCCGAGCAAGGACGTCTTCGGAAACGGTGAAGGTCAGCTGATCCAGTTCGCCTGCCTTCAATTCGGCGGTGCGCTGAGCCGCGTCGAGGAAGCGGTCCTGTTCGCTCGGCTCGATGACGCCCTCGGCGAGGGTGCGGAACTTCGCGACGTACTGATCGCGAGCGAACGGACGTGCGCCGAGCGGGTGCGCATCAGCCACCGCAAGCTCGTCGACGATGACCTCGCCGCTCTTCAAGGTGATCTCGGCGCGAGCACCGAATGCCTTCTCGTCCGGATCAGTCGAGTGGTAACGGCGTGTCCATTCGGGATCTTCGCGCGTGGAGATCTTGTTCCACAGCTCGATCGTGTCCGGGCGCTGTGCACGCTCGGGCGCGTAGGAATGCTCGTGGTGCCACGTACCGTCCTGCAGCGCAACGGCAAAGATGTACATCACCGAGTGGTCGAGGGTTTCACGCGAGGCGGTGGGGTCGAACTTCTGCGGATCGCCGGAGCCAGTGCCGATGACGACGTGGGTGTGGTGGCTGGTGTGCAGGACGATCGAGGCGATCTGATCGAGATCACCGACGCGGGCACGCATCCGACGAGCGAGGTCGATCGGTGCCTGGCTCTGGTACTCAGCGGAGTGTTCCTTGGTGTACGAGTCGAGGATGGCGCGCTTCGCCTCACCCGAACCGGGAAGCGGAACGTGATACTCCTTGTCCGGGCCACCGAGCAGCCAGGCGATGACGCCGTCTTCGCCTTCCCAGATCGGTGACGGTGCACCTTCACCGCGCATCGCACGATCGACTGCCTCGACGGCAACCTTGCCGGCCAGCGCCGGCGCGTAGGCCTTCCAGCTGGAGATCTCGCCCTTGCGGGACTGCCGTGTAGCCGTCGTGAGGTGCAGCGCCTGACCGATTGCCTGGTAGACCGTCTCGGTGCCCAGGCCGAGCAAGGTTCCGATACCTGCCGCGGCCGAAGGGCCGAGGTGTGCGACGTGATCGATCTTGTGCTCGTGCAGGCAGATAGCCCGAACCAGGTCGATCTGGATCTCGTAGCCAGTCGCCAGACCACGAATCAGGTCTTTGCCGTCACGCCCGGCGTGCTGAGCGACGGCAAGGATCGGCGGGATGTTGTCACCGGGGTGCGAGTACTCGGCGGCCAGGAACGTGTCGTGGAAATCGAGTTCACGAACCGCTACGCCGTTTGCCCATGCGGCCCATTCAGGCGAGAAGGTACCCGAGATACCGAACACGGTGGAACCGGGTGTGTACGGATGAGACTGCGCCTGTGCACGCGCATTCACTACGGGGCGGCGCACCAGGGAAGCTGCGGCAACTGCCGCGTTGTCGATGATCCGGTTGACGATCATGTCGGACGTGGCGTCGGTGACCTCGACGGAATCCGTCGCAACTTCCGCGATCTTCCACGCGAGGTGGTCTTCCTTGGGGAACTCTTCGGCAGAGCGGTGGGTGCGTACGAGATGCGTCTTCATCGATCCTCTTCTCACGTGCTTCGGTATCTATTTGCACGCTACGCAGCTCATTCACCTCGGGATAGGCCCTCGCAACTGCCTATTTGTGCAATAACGATCCTGCAATGTTGCGAATGTTGCGAATGGCTCCTCGGTAGGGTGAACGCGATCGGCACCGAGGAGATTCGATGAAGAAGATGTACGCGGGAGCGCGGCTGCGACGGCTGCGGGAAGAACGAAACCTGTCACAGTCCGCACTGGCGAAGGCACTCGAACTCTCCCCCAGCTATGTCAATCAACTAGAGAACGATCAACGACCGCTGACGGTCCCCGTCCTTCTCAAGCTCAACGCCGAGTTCGATCTCGACGTGCAATTCTTCGCCTCCGATTCCGACGCACGCCTCGTGGCTGACGTTCATCACGCCTTGGCCGAAACCTCGGAATCCGGGGAGGTATCGCTGGCAGAGGTAGACGAATTGGTGGCCCGAATGCCCGCGGTCGGACGCACCCTCGTGATGTTGCACCGTCGTTTGCACGCCGCAACCGAGCAGTTGGACCAGTTCTCGACGCAATTGTCCGGCGAGGCCGCATCTGATGTGTCGCTCGTACCCATGCCCTACGAGGAGGTTCGGGACTTCTTCTACGACCGAAAGAATCACATCGCCGTTCTGGACGACGCTGCCGAGCAGATGTTCGTGGACAACGGATTGTCCGTTGGCGCAGTGGATTTGCAACTGGCACGACTACTTCGCGATCAGCACGGCGTCACCGTGACGATCCGTACCGACGAACCAGACAAGCTCGGCCCCAAGCGTTTCTACGATCCGGACAAGTCGGTACTCACCCTCGCCCGTCGTCTGTCGGCAGGGCAACGCGCGTTCCAGATCGCGATGCAGTTGGCCTTCTTCACCCAAGCCGACGTGATCGATTCTCTTGTCGCCGAGGATGAATCATTGAGTGCCGAATCCGCAGCTCTCGCCCGCATCGGACTCGCGCATTACTTCGCCGGCGCGCTACTACTGCCGTACACCCAATTCCTGGAATCCGCTGAGGCCTTGCGATACGACATCGATCTGCTGAGCCTCAAGTTCGAGGTCGGCTTCGAGACCGTCTGCCACCGGTTGTCCACACTCCAACGCCACGGCCAGCGCGGCATTCCCTTCTTCTTCGTCAGAACCGATCGCGCCGGAAACATCTCGAAGAGACAGTCCGCTACCGCTTTTCACTTCTCCAGAGTCGGCGGCAGTTGCCCGCTGTGGGTCATCCACGAGGCGTTCGCGAGCCCAGGGCGCATCCTCACCCAGGTCGCGAAGATGCCCGACGGCCGGACATACCTCTGGGTGGCGCGCACTACCCACAGCGGCGGGCTCGGGTACCTCGCCCCCGAGCGGAACTTCGCCGTCGGACTCGGTTGCGACATCGGCTACGCCGATCGCATGGTCTACTCCCACGGAATTCAGACGGACGACCCCGCGACCATCGTGCCGATCGGCGCGGGGTGCAAAGTCTGTGACAGACCAGCGTGCTCTCAACGCGCCTTCCCCCAACTCGGCCGCTCGATCTCCGTCAGTCAGAACAGCAGCAGCCATCTGCCGTATCCGCAACAATAGGACGCAAACAATAGGGCGCACCGACTCCACCTGCGCTTCCCCGGAGCTACGGCGCCTTTCTGCTTCGATGGATGTCATGCAACCCGATACCGTGACCCCTCGTCGACTGGTTCTTCGCCGCCTTTCGGCCGTGGTTGGTGTGGCCGGAATCGTGACGGGTTTGGTTGCCTTGATCGCAACTCAGCTGGACGTCGATCACAACATCGTGATCGTTCTGGCGTCAGTGGCACCCTTGTTGATGATTGCTCCGCTGATCGGTGCCGTCGTCTCGGGTATCGGGCGTCAGTGGATCGTATGCGCCGCATCCCTTGTCGTCCTTGCACTGTTCGGATGGTCTGTGAGCCCGCTGTACATCGTCGGAACTGGGGAGTCGACGTCTGCGAACGGTCCATCGATTCGGTTGATGCAGGCCAACTTGATGGTCGGTGCAGCGGATCCGGAGTCGCTTGTGGCGATGGTCCGCGAACGCAACGTCGACGTGGTGACGGTCCAGGAGTTGACGTACCAGGAAGCCGAGGCGCTCGAAGCCGCCGGGCTTGAAGAGGTTCTGAGCCACCAGTTCCTGATCCCCTACGCCGACGGCGGTGGCGGGGCCGGAATCTACAGTCGCTTTCCTCTCTCCAATCCACGTAGCCTCGACGGGTTCTCACCCGAAACGCTGTCCGCAGAGCTGAATGTCGGCTTGGCGCAGCCAGTCACATTGTTCGCCGTGCATCCGGCACCTGCGTACATCTCGCCGGCTTCGGTGTGGGCGGCCGAGCAGCAAAGGCTTGGGTCTTACATGGACGAAGCCGCCGGGATGGACAATGTGATAGTCAGCGGCGATTTCAATGCGTCGTACTCGAACAAACAGTTCCGGAATCTCCTCAGCAACGGATACACCAGCGCCGCCGATCAATTGGGTTCCGGCCTGATCCCGACGTACCCGACCGACAAGTGGTATCCGGCGGTGGTCGGTATCGACCACATCATCACCAAAGGCGCCGCGGCGACATCCTTGGAACGGATCGAGATCGAGGGATCCGATCACCACGGCCTGATTGCCGACATCACGTTGTCTTGACTAAATCCTGGATTGAGCGAGCACCAGGGCATGGTTGTGCCCCGGTGCTCACGTCTCGAGTTGTTTCACTTTAGGCTGCTGTCGGTGGGCTGTTCCCGCCGATCGGCTGCTGATACGGATCAACCGACATCGGCGGATAGAACACCGACTTCCGATCCGGGCCGATCTCCACCCGCCACTCCGTATGATGCAGCGTCCGATGATGGTGACCGCACAACAAGATCAGGTTGTCGAGATCTGTTGGGCCGCCATCGTTCCAGTGAACAATATGATGAGCATCGCACCACCCCGACGGCGTCCCGCACCCCGGAAACGCACACCCACCATCCCGAACCGCAAGAGCCCGGCGCTGCGGAACCGTCGCCGTTCTCGCTTCCTTGCCGCAGTCGAGCGGAACACCATTCTCATCCAACAAAATCCGCGTGACCGTGCAGTCGCACGCCAGCATCCGGGCGGTGTCGATGCTGATGGGGCCTACCCAATCGGTCCACGCGAATCCGAGTTCCTCGGTGGACGGCAGGAGGTCTTTCAGAACTTTAAGGTCCGTCATGTCCTTGGCCGACGCGGTCACCGTGATGTGCGGTTTCACGCCGCCCTCGATCGGACCCAACCCCGCCCGCTCATACCGGCGCAACAATTCACAAAACCCGTCCGCACGCCGTAATGTAGGAGTACGGGTGTCCTTCACGCCGTCCTTCTCCGGCGTCGGCGCCGACAGACTCGACAGCAACGTGATCAACCGTGCCCCGTTCACCGCATCCAAATCACCCTTCACAGACACACGCCCGTACAAGCCTTTCGAGGCATAGAACTCGTTACGCTCCGAATCCTCCCCGACCGGAACACCATCCTCACGCGTGCCGTACTGCTTCTCAATCCGCCGAATCGCCGCCCGCACCGCATCACAATCCGCGATGTTCTTCGACGCCAACCCCAACAAAATCCCGCGGGCCTTGTCCACATCCGCCAGGGTCATGTTCTTCGGCGGATGCTGACAAAACGACGCCACCTGCCGCGCCTTCAACGCATCAACATCACCCCGGTGAAACGCATCGCCCACCACAGGTTCGAGCATCAACAACCGCGCCAACCCGACCAGCAGACTGCACTCACCGATCTCCAAATTCGTCGAACCATGCAACCACTGCGCGATCGCCCGAAAACCCCTCCCCCCGAGAACGTCACGGGAAAACATTTCCACGATCAGCAACACCATCCGCGATTGCAACTCGTGCCGGGCGCGCACCAGATCGAGAACCTCACCCTTGAGGTCCTCACCATCCAGTTGCCATGCTTCCCGACTGTTCATACCGAAAGTTTAATCGAACATAATTTCGATAACCAGAGACAAAACGGACAACTTCAGGAGCGCCCAGAAGTCGAGACTCGTTGAAATACAGCCTTATTCGACTGCCACAAACTGCTACGTCGGCGTGACTATCGCAAAGTTCGGGTCAGGCTCGTCAAGGTGCCCCGCAAGTTCTGCAAGCTTCGCCGGGTCGCCGGCCACCGTGATACTGCCTTTCGCAATCTCGGCGCCCAGGTCCGCACCACCGAGCAGGACACCGAGCAGGTCGAGACGACTCAAACTGAACGTCGCATCCACAGACCCGGCATCTGCAGACCCACCTTCCACGTCGAAGTGGATCAGCACTCCGTTGCTCAGTTCCGTTCGGTGCACGATGTTTTCGTCGGTGATGTTCCAATCGATGACGATGTGGGAATTCGCTGCACTCACTCCGTCGACACGGAGCGACACGGCGTCGAACACCTGCTTCACCGACAACGCTGCGGTGATATCAGGAGCTGCAGCAACTGTGGGCGTACCCACCGAACCGTTGCGCAGTTCGTATGCACCGGTGAGGTAGAAGTTTCGCCAGGTGCCGTTCTCGGCGCCGTACCCGAGTTGCTCGAAGGTATCGGCCTGCAGGGTCTTGGCCTCGGCGTTGTCCGGTTCAGCAAAGATGACGTAGTTCACCACCTGCGCGACCCACCGAAAGTCTCCGCCCTCGTACGATTCCCGAGCTTTTCGGAGCACCTCTGCCGATCCGCCCATGAACTCCACGTGACGCTTGGCCGATTCGACGGGTGGATGCTCCCACAGGTGCGCTGGGTTGCCGTCGAACCATCCCATGTAGCGCTGGTAGATGGCTTTGACGTTGTGACTGACGGAACCGTAGTACCCGTGTGTGTGCCACGCCTGCGCCAAGGCGGTTGGCAGTTCGATGGATTCGGCGATCTCTAGACCGGTCCACCCCTGATTGATTCGACGAAGTGTCTGATCGTGAAGGTACCCGTAGAGGTCGCGCTGCAATGACAGGAACTCGGTGAGCCGTTCGGTCCCCCACGTCGGCCAATGGTGGGATGCAAACACGACGTCGGATCGTGAGGCGTAGCGATTGATCGATTCGGTCAGGTACGCCGACCACACATGCGGATCTCGCACCAACGCTCCACGAAGTGTCAGTAGGTTGTGCAGATTATGAGTTGCGTTCTCCGCCATGCACAATGCGCGAAAGTCCGGGAAGTAGAAGTTCATCTCGGACGGCGCCTCGGTGCCTGGGGTCATCTGGAACTCGATCCGAACGCCGTCGATCGTCTCTGTATGACCAGTCTTCGAGATCGACACCGTCGGTGAAATCAGCGTCGGTGTACCGGTGGAGGTGGTCTGGCCCAATCCTGCACCGACGCCACCTCGAGGACCTCGAGGCAATGCCGCCCCGTACATGTATGCCGCACGTCGAGCCATTGCCGTTCCCGCATAGACGTTTTCCTCGACGGCATGCTCTACGAACCCCGTTGGCGCAAAGATCACGCATCGCCCGGCAGCGACGTCGTCTTCGGTGGTCACCCCCTTGACCCCACCGAAATGGTCGATATGCGAATGCGTGTAGATCACCGCGACAACCGGTCGATCACCACGATGCGCCCGATACAACGCAAGACCGGCGGCCGCGGTTTCCCGAGAAATCAGTGGATCGATGACGATGATCCCGCTCTCCCCCTCGATAAGGGTCATATTCGACAGATCGAGGCCGCGTATCTGATAGATCGAATCCGTCACCGCAAATAGTCCTTGCTTGGCCACCAACCTCGATTGACGCCACAGGCTCGGATTGACGGTCGGCGGGCACTCTTCATCCAGGAATGAGTACGAGTCGTTGTCCCACAGCACTTTTCCGTCGGGTCCGGTTACCACGCCGGGATCGAGCGCGCCGATGAACCCGCGCTCGGCATCGGTGAAATCGGTCTTGTCGGAGAACGGCAGGGTCTCGGTGACTCGGGAGTTCGCCGCTTCGATTGCGGCCGATGCTGCGCGTGGGTCGATCATAGATCAGCCTTTCATGCTCAATTGTCCAGTGTGGTAAACCCGTTCAAGGCTTCAAGAACCAGCAGGCACTAGCTCAGCAACTGCGACTTTGCCGCGGCGAACTCCGCGTCGGTCAACACGCCGGACTGATGAAGCTGACCCAGCTCCTGCAGCTTGGAGACCAGATCGTCCGCGCCAGAAGGGGGAACGGACTGCACGGGTGCGACCTGCGGCGGCGGCTGTTGCTGCTGGTACTCCTGCTGGTATTCCTGCTGCTGCTCGCTGGCCTTCCGTTGACTCCGTCGATCCATGGCGTTGGACGTCGCTTTTGCGGTTCCAGCCACTACCGCAGTGCGCGCCACCGTGCCGAGCAACCCCGGCCGCCCTCTGCGTCCACCTCGAAAAACCATGCCGAACTCCTTGGGTAATTGTCGCTACTGAAATGCTGCTTCGACCGCTGCGACGACTACCTCGCGCGGTACCTGAACGTGAAGGACTACATCGCCGCCGCCGCCGCGAACCGTCGACGCGAGCTCACGCGCCCACGTCTGCTCGTAGACGATGACTGCGGCGGACGTTCCTGGTTCGAGTGACTCACGGACCACGTCCAGATCCTCGTCACTGATCAATGCCTTGGCTTCGATGGACAGAATCGCCAGTCCGATCTCTGTGAGATCTTCGTCGACGTCGATCTGTGACACCTGTCCGTCGGCGTCCTTGGCGATGTACACGAGGTCGAGCAGGGTGACAAAACCTCGTTCCACCACGTTTTGCAGCGCGGCGACGGCTTCAGGATCCACAGTGGAACCTGGGAATGCCAGCACCACGAGCTCGACCGGTCCGATGTTCATTGCGTCGTTCATCCATCAAGCCTGGTGGCTCGGACGCTTGGGAACCTCACCCGCAGGGGATGAATTACCCGATGCGATCGAGTTATTTGTTGCGACGAATGACTTCGCGAATCGGCCGTACGTGTACGCCTTCTGCCGCGAGGGCTCGCCGGGCTTTGCCTCGGGTGACGAGCACACCGACGATGCCGAGAATCCAGACCGGATATTGCACCATCCAGGCGACGCGGAATCCGTCGAACGTGTACCCGCCCATGTGTCCGAGGATTACGCCCATCACTTGAATCACGATGAGGGAAGCGAGGAATCCACCGATGTTGACCATGCCCTGTGCGGTGCCCATCGCCGAACTCGGATTGGATGTGCGCGCGTAGTCGAAGCCGATCACCGAACCCGGTCCACCCACCGAGATGACGACCACCAGGATCGTCAACAACCAGAGCGGAGACGGCTCGCTTCGTGAAAGCACGATCGTCCACATGAGCGCGCTGGCGACCATGATGGTGAGAACCAACCACGATCGACGCATGGGATAGCGACCGGTGAGAATGCCGAGGATCGGGCCCGCCACGATTGCCGAGATGACCGACAGCGTCAGCAGCGAGCCGACCGTCGTGGAGTCGAGGCCTTGAGCCGATTTCAGGTACGGCACACCCCACAGCAGCGCGAACGTCGTGATCGAGAACTGAGTCCCCATGTGGCTGAAGAACCCGAGGCGGGTGCCGGGCCGCATCCACACCGTCTTGATCTGTCGCCCGATCTCCTTGGCGCCGGCCGGCACGGCGACCACGTCGGCACCGGGAGGCGCGTCGCGGATGACACTCAACGCCAGTGCAAACGCCAACAGTCCGACAGCGGCAGCGCTGCCGTAGGCAAAAGTCCAGCCCGGTCCGGACAACAGCAACATGAACGGAAGCGCAGACATCACCTGGCCCAGCTGACCGAGGATGCCCGTGAACTGCGAGACCAACGGCACCTGCCGGGGCGGGAACCACTGCGGTACCAACCGCAACACCGAGATGAAGGTGAGTGCATCCCCGGCACCGACGGCAATACGTGCACCGATCGCGACGGGCAGCGATTCGGTGAAGGCGAGAGCCAACTGCGCGGACATCATGATGAACGCACCGACTGCGATCATGATCCGCGAACCGTAGCGGTCGAGGAGAACTCCCGCCGGAATCTGCATACCGGCGTACACAACGATCTGCAGCACGACGAAGCTCGACAGAACGCTGGGCGAGATCGAGAACCGATCAGCAGCAGACAGACCCGAGACACCGAACGAAGTGCGGTGAAGCACGGCGATCACGTAGGCAAAAACACCGACACCCCAGACCAACCACACTTTTTTCATCGGGTCTGTATGTTACTCCTGTCTTTCGCAAGGCTCAGGACATGATTATTCGCGGCCCTGAGAGACCCAATTCAAATCAGCCGAACGGAAGCCTTCGGTAATCGCGGCGAGGGAGTCGAGGCGAGCGATCTGGTCTTCGCTCAGAACGATGTCCAACGCTCCGGCGTTTTCGGTGACTCGTGCAGCGAACCGCGTGCCGGGAATCGAAACAGAAGGCAACCCGTACTGCCGGCCCTTGGCATCGAGCCATGCCAGGGAAACCTGTGCAGGCGTCGCGCCGAGCTCCTCACCGACGGCGCGGACCACGTCGAGAACCTTCTGATTAGCAGGGAGCGCGGAGTCCGAGAAGCGTGGGAAGCGTCGGCGCAGGTCGTTGTCACCGAGCGTCTCCGCATCGAACGATCCCGCCAGGAAGCCTCGGCCCACAGGTGAGAAGGGCACGAATCCGACTCCGAGTTCCGCGGCGGTGGGTACTACCTTGTTCTCGACGTCCCGACTCCAGATGCTCCATTCCGACTGGATCGCCGCGATCGGATGCACCCCGTACGCACGACGCAGTTCATCGCCGGTCGCCTCGGAGAGGCCGATGTTGCGGACCTTGCCCGCCTTCACCTGCTCTGCGATCGCGCCGACGGTGTCTTCGATCGGAACGTTCGGGTCGACCCGGTGCAAGTAGTAGAGGTCGACATGATCGACGCCGAGTCGTCCCAGAGACTCGTCGAGTGCCTGCGGTACGTAGGCCGGGTCTCCGTTGATCCCGCGCTGACCGTTGGCGATGTTGCCGACCAGACCGAACTTCGTCGCCAACTGCACTTCGTCCCGGCGGTCTTTGAGAAGCTCTCCCACCGCTCGCTCGCTCGAGCCCTCGCCGTACACGTTGGCGGTGTCGATGAACGTGATCCCGATGTCCACCGCATGGTGCAATGTGGCAAGCGCCTCGGCCGGATCCACCGGGCCGTAGACAGGGGCGACGGACATCGCGCCGTATCCCTGGGCGCTGACAGTGAGACCTTCGGCCAGAGTGACGGTGGAGACGGTCATGAAAACTCCTCGATTCGACTAAGCGACAACCTCGACAGTCTTCACCGAATCGAAGCCTCACGCACCGATTAACGTCACGCTGATCGGGTTACCCTCGAGTGATGGCATTCGATTGGCTCGAACTCGTGCTCACCGCCCACCGCGAATTCGGTTCACGACTCGCCGCAGTCGAGGACTGGAACGCACCCACGCCCGACTCCGACTGGCACGTCGAACACCTCGTCCGCCACGTCATCGAGGAGCAGCAGTGGGTACCGCCGCTCCTGGCCGGACTGACGGTCGGCGAGGCGACACCGGACATCGTTCCCGTCGGGGACGACCTGTGGACCGAATGGCAGAAGTACTCCGATGCCGCCATCAAAGCGTGGAAATCGACGGACCTCAGTGCCCACGTTCACCTCTCGTACGGCACAGTGAAGGTGGAACCCTATCTGCGCCAGCAGACCTCGGACGTCACGATCCACACCTGGGATCTCGCGCGAGCGGTCGGAGCAGACGAGCGACTCGATCCAGACCTCGTCGAGGCCGTCTGGTCCGACCTCGACGGGCAGCGCGACATGCTCGCCGAGAGCGGCCTGTTCTCCGCTCCCGTCGATCTTCCTGACGATGCGTCGTTGCAGGACAAGCTGATTGCCCTGACCGGCCGCGATCCTCGTTAGACGTTCAGCGTCACGCCCGTCGTGCGGGCGACGCCGTCCCAGCCGCCGGCAGGTGCACCGAGGCCGAGCAGAGCCGCAACCGTCGGCGCGACGTCGATCGTGCGAGCCTGCGTGTCGATCTTCCGTCCACCGTCGAGAGCGGGATGCCCGCCGCTGAGGAAGAACGGGATGGGCAGTGTCACGAAATGGCCGTGGTTGCCGGGAATCGGGTTGGACAGTGGAGTCGGATCACTGAACCGCCAGCCCTGGGCGCAAAACGCAACGACGTCACCGGCATTGGTGCCGAGATCGAATTCGGCGGGGAGGTGGCTGGATTCGACGCCGTCCACACCATCCACGATCTGCTGAATCCGGCTGACGGCTTCCGCCCGTTCGCCATCGGGTCCGACGAAGTAGATCAGGTCTGCGCCACCGTTCTGGGCGATTCGAATCTTGCCTGCCAGCAACGGGTCCGCGTTCAGCGGTCGATCGAGTCCGATGAGCCGCGCGGGCTCCGACCAGTCCATGGAGTGGTCGGCCAACACGATCAGAATGCTCCGATTCCAGCGACCCGTGTCATGAAGGAAGTCGACGAAGCGGCGAACCTGGTTGTCGGTGTTCTGAAGTGCGGCCGTGCGAGCGATCCGGATGGACGGACCGGACAGATCCAGGTGCCCAACCCGATCGACGTCACCGAGGTTGGTGAACGAGAGCCGCGGCGAGTTCCCGCCGACGATACGGATCAAGGCGTCGATCGTGAAGTTGTCCGGCGCGTGCTCCGTGCCGGGAACGAGCGGCTGGGGATCCCACACCAGTGAGGCGCGGTCACCGAACAGCCCGTGGAGGTAGTGCTTCGACAGCACACTCGCAGTGGTCAATCCGAGTTCGGTGCGCACCCGATCAAGAACCGTCGATGCCTGCAGGTCGGAAGGCCGATCGAGGTCACGCTTCTTGTCGATGGACGGATCGTAGACGGAGTTTGCAGGCACTCCCGAACGCGCCGGCAGCACTCCCGTCATCATCGCCGTGTGATTCGGCAGCGTCTCCGCGATCGTGATGGCGCTGGCGTCCGGGTAGTGAATACCGCCGGCCGCAAGCCCGGTCAGCGTCGGGGTGAGCTCCGATCGCAGCTCGTCCGGACGCATGCCGTCGACGACGATGACATGCACGTCCAGGTCTGGGATGCCTGCGCTGGTGGGAACGCTCGCGCGAGCGGGCGTTCCGAGCAATGCCGTTCCGGCGACAACACTTCCACCGATCAGAACGCTACGACGCGAAACTTCGATACTCACTGGTCGACTCCTGGTCGGTACGAGGCCTGATCGAGGGCGGCCGAAGTGGGCGAGACTCTACTGCCCGCGCCTGCCGGTAGACGGTAGCTCACGGCGTAGTGCGCATTGCTCTGCGGATTGGTGAGATCGTCGACGTAGTACCAATCCATCTGAGTACCTTCGCGGGCGATTTCGAATACGCCGTAGCCGTGCGAGTCCAGTTCGACGTACCGCACGTGTCGGTTCACGGCCTTGAATGCTTCTTCTGCCGCAACGGTTACCGTTCGCGGCGGCACTTTCAGCATGTCGTCGATGTTGGGCGACGTCACCGACGGGACGACGAACTCGGCGCCGACAGTCGGCCCGCCTGGGTAGTTCGCGGCATTGGTCGGTAGGTCGCAAGCCCACGACGTGTGGATGTCACCGGTGATGAAGACGGTGTTGTCCACACCGTTCGAGGTGATCGCGTCGAAAAGCCTGGTGCGGTCGGCGGTGTACCCGTCCCACTGATCCGTGTTGTACGGGACACCGGCCTGCGGCACTCCCACCAGTTCGGTCAACGCCGCGGTGGTCGCCGGTTCCAGCGGCGGGAACACGCAGGGCGTGATCATGACCGGATTGCCGACGATCTTCCACTGCGTCGGGGAGGTGACGATTCCGCTGGTCAACCAATCCATCTGTGCGCGTCCGGTAATGGTGCGTGACGGATCGTCGACCTGCTTCATCGTCGGCTGCTCGTCGCGGTAGGTACGCAGGTCGAGCATCGAGATCTCGGCCAGATTCCCGAAGCGGAACCGTCGATACAGCTGAACGCTCGAACCACTACCCGACGGGCGGACAGGCATCCACTCGAAATATGCCTTGGCCGAGTTCGCCTTTCGATCTGCCCAATCGCCTTCGATACCGGGAGTGTGATTTTCGGCGCCGTCCCGGTACGCGTTGTCGGCCGATTCGTGATCGTCCCACGTAGTGATGAACGGGAGTTTCAGGTGAAGAGCAGCCAGATCCGGGTCGGTCTTGTACTGCGCGTGCCGAATTCGGTAGTCGGCCAGCGAAATGATCTCGTGGGCCGGCTCGTGAAGGCGAACGGATCCGTTCCGCGCGCCGTACTCCCCCTGCCCGTACTCGTAGATGTAGTCACCGAGATGAATGATCGCGTCGAGGTCTTCGCGGAATGCGAGGTGGCGATAAGCACCGAAATATCCTGCTTCCCAGTTGGAGCAGGACACGACGCCGAAGCGGAGACGATCGAGATCTGCCGAGTTCGACGGAGCCGTGCGGGTGCGTCCCACCGGAGAAACAGCCGAACCCGCAGTGAATCGGTACCAGTACGTCGTCGACGAATCGAGTCCGGTGACGTCGACCTTCGCGGTGTGATCGGATTCTGCCGAAGCAGCAACACTTCCCGACGCCACAACGCTCGCGAACCCCTCATCGGTCGCGACCTGCCAGTTGAGCGTCACCGCCGCCCCGACGCCCGAACCTGGCGTTGCGTCCGCCGTTGGGGTGATGCGGGTCCAGATGATCACGGCATCCGGCAACGGGTCACCGGATGCCACGCCGTGCGCGAATCCCGGGCTGCCACCCGGAACCTCGGCACCGGCGTGGCTCGCCGAAGCGACACCGAGACCTACTGCGCCGGCGAGAGCCGCCGATCCCTGCAGTAGGCCACGTCTGGATATTCGATCGAAGGCATTCGTGTGCACGCTAGGAGTGAACCCGCACCTGAACGGCCGTTCAAGAGAGCTTCGGGATGTTCACCCAGGCTTCGCCTGCGATTCTCTGAAAGTTTGACCGAGTCGATCCCGATCACAACCGGTAGTCGAGGGCCGAGCCTCGAACCACACCGACCTTGACTCCGATGTAACCGCCGAGTGCACCCCCGGCCGCGATCAGGATCCAGAACGCCGGCGGAATCAGTGCCTCGGACCCGTCGATCTCGGAGAACGCGGAATAGCCGGCGATCAACGCACCGAACAGCACAGGCAGTATCAGCAGCGCGGCAAAGAAAGTCACCCACACCGATACGAAGCGGCCCTTCCACCGGGCAATCTCGTGCAGAACCGTCAGAACAACCAGGAAGACACCACTACCGGTCAAGACGGCCGCCAGAACTGCAAACCCGAAAGCTGAAATCAGTTCCGACTCCACCTGAATCCCCCTGTACTTGAATCGCCCAGCACACCCAGCCCCAACTGTGATGCGGCGAGTCTATTCAACGCGGGCGCTGTTTCGAGGCAACTCAAGTCGCTCGTCTGCCGGAAAGACATCCTGCTGACGCCTATGCTTGGAAAATGACCGAACCCGACATCAAGCCCAGAAGTCGTGACGTCACCGACGGACTCGAAAAGACCGCAGCGCGCGGCATGTTGCGTGCAGTAGGAATGGGTGACGACGACTGGGTCAAGTCGCAGATCGGCGTCGCCTCGTCCTGGAACGAGATCACACCGTGCAACCTGTCCCTCGATCGCCTGGCCAAGGCCGTCAAGGAAGGTGTCCGGGAGGCCGGTGGATTCCCCCTGGAGTTCGGCACTATCTCCGTTTCCGACGGCATTTCGATGGGTCACGAGGGCATGCACTTCTCCCTCGTCTCCCGTGAAGTAATCGCGGACAGCGTCGAGACCGTCATGCAGGCCGAGCGTCTCGACGGATCGGTTCTTCTCGCCGGCTGCGACAAGTCGTTGCCCGGCATGATGATGGCGGCGGCCCGCCTCGACCTCGCCAGCGTGTTCCTGTACGCCGGCTCCACCCTCCCCGGCGTCGCCAAACTTTCCGACGGCAGCGAGCGGGAAGTCACCGTCATCGACGCGTTCGAGGCTGTTGGCGCCTGCTCGCGTGGACTGATGAGCCGCGCCGACGTCGACACCATCGAACGGGCGATCTGCCCGGGCGAAGGCGCGTGCGGCGGCATGTACACCGCAAACACGATGGCCAGCGCCGCCGAGGCCATGGGAATGTCGCTGCCCGGCAGCGCTTCACCGCCCGCACCGGACCGTCGCCGCGACGGATTCGCCCGCGAGAGCGGCAAAGCCGTTGTCGAACTCCTTCGTCGGGGCATCACCGCCAGGGACATCCTCACCAAGGAAGCGTTCGAGAACGCCATCGCAGTAGTCATGGCGTTCGGCGGATCCACCAATGCGGTGCTCCATCTCCTCGCGATCGCGCACGAAGCGTACGTCCCGCTGACGCTCGACGACTTCGCTCGCGTCGGCGCGAAGGTCCCGCACCTCGCCGACGTCAAGCCCTTCGGAAAGCACGTCATGACGGACGTCGACCGTATCGGCGGCGTCCCCGTCATCATGAAGGCATTGCTCGACGCGGGACTCATGCACGGAGATTGTCTGACCGTCACCGGCAAGACCGTGGCGGAGAATCTGGCGCACATCACCCCGCCCGATCCGGACGGCAAGGTCCTGCGGGCGATGAACAAGCCCATTCACCCGACCGGAGGCATCACGATCCTGAAGGGGTCACTTGCGCCCGGCGGCGCGGTGGTCAAGTCGGCAGGATTCGAGTCTGATGTATTCGTCGGCACTGCACGGGTTTTCGAACGTGAACGCGCCGCAATGGACGCGCTCGAAGACGGGACCATCACTGGTGGCGACGTCGTCGTCATCCGCTACGAGGGCCCGAAGGGTGGTCCCGGAATGCGTGAGATGCTGGCCATCACGGGCGCGATCAAGGGTGCGGGTCTCGGCAAGGACGTCCTGCTGCTGACGGACGGACGATTCTCGGGCGGCACCACCGGCCTGTGTGTCGGACACGTTGCGCCCGAGGCCGTCGACGGCGGTCCCATCGCGTTCGTTCGCGACGGCGACCAGATCCGGCTCGACGTGGGTACCGGACAACTCGAATTGTTGGTCGACGACTCCGAATTGGAAGCCCGCAAGAAGGGCTGGGAGCCGTTGCCGCCTCGCTACACACGTGGTGTGTTGGCCAAGTACTCCAAGCTCGTGGGATCAGCCTCGGGTGGAGCAGTGTGCGGCTGATCCCAGCTCGCAGCTAGATGGGCCGGTACCCGGCGCCGACGCCTCCGTGGGCATTGATCGTGTCCACGATGGAGGTCATGTTGGTGCCGAGTTCCGGCCCCAGGCACGGCACCCAGAGGTAGGCGTTGACCATCGCGACCAGCGTCGTGCCGACCGTGACCGGGGCTCCCGAATCACCGTGGTCGACGCAGATCTGAGTCCAGGTGGATGCGTCGGCGCTCAGGTCTCCCCAGACGACGCCGCAGGTGGTGCCCGTCGTACGGCCTTCCTTGCAGGCTGTAGCCGGGAAGCTGGCCGGAGCGCCGATCGAGGTGATGGTTGCCGCGCCCACCGTTCGAACTGGTGTGACCTTGCCCGGATCGAACTGGATGACCCCGTAGTCCAGGTCCGGGTTCGACTCGACGAACGTGCCGACCACGCCTGCGTCCTCGTTGCTTTCCGGGATCACGAACGATCCAGGACCACCGCAGTGACCTGCGGTGATACCCACGAGTCTGCCGCCGTTGTCGTGCCCGATAGTGGTCAACGTGCAGACCAGCTGATTGTCGATGATGATGCCCGAACCACCACCCATGGGCGTGGGTGCAGCAACCGCGTTGCTGCTGACGATGAACCCGAGTCCGAGTGCCAAGACCAACGCTGCCAGAGCCGAAACAATTCGCTGCAACATCACAATCTCTCCGCCGGTAATCTCCCCGCTGCAAAAAACGCATACCCCGGAAAGTGCGGACCTACGCAGCGTTTCTAGTCGGTAGCTCCGAGCGCTTCGAGCATCTTGCGTGCCTCCTCGAGCTGGCGACTCAACTCGTCGACTCGCGCTGCAGCCATGTCCCGTGCAGCGACGATGATGGACTCGACAGCTTCGATGGCGGTGGGCTCACCCAACTCGCGGACAGCTCGCTCGACTGCATCGGGTGCGACCGGAACTGCTTTGCCCGGACGCTTGGCGCCCTGTGTGACCGTCACGCTCCAGTCGTTGTCCGCGCCCGCATGGATGGTGACGCTGATGCCGGCCGGCAGTTTCTTCGCACGCTTGACGGCCGGACGAGGTGTCGCGGCAGGGGCAGCAGTGGTAGTCGGTACCGGAGCGGGTGCAGGCTGCGCACGCGGCTTCGGTCGAACAGGCTCTACGAGTGGCTCCATCAGGGGCTCGGACTCCACAACTGGTTTGGGCCGTGGCGCCGGTCTGGCCGGCGCCGCGGAGACGCGGTTGATGCGCAATTCCTCTGCCTCGAAAGGCAATTCGTCGTTCACGCCCTTGGGGCGGATCATCACGGTGTTGCCGTCCACCGACACGACTTTCGCCGAGGTACCGGCTTCGATCCCCAGGCTGGGAGTCGCCTCGCGCAGATAGACGGTGGCGCGCTTGCCTTCGGCGACAGCCGTGGCGAGCGCTGCCAGATTGTCCGCAGTGAGGTGATCCGGCGTTGATGCGGCAGCGCCGGAACGTCTACGGGGTGGCATGCGCAGGTCCTTTCAGAAGTATCTCGTGCATTTCAGTATCGACAGTGCTTTTCTCGGGGCAACTCTTGCACAAGCCACCGACGTGTTGACTCTCACCGCCCGCCTGAGCCCGAGGATCCGTAGGCGGTTCGGCCAATTCAGTACTGTTCTCGGGGCACCGCGTGGAAGATGGTGGACAGAAATTCGTTGCGGCAAGAAGGAGCACGGTGAGCAGTTCGGAGTCAGAGTGGATCGACGAGGTCACCGAACCCGCCCCTGCTGAATCTAACGCTGCTGAATCTCACGCTGCTGAGCCGATCGACGTCGATGCTCATCTGCTCAGCCGGATTCAAGCCGACATCGAGGAGTCCCTCCTCGGCGGACCGCGCTGCTTCACACAGTCGCAGATCGCGGATTTCGCCGGGGTGACACGTGAGCGCGCCGATCGTCTGTGGGTGGCGATGGGCTTTGCCGTCGACGAGGATCCCGACGCGGTCATGTTCACGCAGCAAGACGCCGACGCCCTCAAGACCATCACCGACATGGTCAATCGAGGCGTCATCTCGCAGAACAGTGAGGTGGCAGCCGCCCGTTCTCTCGGACAGTCGATGTCGAGGTTGGCGGAGTGGCAGGTATCGCTGATCAGCACACACATCATCGATCAGCTTGCGGACTCGGTGGATCACGAACCCGACGCCATCAGAAATGTCGTCCTGAGCCTCGGCGCCGAGATCATTCCCGCTGTCGAATCTCTGCAGACGTACGTATGGAAGCGTCACGTCGCGTCGTCGACGGGCCGCAACGTGGGAAACCCGGGCGAAGAAGTCGCGAGTCGCGTTCTGGTCGTGGGTTTCGCCGACATCGTCGGGTACACCTCGCTGACTCGCGGCCTCGACTCCGCCGAACTCAACGATCTGCTCGAGCGGTTCGAGTCCGCGTCCACCGAAATCATCGGACGCAACTACGGCTGGGTGGTCAAGACCGTCGGTGACGAGGTCATGTTTGCCGCCGAGAGCCCCCACCACGCCGCCGAGATCGCCTTGCAGATCCAGCAGGCGGTCCTCGCCGATCACGACGATCCACAGCTTCGGGTAGGTCTGGCCATGGGTCCGACGTTGGTTCGCTTCGGAGATCTCTACGGTTCGGTGGTCAACAAGGCCGCGCGCCTGACCAGCTCCGCTCGCCCCGGCACCGTGCTGATCGACTCCGAGCTGGCCACCCAGCTCGGCTCGGACGCCAATTTCAAACTGCGACACCTTCGTCCGCGACGAGTGCGCGGCATCGACCGCCTCGAGCAGTACGTGCTACGACGCAATCTGGAGCCGTGAGCTGTCAGCTCGACACTCCGCGTGCAGCCAGAAAATCGTCCACGATCTGCTCACACGCGGCCTCCCCGAGAGGCGTCAGCGTGGCCAGCTTGGTGAGCACCAAAGGTCCGACCAACTGAGCAAGTGCGACGTCGTAGTCGTACTCCCCCAACGCTTCGATCGCATCCGGCGAGCGCAGGATCCGATCGAACGCGTGACGGTACTGCTCGAAGACCGTCTGGCGCAACGATCGCAATTCGGGCTTGTCCGTCGACAGGGCGTCGACGCTCGAGTAGCCCTTCAGCTCCGGCCCCAAGCCGAGCCAGCACATGGCCGTCACCTGGATCGGTGCGCTTTCGATGGCCTTGGCCTGACTGGTCAACAACTCGAGCAATTGCGCGCGGAGGTCACCTTCCCCGGACATCTCGGGCACCGGCGGTAAGAGGCGAGCAAATGCCGCGGCGAGTAACTCCGTGCCGCTGTCGAAATGCCGATACAGCGTCGCACGTGCGACGTTGGCCAATTTGGTGACAGCATCGATCGTCACCGCGTCCACGCCGCCTTCTGCCAGCAGCTTGGTCGCCGCGTCGAGCAACCTGGACCTGGAACGCTGTTTACGCGGATCCTCGTCGCTGACCTGCTTGTCGATTTCCTGCTTGTCGATTCCCGCCGTCACAACCTCAGTTATACCCACTTGGGGGTTGTGGAACTGCTGTTCTTGTAACGATACTGATGGTCTTGTTTCTATCGGGAGGTTTCGTGAGTAGCGATACGACGCTCGAACAGTCCACGTGGACCATCCGACAGATCTGGATGCTGACGGTCGCGTGCTGCGCCGTCGCGCTGGTCGTCGCAGCGATGGCAGCTCTCAACACGGCCCTTCCCGACTTGGCCCGCGATACCGGTGCAACACAGAGCCAGCTCACGTGGATCGTGGACGGGTACACGCTCACGCTGGCTTGTCTCTTGTTGCCGGCGGGCGCACTCGGCGATCGATACGGTCGACGAGAACTGCTCATGTTCGGACTACTCGTTTTTGCTGCCGGCTCGTCGATTCCGGTCTTCGCGGACGAACCGTCGTGGATCATCGTCTCCCGCGTGATCTCCGGCGTCGGCGCCGCATTTGTCATGCCGGCGACGCTGTCTCTACTCACTGCAGGTTTCCCGCCGGCGCAGCGTGCCCGTGCCGTCGGAGTCTGGTCCGGCGTCGCAGGGTCCGGTGCAATCGCCGGACTCGTCGTCTCCGGGCTACTCCTCGAAAAATGGTCCTGGCATTCGATTTTCGTCAGCCTGGCCGTCGTCTCGGTCCTCATCCTCGTGGTGTCGTTCACGATCGTGACGTCGAAGGACACGGAGGCAACTCCACTCGATCTACCTGGTACAGCGCTGATCGCCGGCTCGATCGGACTGTTCGTCCTGGGGATGATCGAGGCGCCGGCCCGTGGTTGGCTCGATCCGGTAGTTCTCGCGTTGCTGGTCGGCGGAATTGCCATGGCCGCGGTATTCAGCTGGGTCGAATTACGTACTCGCCATCCACTTCTGGACGTGAGACTGTTCGCCAATCGCGCATTCGGCAGCGGCGCAGCGTCACTGACCCTGCAATTCCTGGCGACTTTCGGCTTGTTCTTCCTGATCGTGCAGTATCTCCAACTGGTGCTCGACTACTCCCCACTGCAATCGGCGCTCGCCCTCATGCCGATCGCTGTGCCGGTGATGGCGTTGTCCGTGGTTGCGCCCCTACTGATTCCGCGTATCGGCCTTCGCGCTCTCACCGCCACCGGTGTTGCCTTCCTCGGAACCGGAATTGCACTCTTGACGCGCTTGGACGCCAGTTCGACCTATGCCGAAGTCTGTGTCCCCTTGGTAGTAGCCGCTATCGGATTGGGCTTGTCGACAACCCCCGCCACTGCTGCGATCGTCTCCAACGCACCAGACTCCAAACAGGGTGTTGCCTCAGCAGTCAACGACGCAACCCGTGAGATCGGCTCTGCCATCGGCGTTGCACTGGCGGGAAGTATCCTCGCCGCCGGCTATGGCAATCACGTCCAGCCCGCGGTCGACTTGCTGCCCGAACCCGCCAAGGAACCGGTATCCGGTTCTCTGGCCGCCGCTCTCCATGTCGCCGAAGCAGCCGGACCGCAGGGTGCCCAGTTGGCCGAATTCGCCCGTGAAGCCTTCATCAAAGGCATGGATCAAGGAGCACTCACGCTCGCCGCGATCATGTGGGTATCCGCGATCGTTCTGGGATTCTGGGCTCCGGGTCGTCAGCGAGACTGACCGCCTCGTCGGTATGCCGGGGCCTTGGTCGTCTGCTCCGATTGCAGAGTCTGCAGTAGGGGCATCGACCGGAGCGGCACCACAACCGAGAGAACCATGACGCTGGTCGACCGGGTGGCTATCCCCGACCGATTCAGTTCGAGCAGCGTCGCTTGTAAATCCTCGTGCGACGCAGCGGCAATCCGGCACAGCACGTCGCCGGAGCCTGTGGTGGCAAAGGCCTCGAGCACACCGGGGATTGCCTCGAGTTCCGCGGTGACGGTGTCGAGCGCCCCCTGGGCGATCTGCAAAGTCACGAATGCTTGTACTCCGAAACCCGCTGCAGCCAAATTGATGTGCGGCGCGTATCCGGCGATGACGCCCGCATCTTCCATCCTTTTCAATCTCGCCTGCACTGTCGCCCGCGCAACCTTGACCTGACGCGAAAGCTCCAACGCACCGGCTCTCGGGTGCTTGTTCATCGCGTCCAACAGAGCCAGATCCACTGCGTCGAGATTCACGTCTGCTCCACTCGTCGTTCAACTATGCAAATTGCCTACAAAACAGTGCCACCATCTTCGCATTCCGGCGCTGTGTCTACTTTCAACTACCTCCGTTGACTACCCAACCTCTGAAGGACTTATCTGTTTGTACTGGCAGTGCCGAACATAACTCGAGCACCGCGCTGTGTACATCGCACTCAGAGGGGACTCATCATGACCGTCGAACAGACTCTCACCGACGACGAACAGCTGGCCGGCCTGGATCTGGAGCAATTGCGCCAGTTGGTCGGCTTGGTCGAGTACGACAGCGATCACGATCCCTTTCCCGTGAGCGGTTGGGACGGCCTCGAATGGATCGTCGGAAATGCCACGCAGACTTCACATTTCTTCCAGTCCGCGTTCGGCATGGAATTGGTGGCCTATTCAGGCCCGTCGACGGGAAACCGCGACCACCACGCGTTTGTACTCAAGAGTGGGGCGGTGCGGTTTGTCGTCAAGGGCGCTGTGGATCCGGCAAGTCCGCTGATCGAACATCACAGCCGTCACGGCGACGGTATCCGCGACATCGCGCTCAGCGTCCCTGACGTGGACAAGTGCATCGCACACGCCATCACCCAAGGCGCGACGGTGTTGAGCGAACCGCACGACATCACCGACGAGCACGGCACCGTTCGCCTGGCCAGAATCGCGACGTACGGCGAGACTCGGCACACCCTCGTCGACCGTTCCCGCTACACCGGCCCTTACCTTCCCGGATACGTTGAACGGACGTCGTCGTACCGCAAGCGTGACGGCGCGCCCAAGCGAATCTTCCAGGCCCTCGACCACGTCGTCGGCAATGTCGAACTCGGCAAGATGGACCAGTGGGTCGACTTCTACAACCGGGTCATGGGATTCACCAACATGGCCGAGTTCGTGGGCGGCGACATAGCCACCGACTACTCCGCGCTGATGAGCAAGGTCGTCTCGAGCGGCAATCACCGAGTCAAGTTCCCACTCAACGAACCTGCCATCGCGAAGAAGCGGTCACAGATCGACGAGTACCTCGAGTTCTACCAAGGTCCCGGCGCTCAGCATCTCGCGCTTGCGACCAACGACATCCTCGGAGCAGTCGATGCTCTGGTCGACGAAGGAATCGAGTTTCTCTCTACTCCTGCTTCGTATTACGAGGATCCCGAATTGCGCGCGCGTATCGGAGAGGTTCGAGTTCCGATCGAGGAATTGCAGAAGCGAGGCATCCTCGTCGACCGCGACGAGGACGGCTATCTTCTTCAGCTCTTCACCAAGCCGATCGGAGATCGTCCCACCGTGTTCTTCGAGATCATCGAACGCCACGGCTCACTGGGATTCGGGCTGGGAAACTTCAAAGCCCTGTTCGAAGCGATCGAGCGTGAGCAGGCCGCGCGGGGCAACTTCTGAGGTGGTCAGCTGTTTTCGGTCCACGCCCAGACCACCGCGGGTCGCCCGGTGGCACTGACCCGGACTCGTTCGTCCGTACGTTCCAGCCCTGGCAACGCTTTGAGCGTCCGGTTCAAGTTGCCCGGGTCCGGACGCACACCGGAAAGCTCCTCCGCCACGGCCAGCGCGTACGACGCCGGAAACGACGGACCCAGTAGTGCACGCGTGAAAGCCTGATCTCGCCACAACAGGGTGTCAGCAAGGATCGGGCGGGTATCGGCGACTATCCGATTGTGGTCGAACGCAAGGTCCCCCGGGTTGTCCCAGCTCACCCATTCGGCCGAACCCGGCACCTCGTCCGACGAGATCACTGCCCACATGGTGACCGAGAGCGTCGGACCGCGGGGGTCGCGATTGGGTTCGTCGAACACGGTCAATTGACCGCTGACGAGGATCTTCTCGTCGGGAATTCCGAGCTTGGTGGTCACGGCTCGCCTGGCGGCGTCCTGCAACCGCTCACCGGTGCCCAGCAGTACACCGGGCAGCGCCAACTGCCCGGTGTACGGCTCCGCTCGCCGCGGAGTGACGGCAAATCGCAACATCCCGGGTTCCGGATTGCCGAACCGGAGCGCGATGACATCGATCGAGACAAGTGACTGGTCCACACCGTCCATCATGCAGGCACTGGGCATCGCATCTGACGATCGACCCGGTCGGCACCGTTCGCGGTCAGCACTACCGGCGCACCCATTTCCTCGCTCAGATACCGGGCGAAATCCTCCGGGTCGGCCGGAAGTTCCTTCGGCACGACCCCTACGGCTTTCAGGGAATCTGTCAGCGCCTGCTGGTGATCGAGATCCTTCCACTCTCCGACGGGAACGAACGGCAATCCTTCGTACGCGTGCACCCCGTGGATCGGGATGCCTGCAGCCCGCGCGCGATCCATCGCGTCGAGATGAGTAAGCGCTAAGCCGTCGACGCCACCGCTCACCTCGATTGCGTAGTGCAACAACAACTCGTCGAGGTGGCCCGTCCGGAATCCGCCTTGATACTCACCCGTCCCGTTGTGCAGCTCGGGCAACACCTTCGCCAGCTCCGGATCCTCCGTCGGGAACGGCCCAGCTCCGTGTCGTGTCATGTAGGTGCGGGTGACGCCGAGTACGTAACTGTCCCGGCCCAACTCGTCGATCATCGCTCGCGCGTTGGACGGCTCGACCGTCGACCACGTGGTGTGTGGGTGAAACCCCCGCCACTCGTCGAGAAGGACACCTTGTGCCCCCTCGAACACCAGACGACCACCGGCACCCAACGCGCCCAGCGCATCCGGGTCGGAGATGTCCACGACGGCACCGAATTCGGCGTACATGTCGACCATGTCGTCGATCGGCGGAAACCCGTGGCGACTCTCCGCGATCAACGGTCCGTAGAATGTGGCCAACGCCGACAACTTACGACGCAAGGAATCATGTCGCCGGCAGTCTCCCACCGTAGGCGCACTCGCAACTTCGAGCGCATACGCCGCCGTCTCACCGATCCCCTTGCCACACGAGCCGTGTCGGTTATCGCCGCGAGCATCCTCACGGGCCCTGTTGGCGGCCACGTGGATCGGTGTCGTCAACAATGCGCGCGCGTCGATCCGTATCAGATCGAACGGATTTCGAACTCCGAGCGCTTCCAGTGCACGCGCTTCCCGTGCGAGCGCGATGGGTTCGACCAACACGAATCTCGAGAGAAACGTCGGGACGCCGGACAGCGTTCCCGAGCCGAACTGCGAAAACGTGTGGTGGCGCTCGCCGACCGTCACGTTGTGCGCTGCCTGTGCCCCACCGTTGAAGCGGACCACTGCGGCCACATCCAGATCGGCTCGATCGGAGCAAAGCCAATCGACGGTCGCTCCCTTCCCTGCATCTCCGAACCCGAGGTCTACGACGACGATATCGCGGTCTTCGAACGGCTCCATCATGTTCTCCTTCTAGGCGAAATCGACATCGTCCGTGCCGGTTCCGAGATCGCGCGGCAAACCGGCCACCGTCGCGGTGCTGCGCCCTGGAATCAGGGCGAGAGCCTTGCCGACAGTCTCGGCTTCAGCTCTTGAACCGATGTCGCGGAGATCCGCCAGTCCGTCACGCAGGTCGATGCGGTCCTCGCCGATTCCGACCGTCAGCGCGATCAGTTCGCACACCGCGGCGGGATCGTCGAGTTTGACGAAGCGTTCACCGAGCAACGTCTTCCAGTGATCCGCGATTTCCGGATCGTTGAAGTACGACGACTGATCCGGCAGAACGAAGTAGACGTTCCATCTTTCTTCGAGTTCACGGTAGATCGACGGCACCGACACGTCCTGACGTACCTTGTCCCCGATCACCGAACGGATGTGACGAGCCGAGAGCCGCGGCTTGTTCAGCTCGTCACCGATGATGAAGAGGTAGCCTTTCCTTCCGCGCTTCTCCCAGGCATCCGTACTGGTGTGACGTGCCATGAAATATGCTGCCAATTCATAGCTTTCCGACTTCTGACCACCACCGTTGCCCTCGAGGAAGATGGTCCGAAGCTGCTCGTCCATCGCGTTTCCCGACTCGAACTGGCCGACTTGTAGTGGCACCTGATCGGAATCGGCGTCGCCGATACCACCGAACAGAATCTGCGGATCATCCGCATATCCCTTGCGTTGCAGCAGCCCGTGCAGCTTTCCGAGCTTGTCCTGCATGATTCGAGGAACAGCGCCCATCGAGCCGGTGACATCGAAAAGCACTGCTATCGGGAGAGAATCGGGGTGCCCGTCCGAGTCTCGGCATTCACGCTTGTCGACGCCGAAGGGGTCGAGGGTCGGGTCCGCTTTCCAACTGCTTCGCGGACGCGACCGAAGCGAATCGGTGTAACCGAAATCGTCGACACCGCGTGCGGCACGAAAAGTCTTGCCCGCCAAATAGGTGTTGTCGTCCCAGTATCCGTAGCCCATGACAATCACTGTCCTTTCGTGGATGGAACGGCGAACGGACGAAATGTCCGCTGGCCATAGAGAAGATCGAGGAGTTCGTCGAACTCGCCAAGTAGGTCGACCGCGTCGGGACGCAATCTCGGGTTGTCCTGCATGCAGCCGTCGGCAAACGCCTTCATCCGTTCGTGGGTCTGCTCGCCCAGCATTCGGAGCATCAAATGATGAGCCATGTAGACGTCCCAGGCCGGAGACGCTCCTTCGCCGAGTTCCGGTGGGTACGAATCACGATCGGAACCGATAGTCGCCACCGGGCGGCTGCCCGTACGGGTGGCAAAGGACCAGCCGACCAGCACCACCCCGTGCCGATCAGGCTCGATCAGCACGTTCTCCGCGGTAATCGCGGTGTGCACCCAACCAGTCGCATGCGCTGCTGCCAGAGCCCGAAGTAGCCGTCGGTGCATCCACGCCCAGTCCCGTGGATCGAGGCCACCTGGATACGCCTCACGGACGTCGGCGAGACTCACAAAACCTTCGGTCAGATCGTCCAACACATCGATCTGACGTCTCGTGCCGCTGCCCACATGGGTGATTCGATCGATCAATCGCGGGAAGTACGAGACTGCCCAACCGGCTTCGCACGAATTCTCGATGCCCGTCAACACATTCCGTTCAGCCTCGATCATCGAGTTCGCCCGAGGGTTTCGCGGAATCTTCAGTACGACAACGGCATCGGACCGGTACAGGTTAGCGACCGAGCCGCGCGCTACCAGTCCACCCAACGTGTACTCGCCCCGCTCGCCGACATAAACGGGACGAGAATCTGCCGGCTCGAACTCCGCTGTCCAACTGCGGTATAGCTCGTTCAACCGAGATGTTGCGGCCGAGTATCGCACCCGATCTTCGGGCTTCGCCCGGTCCGGATGAATGGCGGAGGCGAGCCGATGAAAACGACGCTTCGCAGCGCGACGGGTGTCGAGATCGCTGGAGTCTCCCCCGAACACATCGGCCGAAACTCGTGCCGCCTCGACGATTTCAAGTACCGCGCTGATCGTTTTCATGGTTTTAGTCTAACTGACTAAAACGAAGACGGCAAGAATGCGTATTTAATCCGAGTACATGCGCGTTACGTCCTCACCACCGAGATCCAGTTCGCCTGAAGATAGGTATACCTAACTTCGATTGCTTTCAAGGAGCACTTCATGCAAGACACGGCAACGGCAATCCGCACCCGATTCACCACCTATCGCGCTGTCGTCACAAGGAAACGAGAGATAGGACCTCATTTCGTCCGAGTGACGTTCGGCGAACTCGGCGACTACGACTGCCAAGGCATTGCTCCGAAGGTGAAGATCTTTCTGCCCGATGACGCCGACGAGGCCGCAGCCGCCCGAGAACTAACGATTCCGACCGTCGGAGCTCGCGGTTTCGAGTACGCCGACGACGCACCCAAGCCGATAGTGCGGACGTACACGATCCGCGCGCATCGCCCGGAGCTGTGCGAGGTCGACATCGATTTCGTCGTCCACAGCGACGGGCCGGCCGGCAGGTGGGTCACGAACACCGTTCCCGGCGACGTCGTCGGACTGACCAATGCCGGAGGGAACCAACCACTCCCAGAGCTGGCGCATTCTCTGGTGTTGCTCGGCGACGCTTCCGCTCTCCCCGCAATTATGACGATCTTGGAATCTCTGACCGCCGATCAAGAGGCGATCGCGCTTCTGACTGCCGATACCGCGGACGATGAAATTCCACTGGAGTCCGCCGCAGACGGGCGCGCCCGGTGGATCCGCGGCTCTGACGAGGACTCGATGATCGAGGAACTCCGTCAAGCGTTGTCGGCACATCAGCCCGACTACGTCTGGGCGGCAGGAGAGGCTGGTGCCCTCCGTGGAGTCCGGCACCTGCTCCGCCGGGACATTGGCTACTCCCCGATAAACTCGCATATCGTTGGGTACTGGAAACGCAAAGCCGACGCCGACGAGGTGGCCGACGACGTGTTCGCCCGCATGCATGCGGCGGTCGCCGACGGACGGAACCTGACGCCTCAGGAACTCGACGAACTGACAGTCGACGATGTGGAGTACCTACCGACGAAGCCGTGAAGCGTGAGGGGAGGCAGTGGTGCGCGTCAAATCGACGAACGCCGCGGAGTGCGCCGGTCCGCGAGTACACGCCGCGCATCTTCGCCTCGACCACGACGTGGATGTACACAGCCACGACGCCGTGGAATTGGCTCTCGTTCGAGATGGCCGAGCGGTCCAGCGCAGTGCCGACGACGTGACGGACATACGTTCGGGTCACCTACTGATCCTCGCTCCCGGCTCGCGCCACAGCCTCGAATCGAACCGCCTGCTGACTACCAATGTGTTTCTGGATCCGACTCTGTTCGCCGACGAGTTGTCATGGATCACGAGAGTCCCGGGCTGGGGCGCCGCGGTGTCACCGGAGCCGCGCGCCCCTCGGCCCGTTCTGACCCTCGATGTCGACGACCGCACCCCACAACTGGCCGAACTTTTTGACGAACTCGCAGCAGGGACGGGCCGATCCCGAGATCTCGGGACTGGGGTTTTCGAGCAATATGCCCTTCTATTCGCAGCGTTCTCCGTGCTCGAGCCTCTCGTCTCCGCCACGGTAAGCCACAGTGAACAACGCGGTTACCGTGCGACGGTCGAGCAGGCTGTCGAGTTGATGAACAATTCCCTCGATCATCCGTGGACTCTGAGTTCGCTGGCCGCCGAGGTAGCGCTCTCGCCTTCACAATTGAGCCGCGTGTTCGTTGCCGACACCGGCTCCAGCCCGATGTCCTATCTCCAAACTTTGCGCGTCGAGCGTCTCGCATCCCTGTTGCGCACAACGGAACTCAGCGTTGCTGGGGCCGCACGCGCCGTTGGATGGCATGACCCCGGCCACGCAGCGCGCAGGTTCCGGTCCCGGTGGCAGTGCAGCCCGGTCCAGTACCGCGAACGGTTTCGCTGATCACCCGGCCTTTCCGGCACCCAGCCTTCCCGTCAGCTTGTGGTCCTCCCGGCACCCTGGGCCGCAACAGCTTTGCGTAGCTCGATCACTGCCGGACTGCTGTCGCCCTCGCGGGTACACAGATCGATCGAACACTGCTCGATGTCGGAAATGCGCACGAAACTGATATCCGAGCGGGTGTAGTACTCGGCAATGGTTGCTGCCGTTATCACCACCGCCCGACCGTTGGCGACAACCTCGAGCGCTTCGTCCATCGTGCGGACCGAGGGACCGTACCGGACGGGTACACCACTCGGGCGCGGGTCCACCGACCACCATTTCACCCATTCGGGTGGTGCGCCGTCACTCGAAACCTGCACAGTCCCATCTATTTCAGAAATTTCGATGCTCGCGCGACCCGCCAGTTGGTGCCCTCGAGGCAGAGCCACCACCCGCGGTTCGACGCCTATCCGTTCGAGCACCACACCGTCGAGCACCGGCAGTGGCGGTCGCACGAATGCCGCGTCGACGGTCGCGCTCGCCACCGCCGAAACCTGTTGGGACCAATCCAACTGGACGAGCTCCACCTCCGCGTGCAACGAATCGATCACCGCACGCCCCAAACTCCCGGCAGCCCCGTTGATGAATCCGATCCGCAACCGCCTGGCCCGCCGACGCTCGAGTGCGTCGAGACCGTTCATCGCGCGAACGGCAAACTCGAGAGCGGGCCGCGCATCCGCGACGAACACCTCACCCGCGGCGGTGAGCACCACCGGATGCGAACTGCGATCGACCAACTCGACTCCCACCTGCTCCTCGAGTCGTCGAATCTGCTGACTGAGGGCGGGCGCGGTGACGAACAGCCGGTCTGCCGCTCGCCCGAAGTGCCCTTCCGCCACGACGACGAGCAACGAGGACACCAAACGCAGATTCAGATCTTCGCCTCTTCTCGCCTTCTTCATTACCGTCCATTCGGTTGTTTTCGGCCCGCCGCTCGACTTAAAGTGACGACCATCACGGTATCTGAACAGCGAAGTTAAGCAAACTGGCAATTCTCGAACGAAGATCTACATGTACAGCGAATGCCTCGCCAGGTCACAGTTGTCGCAGATCCGGACAGCCCGCCGAATCTGCGAAACCAGGAGATGTGATGAGCAAGTACGAGCACGAATTCGTCCACATGATGGATGGCGTCGAAAAGCAATTGGAAACCATCGACAATCCGCGGCACCAGAAGATCCTCCGTAACTACCGACGCCACGCCTTGCTCGAGGTCTCCGGTCGCTACAAGGAAATCCTCTCGCCGGACATGACCGTCGAAGAACCCGTCTACCGGTTGTTCGAAGACGGCCAGTCGATTGTCCTCGACGGCATGGACGCCGTCACCAACTTCTACCAGTCACTCGCCGAGACGGACACCCTTGTCATGTGGACCGGGAAGTCCGACTTCGCGGTATCCGACAGCGGGTTCTCGGGTGAGACACTCTTCAGTCAATTCGTTCCTGGAGCGATCCTCGGAGACGGGGTGTTCGGCGCGGTGCACGAATCGGGCGGATCCACGTCCGCAGCCCCTGAACAGTCGTCGGGCATCGACTCCGACGGTTGGTATCTCGTGCGTCGGACCTTGGCATTCGTCTGGCCGTACGACGAGCAGGGTCGACTCATCGGTGAGCACGTCTACGAAGATTCTGCTTCGAAAGTCGTCACCAAGGTGGATCCGAGCGAGGTCATCACGGCAGCGCGCGCAGCCGAACTGCTTGCCCCACTGCTCGAAACGCACCTGCCGTGAGCGCGCCCGTAGCCATTGTCACGGGCGCAGCGGCCGGGTTGGGCGCCGCTATTGCCGAGCGGCTTGCCGAGGACTTCGGCACCCTGCTTCTACTCGACATCGAAGAGGCTGCACTCGCCGACACCGCAGCACGCCTGGAAAGCCTTGGCGTAGCAGTCCACACGGCACGATGCGACGTTCGACGTGAAGGCGACGTCAAGAACGCGTTCGACGTGGCTGCGTCGGTCGGAAGTCCGACTGCGCTCGTCAACGGTGCCGGCATCGGCGTCTTCACGCCGTTCCTCGAGATCACCGAAGACCAGTGGGACAACACCTTTGCAGTGAACACCAAGGGCAGCTTCCTGATGTGCCGCGAATTCGTCAGTAGAACCGAAGGTCCGGCAGCGATCGTCAACATTGCGTCGATCGGTGCCCGCTTGGGCGGTGACATGCTCGCGCACTACGGGCCGTCGAAGGCCGCCGTGATCGAGATGAGTCACAGCGTCGCCCGGATCGGCGCGACTCGAGGGCTCCGTTCGAACACGGTCATGCCCGGGCTGATCCTCACCGACATGTGGCTGCGAACCATCAAGGAACTGCGTCGGCGCGATGCTGCACTAGCGGGCGTTTCCGATGCTGATGTCTTCGATTCTTTTGTTGCCCAAATGGTTCCGATGGGTCGAGCCCAGACGCCCGGAGACATCGCCGAGATGGTCGCGTTTTTGCTCAGCGACAAGGCTCGCAACGTCACCGGGCAGACGATTGCCGTCGACGGCGGCGCCGTGATGACCTGATCGGGTCGATGGCGGTCAGCCCCAGCGCGACTGACCGCCGTCGAGCGGGATCGTGGCACCCGTCAGGTAACCGGCGTCTTCACTGACGAGGAAGACGACGGCACGACCGATGTCGGTCTCGGGATCTCCGACGCGTCCCAGCGGGATACCCGCGACAAAAGCCGCAGCCTCTTCCGGATTCTTGTCCATCCACCACTGCAACGCGGGGGTCTTGGCGTGCGGGGCAACATTGAGAACGCGGATGTTGTCCTTGCCCCATTCACAGGCGGCAGCGCGGGTCAACGAGCGCATGCCTTCCTTGATGGAACCGTAAGCGCCGTAGTTACTGGCATCCCAGCGCACGGCGGCCGAGGTGACCATGTTGATGATGACGCCGCCCCCACGACTGTTCATGTGCGGGTACGACGCCTGCATCATGCGCAGGGTGGCGAGTGGGCCCGTCGCGAAGGAACGCTCGAAGTCTTCGTCCAGCACGCTCAAGAGCGGGCCTGGCTTGCAGTCGTTGGCGTTGTTGACCAGGATGTCGATTCCGCCGAACAGTTCGACGGTTCGGTCCACGGCCGCCGTGATGTCGTCCTTCTTGCTGACGTCACAAACCACGGCCTCACCGCGCGCACCGATGTCAGCGAGTAGTCCGCATGTGGTGTGCAACTTGGATTCGGTGCGACCGGCAACGGCGATCACGGCGCCCTCTTTGGCCAAGGCCAAGGCAATCCCCTGCCCGATTCCCTGACCCGCACCCGTGATGAGTGCAACTTTGCCTTCGAGCTTGCCCATGTGACTACTCCAATGTCTGTCGACGCAGAGGTCCCTTTGCGGGAAGGACCGGTCGATTCTGGTGACTGCCGCCGTTTGTCGTCTACACTCGACCTACAAAACAACCAAGCACTTGCTTGACCCTAAGGTGTGCGACCACGTCGCGTCAATCACATTGGGCGGCAATTCAGCTCGGCACCGCACCAGGAAGGCTCCACCGTGACACTGCCCAACCCCGTCGATTTCAGCGGACGCTCGGTGATCGTCACCGGCGGCACCAAAGGCATCGGCTACGTCATCGCCGAAACCTTCCTCGCCGCGGGTGCGAACGTGCTGGTCTGTGGCCGTAACGAGCCCGAAAACCTACCCACCGCCGACGGCCGTAGCGCAGCCTTTCGCGCCACGGACGTCCGCGATCCCGCCGACGCCGCAGCCCTCGTCCAGGATGCCGTCGAGCGCTTCGGCCGTCTGGACGTCCTGGTCAACAACGCCGGCGGCTCCCCCGATGCCGATGCTGCGACGGTGTCACCCCGCTTCGTCGAGAAGATCGTGGCGCTGAACCTGTTGGCACCCTTCAACGTTGCCCAGGCCGCCAACGCAGTGATGCAGACTCAGGACGACGGCGGTGCCATCATCAACATCGGCAGTGTCTCGGCAATCGATCCGCAGCCCGGAACCGCGGCGTACAGCGCAGCCAAGGCCGGCCTCCTCGTTCTGACCAAGGCATTGGCCCTCGAATGGGCGCCGAAGGTCCGGATCAACCACATCACCACCGGCCTGATCCGTACCGAGGCTGCCGCCGAGGTCTACGGCGCCGACGGCGGCGCGGCGGTCACCAGGACCATTCCGATGGAGCGCATGGCCGTCCCGGCCGATATCGCAAACTCCTGCCTGTTCCTGGCGAGCCCACTCTCCTCGTACGTCAACGGCGCCGACATCGCCGTTCACGGCGGCGGTGAGTACCCGGCTCGCTACATGGCGACCCATCAGGACTGAACACAAGCACAGAGCAGCCCCTGAGCGAATCGCTCAGGGGCTGCTTCTTCGTGCAAACAACTGCGGGGCGCGACAAGGGGTCAAGCACCCCGCAGTTGAGTCTGGAGGGACTAGTGAGCGGAGAAGCTCACTCGTGCACCGGAAATCGCTACCTGATCACCCTTGGTGACCTGGAAGGCCAGGTCGTCGGGAGTTCCCCACGCAACGATGGACGGCGACTCACCCGGATGGATCGCCGCAGCGAATCGGCCCTCGAGACTGACAAGATCAGCCGGATGCACTCCGGCGATCCGAGCAAGCTCGAGTGTGCTGGCGGCCAACGTGCACAGCCCGTGCATGATCGGACGCGGCTGGTTGATCCGCGCCGCAGCCTCGGGATCGATGTGGATGTGGTGTTTGTCGCCCAGGAGCCGGTACATCGCCGTCTGGTTCTCCGCTGTGGTCAGCACACCGGTCAGCGAAAGCTCACCGGTCGGCTCCGCCGGACGTGAGGGTCCACGTTCTCCGCCGAATCCGCCGGCACCGGGAGCAAAAAGTGACCAGGTCGCGACGAAGTACTCGCATTCCACCTTCACTTCGAACACCGCTGCTGCGCCCTTGTCCCACACCTCGCCGACCGAAGCCTTCAACGTCACCTCACCGCTACGCGGAAGCGGAGCAAGCACTTTCAACTCTTGCGAGCCGTGCAGTGCCGTCGAGGTGTCGAAGGCGCCCGCCGAGCCCAGAGCGTCGGGAGCCCACTGTGCCAGCGTCAGAGCAAAAGTCGGCAGTACCCGAAGCTGATCCTCGAAGACGAGGTCCAGCTCGGTTGCCTTGGCGCCCACGGCGAGTGCGTACAAGATCGCGTCGCGCTCGGTGTACGCCACGGTGCGGGTACCGAGATCGGCTCCGCGCCAATCGCCGGCGGTCTTCGCAGCTTCCGAAGTTATCACTGTCATTTCCTCTCTTAAACAGCGCCTAGAACGAGACCGCTGGTGGGCACTGCCGTTCCGGCTGTGACCAAGACGTTTTCGACGCCGTCGGGCTGATTGGTCGACGTTCCTCGGACCAGTCGCACACCTTCGGCAATTCCGTTGACGCCGTGCAGGTATGCCTCGCCGACCTGACCACCGTGAGTGTTGGACGGCAAGCGTCCACCGATCTCGAGGTTGCCTTCGCGAATGAAGTCCTTGGCTTCGCCTGGCTTGCAGAAGCCCAGTTCTTCGAGCTGCGGAAGCACCAACGGGGTGAAGTGGTCGTACAGAATCGCGGCGTTGATGTCATCAGGGGTCAGGCCGCTCTGGCCGTACAACTGACGAGCAACCAGGCCCATCTCCGGGATACCAGAGATGTCAGGACGGTAGTAGCTGGTCATCATGTGCTGATCCTTGCTACTGCCCTGAGCGGCGCCCTTGATGATGACGGGCTTGTTGGCCAGATCCTTTGCGCGCTCGGCAGAGACGATGACCAATGCCTGGCCGCCGTCGGTTTCCTGGCAGCAGTCGAGCAGGTGCAGAGGCTCGGCGATCCAGCGCGAGTTCTGATGGTCCTCGAGTGTGATCGGACGCTCGTAGAACCAGGCAGCCGGGTTGTTGGCGGCATGCTTGCGCGCCACCACTGCAACTCGTCCGAAGTCCTCACTCGTCGCACCGTACTGGTGCATGTAGCGGCGGGCGAACATGGCGACCCACTGAGCGGGAGTCGACAATCCCTGCGGAGTCATCCACGCATATGCCGCGCGATCCGCGGTGCTGTCCATGGGTCGATCGTGCTGCCCAAGGCCGTAGCGCACACCGGAGCGCTCGTTGAAGGCGCGGTAACAAACCACGACGTCGGCAACACCCGTCGCAACTGCCATGGCCGCCTGCTGCACGGTGGCACACGCGGCGCCGCCGCCGTAGTGAATGCGCGAGAAGAACTTCAGCTCGCCGAGGCCACAGTTGCGAGCCACAATGGCTTCGCCGTTCGTCTCCGACGTGTAGGTGGACAGACCGTCGACCTCGGACGGATCGATACCGGCGTCAGCGAGTGCCGCGACGATGGCCTCACACGCCAACTGCAGTTCGGTGCGGCCGGAGTTCTTGGAGAACTCGGTGGATCCGATGCCGACGATGGCGGCGGCTCCCGAGAGCGGGCTGATCGCCATCAGAGCCTCTCCTCTTCCTTGAAAGCGACTGCGACGGTGCCGGATGCATGGTTGCCGAGGCTGTTTGCACCCTGCACCTTGACCACGACCACTCCGTCTTCCTTGGACACGACCTCACCGGTCATCGTCATGGTGTCACCCGGGTAGTTGGGCGCCCCGAGACGAATGGCGATGCGGCGCAGGGTCGATGCAGATCCGGCCCAGTCCGTGACGTATCGACCGACAAGACCGTTGCTCGTGAGGATGTTCATGAAGACGTCCTTGGAGCCGCGCTCCTGGGCCAGGCTCGGATCGTGGTGCACGTCCTGGAAATCGCGGGTGGCGATTGCGGTGGCGACGATCAACGTGCGGGTCAACGGGATCGCCAACTCGGGCAATGCCTCTCCGACAACGACGTCTGCGTAACTGCGACCGGCAAGTACGGTCATGCGAGCACCTCCACACCGGATGCGAGCTGCGCACCCAGACGCGCGAGATCGGAGCTGGAACCGCCGAGGGTGGCAGCAATCTGCTTGCCCCACAAGAGGTGACGGTGAACCGGGTAGTCGGTGTCGACGCCCATACCGCCGTGGACATGCGTGGTGCGATGCACGACGCGCTGTCCGCCGTCGGTTGCCCACCACTTGGCGACCAGTACCGAGGTGCCGAGATCCAATCCCTCGGAGATACGCCAGGCGGCCTGCCATAGTGTCACCCTCATCGCTTCGAGATCGATGTAGCAGTCAGCGAGTTGATGATTGACGGCCTGGAAGGTCGCCAGCGGACGGCCGAACTGCTTGCGGCCGTTCAGGTACGTGACAGCCTGCGCGACTGCACCCGAGCCGACACCCCATTGAATTGCGGCCAATGCCAGCTCAACTCGGTCAATCAGCCACGGAACCGTGGTGCCGTCAGCCGCACCGATCAGCTGCGCGGGGGCACCGACAAAGGTGACGTTGGCACAGATCTCCCAGTTGGTGGACTGCGTCTGTTCGAGCGTCACTCCTTCGGCATTCAGGTCCACAAGCAGCAGTGCCGTACCGGTGGAAGCGGTTGCCGAAACGAGAGCAAGGTTCGCGACGTGAGTCATCGGCACTACTGCCTTCTCACCCGTCACGGTCCAGTTGCCGTCGGCGTCCTGCTCGGCCGTGGTCAGCGGGTCGCCGCCCGTGTACGGCCCGAATTCCTCGAGCCCGACGGTCAGGAATCGACTGCCGTCGGCAACACTCGGAAGGAGCTCGGCACGAAGGGAATCGGAACCGAACTCGTTGACAGCCAATGCCGCAAGGGCCGTTTCCCAGATCGGCACGGCCGCAACGTGACGGCCCTGCTCCTCCAGCAGTGCGTACAGCTCGGACAAGCCGAGCCCGCCGCCGCCGAACTCCTCGGGCAGGGCGATACCGAGCAGGCCGGTGGTCGCGAGTTCTCGCCACAGTTCACGGTCGACGCGCTCGGCGGAGAGTTCGATCTCCTTGGTGCGCTCGATCGTTGCCTTGCTGGTGAAGACCTCGTCGGCCAGTGAGCGAATCGCGTCCTGCTCTTCGCTGAAATTGAAGTCCATCAGTGCTCCTCGCGTACGGCCGGCCGGAACGCGGGAAGCGTCAGATCCGGGTCGGCGTCGATCCAGTCAAGTTCCACGGGCATGTCGACCACGACATCTTCGGGCGCGATACCCACCATGTTGGCGATCAATCGGGTTCCCTCTTCGAGTTCGATTACCGCAACGATGAGCGGGTAGTCGAACGCGTCGATCTTGGGGTGATGATTGACCACGAAGCTGTACACCGTGCCACGCCCCGACGCGTCGATCGTGTCCCACTCGAGCGACTGGCACTCGCCGCACATCGGGCCGGTGGGATGACGCAACGTCTTGCAGGACGTGCAGCGTTGGATCACCAGACGGTGCTCTTTGGCCGCTTCGAACCAGAAAGCATTGTCCGCGTTGAGAGCCGGACGCGGACGCAATGCGCGCGGAGCCTCCGGAGCCTTGGCTTCCTGCGGCTTGAACCGCAGCGTCCGCCACCGCTGCGTGCCGACAACTTCGTCGTCGCCGTTGCGGTACGTCTTGAGCGTCGTCACGAAGTGCCCAACGCCGAGGCCGGTCTCCTTCTCCGGGGAAATCGACTCGATGACCTCGGTGTAGTTCACGCGATCGCCTGGGCGCAGTTCGGCGAAGAACTCCTGATCGGAATCGGTTGCCACGACGGAGCTGTAGCCGGCTGCGTCGAGGGTGGCGATCAGATCGGTCCACACCTGCGACGGGTCGTTGCCCGCCATCTTGTCGGTGAACGTCCGCATGATCCAGACCTGAAGCATCTGAGCGGGAGCGACGACGCCGTCACGGCCGGTGGCGCGGGCAGCTTCGTCGTCGAGGTAGACGGGGTTGGTATCGCCCATGGTCTCGGCCCAATGCCGGATCATGGGGATGTTGACCTCGTCGGGTCCCCAGGTGGTGGGAACAAGCGTCTGGCCGACAAAAGCGTCGAGTTGCGCCGAAATGTCGCTCACTTGACCCTCTTTTCGCGAACGAGTCCCAAGCCGATGGTGCCGACCATGTCACGCAGAACCTCGTTGACGCCGCCACCGAAGGTGTTCACGACACCCTGACGCGAGATCTGCTCGATCTGACCGGCAAGCAAAGCGCCCGGAGACTCGGGACGGATGCGTCCGGCGGAGCCGAGAATTCCGAGCAGGGTGCGGTAGACGTCGACGTGAGTCTCGGTCCCGTACGTCTTGGTAGCGCCGGCGTCGGCTCCGGAGAGCGTGTCCTGCGCGACGGCTGCCGTCATCTTCCAGTTCAGCAGTCGCATGGCCTCGAGCTTGGCGTGTGTACGAGCGAAGTCCTGCTGCACCCACGGGATGTTGATGGCGCCGTTTTCCTTGGCCCAGTCCAGAACCAGGTTCCACAGGCCGTAAGTGCGACCACCGATGGCCGCCAAGCCGATTCGCTCGTGATTGAGCTGAGCCGTGATGAGCTGCCAGCCGCCGTTGACCTCGCCGACAACGTCCTTCGACGGAACACGAATGCCGGAGTAGTACGTCGACGTCACCATCAAACCGCCGACGGTGTTGATCGGTGACCACTCGAAGCCTGCGTCCTCCGTGGGGACGATCAGGATCGAGATGCCCTTGTGCTTGGGGGCGTCCGCGTCGGTGCGGCAGGCCAGCCACACGTAGTCGGCGGTGTTTGCGCCACTGGTGAAGATCTTGTTGCCGTCGACGATCCACTCGTCACCGTCGAGAACCGCACGAGTCTTGAGTGATGCGAGGTCGGTGCCGGCCTCGGGCTCGGTGTAGCCGATGGCGAAGACGATGTCGCCGGCAAGAATGCCGGGCAGGAATCGTTCCTTCTGCTCTTCGGTGCCGTACTTCATCAACGTCGGTCCGACGGTATTGACCGTCACGAAGGGGAACGGCAGTCCCGCGCGCTGAACCTCGTCGAAGAACACGAACTGTTCTTCGATGGAGCGTCCCTGTCCACCGAATTCCTTGGGCCAGCCGATGCCGAGCCAGCCGTCCTTACCCAGCAACTTCACGATCTCGCGGAAGTACTCGCCGCCCACACCTTGCTCGCCGGCCGCGCGACGCTTCTCTTCCGGCAGCAGCGCCGCGAAGTACGCGCGCAACTCCTTGCGGAGCTCCTGCTGCTCGGGCGATTCCCTCAGATCCATCGCTGTTTCTCCTATGGCATTCATGGCTGGCAACTCTTGGTCTGGACGCTAACCAGATGCCCAGGTGGGCGCTGTGAATGTCTCGTTGAGCGGGAAGCCGAAACATGAGCGGCGTCACATAGGGTGAGATATGCGCATGGACTCCTCGGATCGCGTCGCTCTCACCGACTTGGCCGCCAGGTATGCACAGGCCGTCGACCGTCGAAACACCACCGCACTTGCGGCTCTCTTCACTGACGACGTGGCATTCGTCTTGCCGCCGGCATTGAACGGAACGGATGCGCCGACGGAGATACGTGGGAACACCGTCGTCAGTAGTTCGGTGGTCGATGCCGTCTCACATCTGCACTCGACCCGGCACATCGTCGAGCAGCAGATCCTCGACCTCGACAGCCCCACCACTGCGCACGGTGAGGCCTACTGCTCCGCTCACCACATCTATCCGCGGGGCGAGGGCCACCGGGACAACCGGATCGAGATTCGTTATCAGGACAGCTTCGAAAAGGTCGACGGCACCTGGCTGTTCTCGCGTCGCGAATTGGTAGTCGATTTTGCCGAGGACGTTCCGGTCATCCTGCTCGGACAATAGGTACAGGAAAAAATCGCGGTGATTCTGTATCTCCTCACGGGAGGTTTACCGGGCTAGCGTTCAGCAACTGTCACGCCATCTCGGCGTGACGTTCGGCTATGTCTTGGAGATTCACATGTCACGCTCGCGCACCAGAAGATTCCTCGCTGCCTTCGCAGTGGCCGCCGTCGCAGTCGGAACCGTCGCAGCGTGCTCGAGCGACAGTTCCTCCGATGAGAACGCGCCCCTTCGCATCGTCGCTTCTTCGGTTCCGCACGCCGAGATCTTGAAGTTCGTCGAAGAAAAGGGCCTGCTCGGCGACACCAAGATCGAGGTCAGCGAGATCACCGGCGACCTCGACGCCAACGAGGTGCTCGAAGCGGGCGACACCGACGCCAACTTCTTCCAGCACGTGCCGTACCAGGAATCGTGGTCGAAGGAAAAGGGTGTCGACGACCTGGTCGCCGTGGCGAAGGTCCACGTCGAGCCCCTCGGTGCATATTCCAAGAAGGTCACCAACGTAGCCGACCTGCGCCAGGGCGCAACGGTCGCTTTGTCCAACAACGTGACGAACTTCGCCCGTGGGCTGTACCTGCTGCAGCAGGCCGGTTTGATCAAGCTCGATCAGCAGTTGGGCGCCCCCGGCACCGACATCACGCAGATCAGCGAGAAGAACATCATCGACAACCCCAAGGGACTCACGTTCACCCAGGTCGATCCCCCGCAGCTGCCGCGCACGCTCGACGACGGAAATGTCGATCTCGCAATCATCAACGGCAACTACGCCATCGAAGGTGGCCTCAACCCGGCCAAGGATGCCCTGGTGCTCGAGAAGGCCGAGGGCAACCCGTACGCCAATGTCCTGACCGTACGCACCTCGCTCGAAAACGATGCGCGAGTACAGAAGTTGGCCGAGGCATTGACGTCCGCCGACGTCGCGACGTTCATCGAGCAGACCTATCAGGGCTCGGTCATTCCGGCCAGCGCTACCTGATCGAGACCCGTCATGGTCTTCTCGATCGAATCGGTCTCCAAGGAATACCGCAGCGGCACACAAGTTCTGCATGCACTCGATTCCGTATCCCTGAAAATCGAAGACGGCGAAATCTTCGGCATCATCGGCAAGAGCGGCGCCGGCAAGTCGACTTTGCTGCGCTGCCTCAACCTGCTCGAACGCCCGACCAGTGGCCGGATTCTGTTGGGCGACACCGATCTGACCGCGTTGAGCCCAGCGCAACTGCGCGACACACGCAAGCGGATCGGTGTCGTGTTCCAGCATTTCAACCTGCTGCATTCCCGTTCGGTCGCCGCCAACATCGCCTTCCCTCTCGAAGTGGCGGGATACTCGCGGGCAGATCGACGTGCCCGCGTCGACGAGCTGATCGAGTTGGTGGGCTTGGAAGACCGACGTGACGCCTTCCCCTCGCAACTGTCCGGCGGCCAGAAACAACGCGTCGGCATCGCGAGAGCCTTGGCGGCTTCACCCGACGTCCTCCTGTGCGACGAGGCCACGAGCGCCCTCGACTCGGACACAACCGATTCGATCCTCGACCTGCTCGCCGATCTCAATCGACGACTCGGTGTGACCATTGTTCTGATCACCCACGAGCTCAACGTGGTTCGACGGATCTGCCATCGCGCTGCGCTGATCGATCAGGGTCGCATCGTCGACGAGGGAACGCTCACCGAACTGGTCGCAGACCCGGACTCACCCCTCGGAGAGGCGCTACTGCCGACCGGAACGGTACGAACGTCCACGACCGGAATTCCGGCGCTCCTCACCTTTGTCGATTCACTGTCCACCTCACCCGTGATTTCCCAACTCTCACGAGATCTCGACGTCGACGTCACCGTGATCTCCGGCGGTATCGAGGACATCGGATCCCATCAGGTCGGTCGCCTTCGCGTGGAGTTCGCCTCACACACGGGACTCGTCAGCAACGAAGAGACAAGAAAGTCTGTCGAAGAACATCTTTCGCAGCGCGGAGTGAAGGTGACGTTCTCATGAACAAGACGTCCTGGCAGGATTCCCTGGGCGAAGCATGGGAAGCCCTACTCGACACGCTCTACATGGTCGGTGTCTCGTTCGTGCTCACCGTGATCATCGGTATCGCTCTCGGTGTTCTGTTGCACGCGAGCGCGCCCGACGGAATCCGTCCCAACCGCGTCCTCAATTCGGTTCTGGGCACCGTGGTGAACATCGGCCGTTCGCTGCCGTTCGTCATCTTGTTGGTGCTCCTCATCCCGGCAACGAGGGCGATCGTCGGAACAGCGCTCGGCGCCACGGCAGCGATCGTCCCGCTGACCATCGGTTCGGTGCCCTTCTTTGCGCGCGTCGTCGAGAACGCCTTGCGTGAAGTCGATTCCGGACGCGTCGAAGCAGCGCGGTCCATGGGCGCCACCGACAAAGACATCATCACCAAGGTGCTACTGCCCGAATCCGTTCCGGGATTGGTAGCCGGAGCAACCCTGACGGCGGTGATGCTGATCGGTTTCTCGGCCATGGCAGGCGCCATCGGCGCCGGCGGTCTCGGCGACTTCGCGATCAAGTACGGCTACCAACGATTCAACACCCCGGTGTTGTTCGTCGCTGTCGTGATCTTGATCGTGTTGGTTCAAGCAATCCAGTCGACCGGCGATCTCGTAGTTCGTTCGATGGCCCACAAGCGGTAACCGATCAGCTCGACACCATCGCGATCGCAGTTCGCAGGCCGCGCCGCTTACCGGTCTGCGGATCGACGCCGAAGACTTCCTTGATTCCGCCGCGGATGCGGAACTTCAACTCCGAGTGCGTCTCCGGAGCATCGTCCTGGGACGCGGAGAGAAACCTGTTGGGCAGCGACAACTTCCAGATGGTCCGCAACGTCAATCCGTACTGCTTCCACAGCGGCCCGGTGGTGTACGGGAGGTCGTACTTGTCACACAAGTCCCGCAGCGGCACCGCGATTTCCGAGTACCGATTGCTCGGCAGGTCAGGGAAGCAGTGATGCTCGATCTGGTAGCAGAGGTTGCCGCTCATGAAGGCCATGACGGGACCGGCATGAAAGTTGGCGGACCCCAGCATCTGTCGTAAGTACCACTGAGCGCGGGATTCGTTCTCGAATTCCTCGAGCGTGAACTTCTCGGCACCGTCGGGGAAGTGCCCGCAGAAGATGACGGCGTAACTCCAATAGTTGCGGATGAGATTTGCAACGGCGTTGGCCGTCAACGTGGTCTTCCACGCCGGGCCGGTCAGGGCGGGGAACAGGATGTAATCCTTCGCCACCTGTCGCGCGATCTTCTTTCCGACGTCCTTGGCCATCTCCGATTTCTCGGACCACTTCACCTCGCCCTTGCGAAGCTTGTCGGTCTCGAGGTGATGCAGTGCGACGCCCCACTCGAAGAGGGTCGCCAGCACGAAATTCGTGATCGGTTGGAAGAGATAGTCGGCGTGCCACTTCTGATCGCGCGTGACGCGCATGATGCCGTAGCCGACATCGTTGTCGAGGCCGACGATGTTGGTGAACTTGTGATGAGTGAAGTTGTGCGAGTGCTTCCATCCCGAGGACGGGCAGGTGTTGTCCCACTCCCAGTTGCTCGAGTGAATCTCGGGATCGTTCATCCAGTCCCACTGACCGTGGATGATGTTGTGGCCGAGTTCCATGTTCTCGATGATCTTGCCGACCCCCAGCAGCGCAGTCCCCAGAATCCAGGCAGGCTTCTTCTTGCTGGCGAACAAGACGATGCGGCCGGCCACCATCAGAGAGCGTTGAAACGCGATCGTCCGCTGGATGTATCGAGCATCGTGCGCGCCGCGCTTCTCCTCGATGTCGAGCCGAATGGCGTCCAACTCGCGCCCGAGCGCTTCGACGTCTTCCTCGGTGAGATGGGCATATTCCTTGATGTCGGTGATCGCCACAGTGTTTCTCCGTATCGGTTTTCTCCGTGCCGCAGGACTGGTCCGTCGGGCGGTACCCCTGGGAGCCGGTGCGGAAACGTCAGCCCCGATATTCATGTGCGTCTTCACGCAATCTATGCCAAAGTCGATATACGTGAGCCCCGAAAACAAGATCACCATCCGCACCGCTACCGAGAGCGACTGGCCGGCTCTCCAACTACTCGACTCGGTGGGGTTCGGTTTTCACCCGTCTCCCGCGGTCAGCGAACTGACGAAGGCTCTCTACAAGCCCGAGGACATCATCCTCGCCATCGACGGTGACCTACCCGTCGGCGTGGCCATCGAAATCGACATGGAATTCACCGTGCCCGGCGGACGCCAACTCCCCACGCGCGGAATCACCTGGGTATCCGTCGCCCCGACTCACCGTCGACGTGGCGTCCTACGCTCGATGTTCACTGCACTTCACGCCCACATCGAGTCGACCGGAGCACCACTTGCCGCCCTGACGGCCAGCGAGGCCGGCATCTACAACCGCTTCGGATACGGCCCGGCCACCTTCAGCGAGGGCATCACCCTCGATCGCCGCTTCGCGCGGTTCCGCCCCGAGGTGCCCGACAACGGTGGCGTGTCGATCGTCGACGTCAAAGCTGCCTCGACGCTTCTACCCGAGATCTACGATCGCTGGCGACTGCTGACACCCGGCGCTCAATTGCGTCCGCAACCGCTCTGGGACCATATGTTCGCCGACCCGTCCGAGGATCGTGACGGCGCCTCCGGACTGTTCTTTCTGACACACGCGGACGGATACATCGCTTACCGGCACACGAGCGAGGGCCGCGACAGCATCGCCCGGATCGACGAGTTCGTGACGATCACCGAAGACGCGCACGCGGCGCTGTGGCGCACGATCTGCGGCCTCGACCTCGTCACCCGGATCGAGACACGCCAACATCCTGCCGATCCACTCCGGCTGATGCTGACGGACTACCGCCTTGCCCGAACGACGACGCGCTCCGATCGACTGTGGCTGCGCATCATGGACGTGCCCGCGGCTCTCGAGGCTCGTGAATATGCTGCTGACCTGGACACCGTCATCAAGGTCGAAGATCCGTTCCTGAAGGCCGGCGGAACTTTTGCACTTCAGGTCAAGGGTGGCAAGGCCACCTGTACGGCCACTGACGCGGAGCCCGCGATCACGATGCCCTCTGATGTCCTGAGCAGCTTGTACCTGGGCGAGCACCAGGCCAAGACCTTCGCGGCGGCGCACCGACTCCACGCGTCCGATCCGCGGGAGATCCGGAATTTCGACTTCGCTTTCAACGCAGAGAAGCCCGCAATTCTCGGGTACGGATTCTGATGATCTTGCCGACACGGGCATCGACGATTTGTGCCGTCGGTCGTATTCAGGGTTAGCCTCGAACAATGGCGTTTGTCGAAAAGATGGTCAATAGGCTTCCTGAGCGGGTTCTCGTGCGCGTCCTGCCGCACGCAGAAATGCTCAAGTTCCTGGTGGTCGGCGGCATCGCCTTCATCGTCACCACGGTGCTGTTCTTCGGCATCAAGTGGACGGTTCTGCCTCAGCACCCGGTGACGGCCAACATCCTTGCGGTCCTGATCGCGACGGTTCTGTCTTACGTCCTCAACCGCGAATGGTCGTTTGCTCAGCGCGGTGGTCGACAGCGCCATCACGAGGCCGCTCTGTTCTTCATCGTCGCGGGCATCGGTTTGGCCATCAACCAGGTACCTCTCTGGACCTCCAGGTACGTGTTCCACCTGCGTCAACCCGAGGTGTCGGTGTTGATGGAGAACTTCGCGGACTTCATCAGCGGATCGATCATCGGGACCCTGCTGGCGACGGCCTTCCGCTGGTGGGCCATGCGTCGGTACGTCTTCCCCGAAGAAGCCACCGACAGCCAGGTCGTTCTCGACATCGAAGCGACTCCCGGCACCAAGACGCCGACAACCGACGCCACCGCCCTCGACTGACTTCCCGGATCGACGCACCCGATCGCTCGCGCTTCGATCAGAGTTCGTCGATACCGATCAGCCCGTCCTGAAGGGCCCGTGCAAGCAGCGCCATCTTCGTCGGGGCTGTCCGGCCCACTTCGTCGTACTTCCCTCGAATACGCGCGAGATGCGTATTCACCGTCCCCTCCGCGATGTACAACTCACGGGAGACTTCGGCTTTCGAGTCGCAGCGAATCCAGGTCAACAGCACCTGTACTTCACGTCTACTGAGGCTGGGTGAGTCAGCAGTCTTCATCGGTGGTGTCCCTAACTTCCAGGCTTTTCGCGCGGTCGAACTCCCATGGAAACGGAGCATGGTCGCAGGGTCACTCCGTTTGTTGACTGGGATAACTCTCGAGCGAGAGTGAACACTCTCAGAACACCACTCGAGCAGGCCTTGACCTCGGTAGAGTCTTGTTTGCCCGTTATGTGCGGGAGAGACTGTCGAACGACCGAAGGATCGGCGATGACTGACCGCGACGCCTCCACCATGCAATTCGTCGATGCCGGCGTGACGTCTCTCGTCGATGCTCCTCAGGACGTTCTCGAACGCGGACTTCGGAGCGAACAGGTCGTCAACCAAGCCGGTGCGTCGCAGGCCACGTTCTTTCGCAAGTTCCGAACCAAATCCGAATTCATCGAGGCCGTGATCACCAGCCTCACCGAATCGACCTTGCACAGCGCAGACAAAGTGAAGCAGACCGTGCGCGCACAGCTGGCCGCAAACGACGACGCGCTTCGTCCGACGGTCACCACTCTCGTCAAAGAGGCATTCGACGCAATCGTCAACGACGCGTCGACTGCAAGAAGCCTTCTCTCACACATTTTTGCGGGCTCACACCGGCGAACCTCCACCGCTCTGGAAAACGAATATCGTCGACGCGACGAGCTCGTATCCGCGGCCTACGAGGCCCTTTTCGAGAAAACCGACGCAACACTCCGAAGGCCCTTCACCACCAAGACCTTCGCTGTCACGGTCAACGCGGTGATCGACGGCTTCCGCATTCGTAGCCGCATCAATTCCCGCTCCGTCTCACCCGACATCATGTCCGACGCACTGCTCGCGATACTGGGCGCCGTCGTCGACACGTCCGGCCTTCACCAACACCTCGATGACGTTGTCGGTCCCATCGACCAGCCCGCTGAGCCGCGTCCGCTGCCGCGTGATCCGCGAGCGGCGTTTCTCGCCGCTGCGCGTAGCGAATTCGGCAAGCGCGGATACTTCATGACGCAGATCAACGACATCGCCGACACGGCGGCAGTTCCCCGCGTCGCCGCGAACAAACTATTTCCCACCAAGCCCCACATCTTGGTGGCAGCCCTTCAGAGTCGCGTGGACTCACTGCGAGAAACCGTTGCCGACGACATCCTGATCGGTCTCGGTGACGTCGCGATCATCGAGAACTTCCTACTCCGCTGCGCACAACTAGCCTCTGACGAAACAGAGTTCATGGATGCACTGCTGGTTGCCGTTGCCCACGACACCTACGGCGAGCCCGAGAGCCTGCTCTCGCTCAAAGAGAAACTCAACATTCCCTCGATCATCGCGCCGATTGTGCAGCGCGGCCAGGACAACGGAGCGATGTCGACCATCAGTGCTCCGATGGACATCGCCGCAGGCATCACCAACACCCTCCTACTGAGGTGCTTCACCCGCCGATCGGACAGCCCAGCCGACAACGCTGCCTTCGTCGGCGCGATGGTCCTGAACGGGCTGGCGCATCCCTGATCAGAGAAAGGACTACGCGCCGAGCCCCAGCCGCTTCGAGCATTCAGCCATTTCGTCGATGATCAATTCCAACGACGTGCCACGACGGCTCGAGGACAACACGATTCGATCGGCTCCCAACCCGCGTGCCCACTCGAGTTTCGCTTCGTCGAGCCTGGGCAGTGTCGCACCGAGTACCAGCGATACGTCGGCAGGATCTCGATCTGCCTTCACCGCAGCCGCTTTCATCGCTGCTACGGCCTTGTCGAGATCTTCACCGGCCAGTCCCAGCGGCTGGAAACCATCACCCAACCGGCCTGCTCGCCGAGCAGCAGCGAGACTGTGTCCACCGATGTAGAGCGGAACTCCGGATTCGCGGTGCGGCTTCGGCCAGCTGTACGCACCCTTGAACGAGAAGTAATCGCCGTCGAAATCGACTGCTTCCTTGCCCTCCCAGAGTGAACGCATCACCGCGATGGCCTCATCGGCTACCTTGCCGCGGCGCTCGAAGTCACCGCCGCACGCTTCGATCTCTTCCTTCATCCAGCCCAGACCGAGACAGATGCGCAATCGCCCACCCGAAAGTCGATCCAGCGTCGCCAAGCGCTTGGCAAGCACTACCGGATTGTGGTTGGGAAGCACCAGAACTCCGGTGGACAGACCCAAAGTCGTTGTGGCGCCGGCAACAAATGACAGTAGTTCCAGTGGATCCGGGATGTCACAGTCATCGGGTAGGTGAGATTTTCCGGTCGGAGAGTACGGGTATTCGCTCGCCGTATCCGCGATGACAACCGAGTGCTCTACGGCCGAGATCTCGTCGAAACCCAACGATTCGGCGGCACGGGCGAATTGCAGAATCCAGTCGGGATCTCCACTTCGACCCAATTCGACCGGAACAACTACGCCGAGCTTCATACCGTTTCCTCCAGTGTCGCCATCAATTTCGGACCGTCCACGACGCGACCGAGGAACCGGTCCGCATCCGGATCTGTTGCAAGCCACACCGCAGCAGCGGCGGGCACGGATGCCGGTGTGGCCGCAAATCCGGCTTCCACTATCGCGTCCGCGCCACCACGGGCTTTCCCTGATTCCGTGATGACAAATCCCGGACTCAGGTTGAACGCTTTGACTCCGGCGCCTCGATACTCCGAGTTGATCGCTCCGGCGATACGTCCGAACGACGCCTTCGACGCGGCGTACGACAAACCCCAACCACCCTCGCCGGGAGGCGCAGGCGGATCCAGGGTCGCCGAACCAGATGCGAGGTTGACGACAACCCCGTTGCCGCTCTTGATCATCGACGGCAGTATCACCTGAATCAACGCAAGCTGGTGCAGATAGTTGCCGATCGCCATCGCCTGGGCGTCGTCGATCTCGATGTCGAGCACCCGGTCCATGTTTCCGACCGTCTGTGCGTAGGCGTTGTTCACCAACACGTCGACATGTCCCCACTCCGCCAGCACCCGTTCACCGGCGCCGCGGACGGAGGCCAGATCGAGCAGGTTCATCGGAACGGCCAAGGCGCGCACACCGAAGGACTCGATCTCGGCAACCGTCGTCTCCAGGCTGCCGGGTACCGGAATGACCTGCTCCCCCTGCCTCGTTCGCGGGGCCGCCCGCCCTTCGCCTTCACGAACGGTGCGAGCAGTGATTGCAACGTCGAATCCGGCGCGCGCGAATGCCAGCGCGCACTCACGGCCGATCCCTCGGGAAGCGCCGGTAACCAGCGCAACACCACTCACAGGAACCGCGTGCGGCCGTGAGTCTCGAACTCCTTCTCCAGGTTCACCACGTCAGCTTCGGTCATCAACGTGTATTCGGGAGTGCCGCGGCCCACCCAGTGGAACACTGGTTCGTCGGTCCGCCAGCGGTCGGCTTGAAGTTCACGTTTGAGTACCTTGTTGGAGCCCGTGACGGGCAGATCAGTCGAAACACGAACAAATCGCGGCGCTGCCTTGGTACCCAAATCCGCCTGCGCGGCAAGGTAGGCAGCGAACTCGGCCGGATCGAAATCGGCAAAGTCGGCGACCTCGACAGCTGCCATCACCTGATCGCCCGAACGCGGATCCGGTACCGCGAAGACACCCGTGGCAATCACTTTGGGGTGCCGACGCAGGATGTGCTCGATCATCAAAGCCGAGGTGTTCTCACCGTCGACGCGGATCCAGTCACCCTTACGTCCGGCGAAGTAGATGAACCCGGCCTCGTCGACGTAGCCGAGATCGCCTGTCCAGTACCAACCGTGGCGAATCTTCTCGGCAATTGCGTCTTCGTTCTTGTAGTACCCCTCGAATTTCTTCGATCCGGCCTTGTCGACCATCTCGCCGATGGATTCGTCGGGGTTCAGCACGTGACCGTGCTCGTCGAGAATTGCGCGGGGTCGCTCTTCGCGGGTATCGGGATCGACGATGACGATGTTCTCGCTCGCGGGACGGCCAAGCGCGCCGGCAGGTTGGTTCGGATCGAGCACGACCGAACCGGCACCTTCACTCGAACCGTATCCCTCGAAAAGCTGTGCACCGAAACGTCGGATGAACTCTGCCTTGTCCCCCGGCGACGCCTCGGTCCCGAAGCCGTGCGTGAGGGTGTTCTCGATGTCGTCGGGCAGTTCCGGCGTCGCCATGAGATACCCCAAGGCCTTACCGACGTAGGTGAAATATGTTGCGCCGTAGAACCGAACGTCCGGCATGAATCCCGAGGCGGTGAACTTACGAACGAGGCAGACCGTAGCTCCCTGCGAAAGGGCCGGCGCCCACAGAGCCATCAACGCGTTGCCGTGGAAGAGCGGCATGCAGCAGTAGCAGACGTCGTCGCGGTCGATGTCGTACTTGGCGCAGTTCGCGTAGGCCAACCGCGTCAGACGCCCCTGGCTGCACCGCACCGCCTTGGACATTCCGGTGGTGCCCGAGGTGAAGAGAAGCAAGAACAGCGTCGACGCGTCGACGCCGAGGTCGATCTGAGGCGACTCGACCTGGTGAGCGGAAATCTTGTCCGGGTATGACGCGTCGTCGACCAGAACAAAACGATCTTCGGTCAGTCCGAGGTCAAGGCCGGACAACTTCTCGTAGCCCGCTTTGTCGGTGACGATCAGCTGGCAGTCGACGTACCGAACCTCAGCCTCGAGCTCGGCTCCACGCCTGGTCGGATTGATGCCGACGATCGTGGCTCCGGTCAGGGCCGCGCCGCCGAGCCAGAACAGGAACTCGGGATCGTTCTCCAGAAGTACTCCGATGTGAAACGGTCCAGGCGCGCGAAGCGACTTCGCAAGCGAGCCGCGCGCTGCGCTCTCGCGCACCACCTCGTCCCAGCTCCAGTCCTGCGTCCGCGTCCGCAGACCCAGGTGCTGATCACCGAGACGGTCGATCAACATCTGCGCGACGTCCTCGCGCTGAGGAGCTGCAAGAGCTGCATTCGAAGATGCTTCGGTGGCGGTGTTCGTCATCGTGTCCTGTGTCCTAGTCGATATCGGAATGTCGATTACTCCAACTGCGATACGACTCGAACGTATCGACGCCTCAAAGCCGGAACCGTCCCAGTCTCGCTCAGTGGTAACCGCCGCCACAGATATGATTTTCTCGTGAGATTTTGTGACGTGAAAAGCGCCACAATACGAAAGGCCATTCCATGACTGCCCCCGCAGATCCGCAGTTGCTTCTGGACCAGGCGGTCTCACGCCTCACCGGTCCAGGTGGGCCATTCGAGATCGTCGAAGAAGAGGTTCTCGGCACCATAATGCCCGTGATGAAGAATCGTGGTCACGCCATCGGTGAACTCATCTCGGCATCTCGCGCCTGGGGCGACGGCGACTATCTCGTCACCAGCGATCGTCGAATCTCGTTCACCGAGCACGCCGATTCCGTCGCCGCGCTGGCAACTGCTCTGCGGGACAAGTACGGAGTCCGCAAGGGCGACCGTGTGGGCATCCTCGCTGCCAACACTCCCGAATGGGTCATGACGTTCTTCGCGACGCAGGCGCTCGGCGCGATCGCTGTCGGTCTCAACGGTTGGTGGGTTCCGCGCGAGGTCACCCACGGGATCGAGCTCTCACGTCCGAAGGTTCTGGTCGTGGACGCCAAGCGCGGCGCCGCCCTCCCCGAACTGCCGGCAGACATCACGGTCCTCACCATGGAAGAGGATCTGCCCGCACTCATCGCGGAATATGCAGGCTCCGACGTGCCGAGCACCGACATCGACGAGGACGACCCCGCCGTCATCCTGTTCACCAGCGGTACCAGTGGCCGCCCCAAGGGCGCACTCCACTCGCACCGCAACGTGATGGCCGTCGTCGACTACCACAAATACAGCGACGCGATCGGCGCTGCATTCACCGGCCGTGAGTACGACGCTTCCAAGCCGAGCCCACTGCGTTATCTACTCACCTCCCCGCTCTTCCACATCGCCAGCCTGCACAATCTGGTGGTCCCCCGTCTCGCGACAGGCAGCGCCGTCATCCTGACCGAGGGCGGCTTCGACGTCGACAAGGTGCTCGGGTTGGTCGAACGCGAGCGCGTCACCAACTGGGGTGCTGTCCCCACGATGGCATCGCGGCTACTCGAACACGGCAACATCGCCAAGTACGACGTCTCTTCGTTGACTGCATTCTCGCTGGCATCCGCGCCGTCGTCGCCCGCGTTCAAGGAACGCCTCAAGGAGCAGGTGCCGTTCGCGCGCAATGCTCTGGTCGACAGCTACGGCCTCACCGAATGCAGCACCGCCATTGCGGTCGCCGTCGGCGCCGAACTCGAAGAGTTCCCAGGCACTCTCGGACGTCCGATCATCACCGTCTCGATGGAGATTCGTGATCCCTTCGGCGAGTGGCTGCCGGACGGCATCGAAGGTGAAGTGTGCGTGCGCAGCCCGTTCGTCATGCTCGGATACTGGGAGAACGACGAGGCGACCGAGTCTGCAATTGCACCTGGACGCTGGCTCCGCACCGGCGATTTCGGCGTCATCGAGAACGGACGTCTCCGTCTCACCGGTCGTCGTTCCGACCTGATCCTGCGTGGTGGCGAGAACGTCTACCCCACCGAGATCGAGCAGACGCTCGACGAACACCCCGACGTGATCGAGTGCGCTGTCATCGGCATGCCGCACCCCGACCTCGGCCAGGAAGTGTCCGCCGTGGTTGTACTGCGTCCCGGGGCTGCCACCACGGAGGCGGAGCTGCGCGACTATGCCGCCGAGCGACTTTCCTACTTCAAGGTGCCGTCGAAGTGGCGCATCACCAGCGATCTGTTGCCTCGCAACGCAACCGGCAAGATGGTTCGGCGCGAGATCACCGTATGACCGCGGAGCTGTCACGGATCGTCGCCGAGTCTGCGATCCGTGACCTGCTCTGTGAGTACACGCATCTGATCGATCAGGGCAGATTGCGTGAAGTCGCTGCATTGTTCGCCCAGTCCGACTACGGGCAGTGCGGACCGGACGGGGTTGCCACCACTCTCATTTCGTCCGACGCCGACGCAGTGTTCGCAGCCTGCAGCGGCTTCATTCGGATGTACGGAGATCCGCCGGTTCCACGCACCAAACATCTGCTGACCAACACGCGAATCTCGGTCGACGGTGAATCAGCGACGGCGCTCTCGTACGTAACGGTCATACAAGGTACCGAAGATCTTGCCCTGCAACCTATTTTGTCGGGGCGCTACTTCGATCGCTTCACGTGCATCGACGGGTCGTGGCAGTTCAGCTCGAGGCTCTTCTGTTTGGACAACATGGGCGACATGTCCGCTCATGCCAAGCGGGCACTGTAGAGGAACGACTGTGGAAATCGGTGTCAACGTTTTGGGTCTCGAGGCCCTGTTCGACGGCAAGGTCCGCCCGGTCTTGGACTTCGCCGCGGGTGCAGACCGTGCCGGGATCGATTTGATCTGCACCGGCGACCACCTCGGCTTCAATGCCGACGCTCACGCTCAGCGGGTAGTCGAACACAACTTCCTGTTCCCGTTGGACCACCCTTGGTACGAACCGATTTCATTTCTGTCTTCGATCGCCGCGGTGACGGAACGAGCTCGCCTCGGAGTATCGGTTCTGATCGCCACTGTTCGCCCGGCGGCCCTGCTTGCAAAGCAGGTTGCCACTCTCGACTCATTGTCCGAAGGTCGAACTGTCATGGGTTTCGGCGTTGGATGGCAAGAAGCTGAATACACCGCCACCAACATGCCTTTCGACGCGCGATTCGGGCGCATGGAGGAGACCGTCGCAGCCTGCCGCGAACTGTGGACCAATGCACCGGCCACCTTCAAGGGGCGCGACTTCGCTTTCGAGAACTACCACAGCCTCCCGCTGCCGATCCAACCCCGAATACCGGTGCTCTTCGGTTTCGGACCAAGCCGGCGGAACTTCGACCGCATCGCACGCGTCGCAGACGGCTGGACCGTGAACCCGACCGATCTGGGAACGTTCACCGACAGTGTTGCACTGTTGCGCAACACGTTCGAAGCCCACCAACGTGACCCGGAGTCGGCGCGCGTGCAAGTGTCTGCGGCGCCGGTTCGACGCGACAACGGGTCCGTCGACCTCTCGGCAACCGCAGACAAGGCCCGGGACTGGTTCGCCCGCGGCGCGTCCGTCGTCGTTCTCCGACCCGCCGTATTCGATTGCGCTGCCGAAGAACTACCAGAACTACTCGACTGGATGACCAGCATCAAGGAGGCGTGACATGGACCGGGCACTGCAAGATCTCATCGACAAGCAGGCAATCCGTGAGGTGGTTCTGACGTACTGCCGTGGCATCGACCGCCTCGACTTCGATCTCGTCCGCAGCGCCTACCACCCGGATGCGATCGACCATCACACCGGATTCGACGGCAACATCGACGAGTACATCGCCTGGGTGACACCAAAACTCTCGGCGATCGGCGGCACGATGCATCACATCGGCAACCATCTGGTCGAACTGCACGGCGACCACGCGATCAGCGAGGCGTATTCGATGTCCACACACTGGGGTGGGCCCGAAGGCATCGGGATGATCAACTTCACCAGCGGTGCGCGATTCATCGACCACATGGAGCGTCGCAACGGTCGCTGGGCGATCAAGGAGCGATGGGCCGTACGAGAGTGGACTCGCTCGGACGAGGGCCGCTTCGTCAACCCCGAAGGGCCTGGTCCGCGTGGGCGTCGTGACGCCTCGGATCCTCTGAGCGCACTACGAAGTTCCCTTGAATAACTTGGGGTTCAGTCTTCGAGGTCGAATTCAACTCGCGCTCTCGCGAACAACATGCGGATGTCCTTCCCGAACGTGACTGCTGCCGTTCCCAATGCATTGACCGCTGCGGTCAACGGGTCCGATTCGAGCGCGTCGAAAATCGCATTGAGAGCGTAGGACGGGACATGAATATTCCCGTGATCGAACGGATTGGACTCCGGTTGCGGCGAACGGTCCACTATCTCGACCTTGACTTCCAACTGCACGTTGTCGGTCCCCGCGCCGAATTCCTCCTCGTGTAGGTGTTCGAATGCCGTTGTGCGATTTCCGAAGGGTTCCGGAAGTTGTTGTCCCACATGCATAGCGTTGAGGGCCGGGCGAACCCAGTCCCTGTCGGCCAATCCCGCGTACTCATACGCCTGCACAGCGGCCCAAAACGCGAGTCGACGAAGAGTCGGGACGTTCATGCGGACGACCGCTTCGGCAAGTGGTCGGTCCATACGAGCTATGTCTTTGCCGGACTGGAATCGTTCGAGTTGAGGCATCGGATCTCCTCCCCACTCCTGCCGCTCTCGTTCAGCAGCTTCGGCGCGGAGGTCACTGATTTGCACAAACCTGGACGGCTCGCCGTTCTCGCCGTCAATCGTTATCCATGTCGACTCGATGTCCCGCTGTGCACGAGGAATCGGTTCAGGTATCGGTTCGTCCACCGGAACGCCATATCCCGGCATGTCCCACTGCAGCGATGGCCGCACCTCGTCGCCGCCTGAAGGCCACATACGCACCCGCCAAACATCTCCGGGTTCTGTCGATCCGGGCCAGCCGTAGTTCACAAAACCGCGGCCGGCAATCTCGACCAGATATGACCCCTCCGGTACATCACAGACAATGAACTCCCCACCCGGAGGTGAATCAAAGCTAATTGACCCCTGCGGACCAACCTTCAGAAACGACTCACTGACCTGCTGCCATTTCTGGCGGTCGGATGTGGGTCGGGAGGACCAGACTTCGACCGTTGCATGCATGTCGAAGTTGTTCTGGTGCGGGCTCAGGACAATCACAATTGTGCCGTCACTGTACGCAGGGCGCGAAGCCATCGCGAGTTCGAGCAGGTCCGTTTCCCTCCCGAAACCGTCATCGTCGCCGTATATGTAAAACTGTCCATAGTCCATGAAGAGCACAAGCGACTGTTCACTGAGTTTCACCGCGTTGTCTGCCATATGCCGATACTTACACAGTGGCACGACAACATGTCCGAGTTGCGAATGGACAGGATCCAAAACGCAAGCACAATAAGCATTTCGGCCGATTCGGACTATTCCGACTGATTTGAGAATTCAGTTCATGTCGAACACACATTCGAATAGAATGGATGCATGTTCAACCCGACAACAGAGCTCTTCGGTATCTCAGCGCAGCTGACCGGTACCGAAACTGATTGTGCGCTGGTTGATCTCATGACAGATCTGCACGCATGTGAGGCGATGCTGGTCGAACGCAAGCTCGCTGTGATTGCCGAGTTCTTTTCGCGGCGAAGCTCAGAGCATGCCGCCAGTGGTGCGTGGTCGTCGACCGCACACGAGTTGGCTGAATCGGAAGTCGGTGCGTCACTGACGATGGGCCGCGCGGCTGCAGGCAAGCTGATCGGGTTGGGGTTCTCGTTGAAGACTCGTTTGCATCGCACTCGAGCGGCGATGGCGCGTGGCGAGTTGGATCTGTACCGAGTTGGTTTGATCGATTCCGCGACCGCGAACGTGAAAGACGAATTGATCGACGAAGTGGAACGACTACTGCTCGAGCAGGTTCTCGCCCCACCAGTAGCCGGCGGAACGGGCTTGACGGGAAGGCGACTGACAGCGGCGATCGATCGGATCGTGGCGATGGTGGACCCGGAAGGTATGCGAGAACGTCGACGCCGCGCTCTCACCGATCGCTTCGTCGGGGTCAGCGCTGCCGAGGACGGGATGGCAAAGATCTTGGGAAGCATTCCGGCAGAGCAGGCTCGGGCATTCGACGGCCGACTACGCGAGTTGGCAATGTCGGTATGCCGAAACGACTCTCGAACATACGAGCAGCGACGAGCCGACGCGCTCTTCGAGTTGACCAACGGATCACCGTTCTTGCCGTGCAACTGTGACCGAGATGATTGCCCGCAGGATCGTAGCGGTGGTGTTGTCGTTCGTCGGCCCGTGGTTCACGTCGTGATGACTGATTCCACTCTGCGCGGAGGCGGCGAGCCCGCTCACCTCGACGGGTACGGGGTGATCAGCGCTGAGCATGCTCGCGACATCGCACAAGACGCCGTAATTCGAAACGTCCGAGTACCCGCTGATACCGCCACCGAACAGGTGCCCGGTTCGGCGTACGTCTACCGGCCGGGTTCAGTTCTCGATACCTGGTTGCGGATCATCGCGGGCAGCTGCCAATGGCTGCATTGTGATGTCCCGGCCTGGAATTCCGATCTGGACCACAATGAACCGTTCCATCATGACGACCCCGAACGCGGCGGCAAGACAGTCGAATCGAATATGAGTGCGTTCTGCCGCAACCACCATCGCCTCAAGCATTCCGACCGGTGGCGATTCGCGTCGAACGAGGATCGGACCATGTCGCTGACATCGCCGACCGGGCATTGCTACCGAACACGCCCCGCAGGGTTGATGGCCAGGCCGCATGGCCCGATACCGCCGCAGTGCGGTCGAGATCGGCGGACCCAGGCGGAGAACAAGGCCGCCCGTATCCAGTCCGAACGCAATCGTCAACGCCGACGGATTCAGAGGCAGCTAGAACAACGCGCTCAACGTAAGCGGCGGAAATCACCGCGAGCCCACCGCGAACCCATCGACTACGGGGACGACCCGCCACCGTTCTGAGATACCGAGCGGCGTCGAGGCGCGTCGACGTGTCGCAGGGTCAGGTCGACGTGTCGCAGGGGTCAGTCTGAGGCCGGCTTGGTGTCGTCAGCTCCCGCTGACGGATCGTCTCCAGCAACCGGGTCCGGATCGTCGTCACCAAACGGATCGATGGTGTCGACACCTTCGAGGACGGTCAGCTCTTCTTCAACCTCGGCCAGGAGGCCCTTGGCTTCAGCTTCGAACTTCTTCTCCCAATCGGACATACCGAGCCTCTTCTCTTCCGAAGCGAGTTCCCGCTGTATCTGAACTCAGACTACGTCGCCGGCGACGAGTTTCGCCGTCCCCTCGAGTCAGTACTCATGACCGAGTACTCATGATTCACGACGGACGGAGCACCCATGCCCGGACAGTTGGAAGGCAAAACCGCACTGATCACCGGAGCCGCCCGAGGTCAGGGCCGAAGCCATGCCGTGCGATTGGCGCAGGAGGGTGCGGACATCATTGCACTCGACATCTGCCGCCAGATCGAATCGGTGGCCTACCCGATGGGTACCGCCGAGGATTTGAGGCAGACAACGGCAATGATCGAGGCGGTCGGGCGAAATGTCGTCGCGCGAGAAGTCGACGTTCGCGATTTACCCGCGCTGGGAGCCGCAGTGGCCGAAGGTATCGCAGTGTTGGGCGGCCTCGACATCGTCCTGGCCAACGCCGGTATCGGCATGATGTCCCCGGACATCGACGATGCCCGCGCCTTCCGCGACCAGATGGAGGTCAATCTTTTCGGCGTCTGGAATACCGTCCAGGCCGCAGCGCCCGCGATGATCGAGCAAGGGACAGGCGGCGCAATAGTCCTGACCGGATCAACACTGGGACTTGTCGGCCGCGGAGGTGATGGAACCGGCGGATCCGACGGCTACTGCGCGAGTAAACACGCCATCGTCGGGTTGGGGCGCACGTGGGCGCACTGGCTTGCTCCCCACAACATTCGTGTCAACTCCGTGCATCCGGCGGGAGCGAATACACCGATGGTCGTCAACGATGCCGTCGCGAAACTGTTCGCAGACTCCCCCGCATCGAGCGGAGCCGACGTCGGCAATCTCTTGGACGTCGGGCTGATCGAAGCTTCCGACGTCAGCAACGCGATAGCCTGGTTGGTCTCGGATCAGGCTCGATACGTCACAGGTATCGCGTTGCCGGTCGATGCGGGATTCACGGCCAAATAGACGCCGGATCCTCGAGCCGAATTACTGCCGATCAGTCGACGGTCGGCGCCCACTGCACACCGTTGATATGCCCACCACCGTCGACGAAGAGAGTGTTGCCGGTGACGTAACGGCTGTCGTCGCTCGCCAGGAAGGCCGCAACGGGGCCGATGTCGTCGAGGGGATCGCCGATCCGCCCCATCGGGTTCTGTGCGGCCATCACTGCCGCGTTTTCCGGATTGGCTTCGGCGACACGCTTGTACGCCGCACTCTGCGCACCGGGACAGATGACGTTGCAGTTCACGTGCTTGGGAGCCCACTCGCGGGCAGCAGTGCGAGTCAGTGTTCGCAATGCTTCCTTGGCCGCGTTGTACTGCACCGAGTACATGTGAGCATTCACGCCGTTGAGGCTGCACATGTTGATCACGCGGCCGGTGCCGTGACGCTCGAGTTCCGGCAACGCAGCCTGCATGGCCCAGAAAGCGGCCATCACTGCCATGTCGAAACCGCCGCGCAATTGCTCGTCGGTCATCTTCTCGATCCGAGCGAAACCGAAAGTCCGCCAAGCATTGTTGACCAGGATGTCGAGGCGTCCGAACCGCTCGACGGACTTGTCGACCATGGCAACAACCTGCGCTTTGTCGGTGACGTCGGTCCGGACGAATTCCGCCTCCGCGCCCCATTCGTCCCGCAACCACTGGGTGGTTTCGAGGCCCGCTGCCTCGTCGATCTCGGCAACCAACACCGACGCGCCTTCACGCGCGAACGCGCCTGCCACTCCGCGCCCGATGCCCATCCCGGCACCGGTGACCACTGCTACACGTCCGTCGAGCTTGCCCACTGGGCCCTCCTTCGTCAGACCCCTACCTGGGGCGCGGCACGGTCTTGTCGATGAACAATCCCTCTACCGACACACACAATTCGCCGTCCGCAGTCTTGATCTCACCGACGGTGTGAATCTTGCGGCCGTCCTTGGAAAGGAATTTGCCGCTGATCGTGAGGGGCTCGAACAGCGGAGTCGGGCGATGGTACCGAGTGCTCAATTGTGCTGTCATGCCTGAAGTTCCACCCCAGGCATTGGCGACACCGAGAACGTGATCGAGCAGCAGAGCCGAAACACCGCCGTGTACGTGGCCGGGAGGGCCCTGGTACGGCAGAGTCAACGTGACCACTCCCTGCACCGACCCGTCAGCGAGCCCTTCCAGAACCAGCGGCGGCGCAATGGCATTCTCGGGGCCGGTCACCGGATCGTGACGAGTCACGCCCTCACCGTTCCACATGTCGATCAAGCGCTCGGCCACCTCGGGCGAGTGCTGCTCGAGGTGCTCGGCAATGCTGTTGAGCTCCTCCGCAACCCGATCCAGATTGGCGTTTCCGCGGTCGGTGCGCAGCATCGCGTCGACAACGCGACGCGCTGCTGCCGTGGCCCGGTCGACCGGGGCGTCCTGCGGCGGCGACGTCAAAACCGTGCCGCCCGGGTGTGTGGCTGCCGTGGGGTGCGTGCCGAGGTCCATCAGTTGATCTCCATTGTTGCGTGTGTGAGAACCGGGGAGTTCTCGCGCTCGGGGCACGTCGCCGCCAAGGTCAGTGTGTTGCCGTCCTGCCATACCGATGTGGTGATGGATTCGCCGGGGAACAGCGAACCGGCGAACCGCACCGAGTAGTTCTTCACCCGCGTCGGATCTCCGTCGAGAATTCCGTCGACCACCGCCTTGCAGACGATGCCGTACGACGCCAGACCGTGCAGAATCGGAGCGTCGAATCCCGCCATCTTCGCGAAGGAGGGATCAGCGTGCAGCGGGTTCATGTCTCCACTGAGTCGGTACACCAGCGCTTGTGAGGGACTCGTGCTCGACGTCAGTACCTTGTCGGGCGCCCGGTCAGGCACCCCGGCAACCACTTCGGGACCGGCGCTGCCGCCGAAGCCACCTTCGCCGCGGGCCCAGATCTGCATTCCGGTGGTCCACAACGGATTCCCGTCAAGGTCCTCGGCCGCCGTCTCGAGCACGATGACGGCAGCCTTGCCCTTGTCCCACACGTCAGCGATGCGAGTGGAAATACGAGCAGCACCCGTCGACGGGATCGGCGCGTGAAGTGTCAGCGACTGCCCACCGTGCAAAATCTTGCGCAGGTCGATGTCGATTCCCGGCATACTCATCGACGCTGCGGGCAGTACACCCGCCGAAACTCCCTGGCCTGCAACCATTGCAAAGGTCGGGAGCACTTTCAGACCCTTTTCGTACACCCAGGTGAGCTCGGCGGGATCCAGAGCGTTCACGCCGGCGCCGAGCCCCAACTGGTAGAGCATGACGTCGCGGTCGGTCCACGACGCTTCGCGCACAGTCGGTTCGGCGGACAATGCCACCTCGAGATCGATAGCCATCAGTTCTCCAAAGTTCCGGCTCGGTAGACGGTCACGACGCACGCGCCGCCCAGTCCGAGGTTGTGCTGCAATCCGATTCGTGCGCCTTCGACCTGGCGAGCGTCTGCGGTCCCGCGAAGCTGCCACGTCAGTTCGGCACACTGTGCCAGCCCGGTGGCACCCAGCGGGTGGCCCTTCGAGATCAGACCGCCAGACGGGTTGACGACCCACTGGCCGCCGTACGTCGTGGCACCGGATTCGACGAGCTTTCCGCCTTCGCCGGCGCCACACATTCCGAGACCTTCGTAGGTGATGATCTCGTTGATCGCGAAGCAGTCGTGCAGTTCGATGACATCGACGTCGTCGATGCTGATGCCGGCTTCGGCAAAGACCTGCTCGGCGGCCGCAGCCGTCATCGGCGCGCCGACTACGTCGATCATCGACTTCTCGGCAAACGCTGCCGAGGTGTCGGTGGTCATGGCCTGAGCGACGATCTCGATCGCACGGTCCTCGAGTCCGTGCTCACGGACGAACTTCTCACTCACGACGACGGCAGCACCGGCACCGTCCGAAGTCGGTGAACACTGCGAGCGCGTCAGCGGCTCGTGAATCATCTTGTCGCCGAGCACCTGTTCGAGGGTGTACTCGTCACGGAACTGCGCATACGGATTGTTGACCGAGTGCTTGTGGTTCTTGACCGCCACGGCTGCAATCTGCTCGACCGTGGTGCCGTACTTCTTCATGTGCTCGACGGCGGCATTACCGAACAACTGAGCGGTCATGGGCGATCGGGCGAAGCCGTAGTCCTCGACCATGATCTTCAGCTGCGAGTCCAAAGTGGTGACCTTGGGCATCTCACCGGTTCCGGTCAGCGCCGTTTTGGTCATCTTTTCGAAGCCGACGGCCAGTGCGCAGTCCGCTTGTCCGGCCTGTACCCACTCGCGCGCCGTCATCAGTGCCGTCGAGCCGGTGGCGCAGTTGTTGTTGACGTTGAAGATCGGGATACCGGACAGACCCGTTTCGTACAGGGCACGCTGGCCTGCTGTCGACGCGTTGAACACGTAACCGACTGCAGCACGCTGGATCTTGTCGTAGCTGATCCCGGCATCGGTGAGTGCATTCGAGACGGCTTCGGTCACCATGTCCGGGTATTCCCAGTCGCGGGTCTCGATCTTCTCGAACTTGGTCATGCCCACGCCGATGACGAAGGTGCGATTGCTCATGTGCAGGTCACTTTCCCGGTTCGGGGTCGCGAGGCAGACCCAGGATTCGCTCACCGATGATGTTGAGCTGAACATTGGTTGTACCACCCGCGATGGACATGCACTGCGAGTTCAAGAACATCTGGGTTGCAGACATCCGATGCTGTTCGCCCAGAAGTGAACTCGGACCGGCCCACTCCATTGCCACATCCCAGACCTGCTGGATGTGCTCGACACCGATCAACTTCGCCACCGAGGATTCGGCCCCCGGCTGCGCGCCGGTGAGCGAGCGCAGCGTGGTGCGCAGACCGAGCAGACCGCCGGACTGCGCGTCGCACAGCACCTTTCCGAGCACCGTCAGCTGCTCGTCGTCGATGCCACCGGGTAGTCCGTCGACCAGACTCAGAAGAGCCTCACCACCCGATCCGAGAGACGAGTCGTTGGACAGCGAGACACGCTCGTTGGCCAGTGTGGTGCGAGCGAGCTTCCAGCCGTCCCCCGGCTCGCCGACCAGGCACTCGTCGGGGACGAAGACGTCGTCGAAGAAGACTTCGTTGAACAGTGCTTCACCGGTGATCTCGCGAAGCGGGCGAATGTCGAGGCCGCTGTTCTTGATGTCGATCAGGAAGTAGGACAGGCCCTTGTGCTTGGGGGCGTCGGCGTCGGTGCGCGCGAGGCAGATTCCCCAGTGTGCGTCGCGTGCCATCGACGTCCACACCTTCTGGCCCTGCAACTTCCAGCCACCGTCGACCTTGGTGGCCTTGGTGCTCAGAGCCGCGAGGTCGGAACCTGCGCCGGGCTCGGAGAAGAGCTGGCACCAGACGATATCGCCGCGCAGTGACGGCGGGACGAACTTGGCGAGCTGCTCTTCGTTGCCGTGCGCGATGAGCGTCGGGATGACCCAGTTGCCGATGATCATGTCGTGCGGCTTGATCTTCGCAGCGCGCAGTTCTTCGGCGATGACCAGCTGGCTGACGGCATCGGCGGACTTGCCCCACGGAGCCGTGAAGTGCGGTGCGGTGTAGCCCTTTTCCGCGAGGTACGTCTTCTGCGCGGCACCTTCGAGTTCGAGTGCAGGAGCGAGCTCGGCGCGAACGTCGGCGCGGACCGCCTCGGCCTCGGGCGGCAACTCGATGCTGAGCACGCGACGGGTGCCGGCAATGGTCAGCTCGGCAACGCGACGACGCCAGGATGCCGTGGAACCCAGCAGAATTCGCAGGGACTGCGCGCGGCGCAGGTACAGGTGCGCGTCGTGCTCCCACGTGTAGCCGATTCCGCCGAGCACCTGGATGCAGTCACGCGTGACGGAGAAGCCTGCTTCGAGGGCCGTGGCTCCGGCGACGGCTGCTGCGAGAGAAGCCTCTTCGGCACCGACGCCGTTGGCGGGCGTCAGTGCGCGCGCAGCGTCCCACGCGCAGACGCGCGCCTGCTCGGCAAGAGCGAGCATCCGAGCGGCCTTGTGCTTGACGCCCTGGAACTGGCCGATCGGGCGACCGAACTGCTGACGCACCTTCGCGTAGTCGGCCGAGGTCGTGACGGCCCAGTCGGCCAAGCCTGATGCCTCGGCGGCGAACAGTGTTGCAGCAATGTCGAGTACACGCTGCGTATCGATGGTGAGGATCTCGGAATCGGCGAGGATCAGACCGTCGACGGTGACCTCGGAGTTACGACGTACGACGTCGTAACTGGCCAAGTCCGTGACCTCGAGGCGGTCACGTCCGAGCAGAACGAATCCGCTGTCCGTCGCGAGGAGGAACACGTCGCCGACATGGCCACCGAGAATCTGGCTGGACGTTCCACTGAGGGTGGCGGTGTTGCCGTCGCGGGCGATCTTCAGCGAACCCGGCTGCAGTGCAACGGCTCCGAGTGTGCTGCCGTCGACCAGTCCGGCCAGCGGAGCGGTGACTCCGGCGTCGCTGAGAACGGCGCTGACCACGACTGTCGGCAGGAACGTGCCGGGAACCATGGAGCGCCCGAGTTCCTCGACGACGATCGCGAGCTCGACCAATCCGTATCCAGCGCCGCCGAATTCCTCGGCCACGTGTAGTCCGAGAAGTCCCTGCTCTGCAAGCCCGCTCCAGAGTTGGGGGCGAGTTTCGACCTTCGCCTCGACCGCTTCACGGATAGCGGTGGGTGTTGCGTGACGTGCCGCCCAGCCCCGTACGGAGTCGCGGAGGTCACGATCTTCTTCACTCAATCCAATGGTCATGTCTACCTCGTCAATTCGACTGTGTGAGTACGGGTCAGATGCGTTCGATGATGGTGGCGGTAGAGAGAGCGCCACCGGCGCACATCGTGACCAGCCCCGTGGACTTGTTCGAGCGCTCGAGTTCGTGCAGCGCGGTCGTGATCAGACGAGCGCCGGTCGAACCGACGGGATGCCCGAGTGCGATCGCACCGCCGTTGACGTTGACCTTGGACAGATCTGCGTCGTGAACCTGCGCCCAGGAGAGCACTACCGAGGCGAACGCTTCGTTGATTTCGACGAGATCGATGTCGTTCAGAGTCATTCCGGCCTTGTCGAGCACCATCTGGGTGGACTCGATCGGTCCGTCCAGGTGATAGAAGGGATCGGATCCGACCATGCCGGACGCGACGATCCGCGCGCGGGGCTTCAATCCCAACTCCTGCGCGCGCTCTTCGCTCATCAGCAGTACCGCAGCCGCGCCGTCACTGATCTGCGACGAGTTTCCGGCGGTGTGGATATGGCCTTCGATGACCGGCTTGAGTCCGGCCAGCGCCTCGGCTGTCGTCTCGCGCAGGCCACCGTCGCGGGTGACAGTGGCGATCTCACCGGTCGGCACACCTTCCTTGGTGACGACGGGAGCCTTGACGGGCACGATCTCACGGTCGAAGCGTCCTTCGGCCCAAGCCTGGGCTGCGCGGCGCTGCGATTCCAGGCCGAAGGCGTCGACGTCGGCGCGTGTGATGCCACGCTTCTCGGCGATACGCTGCGCAGAGGTGAACTGGTCACCCATGTCGATGGTCCAGTCGTCCGGGTACGGGTTTCCCGTACCGGGCGCGTTTGCCTGGCCCAGGAACACACGGCTCATCGCCTCGACGCCGCAGCCGATACCGGCTGAGATCTGACCCGAGGAAATCAGGCCGGAAATCAAATGCACTGCCTGCTGGGCAGATCCACAGGCGCAGTCGACGGTGGTTGCCGCTGTGCTGTACGGCAATCCGGCGTGCAGCCACGCTTGCCGCGTGACGTTGTTGGACTGCTCACCTGCCTGGGTGACACAGCCACCGATGATCTGCCCGATGTCTTCCGGTGCGACGCCTGCCCGTTCGAGAACGCCGAGTTGCGCTGCTCCCAGAATCTCGGCGGGGTGCAGCCCCGCCAGGGCGCCGCGACGACGGCCGATCGGTGTCCGAGCGGCCTCGACGATGACTGCATGACCCATGATGTGCGCTCCTTCGTGGAGTTTTCGGTCGGTGAGCTGACTCACCGTCAACTTTTCTGTAATGTATTCTATTGTTGATGTCAGGGCAATGCCGGAATGAACGTCATCTTTGAACCAAGTCTGACTCAAATAATAGAATTGATTTCAATTTTGAGGACACGACGAACCCACCCCGAGAAGGGGCGAGGTCACGTCAGTGTCGTGAGAGATTCACCAGAAGCAGGTCGCACCCCTTGCGGATGTCGTACTCCGCATCCGGGATGGAAATTCGACCGTTGAGGCACGATTGGATGACCCCGAACCACAGCTGCATCAGCAGACGCAACCCGGTGTTGTCTTCCTCGGTCGGGTTCTCGATCCCGGCCGCATCGAGGATGATCTGCCGGAAGCCGCGATCGATCTTGCCCACGTCCGGCACCGTCGCGACGTTGGCGGTACTGGACGACTGCAGCATCGCAGTCGAAAGGGCCGGCCGACGCAGTAACCCGCGAGTCGCGCGCACCAGGACCTCGTACACGGCGTCCTGCGGATTGGCCGACTGCACCTGATGCTTGGCGAAACTGTCGCCGATCTGATCGATCTGCTCGACCATCACAGCGACGAAGAGGTGCGTCTTCGAAGGGAAATAACGGTAGAGAGTGCCGATGGCCACGCCTGCCCGCTTGGCAACTTCGTGCATCTGAACCCGTGAGAGTTCTTTCTCGGTCCCCAATTCGGCGGCCGCTTCCAGCATCCGCACATGGCGCGCCCGCTGCTCGTCCGAACTGGGCTCAGCAGCGTCCCTGACCTCGGCAATTCTCGGCAACGTCGCCCCCCATCATCGATTATGTGTCCCGGCCGCGAACGACCGCGCTAATTCTCTCACCTGGACCACCCATCTCGGCATATTGCCCGCTCAGTGGGACCTGGCATGGCCTTCCAGTGCCGTGCGGTATTCCGTGGACACCCCACCCTCTTGGAGTAAGGACGCAATGATGCAGGACTGGACCAGCGAGTGCGACGTGTTGGTAGTCGGCTCCGGCGGCGGAGCGCTGACCGGCGCATATACCGCCGCTGCTCAGGGATTGACGACGATCGTCCTCGAGAAAACCGATCGTTTCGGCGGGACCTCCGCCTACTCGGGCGCCTCGATCTGGCTCCCAGGTACCCAGGTGCAGGAACGCGCCGGACTTCCCGACTCGACCGAGAATGCCCGCACCTATCTGCGCGCGTTGCTCGGTGACGCCGAGTCCGAGCGCCAGGACGCCTACGTCGAGACCGCTCCCGCTGTCGTCGCTCTACTCGAGCAGAACCCGAACATCGAATTCGAGTTCCGTGCGTTCCCCGACTACTACAAAGCCGAAGGCCGGATGGACACGGGACGCTCCATCAACCCTCTCGATCTCGATCCCGCCGACATCGGTGACCTCGCCGGCAAGGTGCGTCCGGAACTGGACCAAGACCGCACCGGTCAGGATCATGCTCCCGGCCCGATGATCGGTGGGCGCGCACTGATCGGCCGTCTGCTGGCCGCAGTTCAGAGCACCGGCAAGGCAGAACTTCGCACCGAATCCGTCCTCACCTCCCTGATCGTGGAAGACGGCCGGGTTGTCGGCGCCGAGGTCGAATCCGGCGGCGAAACCCAGCGAATCAAGGCGAACCGCGGTGTCCTGATGGCAGCAGGCGGCATCGAAGGCAACGCCGAGATGCGTGAGCAGGCAGGCACCCCCGGCAAGGCGATCTGGAGTATGGGTCCCTTCGGCGCCAACACCGGCGACGCGATCTCCGCCGGAATTGCTGTCGGCGGCGCAACAGCCTTGCTCGATCAGGCGTGGTTCTGCCCCGGCGTCGAGCAGCCCGACGGCAGCGCCGCCTTCATGGTCGGCGTTCGCGGTGGGCTCGTCGTCGACAGCGCCGGTGAGCGCTACCTCAACGAGTCGCTTCCGTACGACCAGTTCGGACGAGCCATGGATGCTCACGACGACAACGGTTCTGCCGTGCCGTCGTTCATGATCTTCGACTCGCGCGAGGGTGGCGGACTGCCCGCCATCTGCATCCCGAACACGGCGCCCGCCAAGCACCTCGAAGCCGGAACGTGGGTCGGTGCCGACACTCTCGAAGAACTCGCTGCCAAGACCGGACTACCGGCCGACGCATTGCGCAGCACTGTCGAAAAGTTCAACGATGCCGCAAAACTGGGCGTCGACGAAGAGTTCCATCGCGGCGAAGACCCGTACGACGCGTTCTTCTGCCCACCCAACGGCGGTGCGAATGCGGCACTGACGGCCATCGAGAACGGACCGTTCTACGCGGCCCGCATCGTCCTCAGTGACCTCGGCACCAAGGGCGGATTGGTCACCGACGTCAACGGCCGAGTCCTGCGTGCTGACGGCAGCGCCATCGACGGCCTGTACGCCGCCGGCAACACGAGCGCGTCACTGAGCGGCCGCTTCTACCCAGGCCCCGGAGTTCCACTCGGCACGGCCATGGTCTTCTCGTACCGAGCAGCTCAGGACATGGCGAAGTAACACAGTTCAATCACACTCTGTGACAACAGATCGTGGGGCAGCCGATATCGCAATCGGCTGCCCCACAATCTTTCTCACGGCGTCGCTATGTTGAAATTCGGATCGAACGTGTCCATGATGTCGGCGAGGCGAGTCAGCGTTGAAACATCACCGTCGGACGTGACTTTTCCGGTGTCGAGGATGGCAGCGGCCTTTCCTGGTTGGAGAAGGATGCCGGCAAGCAACGGCTTCGGACCGGTCAGGGTCAGTTGCGCGTCAGGGGCGCGGCCCGAACGCGCGTTGAGAACTGCCCGTCGAATCCACATATTCCAATCCTGTTTCGTGTCAGCAAAACTGAAGTTGACGGAAATGTCGACGTCCTCGGCCTTCTCCGCGATGAGGTGTACTGCCGCGTAGTCGAAAAGCAGATCGATTGGCATCGCCAGAATCGTGTCGGTGGTGTCGGTGTTGATCTGACCGGCGCTCGTCACTCCGTTGCGCAATTCCATCGCCGTGGCGAGGAAGATCGACCGATACTGCGGGACTTCCTGCTGGTATCCGAGTTGTTCGTAGGCGTCCGCCTGCAAATTCTTCGCTTCCTCGTCGTCAGGATCGGCGAAGACCAGGTGATGGAGTAGCTGCACCGCCCACCGATAGTCGCCCGCTTCAAAAGCACTGCGCCCCTCGGCAAGTATTTTCTCTCGCCCGATCAGGTCGACGTGCCGCTTGGCGTGATCCGCGGGTAGCAACGGCAAGATCGTCGCCGGGTCACCGTCCCAGAATCCCAACTCCTTGTGGAATACCGCGCGGACGTTGTGGTGCAGTCCGCCGTGGTAGTAACGGTTGTACCACTTCTGTCCGATGGCTTCCGGCAGCCGGACGACCTCCGCAGCTTCGAGCGGCGTGTAACCCTGGTTCGCGAATCGTAGCGCCTGATCGTGAATGAACTTGTACATGTCCCGTTGCGATTCAAGGAATTCCACCACCGTGGCGTTCCCCCATACCGGCCATGTGTGCGGACCGTGGTGAACTTCGACCTCGTCGCCCCACCGCACCAATGTCTCATCCAGGTACCTGGCGAAGTTGCGCGCATCTCGGGTGCGTGCGCCGCGGATGGTCTGGATGTTGTGCATCGAGTGATTGGCGTTCTCAGCACAGGTGAGCGCTTTGATGGCCGGGATCCAGATATGCATCTCCTCCGGCGCTTCGGTATCGGGAGCGTAGAGGAACTCGAAGTCCCACCCGCCGAGATTGCGTACCTCACCGGTCTTGGTGATGCCGTCAGTGGGCGGAATGTAGGTCATGTGGATGTTCATGTTGTCGGTACCAGGGGACAGACCAACTGTCACCAGACCACAATCACATTGCGGCAGAATCAAACCGAAGGTGTATCCCATCCGCCGCGACATCGCATTACCGGTGATGACGTTCTCGCCGATCGCGAACTTGTTGAATGACTCGATGGTTCCGGGCGCGACGATCGGGACTTTTCCCGATGCCACGTCTGCTTCGTCGACCAGGCCTTTGACTCCGGCGTAATGGTCGAAGTGTGTATGGGTGTAGATGATCGCAGCGATAGGTTTGTCATTGTTCAGCTCACGCCGGAACAGTTCGAGCCCTGCTTTGGCAAGGTCGGCGCTGGTGGTGGTGTCGATGATGACGAGCCCGTCGGGTGCGTCGACGATGGTCAGGTTAACCGCGAATCTGACCTGGTACAGACCGTCGACAACCTTGTACAGACCGGACCGCTTCACTACTTGCGACTGGCGCCACAGGCTGGGGTTGACGGACTCTGGCGCAGGTTTGTCGTCCGCGATGTACTCGAGTGGTCGACCGTCGTGGATCAGATCGCCGTTGTCGTTGAAGACTTGATCGTTGTCCCACCCGGTGATGAATCCGCGGTCCGCGTCGCCGAAATCCTCCCGGTCAGACATGGGATAGTCGTCGACTGCCGCGCGATTGACCTCGACGGTGAACGGTGTTGCAGGCTTGGTCTCAGCACCCATGAGCACTCTCCTCCGGTCCTTGTGTCCTCGTCCACGCAAGCACGCGATGCCATCGACGTGACCTCACGCGGAACCCTCTGCAACCAATCTGGTGGCCACGCGGCATTCGCGCATCACCCATCGCAGGTGAGACGGCGACTGAACAACGGACAGGACCAGAGCCTCACTCCGGGTCGAGACCGGGCAACCCGTCCACACTCTTCGCGTTCTTCTCGGCGCGATAGGCGATGAGCCGCTCCGGACCCCTCTTCTCCGCTACGCGGTCGAGCACGTCACGATCGGATTGGTAGTCCATCAGCGGTACTGCGTATCCGCACGAATCCGAAATGCGCGTCAGATCGACCACGACGATCGACCGCAGTCCCGGGTGCTCGGGGAACCTACCGACAAGCTCGTTGAACGGTTCCGACCCTGCGGGCAGAACTTGTCCGTGACCGTGCAGTCGAACGATCTTCGGTGGTCCGTCAAATGCCATGAACATCAGGGTTATTCGCGAGTTCTCGCGCACGTGCGCGATGGTTTCCACACCGCTGCCAGTGAGATCGAGGTACGCCACGCGGGTGGATGTCAGCACCACGAACGATCCGACTCCCCCTTTGGGTGAGCAATTGATCAACCCGTCAGGAGACAAAGGTGCGGTAGCAACGACGAACAGCGGTTGGGCCTGCAACCACGTGGTGAGCTTTTCATCGATGCCTTCGTAGACGCGCCCCATGTCGAGAGTGTAGTTCGCGCCGACTGGACGTCACGGGGCAGACGCTGCGGCGGCTCGAATCTCCTCACACATCGCTGCGAAGGCGCGGTCGTCGGCGGGATCCGCCGGCACTGCCAGTGCAATGCCGTCGCAGAGACTCGCGTATTTCGAACTCAGCACCCCGGGGAGTTCGGCGTAGGTGCATTGCGTGACCAAGATGTCGAGAACATCGTCCGTGAGCACAGCTGGTAGTCGAGCCCAATCACCCGTTCGTGCCATCGCAGTCAGCTTCTCGCCGATCCCCGCCAAGCCGAGAACCTCGAGCGCGGTTCGATATGCCGGTGTGGAGTAGAGAAAGGCAAGTTCACTGCGCACCGCTTCTCGTCGAGCAAGTATCGCGGCACGATCTTTGCCGGTGATCGTCTTCGGAACGGCAATCAGCCGCGGCTTCCTTCCGCCTTCCGTCAATGATGGAATGATCCTCTCCGCGAGCACCTTCGGATGGGAGCTGGTGGGGTGAGCAACAAAGCCGTCGGCGACGGCTCCTGCCAGTGAGCACATGCGGGAGTTCACTCCCCCGGTCCAGATCTCGGGAGCTGGAACGTCGAGCGGCCCCGGATTGAAGTAGGGCTGCAGTCGGTTGAAGGTGTAGTGCGAGCCGGCATAGTCGAGTTCGCCGCCCGTCTGGAACGCTTGAAATATCTCCCTTACAGCACTGACGTAATCGCGCAGTTGTGCAACAGGATTGGTCCACGGCATCGAGTACCGCCCGACGATGTTCCCGCGCACCTGCGTTGCGAGCCCCAGTTGAAATCGCCCACCCGAGAAACCTGCAAGATCCCAGGCAGCCAAAGCCGTCACCATGGGACTGCGCGCAAACGCGACAACCATCGACGTCCGGACAGTGAGAGTACTGCTGTGCTCGACGGCCAGTGCCGCCACGGCAAAGGGGTCGCGAATGGTCTCGGAGATGTGCACCGTGTCGAAACCGAGGTTCTCGATGCGTTCGACGTGCTGAGCCACCTGCCGCAGCGGAGTGTCGGCAGGTAGCGAGGTCACCAATTCCATGTCAGCCCAAAGGCTCCAGACGAATCGACAGCAGCTTTCCTTCTGTTGCCACCTTGCGAGCGTGTTCGTTGAAGTCCGGGGCGGCACAGACGAACAGCGTACGACCGTCGGAACCGCCGAGCCCGCAAGCGAAGACGCCGCTGTCGAAGGCAATTTCACCGATTGTCTTGCCAGACGGGTCGACGTGGAGAATTCGACTTCCGAGTGCGTCGGCCACCCACATCGAATCGTCTCCGTCGATGCAACATCCGTCGGGCGCAACGACGATCTCAGCGAGGGTGGTCTCCATCTCGGGTCCACCAGGTACCGACCCGAACGACGCCCAATCACGGCGTTCGCCCAGAGAGCCGTCGGGCTGGACGGCAAACGCACTGATTCGATTTCCCAGCGTTTCGTCCACGAGCAGATCTCCGGTCGACGTCAGAGCCATCCCGTTGGGGAAGTGGAGATCTCGCGCCACGACGTGCACCGATCCGTCCGGGTCGACGCGGAGGAGATCTGCCGTCTCGACGGGGGCCAGGTTCATCAGGTCGAACCCGAAGTTGCCCACGTACGCTCGTCCCTGCGCGTCGACCAGCATGTCGTTGACGTTGGCACTCACGTACTCGGACAAGTCTGCGTGCACCACCAAATCGCCATCGGATTCTCGCCGCAGAATCTTCTGGTCCCGCATGGAGACGACCAGTAATCTGCCGTCCGGAAGCCACCCCAACCCGGACGGCTGCCCTGGAATCTCCGCCTCGACGCGTACGTCGGTCCCGTCCTCACGGGCCGAAATCACCTGGTAGGTATAGAAGTCCGACACCCAAATTCGGTCCTCGTGCCAGCGCGGGCATTCGAAGTAGGTATATCCCTCGAGAACTACCGCAACCTCTGGTGCCATCAGGCTCTCCCACGTCGGTGATTGAATGGTGTGTTCACTCCATTCAATCACCGGTGCCCCGGTGGCGGTGTCCGATTCCCGACTACTCGCCGCGGTATACCTTGTCCAGCACGTCGAACGCGGATTCCCACCCGTCGTAGACGTTGCCGTCGCCCTTGAAACCCGGGATCCCGACCAGATGGAATGTCATCTCGGTCTTGTCTCCCCGATCTGCGAGCGTGACCGTGATTCGAGGCGCGGTGTCCACCGAATCTCCTGGATTCCCCCAGGTGAAGACTAGCTTCTTCGGCTCGTCGACCTCGAGATAGGTTCCACCGGTGGGAAACTCGGCACCATTCTCGTCGTTGATCATCAGGTAGCGGTACGTTCCGCCAACTCTGGGGTCGATCGTGACGTGCTCCCGAGGGCTGCTGACACCCTCGGGGTGCCACCACCGCGCCGCCTCGTCGGGATCGGTCCACGCTTGCCAGACAAGGTCACGCGGCGCATCGAAGATCCGGGTGATGGTGAATTCTGCGGTGGCATCGGCATTCTGGTCACTCATTGTCCTTCTCCTTCTTCGGTCGACGTTGCTTCAGCTCACGTAGACGCTCGTCGAGGAGGTCGAAGCGTTCGTTCCAACCGCGCCGGTGTTCGTCGACCCAGGCGCTGGCGTCGTCGAGACCCTCCGCGCGAAGGGTGCAAGTGCGCCATTGCGCGGTGGCGGTTCGTTCGATGAGACCGGCTCGCTCGAGCACCTTCAAATGCTGTGAGATGGCGGGCCGACTCATCTCGAACGGCTCGGCCAGCTCACCGACGGTCATCGAACCATCCGTCAGGCGAGAGAGCATTTCACGCCTCGTCGGGTCGGCCAGTGCGCTGAATACTGCATCGAGTCGACCACTTCGCTCGTCCATGTAAGCAACTCCTTAATTAAGGAATAACTTAAACATAGAACTCACGATCCTAAGCGTCAACCCCTTCAACTCCAGGTGTATCGAAGCCTCTCGACGGTTGTCGCCTCGTCCATCTGGGAGAACGTCTCCTGCTCAGCTCCCTTCACGGACACCATCGCTTCGATGATCGACTCCCCGAAGATTTCCCTCGCCACCGAGGAGGAGTTGAACTTCTGCACGATCTCGCCGAGATCGGTGGGGACTCGGGTCACCCCGCGCTCATCACGTTCCGCCTCTGTGAGAGTCGACGGGTTCACCACGATTTCAGGCGGCAATGGCGCGGCATTGTCGATACCGATCTGCGAAAGACCGAGTACCGCAGCGGTGGCCAGATACGGATTGGCCGATGGATCGATGATCTTGACTTCGGCGTTGGCGCCGTGTGGATTCGACGGTGACTCCGTGCAGAACCTCAGTGCCGCTTCCCGGTTCTCGAGCCCCCAACAGACGTAGGCCCCCGACCAATTGTCCGGACGCAGCCTGAGGCCGGAGAGCGGCGAGGAAGCAAAGACGGCCGTGAATTCCGTGAGGTGAGAAAGGATTCCACCCAAAGCTGATGATCCTTCGTCGGTCATCCCGTAGTCCTGACCACCACCGGAGAAGACGGGCCGCCCACCTGAGATCAACGAAAAGTGCTGGTGTGCACCGTTCCCTGCACCTCCGATCGTAGGTATCGGTGAAAACGATGCCGCCAATCCATGGGCTCTGGCAGTGCGGCTGATCAAGATCCGGGCCAGCACCACAAGATCGGCCGCTTGAACAGGAGCGCTCGGAGCGATGGAGATCTCGAATTGATCCGGTCCGTACTCCGCATGAACTTGCTCGATATGAAGTTGTGCGCGTTCGGCATTGCGCAGAAGGTCCTTGAGGAAGTCCTCGCGGCGAAGGACTGCACCTAACCCGTACGCCGACCACGCTCCGTCGCACGCATCACCGAAAAGAGTGAATTCGATCTCGTGACCCACCCGAGCTTCCAGTCCGTCGGCAGCAAGCCGCGCCACGACGGCAGTGAGTGCGGACCGAGTGCACACAGCAGCCGTCGAACCGTCTTGCTCGTACAAAGTGGCCGGCGCCCACGACACACCCTCGCCGAGATCGCGGAGGTCGGAGCGGTCGATACGCAACCGGAGATCACCCACGACGGAAAAGGAATCGGTGAAGGCAATCCGATCGTCGCTGCAGAAAACATTCCAACTCGGCGAGACCCCCGCACCGACTTCCTCGAAGACACCGCTTCGGCCTGCCGGCATCACTTTCGCCCGCGCGACACCCGCCATGTCCACGATCGAGCCGATAGTCAGCGCCGGAACTTCCCTCATCCAGAGGCAGATACCCCACTCGGCGGCGCGCCAACCGGTCAGATCAGGTTGTCCTCCACCGGCAGTCCGAACGCCGCCCGGCCGTACAGCGCCAACGCGCGCTCGGGTTCGTTGGCAACGTGAACGCTGCCCGCATGAACGTCTCGCCACGCACGCTCGATCGGGTTTCCACGAGAGAGGGAGTTCCCGCCTGCTGTCTTGAACAGCATGTCGATCGCCTCCACCGAACGTTCCGTCGCGCGAACCTGATCACGACGCGCGCGCAGCCTCATCGAGAGCGGAAGCTCCTTGCCGGCGACAGCAAGTTCGTACATCTCCCGGATATTGCGATCCATCTGCAGAATCGCGGCATCGATCTCCGACGACGCACGCGCGACGGCAACCTGAGCGAACTGGTCCTCACTGAACCGTCCACCACCCAAGCTCAGACGGACCCGCTCACGCATCACGTCCAGGTACCCCTCGTAACAACCGGCGACGATGCCCACACACGGAGCCGCGACCGTCGAGGTGAAGATACTCCCGAACGGAAGCTTGTACAGCGGACCAGGATTGACTGCTTGGCCTGGGCCGCGAAGTTGTGCGGTCTCGTAGTTGCGCTTCAATCGGTGCTCGGGCACAAAGGCCTTGTCGACCACGATCTCGTTGCTCGCGGTGCCGCGCATCCCCACGACATCCCAGACATCTCGGATCTCGTAATCCGTACGCGGCACCAACACCGTCATGAAATCGACCGGCCGGCCGTCCATCCCGACCACCATCGCTCCCAGCAATGCCCAACTCGCGTGATCACAGCCGGAAGAGAAGCCCCACTGGCCCGACAGTTCGTAACCACCGTCCACCGCCGTCAGTCGACCGACCGGCGCGTACGCGGACGAGATGAGCGTCGTCTGATCCTCTCCCCACACGTCGGCCTGTGCCTGGTCGTCGAAAAGCGCCAGATGCCACGGGTGCACTCCCACCACCGACGCGACCCAACCGGTCGAACCACAGGCAGCGGAGATTGCCCTGACCACTTCGTAGAAGTGGACCGGGTCGCTCTCGGCGCCCCCATATCTCTTGGGCGCCAGCATGGAGAAGACGCCGGCTTCGGAAAGCTCCCGAATGGTCCGTTCGGAGATCTTGCGCGAATCGTCGACCTTCTGAGCGCGGGCCGCGATCTTCGGAAGCAGATCACGGACTGAGCTCAGAACCTTGTTGACCATGGAAGACACTCCTCGCACCGAACCGTGAGGGAGCGGATCGGCAGATAGACATAACGGCTGCCCCGTCACGATATGTCGGTCACACGTTCCGATGATCGGAAGTCCCGGAGGCCGGGATCAGCCGCCGGATCCTCTCGCTCGCCGCTGGTCCCGGCCAGTGAGACGAGGCCCCAGCGGTAATTCACGCTCCCCTAGCGTCGGGCGTCGACACTGACCCTGGAAAGGACGGGACTCATCGTGACGATCAATCAGTCCGACAACGACGAAGTTCGCGAGATCCAAGCTGGAACCGCGCCTACTCGCTTTGCACGTGGATGGCACTGCATTGGGCTCACGGAGTCCTTCAAGGACGGCCAGCCGCACTCCATCGAGGCGTTCGGTACCAAGCTCGTCGTCTTCGCCGACAGTGAAGGCAACGTCAAGATCCTCGACGCGTACTGCCGTCACATGGGTGGCGACCTGAGCCAGGGCACCATCAAGGGCGACGCCATTGCCTGTCCGTTCCACGATTGGCGCTGGGGCGGCAACGGCAAGTGCCAGAAGATTCCGTACGCACGCCGCGTTCCCCCGCTGGCCAAGACGCGCGCATGGCAGACGCTCGACCAGGACGGCATGCTCTTCGTCTGGCACGACCCCGAGGGCAACCCGCCGACCGACGACGTAGCCATCCCCCGTATCGAAGGCGCGCTCAGCGACGAGTGGAGCGACTGGGTCTGGTACACCACGACCGTCGACACGAACTGCCGTGAAATCGTCGACAACATCGTCGACATGGCCCACTTCTTCTACGTCCACTACTCGTTCCCGACGTACTTCAAGAACGTCTTCGAAGGCCACGCCGCAACGCAGTACATGCGCGGCGTCGCTCGCTCCGATATGCGTCCCCACGCGGCAGGCACCCCGAAGATGGTGGGAAGCAACTCGGTTGCGACGTACTTCGGCCCTTCCTTCATGGTCGACGACCTGACCTACGAGTACGAGGACTACAACGTCGACTCTGTACTCATCAACTGCCACTACCCGGTCAGCGCAGACAAGTTCGTGCTCCAGTACGGCATCATCGTCAAGAAGTCGGATCGTTTCCAGGGCGAAGCCGCCGACGCGATGGCCGCGAACTTCGGCACGTTCATCGCCAAGGGCTTCGAGCAAGACGTCGAGATCTGGAAGAACAAGACTCGCATCGAGAATCCGCTCCTGTGCGAAGAAGACGGCCCGGTCTACCAGCTCCGTCGCTGGTACGAACAGTTCTACGTCGACGTCGCGGACATCGCTCCCGAGATGACCGAGCGCTTCGAATTCGAACTCGACACCGCGCGACCCGTCGCCGCCTGGCAGAAGGAAGTCGAAGACAACCTCGCTGCGAAGAAGGCAGACGAAGATGCAGCCTCTTCAGTGCGCTGAGTGCAAGGCGCAGGTCCTGGTCCAGAAGAACAGTTGGGAACACACCACCGTTCAGTGGAGTGACCAGGCCCGCGCCCAGTGCCTCGAAATCGCCGACGAACGTGAATTCGGGCAACGTGAGGGACGACCCGGTGCTCCCCGCAAGGAGTGCGGCGCCTTGATCGCGTCTATCGTGAACGCTGCAACAGCGGGCGAGCTCGAGATTCTCAACGACGAGCCGGTGCCTCAGCCGATCGTCGACGACAGCGAACCAGTACCCGCTCCGTTTCACTAGCCGAGCCAACATCTTTCGAAGAAGGTAGTAATGATCGATCCCCAGTACTACGGCCCGTGGGCAGTCATCGCCGGCGGTTCCGAAGGTGTCGGCGCAGGGTTCGCCGACGAGCTCAGCAAGATCGGCATCAGCCTCGTTCTCATCGCCCGCAAGCCGGGCCCGCTCGAGGAGACCGCGGCCAAGGCACGCGCCAACGGCGTCGAAGTACGAACTCTTGCACTGGATCTATTGGTTCCCGACGCGCTCGACCAGATCAAGGCTGTCACCGACGACGTCGAGGTCGGCCTGCTCATCTTCAACGCCGGCGCCAACAGCTACGGCCACGAGTTCGTCACCGGTGATTTGACGGGATTCGCCGGAGTCATCGAGCTGAACATCAACAAGCAGCTCGAACTCTCGCACCATTTCGGCGGTTTGATGAAGGATCGCGGACGAGGCGGCATCATGCTGCTCGGCTCGCTGGCCGGATTCATGGGCTCCGAGCACCAGAGCATCTACGCGGCGTCGAAAGCTTTCGGTCGCATCTTCGCCGAGAGCCTGTGGCTCGAACTTCAGCCGTACGGCGTTCACGTCGTCGAGTTCATTCTCGGTGTCACTCGCACGCCGGCCATGGTTCGCGCGGGATTGAACTTCGACATCCCGGGCATGAACGTCGCAGAGCCCGAGGATGTTGCACGCGAAGGCCTCGAACACCTTGCCGACGGCCCGATCTGGGTTGCTGCAGGAAACTACGAAGGCGCCAAGAAGCGCAGCGGCTTCCCCCGAGACAAGATGGTCAAGGGCGCTGCCGAAGCGATGCGCAAGCTGCTGAACCGCTGACTTCTGCTGTGCGCCTTTATTAACCCCCCGACGTTAAGAAAGGCGCACAGCATGGGCGTCGACATCACCACTCTTCTCGACGAACGCGAGATCACCCGCTCCATTTTCGAGTTCGCCCGAGCCATGGACGCGCGGGACTGGGATGAACTCCACCGGATCATGACTCCGGACGCTACGGCAGAACTGGGAACCGGAACTCTTCGTGGACCTGCCGAGGTAGTGGCTTCCATCCGCTCGTTCCTCGACGAGTGCGGTCCCACCCAACATCTGATCGGCAACGTGCTGGTCGAGGTGGTCGGTGATATTGCCACCAGCCGCTCCTATGTCAGCGACATGCATGTGGGCACCGGAAGCAAAGCTCACCTGAACTTCTTCACCCTCGGCGACTACCACGATTCTTGGACCCGAATCGACGGAAGGTGGCGAATGACGCACCGCACCAAGCATTCACACGCCAGTCAGGGATCCATCGAGGTTCTGGGCGCCGGCCCCAGCGGTTGGCGGAGCTGACTCAGCTCAACATCGACGAACGGCCGGTCGCGAGTGGACTCTTGCTGGTGAGTCCACCGTCGACCACCAAGGTCTGCCCCGTCATGTAGCGAGATTCGTCCGAGGCCAGGTAGAGCATGGCGTGTGCGATGTCTTCGGGCTCACCGAGGTAGGGCAGCGCGTTTGCCTGCTTCATGCCGTCGATGACATCAGCGGGGATGTTGTCCACGAGTGCGGGTGTCATGATCGCGCCCGGCGCTACGGCGTTGCACCGAACACCGTTTGCTCCGTACTGGACTGCGATGTACTGCGTCAGACGAATAACTGCCGCTTTGGCGGATCCGTAGGCAGACTGCAGGGAATCCCCGATCAATCCACCTACCGAGGCCGTGTTGACGATCGATCCTCCACCGGCACTGTTCATGTGCGGAATGGCAAGTCGTGAAGCGACGACAGTGCTGCGGACGTTGAGCGACATCACGCGATCCCACTCGTCCAGGTCCATCCGGAGCAGGTCGAGATCCTTGCGCGGATTACTACCGCCCACGTGATTGCACAAGACGTTGATGCCACCGAATTCGGCGACCGCCCTTTCGATCATCGCTGCCAGGGACTCCTCGTTCATGACATCGACGCCGAAACCCAGCGCAGTGCCGCCGGTCTCGCGGATCGCCGCCGCTGCTTCCTCCGCTCGAGCTGGATCGAGGTCGGCGACCAGCACCTTGGCGCCTTCTGCCGCCATGAGTTGTGCTGCTGCACGCCCGATTCCGCTGGCGGCGCCGGTGATCACTACATTTTTGCCTTCGAGCCTGTTCATATTCATTCCCTTCGCGGGGAATCGCCGTACCCGGATCTCATGTGCCCGAAATTGACAGCTCGGCGATTACCCGATCACTACCAGTGAACGCAGGATCGACAGCCGCGTCCAACTTTCTTGAATGAACTCACAAGTACGTGACCACGGCCCGCGCACCTGCTACACCGCCGAAATCGAGTGGCGACGGAAGACACCATTGTGCTGAAGTGGCACTATGCAGAATTCTGTTCGACCGCTGTCCATCGACGACCTCGACCGTGCCGCCGAGGTTCTCGGCGAGGCTTTTGCCGACTATCCCTGGACGAACTGGTGCGTCGCCGAAGACTCTCACGTGGAACGGGTCGCCGCTCTGCAACGGATCTACCTCGAACACCTGGCACTACCGTTCGGACGTTCATACATCGATGATTCAGGCAACGGCGTCATCGCAGTCCTGCCGCCCGACGCCCCGGAGCCTGATGAAGCGACTGTCGAGAAGATCGTGGAACTGCACGGAGATCGGTTCGAGCGCGTTCTCCAGGCTGACGAACAACTGTCTGCGCTTCCCGCCCTCGAGCACGCGTGGTCGTTGGCAACGATCGGTACGACACCGCGTTCGCAGGGCAGTGGATTGGGCTCTGCACTACTGAAACATGCCTTGGCGGAACTGGATCGAACCGAACAGGCTTGCTGGCTCGACACGTCGACCGAACGAAATCTCCCGCTGTACCAACGGTTCGGTTTCACGATCGTCGGCCAGACCTCGCTCCCCGACGGACCGGGCGTATGGCGGATGCATCGACTTCAGGGCTGATTGTTCGACTTCAGCACTCGCCGAATCATTTTCGACAACGACGCGTATTGGGTGATCGTGTTGACGGCAATCCACCTCGAGACCGGCCACGTCCGGGTCCACGAGAAAACCCCGACCGACAGCAGTTGATCGTCTTCGAGAGTTCCCACGTATCGACGCAGCGCTGCGACAGCCGCGCGCAAACGATCCCGAAGCTCTCGAACCGAGGTACCTGCACTCGCCTCGACCACCGACTGGTTCAGCGCGGGTGTTTGCGTCCACTTGTAACCCGCAGCCGGCGTCTGCGGTGTCTCGTCTCGCAGTCCGGCACCTATCCACTCTACGACGGCCTCTGCCCACCAGACACGCACAGCGAGTACGTCGTGCACCGTCCACGCATCGACGGCAACGGCGTCGAACGCATCGGCCTCGGCGACGCCGTCGAGTAACGCGTCGAGTTTCGAATACGCCGAGTCCAGCGCACTCGCCAGTTCCTCACGTGACAAGGTCTGCGCCACAATGCCTCCGAACGATCAGTAGAGAAAGAAGAAGCGGGACCATCTCGACTCGATGGCCCCGCATTCAACATTAACGTCCTACGAGTTTCAGTTCAGCTCGCCCAGGAACCTTTCGAGGTTCTCGGCGATCTCCTTCGACTTGGTGTGGTGTAGGTAGTGGTCTCCGTCCAGCAAGACCAGTTCACCATGATCGACCGATGCTGCCTGTTCTTCGTGCAGCTCTGTCCAGCCCTGGACCTTGGAATTCTGTACAGCGAACAACAGAATCGGGAGATCGGCAGGGAACGTCTTGCCGATCGCCGCGGCGAAGTTGCTGGAAAGGTGATCCATTTCGTTGAGATACGTGTCGCTGAAGTTGTTCTTCGCGACGAGTCGGCTCATCTCTGCCTTCTCGGCTTCATCGAGGTAGGCATCGGTTTCCTCACTGCCACCGAGTTTCGCCAGAACGTCGGAGAAGCCCAATTTCTTTGCAACGCGGAAGACTTCGATCGGGAACTTGGTGTCCATGTTCGGCTGCCCCGGGACGCTGCTGTCGATGCCCACGAAAGCGGTGACCTCGTCGCCGTACTTCGCGGTGTAGTCCAAGGCATAAACACCTGTGATGGAGTGACCCATGAGGATGTATTCGTCAATCCCCAAGGCCTGCACAGCCTCGTGTATCTCTTCGACGATGTTCTCAGCCGTGCGGTCCTTGTCGGTTGCGTCGCTGTATCCGTAGCCGAAGGGCTCGATCGTGACAACGCGGTAGTCAGGTGCAAGCTCGTCGATGAGTGATTTGAAGTCGAGGATCGGTGCGGACGTTCCGAACCCGGGCAGCAGCACGATGGTCCGATCACCGCTGCCGCGAATCGAGTAGCTCATGTTCTTGCCGTCGACGGACACGAACTGGTTGCCCGTTTCCGCGGTAGGAACGTTCGCCTTGCTGGAGCCGACGTTGAATACGAGCGCTATCGATACCAGCACAACCAGAACTACGGACACCGAAGCAACCACCTTCAGTGCAACGGTACGAATCTTCTTCATTCTCATCCTCATCTTCTCGGGCGTCGATACGGCTAGGAAAGGCTCGATATCGAGGCCGCACTGGTCTCGTCGAGCACACGCAACACGTTGTTGCCCATCAGCTTTGCCAAGTCCTCCGCGGACCAACCGCGTTCCGCCAGACGGTCTATCAACACCGCGAAACCGGATACGTCCTGCATACCGTCCGGAAAGTCGTCGAACCCATCGTAGTCACTTCCCAAACCGATGTGGTCGATGCCCGCGACGTCTCGGGCATGCTCGACGTGATCGGCCAGATGGTCCACCGTCATCGCCGGCCGTGGGCCGACCCGCCCGCCTTTGAACCACTCGTTGTACTCGGAAGAAAGGAACATGGGCACAAAGGCGATCATGATGACCCCGCCGTTGTCCGCGAGCAGCCTCATGACCTCGTCGGGAACATTGCGGGGGTGACCGCATAGCTGAGTGCAGGACGAATGGCTGAAGATCACCGGCGCCGACGACGTCTCGATGGCATCTCTCATCGTTTCCACCGAGACGTGCGACAGGTCGACGAGCACGCCGAGCCGGTTCATTTCGCGCACGATCTCGCGACCGAAGTCGGTCAGCCCGCCGTGTACGCGCGTGTCCGTCGCGGAGTCCGCCCACCCGGTGTTGTCGTTGTGCGTCAGAGTCATGTACCGAAGACCAAGGCGCGCCATCATTCTCAGAACGCCGAGCGAACTGCCGATGCTGTGACCGCCCTCCGCACCCAACAATGACGCGACCTTGCCCTCGCTCCAGATGCGACGCACATCGTCACCGGTGCGCGCGAATTCGAAAGTATCCGGGTACCGCTCGATCATCCGGTATACATAGTCGATCTGTTCGAGTGTGTACTGAACAGCCTCGGCCTCCGTCCTGTCACACGGGGTGTAAACCGACCAGAACTGCGCACCGACGCCACCGCGACCGAGTTTGTCGATGTCGGTTTGGAATATGGAATCCTTCTCCAGATTTTCCACCGAGTATGCGGCAGTTTCGCGAGCCGTCCATGCCAGATCGTTGTGACCGTCGATGACCGGCGCAAGGCCGTAAGCATCCAGTGCCGCTGGGTGATTCACGTCCGGAAAAGGAGCGAGAGGTTTCAACATGAGTTTTCCTCGAGAAAGTAGTGCGGGCAGGTCGAGGGCCCTCATCGCCCTCGACCTGCCCGAGAATTCATTCAGCGGAGAGAATCATCTCGCCGCGGCTAGTCGGAAATCTTCTTGAAAAGCCGTGTCATGTACAGATATTCCTCGCCATCGATCGTGAGGTGAGCCATCTCGCCAGAAGCGCTCTCGTTACTGATCGAGAACCGGGAAGCAGACAGAGGCACGACCTTGGTGGGCGGGGCCGGCGGCTCGCCGTCGATCTCGACCTTGGCGAAGTTCTGAGCCTGGAATCCGCCGTCGTCGCCACGCGTGAGTTCGATTCGAACGGTTGTCGATTCATAGGTCCCGAGAATGTGAGACAGATCGATGTCTGCTGCATCCGGTTCGGACTTCGGCTCCGGCAGAACGAGATCGAGCTCCTGAGCGATCTCCTTCTCGATGTCGTGAGCCAGGGCACCGCCACCACGCGAGTTGGTGACAACTGCCATGGCCAGGCCGAGTTCGGGGAAGGTGTGAAAACGAGTGATCTGGCCGATCGTCGCACCACCGTGCTGCGCGGACGTCACACCGCCCCAGTCGGACAGGATCCAGCCGAGCCCCCAGGCCTGATCGACGCTCGAAACCGCGGTCAGGTCGAACTGTGGGGTGCGCATCAGACGCGCGGATTCTTCGGACAGGATGCGTTCACCCGTCAACGCGAGGCCGTCACGCATGTGTGCAGCACCGAAGGTCAGAAGCGAGCTGACGGATCCGGTGATGATCCCGGCCGGACCGATACCGCGCGGAAGCAGCCACTGCTTGGTCGGAACCACCTTGTCCGGCGACGTCCGATCCGGGTTCGCCACATGACCGACGGCGGTGCGGAACAGCGGGGCATCCTTGGCCTTGGTGATGATGTGCGTCAATCCGAGTGGCTTCCAGAGGTATTCGACCAACGCCTCGTCCCACGTCATCTCACGAAGAACCTCGACGATACGGCCGGCAACGGCGAAACCTGCATTGCTGTAACTCAGATGCCCGCCGGGCTCGGTGACGCTGATCGCGGTCGCGAGTTCGTCGACGTACTTCTCGACGCAGTCGTCGCCGTCGCCGGTGTCGTTGAACAGGTCTCCGTCGATACCGCTTGTGTGCGTGAGCAACTGGCGGATCGTGATTTCCTTCGTGTTGGAAGGATCCGCGATCGTGAACTCCGGAAGCACCTCCACCACCAGGGTGTCCAGCGTCAGCTTGCCCTCGTCGACGAGCTGCATGATCAGAGTCGTCGTCCAGATCTTGCTCGCGGATCCGTACTGGAACAGGGTGTCTGCGTCGACGTCGACACGCGTGTTCAGGCTCGTCACTCCGGTGGTGATGACACGGATATCCGCTGCACCGTCTTCGCCCAGCGCGATCACACCGACCTGCGCGCCAGGTACCGAATGCTTGGCTGCCAGTTCGTCGAGGCGTTCCTGCCACTTCGGGGCGACAAGTAGGTCCTTGGGCAAGTCGGTCACAGGTCGAACTCCTTCGATCATGGAAGCCAGTGGCGTAGACAGCGTTGCTGCGATCCGCTCAGGTCTCACTCGTCGGGAAGTGAGGTTGCGGAAGCAATAACCGTCCACCCATGATCTCAGTGTGCTCGCAGTCACGTCCTGGTCGATTGCACCGAACTCGACCCCGAAAATGGTGCGATCGGACGAGCCTGCGTTCAGGACTCGCCACTCGAAACGATCAGCGCTCGAAGGTTCCTTCCAAGCGATTGCGTGAACCGGGGTGGATCAAGCGCGCCGCACTGACCAACCCGTTGGCCGACCAGGTGCGGCGGCGAATCAGCAGACACGGTTCCCCTCGATCGATGCGGAGCAGCTCGCATTCGTCCGGGCTACCTAACACTGCTTCCACGACATGCTCGCCGCGAACCAGAGGCGCAACGTCACTCAAGTAGTTGTTGGGGGTGATCGCGGTGAAGTCCTGGCGCAGATAGTCGGGCGCCTCGTTCGGATTCACGAACCGGTCTTCCACCTGAATCGGGGTTTCGTCCTCGAAGTGCACCATCAGCGAATGGAACACCCGTTTGCCCACCGATTCACGAAGGAACGTCTGCCCGTGGTCGGTTTCTTCCTCACGAACGAAGACGACCTCGGTTCGATGACGGTGGCCGCGGCGCTGAATCTCGTCGGCGATGTTCTTTACTTCGAACAGCGGGGACGCGGTCTTCGTGGCGGCGACAAAAGTACCGACCCCCATCATCCGCACGATCAGACCGTCGCTGGTGAGTTCACGAAGCGCTCGGTTGATCGTCATACGTGACAACCCAAGTGCACTGACCAGTTGATTTTCCGAAGGCAGCTGATCGCCTTCGGTCCACCGACCCGAATTGATCTGCGAGACCACGAGGTTCTTCACCCGTTCGTAGGCAGGGGCGGACTCGCCGCCTGCCTCGTTGAACAGCACGGCGAGTTCTGCGTCCACTTCAGCAATCGCCATCGCCACCACCCGTTCGTCGAAAACCACCGAGTCGGTTCTCCCGTTCGGCCTTCGAAGTCTATCCGTCTCGCGCACCTTTCCGATCAATCCGCGGGCGTCCGCGCCGGGCCTAGCCCACCATGCGCCGCAATTGGCTCGTCGCAACCGAAAGCGCAGCAAGATCGTGTTGCCCCGATGCCTCGATCTCGGCGAGCGCGAGAGTCGACCTCTCGATTCTCGACGCATTCCTTTCTTCCCACCTGGAGAGTTTTTCCGCTGTCGAGTCACCCGCTTCCGCGTCGGCCAAGACGTCGAGGGTCAAGGCCCGCACCGTCGAGTACAACTCGTCCCGCAGCGACAACCTCGCCAATGCGTTCCATTTTCCGTCCTTGCTCAATGCCGACACTCGATTGAGCATCGGGACGAGCCCAACATGCTCACCGAGCCGGAAGTAGAGTTCACCGGTCTCCGAGATTGCGCGATCGGCGAGGTCAGCGATCTCCACCACATCGAGCAGTCCGAACTGATCGAGCAATATCTCCACTCGCCTGACCAGGTTCTCCGGCGCGCCCTTGTCCGTGATGAGGACCGTTCGCGCAGCCAGGTTCCGCTGATCTGCGCCTACCAGCCAGTCATCGAGCTCGGTCGACGCCTCCGCGATGCGATCACCGAATCTGCTGATCTCGGCCCCGACGGCCAGCGGTTGCGGCCGACGCGTCAGCATCCACCGTGACGCCCGGTCGAGCAGTCGCCTGGTGAGCAGGATCAACTCGTCGGATACGGCGGTCGAGATCGAGGCTTTGCTGATGTCGTGCCACAACTTCCACAGTCCGAACACCTCGGAAACCACGGTGAAGGCACGTACCGCGTCTTCCGGATCAGCGCCGACCTCTTCACCGAGCCGATACGCATAGGTGATGCCGCCCCGATCGATGACGTTGTTCGTCAGCACGGTCGCGACGATCTCGCGCCGCAATGGGTGCCGGTCGAGGGCGTCGCCCCCTGCATCTCGAACGCCCTCCGGAAAGTAGTTCACCAGCGCCTTGCGGTAGATCTGGTTGTCGATCGAGCTTCCCGCCAACAGCGTGGACTTCAGATCGAGTTTGACGTGGGCCATCAGTGTGGCGAGTTCCGGCGACGTCAGCCCCGTTCCCGTCTTCTCGGCCGCGGCGAACTGCTTCTTGGTCGGAAACCCTTCGATGACGCGGTCGACGATTCCGCGAGATTCGAGGTTCGAAATCACTCTGCCGTGCACGCCGATCATTGCCCCCGCATCCGCACGCGTGGTGCCCATCAGTTCGTTCTGTGAACGGTTGTCTGCAAGAACGAGTTCGGCGACCTGATCGGTCAACGATTCGAGCAGTGCGTCGCGATGTGAGTCCGCGACGACGCCTGAGCTGATCAGGGAGTCGAGAAGGATCTTGATGTTCACCTCGTGATCGGAGCAATCGACTCCCGCGGAATTGTCGAGGGCGTCTGTATTGATCCGTCCGCCGATACGCGCGTATTCGATTCGTCCTGCTTGGGTGAGGCCGAGGTTGCCTCCTTCACCGATCACACGTGCACGCACTTCGTTGCCGTTCACCCGAACCGCGTCATTACTCTTGTCGCCGACTTCGAGGTCGGACTCACCGGAGGCCTTGACGTACGTTCCGATGCCGCCGTTCCACAAGAGATCTGCCGGGGACCGCAGAATCGCCCGAACCAGTTGCGGTGGAGTCAGTTCGGTGACGTCGGCGTCGAGACCCAGTGCCTGTCGCATCTCGTCACTGATCGGAACGCGCTTCGCCGAGCGTTCCCACACTCCGCCACCCGCACTGATCAAGGTCGGGTCGTAGTCGGCCCACGACGATCGTGGGAGCGAGAAGAGACGTGATCGCTCGTCGTACGAGCGCTCAGGTGACGGGTTCGGGTCGACGAACACGTGCCGATGATCGAACGCCGCGATGAGACGAATGTGCTTGCTGCACAACATACCGTTGCCGAAGACGTCACCACTCATGTCTCCGATCCCCACCGCGGTGAAGTCGTCGTGCTGGGTATCGACGCCGAATTCCCGGAAGTGCCGCTTGACACTCTCCCAGGCGCCCTTCGCCGTGATACCCATGGCTTTGTGGTCGTAGCCGACCGATCCGCCGGATGCGAAGGCGTCGCCGAGCCAGAATCCGTACTGCGCGGCAACGTCGTTCGCGATGTCGGAAAACTTTGCAGTGCCCTTGTCCGCGGCGACAACAAGATAAGTGTCGTCCCCGTCGTGGCGAACGACCCTTCGCGCCGCGACAACGGCGCCGCTCTGTTTGTCGACGTTGTCGGTCAGATCGAGTAGTCCGCGAATGAAGGATCGGTAGCACTCGATCCCGGCCGCCAACGTGGCTTCTCGGTCCGCGTCTACACCCTGTCCTGGAACCGGCGGGCGTTTGACGACAAATCCGCCCTTCGCACCGACAGGCACGATGACCGCGTTCTTGACTGCCTGCGCCTTCACCAATCCCAGGACCTCGGTGCGGAAGTCCTCTTTCCGATCCGACCAGCGCAAGCCGCCGCGGGCAACCGTACCGAAGCGAAGGTGCACACCTGCTACATCGGGTGAGTACACGAATATCTCGAACTTCGGTCGAGGGAAGGGCAATACGGACAGCTTCTCCGAATCGAACTTCAACGAGAGTGCGCCGAGCGATTCGGTGCCATAAACGAAGTAGTTGGTACGCAACGTGTTACGGACCAGCTCGGACAACGCGCGCAGGATCCGATCGGCGTCGAGTCCTTGCACTTGTGCCACGGCTGTTTCCACCTCCGCTGCTGCACGCGCACCTCGATCTCCGTCTACGACGTCGGGATCGAAACGGCTCTCGAACAATTCGCACAGACCGGCGGCGATCTCGGGATGATCGGCAAGTACCTCGGCGACGCGACTGGTGCTGTACGGAAATCCTGCTTGCTGCAAGAACTCCGCGTATGCCCGCAGCACCACTACTTGTTTCCAACCGAGTCCGGCGATCGCGACAAGTTCGTTGAACGAGTCCGGCTCGGCGGAGCCGTTTCGAACCGCGGCAAACGTCGCCGCGAACCGCGCGGCAAAGTTGTCGAAGCCTTCGACCGGCGCACTCGGATAGTCGAGCGTGAACTCGTAGATCCAGGACTGTTCCGAGCCTGCCGAGACGAGCTCGTACGGACGCTCGTCGACCACGTCGACCCCCAGGCTCTGCAATACGGGCAGCACCTCGCCCAGCGAGAGCGGGTCACCCGATACGTACAGCCCGAGTCGGTGAGTACCGGGTCCGTCGACAGATCGGGCCAACCGTGGGCTCACCTCTCCGAGTTCGAGGCCGTCGAATACCGCCATGTCCTCGGCGGCGCGGACGGCGTCGAAATCCTGCTTGTATGCCACCGGAACTTGCTCGGCGAACTGAGCACGCCTGCGCTGCTCGTCGTAGTGCGAAGCATCCAGAACGAATCGCTCGTCCCACGTCAGGCACGCGTCGACGACGAGATCCCGAATCTCCCGCGCTTGTCGCGCCGATGCAAAGTTCGCGCCGCCGCCGACTGTGGCCGTGAAATGCACGACAGCCAAGGGAGATTCCGATACTCGACTGGAGAACTCGATGGTGCGGGCACCAAGCGCCTCGGCGAGTACCGACTCGGCCGTTGTTCTGATCGTCGTACTGAATTTCTCGCGCGGAACGAACAGCAAAGCCGACAGCTCCTGGTCTTGCCCCGTCGTCGGAGAGCATCCCACGGGTTGCAGGAACAGATGGAACGACGTGCGGCCGTCCACAGAAGTGAGTTCGTCCAGTGCGTCCGCAATTCGGGCCGGGTCGGCGGCAAAGAGGACTGTGATCGGAATCGACTGAATCACCGCCAGCATCGATTGTCCGACAAACGAATCCACGGTGGATCCGGAGGCGTCGAAGATGTCTGCGACGCGCCCTCGCACGAGGGGGGTCCGCCTGACGTCTGCGACAAGTCCGGTCGAGGTGAAGGACCCGATGAATCGGTATTCACGGTCACCGACTGACACGTCGATCTCTGTGGCGTATGCGGATCCACCGAACCCTTGCCCGAGGTACACCACTCCGATCGCGAGGGGCACCGCCTTCGAATCCGAAGAGCCGGTTGGATCGGGGAGCACGCCGAGGGTGTACGGCTCGTGCCTGTCGATTGTTCGCGCACCGCCGACGACACTGAAGTTTCCGGCACTGCACCACTGGAGGAAGTCAGCTTCTTCGGCGTGACCGCCCGAGGCCAGTTGCCCGCGCGCCTCGTCGACGAGATCCCGCAGGGGCGAGGTATCGCGGAAGGCACGCGCGATACGGTCGAGGATTCCGGCGACGTCATCAGCGATCACCTGTGCCTGCGCGTCCGAACAATGTGCGGGTAGTCCTATGTGGATCCATGATTCGGCACGCTCCCCGACCCGGGTGTCTTCAGTGCTGTGCGCCGGTTGCACGACTGTGCGAAGCACTGGGTGCACCACGAATTCCGGCTCCATGCGCGCGCGGGCAAGTGTCGCCAGAACCGCTTCGACGAGCTGCGGCATGTCGTCGCCGACGTATTGAATTGCCGGCCCGTCCCCCAGCTCCCCGGCCGGCGCGAGTCTCGAGATCGACGAGTTGTGTCCCCGTCGGCGCGAAAGATCCATGTGCGCGGCGACCATCGCAAGCTTGCGGTCTTCGGCGAGCGCCGCGTATCGATCAGCCGACAAGCCCTCGAAATACCTACTGCACACCCTCCTCACATTCTCGGAGTCCGGTGTCGTGTCGACTGAAACGAGGCTCATGTCAGCACCTTCCGCCGAAAGCCACGCTGCTTCCGACTTGTAGTGGGTTCGATCCGCGATCAACTTGTCTATACAGGTTTGGACAAGTTGATCATTGCAGAACGTGAGCCGCGACACAACAGCTCCACCCCTGGACAAATTCGCCACCCTCAGCCATAGTCAGTCATGCCAACTAGTGGCAATTAGATTCCATTAGATGAAATTCGTGAACTACCTCGCTTCGAAGGAGCCCCCGTGACCACCCAGACCGCGCACGACATCGACAGCGTTGATCTCGCTGAGTTCCGCAGCACCGTCCGAGCCTTCGCCAACGCCGAGATCCAACCCGGAGCAGCCGCACGCGACGAATCCAAAGAGTTCCCGGCGCAGCTGGTCAAGCGCCTCGGACAGCAGGACCTCATGGGCATTTCCGTGCCGGAGGAATTCGGCGGTCTGGGCCTGTCGACACGAACCCAACTGGTCGCCATCGAAGAAGTTGCACGCACCGACGCCGCACTGGCATCGATTTACACCGCGCACTACCTGGGCCTCGAGCCGATTCTCGTCGGCGGTTCCGAAGAGCAGAAGCACCGCTGGTTGCCCCAGCTCGCGTCGGGCGAACTGCTGGCCGGATTTGCACTCACCGAACCCGACGCCGGCTCCGACATCGCCTCGATGCGTACCGTCGCTCGACGCGAGGACGACGGCTGGCATCTCTCCGGATCCAAGACGTACATCTCCAACGCGAAGGAAGCCGACCTGGTCGTGCTCTTCGCCAAGACGGACCCGAGCGCAGGATTCCGCGGCATCACCGCCTTCGTCGTCCCCAAGGGCACTCCGGGAATCAGTTACTCGGAGCCGCAGGACAAGATGGGAATTCGTTCGGCTCCGACATATACCGTCTACCTCGACGACGTCGTGCTGCCGCTCGACTCGGTGATCGGCACCGAAGGTCGCGGCGGCAACATCGCCTTGACCGCCCTGAACCGTGCGCGCATCGACGTGGCGGCAATGGCGAACGGCATCGCTTTGCGCGCTTGGGAACTGGGACGCGAGTACGCAACGGAGCGAAAGCAGTTCGGCACGCCGATCTTCGACTTCCAGGCAATTCAGCTACTCCTCGGTGGCTGCGACGCGCAACTGGTCGCGTCACGCGTCACCGCAGACTGGGCCGCCGACGTCAAGGACGCCGGTCAGGACATCCGCCGCGCCGCATCGATTTCGAAGTACGTCGCCACCGAGGCCTGCTTCTCGATCGTCGATCAAACCGTGCAGATCCACGGCGGCGCGGGATTCATGCGCGAATCGGAAATCGAACGCCTGTACCGCGATTGCCGCATTCTCCGCATCTTCGAGGGCACCTCGCAGATCCAATTGCTCACCATTGCCGGCAACGCTCCGTCGCCGCGTTCCACCGATTTCTGAAAGGCGCGGACATGTCTGCACTTCCCCCACTCGACGGCATCCGGGTCATCGACCTCTCGCGCGTCCTCGCCGGACCCTACTGCACCGCACTGCTTTCGGACGCCGGTGCGGACGTCGTCAAGATCGAATCCGAACACGGTGAAGACTCTCGGCACCTCGGCCCGTTCCGCGACGGCGAGAGCATCTACTTCAACGTGCTCAATCGTGGCAAGCGTTCGGTGGCACTCAACCTCAAGGACGACGAGGACCGTGAGGCGCTGCTGACGCTCATCGAGACCGCCGACGTCGTCGTGGAAAACTTTCGCCCGGGCGTCACTAAGCGCCTGGGAATCGACTACGAGGCTGCGCGGGCTCGCAATCCGCGGATCGTGTACGCGTCCATCTCCGGTTTCGGACAGGACGGTCCCATGTCCGGCGCCGCCGCCTACGACCTTGTAGTCCAGGCTCTTTCGGGAATCATGAGCATCACCGGTTCGGAGGAATCCGGGCCGACACGGTTGGGTGAGTCGTTCGGAGACCTGGTCGCCGGGCTGTTCGCCGCCTGGGGAATCAGTACCGCCCTGCTGAGTGCACGGGCGACCGGACTCGGGCAGCACCTTGACGTCGCGATGTTCGACAGCATGCTCGCCATGCTGCCGACAGCACACAGCCAACTGCAATCCACCGGGCTCACTCCCCCACGCGTCGGTAACCGTCATCCGGTGTCAACACCATTCGACACCTATCGGGCCGACGACGGACTCTTTGTCCTCGCGGTTGCGAGCCAATCCGGCTTCGAGAAATTGGCGCAGACGATGAATCGCATCGACCTGATCGCAGATCCTCGATTTGCCGACGACACCGCCCGGACCGAGAACGAGCCGGCACTGCGCAAGGAGATCGAAAACTGGGCTGCAGGAAAGACCGTCGCCGACGTGGTCGGCATTCTCGGCGACGCGGGCCTCGCCGGCTCGGAGATCTGGGACGTCCAGCAGGCACTCACCTCCGCACAGGCCGAGTATCGCGGAGTCGTCGAATCGTTCGAGCACCCGGTAGCAGGAAAGATCTCCTACGTACGACAACCCGTCGTGTTCGGTGAGAGCCAACGCCCCGATGTCCGCCGCAGTCCCCTGCTGGACGAGCACCACGGTGAGGTACTGCCGGGCTCGCGATAGATTCAGCGCAGACATCCCTCGGCACTTGGAGTAGGACATGGCCCCCGGCGACGTGACCCGCAGCGCGAATCGCACGTTCGAACTTCTCGGTGCGATCGTCGAGCACGGCGGATTGACGCTCGGCGACGCCGCCAAGGCAACCGATCTGGCAACCAGTACCGCCCTTCGCCTGATCAGAAGCCTCGAACAAACCGAGTTCGTCGTTCGCGGCGAGGACAACGTCTATCGCGTCGGCCCGCGGCTACTGCAGATCGGAGCTCGCGCTCTCGGCGACAATCAACTGTTGCCGAGAGCCCGGCCCGCGATGAAGGCCATCGCCGAAACCACGAGGGAATCGACCTACCTGTCGACGATGGGACCGAAAGACACTGCGCTGTATCTCGATCAGATCGAGGGCACGCACGCGATCCGCCACATGGGGTGGGTGGGACAGAGCGTTCCCCTGGACGGCACCGCCGTCGGCGCAGCGTTGAGCGGCAAGGTAGGTGAGAGCGGGTACGCCATTGCGCACGACACCATCGAGGATCACTCGACCGGAGTTGCCGCGCCGATCTACAACGCAGTCGGTCAGATAGCCGGAGCGCTCAGCGTCGTCGGCCCGACATTCCGTCTGACGGACGAGGTCTGCGCCAGCCACGGTCGCGTCTTGGTGGAGCACTGCGCCCGGTTGTCCGCGGAACTCGGCAGCCAGGCTCCCTGACCACCCCGAGCACTTGGCGATTCAGTCTCGTATCCGAGACAATGTGGTTCCCCGCTCCGGATTTCCTACCTACTCGTAAGGACACACCCCACATGACGACGAGTCGCGTGAAATCTGCTGAGCGCGTGCTCGACGTGCTCGATCTCCTGGCCCGCCGGGGTGTGCCGCTGGCGACGGCAGAAATCTCCAGCGCTCTCGACCTGCCGAAGAGTACGACGCATCACCTCCTCAATGTCATGCGAGATCGACGGTTCGTCTCGTACTGGGCTGATCAACGCGCCTGGACCCTGGGTGTCTCGGCGTTCGAAGTCGGCGCGTCGTACATGCGCTCAGGCCCACTTCACCGTGAGGGCCAACGATTCATGCTGGCACTCACTCAGTCGACGGATGAGACGTCCCATCTGGCGGTACTACAGGGCTCTGACGTCATCTACCTCGACAAACGTGAACCGCTGAAGCCGGGCGTGCGATTGGTGACCGAAATCGGGACTCGCCTTCCAGCGCATCTCACCGCAGTCGGGCGCGCGATTCTGAGCCGTCTGGACGTGGAACAAATCAGCGCGCTCTACGAGGGATACACCTGGCCGACGCGGACCGGAACGGGACCGTCGACGCTCGCCGAACTGCGAGAACTGCTCGCCGCAGCACGTGAGAGCGGATATGCGGTCGAAGAGAATGCGACGACATCCGGGATCAATTGCATCGCCAGCCCCGTGATCACGCGGGACGGTCGTCCGGTCGCAGCTCTCGGCGTCACCTTCCTCTCCGGCTCCAAATCGGCCAAGGAGAGTGCCCTGATCGCCGACCGAGTGCGCGCCGTCAGCGCCGAGTTCTCTGCCGATCTCGGAGATCGAATGGTGGAGACCCCGACCGCAGACATGTAGCCAATTTCTCCGCTGCGTACTTTGCGGGCCTTGTTTTCGTCTCATATTCAAGACTAGAGTCTCGTATACAAGACTTGCTGGATCACCACCGCATCATCATTGGAGTCCCATGAACGCCACCCCTGCCACCCATACAGCCACCCGAACCATTGAGGTCGGAATCGGGGCTGTCACCATCGCCGACGTCGTCGACGTCGCGCGCAACGGTTACGGCGTCGCATTGACCGCGGAATCACTGACCGCGATCGCCGAAAGTCGTGCACGCATCGAGGCCCTGGCCGCAGATCCCACGCCGGTCTACGGGGTTTCCACCGGATTCGGCGCACTTGCCACCCGGCACATTCCGGCGCATCTGCGGACGCAGTTGCAGCGCAGCCTGATCCGCTCACACGCGGCAGGTTCGGGACCGGAAGTCGAACGCGAAGTGATCCGGGCCTTGATGCTTCTGCGCCTGTCGACGCTCGCCACCGGAAGGACCGGAGTGCGCCCCGTGGTCGCACAGGCGTACGCCGACCTACTCACCGCAGGCATCACCCCGGTGGTGCACGAATACGGCAGCCTCGGATGCTCGGGAGATCTGGCACCACTGGCTCATGTGGCGATGGCAATCATCGGCGAAGGTTCCGTCCGCACCGCCGACGGTGAACTCACCGATGCGGCAACGGCATTGGCTGCCCATGGCCTCGAACCGGTGGTTCTGGCCGAGAAAGAAGGCCTCGCACTGATCAACGGTACCGACGGGATGCTCGGCCAACTGGCCCTTGCGATCACCGATCTCGATCATCTGCTCAAGTTGGCCGACATCGCTGCCTCCATGAGCGTCGAGGGCTTGCTCGGCACAGATCAGGTGTTCGCCGCGGACCTCCAAACGCTTCGCCCCCACCCCGGCCAGGGCGCGGCCGCGTCGAACATGGTGCGTCTGCTTGCCGATTCCCCGATCGTCGCCAGCCATGCGGGCCCTGACTGCACCAGGGTTCAAGACGCGTACTCACTGCGGTGCGCACCGCAGGTCGCCGGCGGCGCACGCGACACCGTCGATCACGCCCGCCTCGTCGCCGGGCGCGAATTGGCCAGTGCTGTCGACAATCCCGTTGTCACCCTCGACGGACGGGTTCGATCCAACGGTAACTTCCACGGAGCTCCCGTGGCTTACGTCTTGGACTTCCTCGCCATCGTGACCGCGGATGTCGCGGGTATCAGCGAACGCCGCACCGACCGCTTCCTCGACGTAGCACGCAACCACGGTCTGACTCCCTTCCTTGCCGACGACCCCGGAGTCGACAGCGGACTGATGATCGCGCAGTACACACAAGCTGCCGTCGTGTCCGAACTCAAGCGACTCGCGAGCCCCGCCAGCGTCGACTCGATTCCCTCCTCGGCCATGCAGGAAGATCACGTCTCCATGGGATGGTCGGGTGCACGTAAGCTCCGCCGGTCCATCGACGGTCTCACCCGAGTTCTCGCGATCGAGATACTCACTGCAGCACGAGGAATCGATTTGCGCTCCCCACTCGAGCCCTCACCAGCCACCGGAGCCGTCCTTCGGACCCTGCGCGAGAAGGTGCAGGGGCCGGGCACCGATCGCTTCCTGTCCCCCGAGATCGAGGCCGCGGTGGACTTGGCGGCATCGGGTGCACTCGTTGCGGCCGCGGAGAACGCGATCGGCGCCCTGGCATGAGCGCGCCCGGAGCGCTGCGGCCTCGCCTCCGACCCGAAATCGAAGCACTCCCTCGGTACTCCAAAGCCGCCGGCCTCGAGCAGGTTCGGTGGCGGGCGTCGAGCAACGAGTCGACGGTTGCACCCTCGGCGGCAATTCTCGAGGCCGTCAATCTCGCGGCCTCACACTCGCACTTGTATCCGTCGCTGTTCGGCGACACGCTGATCGCCCGGTTGAGCGACCGCCTGGGCGTCGGCGACGACCAGGTATTGGTCGGCGCCGGGTCGTTGGCACTGCTCCAGCAGGTACTGACCGCATACACGGGCCCGGGCACCGAAGTCGTCTACCCGTGGCGCAGCTACGAGGCGTACCCGATTCTGATCGGAATCGCCGGGGCGAGCGGTGTACCCGTCGCGCTCGATTCCGAACACCGGCACGATCTGAGTGCAATGGCGGCAGCCGTGACTCCGCAGACCCGCGCGGTACTCGTCTGCAACCCCAACAATCCGACCGGAAGCGAGTTCTCGACCGCCGAGTTCGTCTCGTTCGCCCGCTCGATCCCGGGTGACGTCCTCATCCTTCTGGACGAGGCTTACCGGGAGTTCGCGACCAGCGATGTCGACGGCGTCGACCTGCTTCGAGCCTTTCCCAACATCGTCGTATTCCGAACCTTCTCCAAGGCTTACGGATTGGCCGGCCTTCGTGCCGGCTATGCCGTCACCAATCCGGCGATCGCAGCGGATCTTTCCAGCGCGGCACCGCCCTTCGGGCTCAGCGCCGTTGCCGAGGCCGCGGCCTGCGCAGCGCTGACCGATCCGGCGCACACCGATTCGATAGTCGAAACGGTGACGCAGGGTCGCGCTCACCTACGTGAGCAACTCGCTGTGCGCGGCGTCGATTCCGTCCCCAGCGGAGCGAACTTCGTCTGGATCCCTCTCGGCGAGAGAGCTTCTGCACTCGAAGCGGCTTGCGTCGCCCAGGGTGTCTCGGTCCGGATGTTCCCTGGCGAGGGGGTGCGGGTCACCGTCGGCGAGCGGGACGCAGAAGACGCCGTGATCTCAGCTGTGGACGCTCTCGCACACAACCTTTGACCGACTGGAGAAACGAATGTCCGTCCACGAACTCGCTCGGTCGATCGGTTCGAGTCGCCTGATCACCGACCCGGCGGTAATGGACTCGTACCGTCGCGACGAGGCCCATCTCGCCGAACCCGGCCATCCGGCAGCCGTCATGCTCGCTGAAACTGCGGCCGACATTTCCGAGGCTCTGAAATGGGCTACTGCTCAACGTGTCCCGGTGGTAACCCGCGGTGCGGGGACCGGTTTGGCGGGTGGCGGGGCAGCCGTCGAGGGCTGCCTGGTCATCTCGACCACTCGCATGCGCTCGATTCTCGAGGTCAATCCGGACGATCAGCTGGCTGTCGTGGAAGCCGGGGTGATCAACGCTGACATCAGTCGAGCAGCAGACGAGTACGGGCTGATGTACGCCCCCGATCCGAGCAGCTTCGAGATCTCCACGATCGGCGGAAACATCGCCACCAACGCCGGTGGGCTGCGTTGCGTGAAGTACGGCGTCACCCGCGATTCAGTCCTGGGTCTCGAGGTTGTGCTCGCCGACGGTCGGATCGTGCGGACAGGCCGAAGGACCGTCAAAGGTGTTGCGGGATACGACTTGACCAGTCTTCTCGTCGGTTCGGAAGGAACACTCGGAGTCGTCACGAGTGCCACGCTCAAGTTGCAGCCCAAGCCCAAGAGAGCACCGGTCACCGTCGTCGGCAGTTTCGATTCTCTCCGCTCCGCAGCGGACGCGGTTGCCGCGGTCGTTCGCGACGGAATCGGGCCGAGCCTGCTGGAGCTGATCGATCGAGCAACCCTTCGCGCAGTCGACGACTGGAAACGAATCGGGTTGGAAGACAACACCGCCGCGATGCTGATCGCACAGGCCGATGGGGTCGACGCCGACGCAGCAGCCGCGGCGATGCAGAAACACTTCGAGAGGGCCGGCGCCGATTTTGTCGCCGTCTCACAGGACGCAGCAGAAGCCGCACAGCTACTCGAGATTCGCCGACTCGCCTATCCGGCATCCGAACGACTCGGGCAATGTCTGGTGGAAGACGTCGGGGTCCCGCGGTCGAAACTGCCCGACATGCTCGAAAGTATCGACCGGGCGGCCGCCGAGCACTCGGTCAAGATCATGACCGTCGCGCACGCGGGTGACGGCAACGTCCATCCGACCTTCGTCTTCGACCGCACTGCCGACGGCTCGGCCCCCGAAGCCGTGTGGACCGCCGCGGACGAGGTCTTCCGGCGTGCTCTCGAACTCGGCGGAACTCTGACCGGAGAGCACGGCGTCGGCGTTCTGAAGCGTCGCTGGCTCTCTCTCGAGCTCGGTGAGGACAGCATGCAACTGCACCGATCGATCAAGGCCGCGTTCGATCCACTCGGAATCCTCAACCCTGGTAAGGGTTTCTGATTCTCGAGCGGTGTTACACAGCATTTACGCGAAATCGGGTTTCAGGTATTGACGCCTGTATATACAGGCATATACATTTATCCGCAGTGACAGTGACCCAGCGCACAGAGCACCAGGCGCAAAGCACCAAGCACGAAGAAGGTGGGCAATACCCCGACGTCGATTCCGTCGCTCGACGGGCTCGCAGCAGAAAGACAGGCCTATGACTCACGATGGACCGGCCGAGGTCATCCTCACTCCGGAACGACGCACTATCGACGTCGTCCCGGATGCAGAACGACACGGCACCCCGCGCAGCCAGTTCACTCTCTGGTTCGGCGCCAACATGCAGATCACGGCAATCGTCGACGGTGCTCTCGCCGTCGTATTCGGCGCGGACGCCATCTGGGCAATCGTCGGACTTCTGATCGGCAACATCTTCGGTGGCGCTGTCATGGCGCTTCACTCCGCACAGGGCCCGCGCATGGGCCTCCCCCAGATGATCTCGAGTCGCGCCCAGTTCGGCGTCAAGGGAGCCGTCGTACCGCTAGTTCTCGTCATCCTGATGTACCTCGGCTTCGCTGCCACCGGCACCGTGTTGGCCGGCCAAGCCGTCAACAAGATCCTGCACATCGACAGCCCCACCGTCGGCATCGTCGTCTTCGGTCTCCTCACCGCATTCGTCGCGGTCACCGGCTACAAGCTGATCCACATCGTCGGCAGGATCGCCACCGTCGTGGGCATCGTCGGATTCTCATACCTGGCCGTTCGACTGTTCCTCGAGTACGACGTCGCCTCGTACGTCGGTATCAAGGGCTTCGACATCGTCACCTTCCTGCTCGCGATCTCGCTGGGCGCCGGTTGGCAGCTCACGTTCGGCCCGTACGTCGCCGACTACTCGCGTTACCTGCCGCGCAGCACCTCCGAGAGCACTACCTTCTGGTCGACGTTCCTCGGTAGCGTCATCGGATCACAGTGGTCCATGACCTTCGGCGCCCTCGTCGCGGCCTGCGCCGGCGACGCGTTCCTGGGTAACCAGGTCGGCTTCATGGGAGATCTCGCCGGACCCGCTGCCATCGCCTTCCTGATCTACTTCGTCATCCTGGTCGGCAAGCTGACGGTGAACGTGCTCAACGCGTACGGCGGATTCATGTCGATCCTGACCACCGTCACAGCCTTCAACGGCCAGTCACGAATCTCGAGCACCGCCCGTACCCTCTACATTCTCGGTTTCACCGCTGTCTCGGTGTTGATCGCCATCGCCGCCAGCGCCGACTTCCTGGACAACTTCAAGAACTTCGTCCTGGTGTTGCTGATGGTGTTCACGCCGTGGAGTGCGATCAATCTGATCGACTACTACCTGATCTCCAAGGAGCGCATCGACATTCCGGCGCTCTACGACGTCAACGGTCGATACGGAGCATGGAACTTCACCGCATTGGCTTGCTACGCCGCCGGCGTTCTCGCCCAGATCCCGTTCCTCGCCCAGAAGATGTACACCGGCCCCGTCACGGACATGCTCGGCGGCGCCGACATCTCCTGGATCGTCGGCATCGTGTTCACCGGGCTGATCTATTACCCGCTCGCCAAACGCACCAGCAATCCACCTTCGTCGATGATCTACCCCGATCACACCGCGATGACCGACTCTCGCGTCTGATCCCCCAACATCTTTCGAACTTCAGTTAAGCAAGGAGAACACCATGGAAATCAGCACCCCCGGCCACGAGCCGCGCCCCGTCCGTGCTCCCCGCGGCCCCGAGCTCACGACGCTCGGTTGGCAGCAGGAGGGCGCCCTGCGCATGCTCATGAACAACCTCGACCCCGATGTTGCCGAGCACCCGGACAGCCTCGTCGTCTACGGCGGAACCGGTCGCGCAGCACGTAGTTGGGCGGCATTCGACGCCATGGTCGCCACGCTGAAGACGCTGAAGAACGACGAGACCATGCTCGTGCAGTCCGGCAAGCCGGTCGGTGTCTTCCGCACCAACGAGTGGGCACCGCGAGTGCTGATCGCCAACTCCAACCTCGTCGGTGACTGGGCGAACTGGGAAGAGTTCCGCCGTCTCGAAGACCTCGGCCTGACCATGTACGGCCAGATGACCGCAGGCTCCTGGATTTACATCGGCACCCAGGGAATCCTGCAGGGCACCTACGAGACCTTCGGCGCCATTGCGAAGAAGCGCTACAACGGATCGCTCGCCGGAACGATCACGCTCACTGCAGGTCTCGGCGGAATGGGCGGCGCCCAGCCTCTCGCCGTCACCATGAACGACGGCGTCGCGATCTGCGTCGACTGCGACATCACCCGCATCGACCGTCGCATCGCCCACAAGTACCTCGACACCAAGGCCGACAGCATCGAGCACGCGCTCGAACTGGCGACAGCGGCACGTGACGCCAAGAAGCCGCTCTCCATCGGCCTCGAAGGCAATGCGGCAGAGATCTTCCCGGCGCTGCTGGAGATGAAGGCCCCCATCGACATCGTGACCGACCAGACCTCGGCGCACGATCCCCTCGCCTACCTGCCGATCGGGATCGACTTCCCCGACATGAAGATCATGTCGGAGAAGGATCCGCAGAAGTTCACCGAAGATTCCCGCAACGCGATGGCCGCGCACGTCAAGGCCATGGTCGGATTCATGGACGCCGGCGCCGAGGTGTTCGACTACGGCAACTCCATCCGTGACGAGGCCCGCAAGGCCGGCTACGACCGCGCTTTCGACTTCCCCGGATTCGTTCCCGCCTACATCCGCCCGCTCTTCGAAGAAGGTCTCGGCCCCTTCCGCTGGGCAGCTCTCTCCGGTGATCCCAAGGACATCGAGGCCACCGACAAGGCCATCCTCGAACTCTTCCCCGAGAACGAGCACCTGCGTCGCTGGATCACCATGGCAGGCGAAAAGGTTGCCTTCGAGGGCCTTCCGGCCCGCATCTGCTGGCTCGGATACGGTGAGCGCCACCTCGCGGGCCTCAAGTTCAACGAGATGGTCGCCTCGGGCGAACTGTCCGCGCCGATCGCCATCGGCCGCGATCACCTCGACTCGGGATCGGTCGCCTCGCCGTACCGCGAAACCGAATCGATGATCGACGGGTCCGACGCGATCGCCGACTGGCCGCTGCTCAACGCCCTGGTCAACACCGCGTCCGGCGCTTCGTGGGTTTCACTTCACCAAGGCGGCGGCGTCGGTATGGGACGCTCCATCCACGCGGGACAGGTGTGCATCGCCGACGGCACCGAACTCGCAGCCAAGAAGCTCGAAGCAGTTCTCACCAACGATCCCGGGATGGGCGTCATCCGGCATGCGGATGCAGGATACGACCACGCCATCGACACGGCGGCCACGCGCGGCGTCCGTATCCCGATGACCGAGAACTGAAACAGCTCCACCACCTCACACTGAGTTAGGAATTACATTGACCACGAATGGTTCTCGAACCACAGTTCTGACCAACATCGGAACCCTCGTCACCAATGACCCGACTCTGGGTGAGGGCAAGCTCGGCGTACGACACGACGCGGCAATCGTTTTCGACGACGGCGTTGTTGCTTGGGTCGGCGATTCCGCCGACGCCCCGGCTGCCGATATCGGTCAGGATATCGGCGGTCGGGCCCTGCTCCCCGGTTTCGTGGAGAGTCACTCGCACCTGGTGTTCGGTGGCGAGCGGGCCGAGGAATTCGCAGCTCGCATGGCGGGCGAGAAGTACGCCGCCGGCGGCATTCGCAACACTATCGAAGCGACGCGCTCGGCCACCGACGAGCAATTGCAGGCCAATGTTCGACGCCTACTCGACGAATCCCTGCGCTCGGGCAGCACAACCGTCGAATGCAAGACCGGGTACGGGCAGAACACCGAGAGCGAACTACGCAGCGCACTGATCGCCGGGCAGTTCACCGACGAGGTCACACTGCTGGCCGCCCATGTTCCACCACCCGAATATGCCGGCCGCGCCGATGATTACGTCGCCATGGCGTGCGACGAGATGATCCCTGCCTGTGCGCCACACGCAAAGTGGATCGATGTCTTCTGCGAGCGAGGAGCGTTCAACCGCGAACAGGCTCATGCAGTCCTGAGCGCAGGCGTCGCCGCCGGACTGATCCCCCGCGTCCACGGCAATCAGCTCGGCGAAGGGCCAGGAGTCCAGCTCGCCGTCGAGATGGGAGCAGCGTCCGTCGACCACGTCACGTACGTCACCGCCGAGGACATCGACGCCCTGGCTCAAAGTTCCACCGTAGCAACACTGTTGCCCGGCGCCGACTTCTCCACCCGCAACAAGTACCCCGACGCCCGCGCACTGCTCGACGCCGGAGTCACCGTAGCTCTGGGCGCCGACTGCAATCCCGGTACCTGTTACACCACGAGCCTTCCGTTCTGCATCGCAATTGCGGTGCGAGACATGCACATGACGCCCGCTGAGGCAGTCTGGGCAGCCACTGCAGGTGGCGCTCGGGCGCTGCAGCGCACCGACGTCGGAACCCTTTCTCTCGGAACACGTGCCGACGCCATCGCGCTCGATGCACCGTCGTACCTCCACCTCGCCTACCGCCCGGGCGTCCCTCTGGTGCGCGAGGTCTGGAAAAACGGCGCACTCGCCACAAGCTACTGAAATACACTCACCGGGAGGCCGTCGTGGCACATCAGATCGCAGTCGACATCGAACCCAAGCCGTGGACCGGGCGCTCCGACGGCACCACTGCCGAGCATCTGCGGTGGCATCATGCCGTGCAACCGTATTCAGCCGAAACAGCTCCCGGCGACTGTGTTCTGATCGGATTCTCCAGCGACGAAGGAGTCCGCCGCAACAAGGGCCGCCGCGGCGCCGCGGATGGCCCGGACGCATTGCGAGCGGGGTTGGCCTCCATGGCGCTGGCCGAACCACTGCAGATTCAGGACGCGGGAACCGTTGCCGTGTCGGGTGAAGAACTCGAGGCCGGTCAGGCCGCACTCGGGAACGCCGTCAGTGCCGCGCTCGATTCGGGACACTTCCCCGTGGTTCTCGGGGGAGGACACGAAATCGCCTACGGTACATACCTCGGCGTCGCGGGCTCCGAGTTGCGAACCGCCGGAGCCAAACTCGGAATCCTCAACTTGGATGCGCACTTCGATCTACGTGGCGACCCGATCCCCAGTTCCGGCACGCCTTTTCGTCAGATCGCCGAGGACGAAGCCGCCGCAGGCACCTCACATCAGTACATCGTGATCGGAATCAGCCAACCGAGCAACACCACTGCTCTGTTCGACACGGCTCACCGCCTTGGCGTTCGCTATCTGCTCGACGAAGAATGCGGAGTGATCGGTCGAGGCGTCGTGGATCAGTTCCTCGCAGACTTCCTCGACGACGTCGATCTGGTCTACCTGACCATCGACCTCGACGTGCTTCCCGCCGCCGTGGCGCCGGGCGTCAGCGCACCCGCGGCCTACGGCGTCAGCCTGGAAACAATCCAATACGTATGTGATCGAGTCACATCCAGCGGAAAGCTCGCGGTTCTCGATGTCGCCGAACTGAACCCGAGCCTCGACATCGACAATCGCACTGCCCGGACCGCTGCTCGCCTGATCCACCGGATAGTCACCAAGCACGTGCCGGTTCGGCGCTAGCATCGGCGCGCCTCCAGCGCATCGAGGATGAGATCGAGACCGTAGGCGAACTCACGCGTGTGGTCGTAAGCCGGACTCAGACCGTGATCGACGATCATCTCGTGAAGGAAGGGCAACTCTCCAGCCGGAAGGTGCTCGAGGATGTCACTCGCAACTTCTTCGACGTCGACGGGCCCGCTGATCGGCAGATTCGCCTCCTGGAGAACATATCCGCCGATGTAGCTGTCGATCAGCGAGACTCCGTGGGCGGCCATCGGGAGTGTGAACCCGGCCTTCCGGAGCACTCCGAGCACAGCGTCGAGATGACGCAGGGTCGCCGAGCCAGGGTTGCGTCGCGAATCCAGCAAACCGAGAGCCCAACGGTGCTGCGACAGGACTGTGCGAGCGGAAAAGGCGCGTCCACGGATTGCATCTCGCCAATCCGCACACTCGCCGTCGGGTAGGTCGATCGCCTCGAAGACCGCATCGACGAGGCCGTCGAGAATCGCATCTTTGTTGGGAACGTGGTGGTAGAGCGACATCGCCTCGATGCCCAACTCCTGGGCCACCCGTCGCATCGTGACGGCCTCGACACCACCCGCGTCGGCAACGCGGATCGCACCCTCGATCACGCGAGTCCTGTTCAGCGACTGTCGCGGTTGCCGTGACACACAGACTCCCCTCCGAGGAACGAATACGTTGACAACCTTACATCCGTAAGTCACCCTTACAGGTGTAAGCCAGCCTTACGTTCGTAAGGCGCTCGCGAAGGGAGACCGCAATGCCGATGCCGAGATGGTGGGGACACGTCAACAAGCGAGTGTTCAATCCTCGCGCGATCTCGAGCGGGAAATGGCCGATACTGACACACGTCGGACGCACATCCGGCACGACCTACCGGACACCTCTCGACGCCTATCCGGTCGAGGGTGGCTATGTCTTCATTCTGGTGTACGGATCAGGCTCGGACTGGGTGCAGAACGTCTTGAAAGCGGGGAGCGCTCGACTGTCGGTCGACGAGACGGAGGTGAGCCTCGGCGCCCCGCGCCTCGTCGCGAAAGACGAAGCATTTCAAGCTCTTTCCTCAGACGTGTCCCAACCCCCGAGACTGCTCCGCATCACCGAGTACCTTCGGATGGATCTGATTACGGCCTGAGGCTGCCCGTCACGCGAGGACCTCACGCACGGCGGACCTGACTTCGTCCATGCTGCAACCGGATTCGATCAGTTCAGTACCCGTATGCACCAGCGAGTTGATCAACTTGGCGGTGAGCTTCGGGTCCGAAACGCCACGGAGGCGAAGGGCCTCGACAAGCGGAAGCACAAGACTGTCGTGCATTTCCATGATCCGCGAATCTCGAAACGTTTGCGGGGTCAGCGTCGCCAGCGCTCCGACTATCGCATGCTCCCCGTCGGCAACCAGTTGGAGGTTTGCTTCGACGTAAGCCCATATCGGATCGTCTGCGCCTGCCATCGCCTCGACGATCTTGTCGTTCCAGCGCGGGAACATATCTTCGACGACGGCACTGAGGAGATCTTCTCGGGACCGGAAGTAGTGGTAGGCACTCGACCTGGCGAGCCCGGCCTTCGCTGCCACCTCACCGAGCCCTGGCGGCCGGTCCGGGGTCTCGGACAGAAGAGCGTGTGCAGCGTCGAGGAGGGCACGGCGCTGAGCAGCACGATGCTCGACCACAGTGGGGGCATCGATCCTCGGCACCGAATCTCCTCCAGTCCCCTTGCGGGCTTACTCGCTCTGACGCAATCGACCATCAACCATTTCGAGGATGCGGTCGCAGTGCCCGAGCACGTCGTGATCGTGGGTCACCATGATCGTAGCGACGCCGGCCTCGTGAGTTTCGCGCGAGAGCAGTTCAACCACCTCATGGCTACGCTTGCGGTCGAGAGCAGCCGTCGGCTCGTCGACGAGCAGTAGCGAGGGATTGCTCATCAATGCCCGAGCGATACCGACGCGCTGTCGTTCGCCGCCGGAGAGTTGACCAGGTCGACGATCCGCACGGTGGCTCATACCGACCGAGTCGAGCAATTCCTCGGGATCGCGCCCCGGCCGCCCCGTGAGCTTGGGAATCAGCCGAAGCTGATCGCGCGCCGTCAGCGCTGGAATCAGATTGCCGGATTGAAAGACGAAGCCGACCTTGTCTCGTCGAAGTTTGGCCAATGCACGGGCCGGCATCGCCGACACGTCGACGCCGTCGATGACAATCGTTCCACTCGACGGCCGACCGAGTCCGCCGGCCACAGCGAGCAAGCTCGACTTTCCAGCCCCTGACGGCCCGACGATCGCGACGAGTTCGCCGCCCGCGACCTCGAGGTCCACGTTGTCGAGGGCGAGCACTGTGGAGTCACCGTCACCGAATCGAAGACTGACAGCGGTCAATACCAGTCCGGTAGTGGTTTTTTCGACTGTGGTCATCGGTTTTCCCCCAATGCGGTGAGCGGGTTGACACGCGTAACGCGGACGATGGAAACGGCTGCGCCGATCAGCCCGAGTACCGCCAAGAGCACTGCGCCGTTGACGACAGGGCCGGACTCCAGAGCGAACGGCATCCCACCGCCTTCGAGTCCCGAGCCGAGCCCCAAGCCCAGCAACACACCGATGCCGATGGAACCAAGCAGCACTACCAGTGCCTGTGCCATGCCGTCGCGAAGCAGAAAGCCGGTGGAGGCTCCCATCGCACGCAACACTGCGAGTTCGCGACCACGCTGAACTGTCCAGATACTGAAGAATGCGCCGACGACCAGTGCGGAGATCGCGTACAGAAACGCCTTGATCATCGACATTGTCATCATTTCCGCGGAGAAGCCCGGTGAGGAGTCGAAAGATTCCTCGAGCGTCTTTGCAGACGTTCCCGCCGCCGCATCTCCCGACACGAGGTCCGGCACTACATCGTCCAGGCCCCGAATCGCAACGACACTCGCTTCGGAATAGGCACTGGCGTTGGCGGTTTCGCCGATCTTGGCACCGGCGTGAACCTCCTGCCAGGTACGCAGGGGCAGGTAGGCGACGTCTACGTGCCCGAAAGTGCGCTTGTCTTCGGTGAATCCGACAACTGTCAGTTCCGTACCGAGTCGATCGAGTATCACCGTGTCACCGATCGCAACACCATCATCACGGAAGGTAGAGCTGACGATGATGTCCGTATCGGCTTGCAGTCCCCTCCCGTCGGCGGTGACGGGCTCGAGGAAGGAGCCAGGTTCGATACCGAAGAGCGTGAGATCGACAGGCGTGCCACTGCGAGTTTTTGCATTGACGATCATGTTGCCGAAGAGCTCGGCGTCTTGGACATCGGGTTGCATGCGCCATGCCTGCGCCTGCTCTTCGGTGACGACCGAGCGCGAAAACGCCGAGTCGGCTTTGGTGTCCGGGGCGAAGGCAAACGACTGGATCGGCGTCCGCTGCAAAGCGGAGACACCGTCGTTGACCAGGCCGGACGAGAGGCCGGACAGGATCACCATCAAGATCGAGATGAGGGCAACCACGGCGCCCATCAAGAGGAATCGGTTTCGCGCAAACCACAGTTCACGCAGGGCGAGGAACATTCGGGAAGCTCCAAAGTCGTCGGTGCGAGTTACGCCGACTTTTATCGACGCCTTGTCGAAATCATATCGACAAGGCGTCGAAAAACTATGTGAGGTGCGTTACTACTATTCGTAGTAGACATCGTGAGGCACTGAGCGTCGTATCAGTCCCCGACGCCCACTGGCCGATCGCCGACAATCGAGATTCGATCCATCACACGACGAGCCGGGAAGTAGTCACTGGCCGCGTAATGCTGGCAGGTCCGATTGTCCCAGAAGGCAACAGTATTCGGCTCCCACTTCAGTCGGACCTGGAATTCCGGACGATTGACGTGGCGATACAGCATCGTGAGAAGTTCGTTCGATTCCTCTTCGGATACGCCCAAGATCCGTTGCGTGAAGGTCATGTTGACGAACAACACCCGCCTGCCGCTTTCCGGAATGACCCGAACCACCGGATGCTGCACCGCGGAGAACTTCGGACGCAACATCTCGACCGCATCCGCCGGCATCGACCTGCCGAACGAGTTGATCCAATCATGTTCTGCAACAAGCGGGTCGATACGCTTCTTGACGTCTTCCGGAAGCAGATCGTAGGCAGCAGCGGTGTCAGCCCACAACGTGTCACCACCCACCTCTGGCACCTCGACTGCACGAAGCACGGCGGCAAATGAAGGAAACTCGTGCCACGTCACGTCGTTGTGCCAGTTGTTCTCGACGCCGCCAACCATTGCATCCTTGGCCAGCGTCGTGACATCGACGTCCGTCTGCCCTGGCTGCGTGTACTTGAAGAACGGATGCTGTTCGAGATCGCCCCAACGCTCGGCAAAAGCTCGATGTTCTGCTCGGCCGAGGTCCTGATCCCGAAAGAAGAGGACTTTCCATTCGAGGAGAGCGCGGCGAAGTTCCGCAATCACGGCATCAGACAGGTCCCCACCGAGTCGAATGCCGGAGATTTCCGCTCCGATCGTCGGCGTGACCGCCTTGACCGCAAAGTGTTCGTACGGCGCCGGAACTACGGACTCGGGATTCCGGCGAGCGACAAGTGGACCATAGGCAGCAAGCGGATCGGTGGGGATCGGAAAGATCGTTGCCGCAGGCAAAAGGGTAGCCATCAAGGCACTTCCTCGGAATCGACGATGTCGTAACGGACAAAATTTAGATTAAGGCTATGTCCTTAACGTGTCAACGGTCACGTTCTCCGGCGCGCACCTTGACCCTGACGCCGCGTCAGGGTTGGAGAATGGTTTCCACAGACGAAATCCGAATCGACAAACGGGAGGGCGAGGCGATGATGACCATCGGCGAGCTGGCGAATCTGGCCGGCACCACCGTCAGATCCGTGCGCTACTACCACTCGAACGGGCTTCTCGAAGAACCACAACGCCAACCCAACGGCTACCGCATGTACCGGGCGGTGGACCTGGCACGACTGAGCCGCATCCGCCGCCTGCGCGATCTGGGGATTCCTGTTGCCAAGATCGCCGAACTGCTCGACGGCGACGCTCACGACACCCGGTCCGCACTCGACGCACTCGACAAGGAACTGGCAGCCAAGGCCGAACAGATCGCGGTTCAACGTGCTCACATCGAGTCGCTACGCCGCAACGCCGATCCCGAACTACCCGACGCGTTTTCGGAAGTGCTCGCACAGTATGTCGTTGCCGGTGCACCGACAGCGTGGATCGACAACGAGCGCGAACTCCTGATCCTCGCGCTCACCGTCTCCGGGGGTGATCCCGAAGTCTGCGATTCACTCCTGAGCGCACACCGCCGGGCGTTGGCGAAGCCGAACCGCAAGCAGGCAATCGAATTGATTACTCGCATGTACGCCCTCACCGACGCTCCGGCGGACGCCGACACGATTGCGGCCCTTGCCATTCAGTTCTGCGATTTCACCGAGAGAGTGCTTCCTGAACAGGCCGCACCGGAACGCCCTTCACCCACCCGGTTGGTAGCGGTGCTGCGCGAGCACCAAGCAGATCGAAGAACCCCGACCCAGGAAAGATTCGCGAAGGCTGTAGCGGCCGAGTTCGCTGCCCGCCAGTCTCGACCCTGAAACTCCGCCACTGAATCCCCACATCGGAAGTGGGGTGATCAACGCTGCCCGAAAATGGGCTCGAAACAAGGACACGACACGACAATGACTGGATCCATCATGCCCAGATCACGCACGCCTCGACCACGAAAGTGGCTGGCTACCACAATCGCCGCCGCCGCACTCGCAGTACCTGCACTGGCGGCGTGCTCGGATCCTGCTGCTCCGCAGGAAGATCCACAATCGAATCTCAGCGCGTTCTACGACCAGGATGTCGAATGGTGGCCATGCGCCACAGACACCGGAACATCGACGGCAAGTGACTGCGCCATGGTCACAGTACCTTTGGACTATTCCGCCCCTGACGGCAAGACAATCGAAGTGGCGATCTCGCGGGTCGCGTCCACCGACCCCGCACAGCGACGCGGGATCTTGCTCACCAACCCTGGTGGCCCGGGCGGCCGAGGACTGGGATTGCCCGAGATTCTGAATGCCGGGATGACACCGGAAGTCGCAGCGGCATACGACGTCATCGGCATGGACACCCGAGGGCTCGGCAAGAGCACGCCGATCGACTGCGGCGTCGAGCAGATGACATGGATGCGTTCACCGGGTACCACAGAGGAAGGGTGGAACGAAAGTGTTGCGCTCGCACGCGAGGCCGCTGACACATGCTGGGACAAGTACCCGGACTATCTGCCGCACATCAATACTCAGAACATCGCCCGCGACCTCGACGTGATTCGTGGCGCCCTCGACCAGGAGAAGGCGTCGTACTTCGGGTGGTCGTACGGCACATATCTTGGTGCGACCTATGCGCAAATGTTCCCAGACAGGACCGACCGTGTGGTTCTCGACAGCGCACCGGACCCGAAGAAATACGGTTACGAGATGTTCCAGGACATGGGCCCGGCCAATGAGAAAGCGATCGACGGATTCTCACAGTGGGCAGCAGAACGCAATTCCACCTATGCACTCGGATCGACGCCCGCCGAAGTTCGCGCCCTCATCGAGAAGCTGATCTCGGACGCTGCCACCACTCCGATTCAGATCGGTGACTACGCCGTCGACGATCACGTCCTTCCATTCCTGATGTACGTCAACGGAACCGGGGACACCGAAAAGGAAAGCGAGGCATTCGCGCAGGTATTGGTTCAGTTGCGCGAACTCGCCGCAGGCAAGACCGTCGAGGACATCCATCCCCAGCTGACGGGACTGATGCAGGCGTGGTTCCAGACCGAATTGGGGACCGGCCCTGACTATGCCGGAACAATCGCCATTGTCTGCGGAGACGTGTCGATGCCGAGCGATCCCGCGTGGTATCGCAACAAGTTGGAGGAGCACCGTGGTGATCAGCCGATCTTCGCCGGCACGCACAACACGATCATGCCCTGCGCGTTCTGGCGCAGTGAGGCCCCGAAGCGGATCGACATCGACAACAACGTTCCGGCATTGCAGATCCAGGCAACCAGTGACACCCGCACGACGTACGACGAAGGCCTCGGCATGCACGAAGCGATGAAAGGCTCACGGCTCGTGACAGTTCCAGGCCGCACTCATGCGGTGTTCCCGGGCTACGCGAATACTTGCGCAAACGCCGCCGTCAACTCGTACCTGCTCGACGGCTCACTGCCCGCCGAAGACGTGGTGTGCGAGTCGTGACGATATCCGGCGATCCCATCACCGGAAGACCTGCGTGATCTGATGCGCGATTGCCCCTCGACAATCGCGCATCAGGCAGACAGAATAGTTCGGTGAGTCCCATTCATCGGGCCGATGGCGAGGTTTCCGCAATTGGTCGTTCCACCGAGATCCTGAAGACTTTTCGTGACAGCTCAGGCGTTCTCAGCGCAGCAGCGCTTGTTCGACGGACAGGCATGGCCAAAACAACGGTGTATCGAATGGTCGACGATCTCGTCCGAGTCGGGTTGCTCGAACGGCAAGGAACCAACTACCGCTTGGGTCTCCTCCTGTTCGAGATCGGCGAATCTGTTCCACGGCAGCGAAACCTCCGCGAAGCAGCGCGGCGCCACCTTTCGGCCTTGCGTGAAGCAACGGGGCACAACGTGGGACTCGCTGTATTGGACGGTTTCGACGTGGTTTACCTTGATGTCTTCCGTGGCGACGACGGACCACGCCTTCCGCAGCAAATCGGTGGTCGGTGGCCTGCACACGCAAGTTGTTCCGGCAAAGCAGTATTGGCGTTCACCAACTCTCGGGATTTCACGATGCCCACTGTCCTCGAAGCACACACCGAGAACACCATCACCGACCCCGAACTCTTCCACCGAGAACTGGATCGTGTTCGCAAGCGTGGTGTCGCCTTCGACCGCCAGGAAGCATTTCCCCGGATCGTCGGCGCCGCAGCACCAATATTCGGCCCGGACGAAGACGTCCTCGGCGCCATCTCCATTTCCGGTATGGCAGGCCGAATAAATCTGACCCGTATCGACGCGGCGGTGCGGACGACGGCAATCGCCATCTCACGTGATCTCTCGAGTGCCCAGTCCGTCGTCCGCCCTGTCCTACAACGACGCTGACGCCGTCAACCGCGCCCGACGTACGGCATCCGGTTTGCCATGATCGTCAGAGTCGGGACATTCACGTCGAGTGGTAGATCTATCAGTTGCACAACGGTGTTCGCGACATGACGAGGATCGAATGTCGGCTCGGGCCTGGTGGTGCCGTCAGCTTGTCGTGCCGAGTGGCCGATTCCGGCTGTCATGTCAGTTGCCGCATTGCCGATGTCGATTTGACTGCAACAGATGTCGAATTCTCGGCCGTCGAGAGAGATCGACTTCGTCAAACCTGACACACCGTGTTTGGTCGCGGTGTAGGCGGCACTGTCAGGCCGGGGCGTGTGAGCGGAGAGCGACCCGTTGTTGATGATCCGGCCTCCTCTCGGATCCTGTGTTTTCATGATACGAATCGCTTCACGCGCACAAAGGAATACGCCGGTGAGATTGGCTGCGACTGTCGCGTTCCACGCTTCAGGATCGATCTCGTCCACACTCCCCGACGGACCGAATGTCCCTGCGTTGTTGACAAGCACATCGAGTCTGCCGAAACGCTCAGTCACGGATGTGAACAACCGGTGAACCGATTCGGGCGAGGACACATCAGCGGGAATTACCACTGCACGCTCGTGACCCCCACCTGTCGCTTCCAAGCTCACGCTGTTTCGACCAGCCAATACAACGTGGTGTCCTGCATCGAGTAGACCTCTGGCCATTGCGCGGCCGAGTCCCGACCCTGCACCGGTCACGACCACGACTCGGCCGACACGCTCAGTGATTGTCACCGTGTACCTCCGTTCCACGCCTGCCCACCAGGAAATCGAAATCGACTCCGCGGTCGGCCTGCATCACATGATCCACGAACAGTCGTTGATACCCACTCGTACTCTTTTGTACGCGTGGCGGCAACGCCTCGAGACGCCTGGCCAGCTCGTCGTCGTCGACGAGTACACGCAAGACTCCACGAGCAACATCCAACTCGATCAAATCACCATCCCTGACCGCGCCGAGAGGCCCACCGGCTCCCGCTTCAGGCGCAACGTGCAAAACGACTGTGCCGAAGGCTGTTCCGCTCATTCGCGCATCCGAGATCCTGACCATGTCTCGCACACCCTGCTCGAGCAGCCTTCGAGGGAGTGGCAGATTACCTACCTCTGGCATACCCGGAAACCCCTTCGGTCCAGCACCGGTGAGGACGATGACGTCGTCGGCTTCGATGTCGAGATCCGGCGAGTCGACGCGCGCCGAGAAGTCGTCCATTCCGTGAAACACGACCGCACGACCCACGTGGCTGAGCAACTCGGGCGACGCCGCAGACGGCTTGATCACTGCACCGTTCGGCGCGAGATTGCCGGTCAATACCGCTATGCCGGCTTGCTCCAGCAACGGTGCCGCCGTGCTACGAATTACGTCGTCATCCCAAATCGTTTCGCCGGAGTTGTTCTCACCGAGAGTCATTCCGGTAACCGTGGCGGCATCCAGATGGAGGATGTCTCCGAGCTCGGCGATCACCGCGGGCAGTCCGCCTGCGTAGAAGAAATCTTCCATCAAATAGGTACCCGAAGGCATGAGGTTGACCAGCAGGGGAACGTCACGACTCTGCTCCCCGAAATCGCTGAGTTCGAGGGGAATTTCCAGCCTCCCGGCGATGGCAAGCAAGTGCACCACAGCGTTGGTGGACCCACCGATAGCCGTGTTCACCTTGATCGCATTCTCGAATGAATTTCGGTCGACGACCGAAGACATCGTCAGGTTCTCGACGACCATCTCCACGATTCTCACGCCGCTGTCGCGTGCAAGTACACGTCGCCGTGAATCCACTGCCGGGATCGCAGCATTACCGGGCAGCGTGAGGCCCAAAGTCTCGACAATCGAAGCCATCGTCGACGCGGTGCCCATAGTGTTGCAGTGACCAGGCGATCGAGACATCGCCGATTCCGCTGCTCTGAACTCACATTCGCTCATGCACCCCGCTCGCACTGCTTCACTCATCTCGAACACCGAGGTTCCAGATCCGACAGTTTTACCTTGATGGCGGCCGTTCAACATGGGCCCACCGGATACGACAATGGTGGGAAGGTCACAACTGGCTGCGCCCATTACCAGCGCCGGGGTGGTTTTGTCGCAGCCGCAGAGCAGTACGACGCCGTCGATCGGATTGGCTCGAATCGACTCCTCCACGTCCATGCTGACGAGGTTCCGATAGAGCATCGTGGTGGGGCGGATGATCGTCTCACCCAATGACATCACCGGAAACTCAACTGGAAATCCGCCCGCTTCGATGACACCCAGTCGCACCTGCTCGGCCAGATCTCTGAAGTGAGCGTTGCACGGCGTGAGCTCGGAATACGTGTTGCAGATACCGATAACCGGTCGGCCGTCGAACATCCGATCAGGGATACCCTGGTTCTTCATCCACGAGCGGTGGATGAATGCATTGAGATCATTGCCTCCGAACCAATCCTGCGAGCGAAGTGTTCTACTCGTCGGTGTTCTACTCATCCGAACCCTCCAAACCAAGGATTGCCCTTGCCTCCCCAGGTGTTGCAGGCTGCATTCCGAGTCGCTGGACGATGTCGACGATGTTCTCCACCAAACGAACGTTCTCGGCCGGCTCCCCATTCGCGAGAAACGGATAGTCTTCGATTCCCACACGCACGTGCCCACCGAGCACGAGTGCATGAGTCAGACCACGCAGTTGATCTGGCCCGCTGATGCTCACGGAGAAGACCGATTTCTCCGGTAGGTGTTCCACCATCTGCTGCAAGATCTGCGGGGAGTACGGCATCGCATTCTGAAAAGTTCGATCAAGTCCCAGTACAAGATTGACGAGGTGCGGGCCAGGCTGCTCTTCGGTCAACGTACGTATCTCCTGGAGCAGATGTGACGGGCTGAAGGCCTCCCATTCAGGTTTGATTCCTAGTTCGCGCATTGACGCTGCCAGTTCGGCGGCACGACTGGGCGGCGTGTCCATCAGTACCTCACCGACCGGTGATGTCACATAGGCCGTGATGGCATCGAGCGTGCATGTGTCTGCTCCGCCATGCAGGCCCTGCAGCCTCGCGTCCCAGTCCACGACGCGCGTTCCGTCACTGCGAACACTCACCATGTCACCGTTGACTCCGCCGCCGGTCGAGTTGTTGATCACGATGTCGCAGCTTTGGCGGACAAGCGTATTCATCCGCCGATAGATTGCGGCATCACAGGTCGCTTGATCGTCCGGTCGTCGAGCATGAAGTGCTGCCACGCTGGCTCCAGCGCTGTGGCAGCGTGCCACATCCGCCGCAATCTGCTCAGGCTGAGTCGGAATGAACGGATTGTCGGCAACAGTGAGGAAGCCACCCGTCGGGGCAACTGTGACGATGACCTTGTCTCGCAGATCGCTCATGCCGGAACGCTCTTGTAGCTGGATGCGGCGAAGAACATGGCAATCGCCGATGCCCCAGGGTCCTCGACGCCCCTGGCGTGTTCTCCCACGTAGGTCGCGCGTCCGCGGCGGGCGAGCATCGCGCGAGTCGATTCGGCGCCGAGCCTCGCAGCCGTGGCCGCAGAGCGCAAGGCAGCAGACAAGGTTGCCCCGCTGACTGCCGCCTCGGTCAATGCGCTGGTTGCGGGGACCATGGCGTCGACCATGGTCTTGTGACCCACCTGGGCATTGCCGAGACGCTGCACCGCAGCTGTCGCCGTACCTAGGGCAGAAGCCAAGTCTGTTGCGGTCACTTCAACTCCAGAGACTGCTCCGATCCGGCCGAACCACAGACCGAGAAGTGGTCCGCTTGTCCCACCGATGCCGAGAAACGCATCCGACGTACGGGCGAACACTTCACCAGGACTGGTCGGCGGGTCGGAACGAAGTCGTTGCACCGCACTTCGCAGGCCCGTCCGCAGATTCATTCCGAAATCGCCGTCTCCGACAAGCCGGTCCAAATCTGTGAGGGAATCGAATTGATCTTCGGCGGCGTCGGCAAATCGATCGATCCACGCCCGAGTGTCCCCAACGCTCAACGTTGTCATCATGAAACTCTTTTCAGTAGTGCATATTCGAGTTACCAAGCGAGAGCGGGAGTGCGTACCGTTGCATCCCAGAGATCCACAAACTCCTCGGTCGAACGGAGAAGGGTGATAGAGAGCCCGTGCATATCCAATGCAGTGACGAAAGAACCTGCAATCACCCGATCCAAACCGATACCGGCATCCCCGAGGAAAGACTTCAATTCTGCAGTGGCAATCGATAATTCGAGTCCATGTGTTGCCCCTAGCCCATTCACTATCGCTATCACACCATCCCCGCGCTCCACCCCGACAGCATCGAGGATCGGCTCCGACAACTGCGCCACGAGTTCGGCGGCAGGAACCGTCGGACGCGTCTCACGTCCACGCTCGCCATGGATTCCGATGCCGAACTCCATCTCCCCCGGCGCCAGTTCGAAGGACGGACGATCCTGTCCGGGAGCCGTGCACGAGCGGAAAGCTGCACCCAACGTCGCCGACGCCGCCACCACCCGGCGCCCCAGGTCAGCGATCTCGGAAAGCGCCCAGTGCCGTTCCGCGGCCGCCCCACAAATCTTCTCCACGGCGATTACCGCAGCGGTACCACGACGTCCAGGTCCACCCTCGTCTGCAGTCGTCGTCGCGAGGTCGTCGTCGACCATCACGATCTCCACTTGCCGCTCAGTTCCGAGTAACTCGGCCGCGATCGAGAAATTCAGTTTGTCTCCGGTGTAGTTCTTCACGATGAGAAGTGCACCCCGTCCGGTCTCGACAGCATTGACCGCAGCACGGATCTGAAAGGCTGTGGGACTGGCGAAGACCGACCCAGGAACTGCGGCGTCCAACATGCCGGATCCGACGAACTCCGCGTGTAACGGCTCATGCCCGGCCCCGCCACCTGAGACCAACACAACTTTGTCTCGGGCGACAACCGCGCGAGTCACAAACAACGGATCTCGGTGGTAGGAGAGCATTTCCGGGTGCAGGATCTGAAGTCCTTCGAGCGCTTCGCGGACTACATCCTCGGGCCGGTTGACCACATGGCCGATCATGACGAACTCTCGGACGCCGACATTGGGCCGACAGGGAAGCGAACCGCAAACGCACTCACACACGTGCGAACGTTGTCACCGACCCGTATCCCAGCCGCCGCTGCGGGCTCGTTGACATACGAAACAGTTCCGTTGTGCCACATATCCATTCCATTGCTGATCTCGGCAGAGTCGTGACTGACCGCTACGCCGGCAAGTCCCGAATCTCCCATGCGGACGATTCCGATGATCCCCGCGTTGTCCTTGCCGATTCCGGCATCGTTCAGCACAGCCAACGCACAGCCCGTCGCAATCGCCATCCGCCCTGACTCTTGACCTCCGTTGGATGCCGCAACGACGATGCGGTCGCGGTCCGACCGTTCGATCTGCGACATACTGTCCATGACGACAATCTGTCTACCGTTCTCCACACCGACAATGTTCCGAAACATCAGTCGACGCTCCTCTCTATCAGTGCCAGCACTTCTTCGGAAACGCGGCTGCCCACACGCACACCCGCTGCGACTGCAGTCGGATTGGCATACGTCACGATGCCGCACTCCCACACGTCCTTGCCATCTCCGATACGCGAACTCTCGTGTCCGACTGCAATGCCGACGATCTTCTGGGCGTCGATCGCAGCCAAACCTGCGATTCCTGCCTTGTTCTTCCCTATGCCGGCGTCATTGCACACCACAACACGAACCCCGAACCCGACGGCGTACTCTCCAGCACTCGTCCCTCCGTGTGATCCGGTCACGATCACATCACCGGCCTGAGCCGAGGAAGCAAACGCAATCGAATCCATGATCCACACTCTCTTTCCGTTAGAGGAATGAACCAAAGTAGGTTCGGCACCTTCGGTTTCAACTACTCGCATGGACATCCACCCCTAGAATTCGACGTGCCTGATCAGGACTTGCGGGTTCACGCCCGTACCGCCGAGCGATCGAAACAACTTCGGCGACCAGATCAGGTGTGGAGGGGTATCCCAGTTCTTCGTAGTGGTAGTCACCGGCACCGATTGCTACATGGCCCCCGCGCTTGATCGACTCCTCCGCTGCTGCAAGAACATTGCCTCGGTAGGCCGAGACGATCCACTCCACTGGAAGATCAGTCGGCAGGAGGTCCAGTTGCGCACGTAGCCCTGCTGCTGTCGCCGGATGTGCAGCCGGAAACTCGTCACCACCGAGAATGAAAGCGATCACCAATGGTGACGACGGATTCCGCACCCTTGCGTGGGCGAAGATCGCGCGCGTCCAACTCACGTTGAATGACGTCTGATACGGCACCAGACCCAATTCACCAGCGCGCGAAAGTAACTCGATCTGTGTTCGAGTGTCGTTGACGAAGACCCTGGAATCGGTTGCGAACAAGCCTGTCGTCGCATCGATCAAGTCCATCGCCGCACAGCCCATATCGACGACCAAGAAGTCGGAACGTCGTTTCGGATCACTTTGGTTCGGGGCAAGATTCGACAGCCGCTCATCTATCGTGTAGCCGGGAACATTGGCCATCGACGGCGCAAGCAGCAGATTCGATACCGCCCGAACCCGCTCGACGATCTCTCCGTAGGTCGCCGCCGAGTGATCCACGCCGCCGTCCACGGCTCGACCGTGAAAATGCATCAACGACGCCCCCGCATCCTCACAAGCGCGAGCAGTGTCGGCTATTTCGCTGGGCGTCCACGGAATGTGGGGATTGGGTGCGCGCATGGTGTTCTCGTTGACGTGCACTCCGATGATTACCGGTTTCTCCGTTGTATTGGACGTTGCGTCAAGAGTCATGTCGCTCCTTCGCAAGATTCCAACCGGCTGTCATCGACTGACCTCCGTCGACCGTCCACGTCTGACCCGTCACGAAACCGGCGCCGGGACCAGCGACAAAGGTCACGACTTCGGCAATCTCAGCCGGCTCCGCGTAACGGCTCAACGGGATCGACTGCAAGATGGCGCTCTGCATTTCAGGGCTCTGGGCCCGACTTGCAAGCGGTGTCCGCGTCGAACCCGGTGCAACACAATTGACTCGGATCCCCTCGCCGGCGAGCTCGATCGCGAGTTGTGTGGTCAACGCGACCACGCCACCTTTCGAGGCGGAATACGCGGCACGGTCTACGCTGCCGCGTAGGCCGGAAACCGAGGCAATTGTCACCACCGATCCGCCGCCATCTCCGGCGAGCAGATCCACGAACTCCCTGACCACCGCAAACGTGGAAACGAGGTTCAGCTCGAGGGTTCGCCTGAATCGATCGGGTGTGGTGTGCCGGATCGGCGCGTTGTCCGCGGTTCCCGCCGAGGTCACAACCGTGTCGACACGACCGAACAGCTTTTCGGCGACGTCGCGAAGCCGTCGGATATCCCCCTCATCGGTGACATCCACTCGAACGCCGACTGTCCGTGTATCTGGTTCTGGCGCAGTGTCTCCGGATGTATGCGACAGGTCGGCAGAGATGACATTCCAACCCAAGTCGGCGAATCGTTTGCACGTTGCCAGGCCGATCCCCGATGCGCCACCAGTGACGATCGCTACCTTCCTACTCACGACTACAGCACCTTCCTCATGTCGCGAATGGGATTCGACCCGTCCCACTCCTTCGATGCAGCCTCGACTGCGCGAAACAGATCACCCTTCCTTCCGCTGACCTCCGAGATTTCGATGACTGTTCCCGGATACGGGCCGTCCTCGTAGTACACGAATCGCTCGTCCGGAGCGCCACTACCGGACCTACCACTCTGCAATTCGACGAGCCCTCGGTTCTTGGATTCCTCCATATATCGATCGAAATCCGTTGTCCAGTAGGCAACATGTTGAAGTCCTTCGAGCCCGCGATCGGCGAACTCGCGAAATGCCGACGGCTCATCGTTGTGTTGTTGAATCAGCTCGATCTGCGCGCTTCCGCTGTGCGCGAGCGCCACACTGAATCGAGGCGCACTCGACTTGCCACGGAAGACGAAGTCGTTCAACGGTTGGTCCTCCACGAAGAAGAAGGGGCCAACGCCGACAACGTCGATCCAATGCTTCAGCGCACTGTCGATGTCGTTGACCACAAAACCCAATTGGCGCAAAGGCCCGAAGTATCTACTCACGAAGTCCTCGTTTGTTCGTTGCCGACGAAACCACGGTCGACGACTGTGATCCTGATAAGTGATGATGTCCTGCGCATGCTCGCCTGAAGAATGAAGAATTCCCCTTGATCGGGAATCTTTCGGGCCGAGACTCGGCTCAAACCTGCTCAGGTGCAACCAAGGTTCCGGCGTCGCGCTCCGCCCGGTAATCCAGAGTCAGTTGGGCGTTGGCCTTGTCGGCCTTTCTGGTGATCACCTTGAGCAGCAGCACGATCAATGCTGCCGTCGCCAGCACCGCGGAGTACACCCCGATTGCCGGTGTGAAACTGTTGGTCGCGTCCTTGATCCAGCCGGTGACCTGTGGACCGAAATAGCCTCCGAGGTTACCCATTCCGTTGATGACACCGAAACCTGCCGCCAAGGCAGCGCCGGTAAGGAAGCTCGAAGGCATGGTGATGAAGATGCTCATCGAACTGTAGAGACCGATCCCGGCGATGCAGAATCCGAAGATGGCGACAACCGGTGTGGTGAAGAACAGCGCAGCAATAGCAAAACCGAGTGCTGCGACCGATGCGGCGATGGCGAAGTGCACGGGGCGCTCTCCGGCGCGGTCCGAATGGCGCGTCCACCAGATCATCGGTCCGATCGCAATCAGTGCAGGTAGTGCGGCAACCCATCCGATCTGATTGGTGCTCATCCCGAATTGCGCGTAAATCTGCGGCATCCAAATCTGGAAACCGTTGAGGCTGAATGTGAAACAGATGAACACGGCGATCAACACCAGTACTCGTGGGTGCACGAGTCCCTGGAGGAAGCTGTGCTTACCGACGACCGCTTCGCGCTCTTGCGCCTCCGACTCGAGCGTATCGGTGAGCCAACCGCGTTCTTCCTCGGAGAGGAACTCCGCCTCGGAAGGCTTGTCCCGCAGAACCTTGTAGATCACAAACGCCATGACCACGGCGGGGACGCCGGTGAGAATGAATACCCATCGCCATCCGGAAAGCCCGAGAAAGCCGTCGATAGCCATCAGGTGTGTGGTGATCGGAGTACCCAGGCCGGAGATACAGATGAAGGTCACGATCCACGCCATTGCTTTGCCTCGATCCCGATTCGGGAACCACTTCGAGACGAAGAACAGCATGCCGGGCGAAAAGCCGGCTTCGGCAATACCCAACAGGAATCGTGCTGCCACCAATCCGCTGGCACCCTGAACGAACGCGGTTCCGATGGTGACCACGCCCCACGTGATCATGATTCGTGTGATCCAGCGCCGCGCACCGACCTTTGTGAGGATGTAGTTGCTCGGGGGTTCGCAGATCGTGTAACTCCAGAAATAGATTCCGGCCGCAAACCCGAACATCGAGGCCGATATTCCGAGTTCTTTGTTCATCGTCAATGCTGCAACGCCGATGTTCAATCGGTCGAGATACAGGACGATGTATGCCAATCCGATGACCGGCATGAAGCGGAGCATGACCTTCCGGACGGTCCTGGCCGGAAGGGGAAGTTGCTCGGTGACTGTTCTTTCGTGACGCATGATTCACCTCGTACTCATTCGAACACATCATTGTGATGGCTGACACAGAGACGATGCGGGTCGCGATTCGAACTTCACAGACACGATTCCCGATGATCGGTACTCGATTCGTGAGCAATCGACCGGCCGCGGTGACAAGAAGGCGGAGTGCCTGTCGGTTTCGACAGGCACTCCGCGCGGTGAAACATAGGCGTTCCGGGGGTATTCAGCCAGTCAGCTCGCTTTTGATCTCGTTCTTGAGAACTTTGCCGACCTTGGAGCGAGGTAGATCGTCCCAGACGATGACTTGCTTCGGAGTCTTCACACTTCCGATGCGAGACTTCACGAAAGCCATCACCTCGGCGCCGTCGATGTCTGCGCCGAGGTGTGGCTGCACCACTGCCACAACACGTTCGCCCCACTTGTCGTCCGGCAACCCGATCACTCCGCAGTCCTGAATCCCCGGATACGCCATGAGTGCCTGCTCCACCTCGACCGAATAGACGTTGAAACCGCCGGTGATGATCATGTCCTTCGCACGATCGACGATGAACAGGAAATTGTCCTCGTCCAGGTACCCGATGTCGCCGGTGTGATGCCAGCCGTGGGCTGACGCTTCCGCGGTTGCGTCGGAGTTCTTGTAATAACCCGCCATCACCAACGAACTGCGAATCACCACCTCACCACGCTCGCCACGTCCGAGCAGCGCGCCTTTGTCGTCCATGATCCCCACGGTCACCAGCGGCGACGGTCGACCCGCCGACGAAAGTCGTGACGTTGCGACAGTGCCGTCCGGGCCGAAATGCTCCTTCGGTGACATCGTCGAGATCATCATGGGGGCTTCACTCTGCCCGAACAGCTGAGCCATGACCGGTCCGATCTTGTCGATCGCCTCCTCTAGCCTGGTCGGGGAGATCGGTGCCGCGCCGTACCAGAAACACTGCAGCGAGCTACGATCCGTTACCGCGAGGTCCTCGTGCTCGAGCAACATGTAGATGAGCGTCGGCGGCAGGAAGGTGTGAGTCACCTTGTGCTTCTGAACGTTCGCGAGGAAGTACCCGAGATCGGGCTTCGGCATGATCACCACTTCGCCGCCGAGGGCCATGATCGGGAAGCACAAAACACCGGCGGCGTGAGTCAACGGCGCCAACGCCAGATACACCGGGCGCCCCTCGAATGGATAACTCATCAAAGTGATTGCGGTCATCGTCTCGATGTTGTGCCCGGTCAACATCACGCCTTTGGGGCGGCCCGTCGTACCACCGGTACCGACCAGCATGGTGACGTCGTCGGGCGCCGCGGCGTCGAGTTCTTCTTCCCCGAGCCAGCTTTCGAGGGACTGTGCCGAATCCCATTCGCCGTCGATACAGACGAGCGTCACCAACTGTGGAAGCGCGTCCTTGATCTGGTCGACAAGCGGCGCATAGGACTTCTGGAAGAACAGAGCGCGACAATCGAACAGATCCAACAGGTCTCGGTTCTCCGCAGCTTCGTTGCGGGGGTTGATCGGGCACCAGACCGCGCCAGCCCTACTGATACCGAATACGCAGGAGAACGAGATCGGGTCATTGCCGGACAGAATCGCGACCTTCTCGCCCGCCGCGATGCCCGAAGCAGCGAGCGAAGCTGCGAAGCGTCGGCTGAACTGTTGCACCTCGCCGTAGGAGAGAGTGCGCTCCCCCATCGTCAAACACGGTGCGGTGGAACCAAGAGAGGCTCCCTTGTCGAGATAGTCGGTCAAACGCATGGGGAGCCTCCAGGGCGGGGCTCCCGGCGCGATGCACGCCGGGAGCCGTGAACATGATGACGAGGGCGACGAGCTAGGCGTTGATGGTTACTTCCGGCTCCAGAGCCAGCCCGAAACTACGCAGCGCGCCGAGTAGTTCGCGATGGCCGAACGCCTGGCAGGCCGAGGCAAGCCCGGTCCTCTTGGGCGCCTGCTGAAGCAACGAATGCGCTGCATAAGCGTGCAGGAGGCCCGTCTGCTTGTAGTTGCAGTTTCCGTGGATCACGACGTGCGAGCGACCCAGCGGTCCCGACGCGTAGACGGAGTCGAGTGAGGTGTTGATGCGCGGATTTTCACGAGGGGGCATACCCGCCTGAACCGAACCGGCGATCTCGGCCAAGGCGGCTTCCTGCTCGTCGGCGGGCAGGGTCTTGATCTGCTCCTCCACGATCTTCTGTGTCGCGACAACACCTTCCATCACGGTGCGGTCGAACACCCCGCCCGCAGCCTTGACGTTGGAAACTCGCGGATCGTTCTTGAACCACACGGGGTGGCAAGTTCCGCCCCACGGCAATGCAAGCGCAGTTTCGTGCTGGCCGGGAACGACGACGTCGAAAGTCTGGCCGGGCGCCCACTGCACGTACTTGTTCTGCTCGAGGTAGTACCAGTTCGCCTTGAGGATGGTGAAGATCGTCTGAGTGGAGGCGTAGGTGGGAAATCCCTTCCACAGCACGAGAATGTCGAGCGTATCGAGACCCGGCGTTTCCAGTGCGATGTTGGCCGCGATCTCACCGGTGGTGTACATCTGCGCGATACCGGGCGAGAGAAGCAGACCCTTCTGCTGGTACTTGTCGCCGAATTTCTCCTGGACGTCGAGTACCCAGTCCTGCTCACCGGTGGTGTCCATGTAGTGGCAACCGGCATTCAACGCAGCCTCGACGACGGTGCCGCCAAGCTTGATGAACGGCCCGACCATGTTGCTGACAACCTGTGCGCCGGTGAACAATTCGGTCAGAGCCTCGACCGTGTGCTCGACCTCGACGACCTCGTGATCGACGGTGTCCAAACCGGGGATCTTGTCGAGGACCTCTTGGATTCGAGCGGCATCGCGGCCGGCTGCGATGAACGGGATGTTGAACTCGCGCAGGTATTCACACACCAGACGGCCGGTGTACCCGGAGACTCCGTAGACGATGACTGGCTTCTTTTCGGACATGTTCGTGGAACCTTTCGAAGACGTGAGAAGGGTGTACGTACGAATGGGGAGGGCAGTTACATGCCCATACCACCGTCGACCGGTAGGCCGATTCCGGTGATGAATCGCGCGGCGTCGGAGGACAAGAACACCACGGCGTCAGCCATGTCGTTCACTTCACCGAGGCGGCCGAGCGGGGTGAGACCGATGACGTCGCCGACTGCCGCTTCGGCACTGGGCCACAGGCCGAGCTTCTCCATGTCCGCCGCGAGTCCGAGACCCATCTCCGTGGCGACGAGGCCCGGGTAGATGCAGTTGACGCGGACTCCGTAGCCGAGCTTGCCCGACTCGGCGGCGGCAACTCTGGTGAAGCGATCGACCGCGGACTTGGTCGCGGAGTATCCACTTATCCCGGGAAACGGAATGGTTGCGGCCACTGAAGAGATGTTGATGATGGAGCCGCCGGTTCCGGCTACGCCACCCGGACGCATGCTGCGCAGTCCGTGTTTGGTTCCGAGCGCTGTTCCGAGGATGTTGACCTCACACATACGGCGGATGTCGCCCGGATCGAGGTCAACCACCAGCGAGGAAATCTCGATGCCTGCGTTGTTGACGAGGATGTCGAAGCCGCCGAGAGTCTCCGCGGTGGCGGCGACTGCCTCTTCCCAGTTGGCGTCGTCGGTGACGTCCAGCTTTACGAACCCGGTTTTGACTCCGCCCGAACCAACGGCCTCTGCGGTGGCACGACCTTCGTCTTCGAGAACATCGCCGATCATCACCGACGCCCCCGCCTTCGCCAACGCCTCAGCCATTCCGGCTCCGAGCCCCTTGGCACCACCTGTGACCAGTGCTTTTCGTCCCTCGAGATCAAACACGCTCATTTTCGACTGCCTCCATGACTGAAACGACTCTCGCGATGCCACCGTTCACAGCGACGCTGCCAAGTGGTGTGAGTCACAGAGTATTCAACTTTGGACGAGTGTCAAGAGAAATCTTGACGACTGTCAAGATTTTGTTACACGCTCGTCAAAGACCAGGGGTTACACTGATTCGGACGCGGCGATCGTGCCGCTGTGGAAACCGCAGGGAACAGGACGTGCCATCGTGACCACGACAGTCGAGAAGCCAAGTGGGGCAGGAAAAAAGGCGGTTCCTGTCTCTTCGGAGAAGCGGTCCAACGCAGACAAGGTGTCACGTCGTCAGGTCGACAAATTCTCCGAGCGACGTGATCAACTGGCCGAGGCCGCACTGCAAACGCTGGCCGAACTGGGCTACGCACGCACGAGCCTGCGCGAAATCGCCCAGAATTCGGAGTTCTCCCACGGCGTCCTGCACTACTACTTCAGCGACAAGGTCGATCTCATCACCCACTGCGTGCGCCACTACAAGGCACGCTGCGTCACCCGCTACGACGGCATCGTCGCCACCGCTCAGACGCCGGAGGAACTGAAAACGGGTTTCGGCGCGCTGCTCGCCGAGACCATGATCGACGAGCCGACGATGCACCGCCTCTGGTACGACCTGCGCGCGCAGTCGATGTTCGAGGAGTCGTTCCGAACCGACGTGGCCGCGATCGACGAGAGTCTCGAAAACATGATCTGGCGCATCGTCTCTCGCTATGCCGAGCTTCTCGACGTGGAGCCCTCGGTCACCTCGCCGGCGATGTACGCGATCTTCGACGGCCTGTTCCAGCAGAGTCTTCTTCGCCACCTGTCCGGTGATCAGACTGCCGCGAACTATCTTTCGGAGAGCGTCCAGCAGATGCTGCCCCTGGTAGTGCCCACACCCTGAGCCGGCACCACGTCCTGAGTCGGCTCAGCGAGCAGCGATGCCTTCCGCGACGTACCTGGCACCGCGATCGAATTCGCCGACCACGTCGTAATCGGCGTCTTGCCGCCAGAAGCGGACCAACGCTCCGTACGTACCGCCGATCATCTGCGCGAGAAACAGCGGCGGGTAGTCCGATCTCACTTCGCCGGCTTCGATACCGGCAGTGACGATCCGCAGAAGTTCCACATGGAACCGATGATCGTGTGCCGCCCCCGCTCCGGAGGAGGCGAAGTCGCGCTCGAGTTCTGCAGTCACCATGCGCAGATAGCGCGGATGCATGATCGCTTGTTGCGCAAAGTCCTGAAAAATCCGGGAGATCCGATCAGAGGTCGGCATCGGAGATTCCATGAGCTGATCCACCAGTGCCGCAAGCTGATCGAGATGATCACTGTGCAGCGCCTCGAGAACCGAGTCCTTGCCCTGGAAGTAATTGAAGAAGGTGGCTCGCGACACCTCGGCTCGCTCGGCGATGTCGTCGACGGTCGTGCTGGCGAAACCCTTTGCCGAGAACAGAATTCGAGCAGCTAAGAGCAACCTGTCGTTGGTATCGCGCTTGTTCTGTTCTCGTTTGGAAATCACGTCGACCTGCCTTTCTCCGCCTCAGGACACAGTCTTCGCCACAGTCCGGAATGTGTCCAATGTCGGTCTCGCCAGTTGACGCACCACTCCTTCGATAGATGGACTACAGTCCAATTATGTCGACTGTTTCCACAGAACGCCACGACCGCGTTCTCATCGTCAGGATCGAACGCGAAGAACGTCGTAATGCGATCAATCGTGAAACTGCCGAGGGAATCGAAGCCGCACTGAACCTTCTCGACGACGACCCTTCTCTGTGGGTCGGCATCATCACCGGAACCCCCAACATCTTTTGCGCCGGAACCGATATCCGAGAGCGAGCCGACCTTCGCATGCCTCGCGGCGGTGAGTACGGCGTCATTCGGCGTCAGCGAAACAAGCCTCTGATCGCCGCAGTGGAGGGATACGCGCTGGGCGGCGGCTTCGAAATCGCATTGGCCTGCGATCTGATCGTCGCTTCCGCCACAGCCCAATTCGGTCTACCCGAAACCAAACGTGGTCTGGTTGCGACGTCCGGTGCGCTCTTTCGGGCGCCACGTGCCCTTCCGATCAATGTCGCTCGCGAACTCCTGATCACCGGGCGCACTCTCGATCCCGATCGGGCCAAAGATCTCGGCGTCGTCAATGCAGTGACTGCCCCGGGTAAGGCGCTCGACGAGGCTCTGGTGATGGCGGCCGAGATCTGCGAGTCCTCTCCGACCTCGGTAAGCCTGAGCCTGAAGGCAATCGACGCTCTCTACGCCGAGGCCGATACTGCCGGATGGACCATCACCGACGACGCGAAGGACGCGGTGCTCCGATCGCCGGACATCGCCGAAGGACTCGACGCTTTTGCGAGCCGTCGGACGCCGCAGTGGAGCGGACTGCCGCCCACATGAGCGACCACGATCCGAGACGGATTTCCTATAGGGCTGGTCGGAAAGGGTGGGAACCGGTTACAGTCTCTTCCGTGACGGGAATTGGCGCATACGAGACGGGCACGCTGCTGACGCGGCGACGCCATGTCGATTTTGCGCACGTCTGTACATCCGGGTGTCCGATCTACTGATCGGACCTACGACGTGAGCGCCGCTCACGTCGATACTCGTATGTACACCCAGATCAGGGGATATTTCTGTCATGACCACCGCTTCGATCTCGCACCTGAGTTCCGTCGTAGCAGCCAATGCCGACGCCATCGACAAGGACGCAAGCAAAGCGCACGTCGTCTTCAAAGCATCCGCTCAGGCGCACGACGCCGTTGCCAGCACCATTTCTCTCGGTAAGTACACCGTCGAGGTCGACGAGCCGCCGGCCCTCGGCGGCGAGAACACCGCAGCCAATCCCGTCGAGTACTACCTCGCATCCCTGCTCTCCTGCCAGGTGGTCACCTACCGTGTGTGGGCGGACAAGCTCGGTATCGCGCTCGACGACATCTCGGCCAGGGCAGAAGGCGACCTCGACGTTCGTGGATTCTTCGGATTCGACGATGCCGTCCGCCCGGGATTCTCCGAGGTTCGCGTCGTGGTGACCCTGACCGGTCCGGAAACTCGCGAGCGATACCTCGAGTTGCAGGAGACGGTCGACGCCCACTGCCCCGTACTCGATCTCACCCGAAATCCCGTCCCAGTGCATACAGTCGTCGAAACCGCCTGACCCGCACCAACCCACCTTCACCACGGAGTATGAATTCATGAGCGAGAACACCCCCGTCGACACCGATCCGACCGCCGATTGGTCGTTCGAAACCAAGCAGGTCCACGCCGGACAGGGCCCGGACAGCGCTACCAACGCTCGAGCGCTTCCGATCTACCAGACCACCAGCTACGTCTTCGACAACACCGACCATGCGGCGGCGCTCTTCGGCCTCGCCGAGCCGGGCAACATCTACACCCGCATCATGAACCCGACGCAGGACGCCGTCGAGCAGCGCATCGCCGCTCTCGAAGGCGGAGTCGCGGCTCTGCTGGTTGCGTCCGGTCAGGCCGCCGAGTCCTTCGCGATCCTCAACCTCGCCGAGGCCGGGGACCACATCGTCTCCAGCCCCCGCCTGTACGGCGGCACGTACAACCTCTTCCACTACACGCTGCCCAAGCTCGGCATCACCGTCGACTTCGTCGAGGACCCGGACAACCTCGATCACTGGCGTGAGGCAATCCGTCCGAACACCAAGGCGTTCTACGGCGAAACCATCTCCAACCCCAAGAACGACGTGTTCGACATCCCCGGCATCAGCGCAGTCGCCCATGAACACGGCATCCCACTGATCGTGGACAACACGGTTGCAACTCCGTACCTCATTCAGCCGCTGAAGCACGGCGCCGACATCGTCGTCCACTCCGCCACCAAATACCTTGGTGGACACGGCACCGCGATCGCCGGCGTCATCGTCGACGGCGGCACCTTCGACTGGACCCAGGGACGCCACACCAACTTCACGACCCCCGACCCCAGCTACCACGGCGTCACCTTCGCAGACCTCGGTGCACCCGCCTACGCCCTCAAGGCACGCGTTCAGCTTCTGCGCGACCTCGGCTCGGCCATCGCACCGTTCAACGCCTTCCTCATCTCGCAGGGCATCGAGACACTGAGCCTGCGCATCGAGCGCCACGTGTCCAACGCCCAGAAGGTCGCGAAATTCCTCGAGGGCCGCGCCGAAGTCACGTCGGTCGCGTACGCCGGACTGGAATCCTCACCCTGGCACGAGCGTGGAAAGCAGCTGGCTCCCAAGGGAACCGGCGCCATCGTCGCGTTCGAGCTCGCCGGCGGAGTCGACGCAGGCAAGAAGTTCGTCAACGCACTGACGCTGCACAGCCACGTCGCCAACATCGGTGACGTTCGCTCACTCGTCATCCACCCCGCGTCGACGACGCACTCGCAGCTCACCCCCGAGGAGCAGCTCGCTTCGGGTGTCACCCCGGGGCTCGTCCGCCTCGCGGTCGGTATCGAAGGAATCGACGACATCCTCGCCGACCTCGAAACCGGTTTGGCAGCAGCAGCTTCCTGATCGAGCACACGAAAAAGCTCGGTCCCGACAGGCGTCGGGACCGAGCTTTTTCGTTGCGTCAGAACTAGCTCTTGGGAGTGAACGCGGCCAGCGGTTCACTGTCGGACCAGTCATGGCCCCAGTAGCTGTCCGCCGTGATTTCCTCAGCGGTGTAGAAGGTTTCGTCGACAAGCGTGCCTTCACAACCGAACTCGAGATCCCAGCCACCGGGTGCGCGCACGTAGAACGAGACCATCTTGTCGTTCGTGTGGCGACCCAACGTCGAGGAGATCGAGAAGCCGAGCTTGGCAACACGATCGAGAGCCTGACCGACGGCGTCGAGAGTCTCGGCTTCCATCATCAGATGCACGAGACCGGGTTCGTCAACCGGCGGCGCCGGGCACAGCGCCAGGCTGTGGTGGCGCTGGTTGACACCCATGAAGCGAACGCGGCGAGCCGGCGGCGGCGCATCGATTCCGCCGAGACGGATGGAACCGCGCGGGAGGAATCCGAGCACCTCGGTGTAGAAGGTGTACGCCTCGTCGAAACGCGTAACCGGAAGCACCACATGGCCGAGTCCCTGATCACCGGTGACAAAGCGGCCGCCGTGCGGGGTGACCAACGGGCTGTGGTCGAGTACCGGTCCGAAGAAGACCTCGACACGGTTGCCGTTGGGATCGTCGAATGCGATGACCTGCTCGGCATCGCGGTAGCTGGCGTCGACCTCGGAAAGAACCTCGACCTCGACTCCGGCCTTCTCGACCTCTTCACGAACACGCTGGAGCGCGAACTGATCTCGCACTTCCCAGCCCACTGCGAGGGCCTTGTCCGTCTCACCGGGCAGGACAATCAGTCGCGCACGACGCTCGTCCAGGCGCAAGTAGAGGCCGTCGGCTTCCGGGCCACTACCGACCGCGAGGCCGAGTCCGTCGACCACGAGCTCGCGCCAGCGAGCCACGTCCTGCGTTTGGATCCTGAGATACCCCAGGCCCCGAATTTCAGTCATGCCTAACCGTCCTTGCTTCGAGAGTGATTGTGGGACTAGATCATCGAGCGGTGGATGCCCTGCGGTTCGCCACCGAGCTGCGAGAGCGTCGACGCGTGGAAGATGGAACCGGGTACGTGGATCGCGTGCGCGAGACCGGCATGCGCGTCACGCCAGAACCGCTGCATCGGCGTGTTCAACTGCAACGCGCCACCACCGGAACGAGCAAAGATCTCGTCCACCGC
>NZ_MUZB01000040.1:0-5542 GCF_002076325.1 Rhodococcus sp. 66b
GTGTTCGGCGGTGTCCTACTCTCCCACACCCTGTCGAGTGCAGTACCATCGGCGCTGAAGGGCTTAGCTTCCGGGTTCGGAATGGGACCGGGCGTTTCCCCTTCGCTATGACCGCCGTAACTCTATGAAACTGTCACAGTAACCAACTTCTGATCACCTGGTTTCACCGTGCACCAACCCGAACCCGTTACCGGGTGGATGGATGACGGAGAAAACAGAGTTTCTCATCAGTATCTGTGTGTTGTTTCAGATACCGCACAGTGGACGCGTAGCTTCTTTGTGGTAAGTCCTCGGCCTATTAGTACCAGTCACCTGCATGCATTACTGCACTTCCAGTTCTGGCCTATCAACCCGGTGGTCTGCCGGGGGCCTTACCCCCTCGAGGGGGTGAGAAACCTCATCTTGGAACAGGCTTCCCGCTTAGATGCTTTCAGCGGTTATCCCTTCCGAACGTAGCTAACCAGCGGTGCTCCTGGCGGAACAACTGGCACACCAGAGGTTCGTCCGTCCCGGTCCTCTCGTACTAGGGACAGCCTTCCTCAAGTTTCTAACGCGCGCGGCGGATAGAGACCGAACTGTCTCACGACGTTCTAAACCCAGCTCGCGTGCCGCTTTAATGGGCGAACAGCCCAACCCTTGGGACCTACTCCAGCCCCAGGATGCGACGAGCCGACATCGAGGTGCCAAACCATCCCGTCGATATGGACTCTTGGGGAAGATCAGCCTGTTATCCCCGGGGTACCTTTTATCCGTTGAGCGACACCGCTTCCACTTGCCGGTGCCGGATCACTAGTCCCGACTTTCGTCCCTGCTCGACCTGTCAGTCTCACAGTCAAGCTCCCTTGTGCACTTGCACTCGACACCTGATTGCCAACCAGGCTGAGGGAACCTTTGGGCGCCTCCGTTACATTTTGGGAGGCAACCGCCCCAGTTAAACTACCCACCAGGCACTGTCCCTGAACCAGATCATGGTCCGAGGTTAGAGGTCCAATTCGATCAGAGTGGTATTTCAACAACGACTCCACGATAACTGGCGTCACCGTTTCACAGTCTCCCACCTATCCTACACAAACCGAACCGAACACCAATACCAAGCTGTAGTGAAGGTCCCGGGGTCTTTTCGTCCTGCCGCGCGTAACGAGCATCTTTACTCGTAATGCAATTTCGCCGAGTCTACGGTTGAGACAGCTGAGAAGTCGTTACGCCATTCGTGCAGGTCGGAACTTACCCGACAAGGAATTTCGCTACCTTAGGATGGTTATAGTTACCACCGCCGTTTACTGGGGCTTAAATTCTCAGCTTCGCTCCCGAAGGAACTAACCGGTCCTCTTAACCTTCCAGCACCGGGCAGGCGTCAGTCCGTATACATCGTCTTACGACTTCGCACGGACCTGTGTTTTTAGTAAACAGTCGCTTCTCACTGGTCTCTGCGGCCCCACCCAGCTCAGACAGTAAATGTCGTCACCAAACAGGGCCCCCCTTCTCCCGAAGTTACGGGGGCATTTTGCCGAGTTCCTTAACCATAGTTATCTCGATCGCCTTAGTATTCTCTACCTGACCACCTGTGTCGGTTTGGGGTACGGGCCGTGTGAAAGCTCGCTAGAGGCTTTTCTCGGCAGCATAGGATCACTGAATTCGCCTCAATCGGCTACGCATCACGTCTCAGGCTATGTGTGACCCGGATTTGCCTAGGTCACGCCCTACACGCTTACACCAGTATTACCACTGACTGGCTCAGCTACCTTCCTGCGTCACCCCATCGCTTGGCTACTACCAGATCAGGTCCCATGCATCCACCAACTCGAGACCCGAAGGTCTTCTCGTGGCTTCAGGATGGTTAGTATCACTGATTCACCATGGGCGCGTTCACACGGGTACGGGAATATCAACCCGTTGTCCATCGGCTACGCCTGTCGGCCTCGTCTTAGGTCCCGACTCACCCTGGGCGGATTAACCTGGCCCAGGAACCCTTGGTCATTCGGCGGACGAGTTTCTCACTCGTCTTTCGCTACTCATGCCTGCATTCTCACTCGTGTGGCCTCCACGGCTAGGTCACCCTGCCGCTTCCATGGCCACACGACGCTCCCCTACCCATCCACACACCTGCCCAACACTCCGCAGAGTGAAGGGGGGCTATTGCGTGAATGCCGCAGCTTCGGTGGTGTACTTGAGCCCCGCTACATTGTCGGCGCAGGATCACTTGACCAGTGAGCTATTACGCACTCTTTCAAGGGTGGCTGCTTCTAAGCCAACCTCCTGGTTGTCTTCGCGACCCCACATCCTTTTCCACTTAGTACACGCTTAGGGACCTTAGCTGGCGATCTGGGCTGTTTCCCTCTCGACTACGAACCTTATCGCCCGCAGTCTCACTGCCGCGCTCTCACTCACCGGCATTCGGAGTTTGGCTGATTTCGGTAAGCTTGTGGGCCCCCTAGACCATCCAGTAGCTCTACCTCCGGTGAGAAACACGCGACGCTGCACCTAAATGCATTTCGGGGAGAACCAGCTATCACGGAGTTTGATTGGCCTTTCACCCCTACCCACAACTCATCCCCTCAGTTTTCAACCTAAGTGGGTTCGGTCCTCCACGACGTCTTACCGTCGCTTCAACCTGGCCATGGGTAGATCACTCCGCTTCGGGTCTAGAGCATGCCACTACGATCGCCCTATTCGGACTCGCTTTCGCTACGGCTACCCCACACGGGTTAACCTCGCGACATGCCACTAACTCGCAGGCTCATTCTTCAAAAGGCACGCCATCACCCCCAACAGTAAACTGTTCGAAGGCTCTGACGGATTGTAAGCGCACGGTTTCAGGTACTATTTCACTCCCCTCCCGGGGTACTTTTCACCTTTCCCTCACGGTACTAGTCCGCTATCGGTCACCAGGGAGTATTCAGGCTTATCGGGTGGTCCCGACAGATTCACACCAGATTTCACGGGCCCGGTGCTACTTGGGTTTCCATTACAACAGTCACAAAGTTTTCGTGTACGGGATTCTCACCCTCTACGACAGGCCGTTCCAGACCACTTCCACTAACCCTGTGATTTCTTACTGTTGGCCTGCTCGGCAGAACAGACAAAATGAACCCCACAACCCCACGAATGCAACACCTGCCGGCTATCACACACCCATGGTTTAGCCTCTTCCGCTTTCGCTCGCCACTACTCACGGAATCACGGTTGTTTTCTCTTCCTGTGGGTACTGAGATGTTTCACTTCCCCACGTTCCCTCCACACGCCCTATATATTCAGGCGCGGGTAACACGACATCACTCGTGCTGGGTTTCCCCATTCGGACATCCTCGGATCACAGCTCGGTTGACAGCTCCCCGAGGCTTATCGCAGCCTCCTACGTCCTTCATCGGCTCCTGGTGCCAAGGCATCCACCGTACGCTCTTCATTACTTACAACAAAGATGCTCGCGTCCACTGTGCAGTTCTCAAACAACACACAAACAACCACCTCACGCAGACACCAACAAAAAACATTCTCACGAATAATTCTTGCGGTATGACTGCAGCAGTCATTTGTCGTTACTTCCTAGAGAGGAAACACTCGCGTGTTCTCTCAGGACCCAACAGTATGTCGATATATTGCACTCGCCGGCAGATCATGTGATCTGCCGTGATGCGAGGAAGTTTGTCAGCGTCCACCCATGAGCTCCTGCCGGACCACAAGTGGATCCGAAACAGGCTCTGCCAACCAACCATCCACCTGTGTGGACATTGGATTGGAGAATGCTCCTTAGAAAGGAGGTGATCCAGCCGCACCTTCCGGTACGGCTACCTTGTTACGACTTCGTCCCAATCGCCGATCCCACCTTCGACGGCTCCCTCCCACAAGGGGTTAAGCCACCGGCTTCGGGTGTTACCGACTTTCATGACGTGACGGGCGGTGTGTACAAGGCCCGGGAACGTATTCACCGCAGCGTTGCTGATCTGCGATTACTAGCGACTCCGACTTCACGGGGTCGAGTTGCAGACCCCGATCCGAACTGAGACCAGCTTTAAGGGATTCGCTCCACCTCACGGTCTCGCAGCCCTCTGTACTGGCCATTGTAGCATGTGTGAAGCCCTGGACATAAGGGGCATGATGACTTGACGTCGTCCCCACCTTCCTCCGAGTTGACCCCGGCAGTCTCTTACGAGTCCCCACCATAACGTGCTGGCAACATAAGATAGGGGTTGCGCTCGTTGCGGGACTTAACCCAACATCTCACGACACGAGCTGACGACAGCCATGCACCACCTGTATACCGACCACAAGGGGGGCCACATCTCTGCAGCTTTCCGGTATATGTCAAACCCAGGTAAGGTTCTTCGCGTTGCATCGAATTAATCCACATGCTCCGCCGCTTGTGCGGGCCCCCGTCAATTCCTTTGAGTTTTAGCCTTGCGGCCGTACTCCCCAGGCGGGGCGCTTAATGCGTTAGCTACGGCACGGATTCCGTGGAAGGAACCCACACCTAGCGCCCACCGTTTACGGCGTGGACTACCAGGGTATCTAATCCTGTTCGCTACCCACGCTTTCGTTCCTCAGCGTCAGTTACTGCCCAGAGACCCGCCTTCGCCACCGGTGTTCCTCCTGATATCTGCGCATTTCACCGCTACACCAGGAATTCCAGTCTCCCCTGCAGTACTCAAGTCTGCCCGTATCGCCTGCAAGCCAGCAGTTGAGCTGCTGGTTTTCACAAACGACGCGACAAACCGCCTACGAACTCTTTACGCCCAGTAATTCCGGACAACGCTTGCACCCTACGTATTACCGCGGCTGCTGGCACGTAGTTAGCCGGTGCTTCTTCTGCAGGTACCGTCACTTGCGCTTCGTCCCTGCTGAAAGAGGTTTACAACCCGAAGGCCGTCATCCCTCACGCGGCGTCGCTGCATCAGGCTTTCGCCCATTGTGCAATATTCCCCACTGCTGCCTCCCGTAGGAGTCTGGGCCGTGTCTCAGTCCCAGTGTGGCCGGTCACCCTCTCAGGTCGGCTACCCGTCGTCGCCTTGGTAGGCCATTACCCCACCAACAAGCTGATAGGCCGCGGGCCCATCCTGCACCGATAAATCTTTCCACCCCAAGTCATGCAACCTGAGGTCATATCCGGTATTAGACCCAGTTTCCCAGGCTTATCCCGAAGTGCAGGGCAGATCACCCACGTGTTACTCACCCGTTCGCCGCTCGTGTACCCCGAAAGGCCTTACCGCTCGACTTGCATGTGTTAAGCACGCCGCCAGCGTTCGTCCTGAGCCAGGATCAAACTCTCCGTTGAAGACTCTAGATATCACCAACCCGAAGGCCGGCTAATCAGTCATAGACAAAAAGAGTCAAATCACTAGCAAAAAAACTCAACTAGCAAAAAATGTGTCGGCAACCATTCAGACGGAAGAATGAACAATCACCGACGAAAAATACTCACACCACACACAAACCAACCAAACCCCAAGAGGCGGTTGATCATTCGCGGATGTGAAGTACCAAAAAAATTTGGCACTGACATTCATCGACACACTGTTGAGTTCTCAAAGAACACGCACACACCATC
>NZ_MUZB01000041.1:0-5470 GCF_002076325.1 Rhodococcus sp. 66b
GAGGTCGGACCCGGAGAGGTCTTTCAACGATCCGAGGAGTCGACCCATCGGGGTACGAGCTCCCGCAACAATCACAGAACTGGTCACGATTTCCTCCGGCTGCAAAAGAGACATAGTCGTCGGTTCCGTGCGGCCTAAGAGCCAAGTCACATCCCGACGTGTACTCCTCAAACGGTAGCGCTACCGTGAAAGGTATGACACAGACCTCCCCCAGTTCTGCACTCGCACCTTTGTCGTCCGACCTCGTCGTCGCGATCGATCACGTCGGAATCGCGGTGCCCGATCTCGACGCGGCAATCGCGTGGTACACGCAGCACCTGGGCATGGTGTCGACCCACGAGGAAATCAACGAATCGCAGGGCGTGCGCGAAGCCATGCTCTCCGTCGTCGGCTCCCCCGCCGGATCCACTGCCGTTCAGCTGCTCGCACCACTGGACGAGAACTCGACCATCGCCAAGTTCATCGACCGAAGCGGCCCCGGATTGCAGCAGCTCGCCTACCGGGTCACCGACATCGACGCCATCTCCGCCGAGCTTCGCGAGCGCGGCGTTCGGTTGCTGTACGACGCTCCCCGGCGCGGTACGGCCAACTCGCGCATCAACTTCATTCACCCGAAGGACGCCGGCGGCGTCCTGGTGGAACTGGTCGAACCCGACGCGAGCCACTAGCAGACCCGACTCCAGCTCGTATGCCAGGTAGATTGTCGCCATGGCATACGAGCAGGACCGCGGTTCGATCCAACTTCCGTTCCAGATCGCACGGAAGGGATACGACCGCGACGAGGTACGTAACTACTTCGAGCGATTCGACGCGGAGCTGCGAGTTACCGCGGCCGATCGTGATGCTGCCGCTGCGCAGGCCCGTGACCTTGCCAAGCAGCTCGACGATGCACGCGACGACATCGACGACCTCCGCAAGGACGTCGACCGCCTCTCGGTACCGCCCACCACTGCGGAGGGCATGAGCGATCGCATCAGCCGCATGCTGCGCCTTGCCTCCGACGAGGCTTCCGAGGTGCGCGCGAAGGCCGAGGCCGACGCAGCCGAGATGACCTCCATCGCCGAACAGGACGGCGCCCGACTGCGCGGACACTACGAGTCGCTGATCGCCGAACTCGAGGACCGTCGCAATGCGATGGAAACCATGCACGAGCAGACCATGGCGCAGGCCCGTACCGAAGCCGCCCGGATCGTCGAAGCCGCACAGGCCGAGCGGGATCGCCTGGCTGCCGAGTCCGAGGCCAAGCGCACTCAGATCCGCGAAGACTTCGACATCTCGATGTCCGAGCGTCGCGCCAAGGTCGTCGCCGCCGTCAACGACCTGGAGTCGTCGAGCAAGGCAGAGGCCGAGCGTCGACTCGCCGATGCGTCGCACGAGGCTCAGCGCAGGCTGCAGGCCGCCACCGATCAGTCCGAGCGCAAGATCGCTCACGCGAAGGAACTCACCGAAGAACTGCGTGTTCTCCGTGGTCGAATTCTGGCTCAGCTCTTGGGCATTCGGGGACAACTCGATTCGGTTCCGGCCATGCTCGCATCGGTCAACCGGGAGAGCGAACTCCTCGATGCACCGCCCGCTCCGGTCATCGTCGAAGCCGAGGAAGATCTCGAGATCGAAGACAAGAAGGCCGACTCCGATCCGGTCGACTCAGAACCGAGTATCGACGAAGACGATGTGCTCGAGGACTCGGACGAGACCAACACCGCCGAGATCGACACCCGCGCCGTCGAGCAGCGAGCCCAGTCCCGGAACTGATCGACGCTCAGGACCACCGTCTGGTCAGGCTGCGAGTTCCGCGGCCTGACCAGCATCCGGTGTGCCAGTGTCGACGTTCGTTCGCGCCGCCCGGTTCCGAAGGCCACGTCACTACATGGGCGACACCGGGCCTGATGTCGTGATCACAACCGGGGCAGCGATAGAACTTCGTCGCGTTGGAGCCTGGTATCGGCCTCACCATGTACATTTCACCGCCCGGCCCTGGCTCCTCCCGGACCAGCGCCCCGCCGAACAACACACCACTGGGTGACTGCGATTCCGCGCTCGAATCCCGAGCACGCCGAGTATCCGTTCGACGGGATTGCTTCGGCGAAGGTTTGCGGCGCGGCATGGTTCGAGTCTAAACAGCGTCAGAAAAGTCGGAACTCGGTGCTTTCGGTACCACGCAAGGCCTCGTAGTCCAAGACCAGGCAACGGATCCCACGGTCGTTGGCCAAAGTCTTTGCCTGCGGCTTGATCTGTTGCGCTGCAAAAACTCCCGTAACCGGCGCGAGCAGAGGATCGCGGTTGAGCAACTCCAGGTACCGCGTCAACTGCTCGACGCCGTCGATCTCGCCGCGGCGCTTGATCTCCACCGCCACCGATGCACCGTCCGCGTCACGGACCAGAAGGTCGACCGGCCCGATGGCCGTCATGTACTCGCGCCGCACCAACGTGTAGCCGGGGCCGAGTGTCTCGACATGCTCCGCCAGAAGTTCTTGAAGGTGTGCCTCGACTCCGTCCTTGATCAATCCCGGATCGAGACCGAGTTCATACGACGAATCGTGCTCGACCTCTTCGAGAGTGATCCGAAGCTCCTCGCCCGCCTTGTTGGTGACGACCCACAAGATGTCGTCGCTGTCGCCGGTGGTCTCGACCAACCAGCACGGCGGACTCATCCAGTTCAGCGGCTTGTACGCCCGATCGTCGGCATGAATGCTGACCGAGCCGTCGGCCTTCACCAACAGCAGTCGTCTTGCGGTAGGGAGGTGGGAGGTCAGGCGTCCCACATAATCGACACGGCAACGAGCAATAACTAGGCGCACCGGACCACCCTAAGCGATCATTACGACTACTCTCGACACACTATGCAGCGAAGCCGTGTCCCGAGTGCGCCCCTGGGGTCGTGGCTGCTCGGATCCACCGACGAAAGCCCCAGGCGCCGCCGAATCCGCGTCCAAGCACTACTCACCGCCCCTCTCCTGGTCACCAACCTGATCGGAGCGGTGCTGGCGATCGTGCTCGTCGGATTCGTGGTTCCCGGACCCGAGATCATCCACCCCGAATTCGCATGGATCAACTTTATTGCCGTGCCCGTCTTCATCGGGTGTGTCTTTCTCATCGGACTTCTGTGGGGCACCAAACGCCTCATGAGGGATCTCCGGTGGGCCACCGAGGATCACCGGCCAACCGAGCAGAATCAACGCGCGGCGTTGCGCGGGCCGTGGCGGCTGACCCGAGTGCAAGCCGTCCTGTGGACGGCCGCGCTCATCACCTTCACGACCATGTACGGAATCGTCGACCCCGACACCATTCCGAAAGTTCTGTTCACCGTGGCTTTCAGCGGTATCACCACCTGCGCTTTCTGCTACCTGCTCAGCGAGTTCGCACTCCGCCCGATTGCTGCGCGTGCACTCGAATCCGGAGCGCCCCGCAAGGCTGCCGTTCTCGGACTGACCGGCCGGACAATCCTCGTCTGGCTGCTCGGAAGCGGGGTCCCCGTCACCGGCTTGATGCTCGTAGCGGTCTTCAGCTTCATCCGACCTGCTTCGTGGCAAGCCCTCGCGACCGCGATCCTCGTCATCGGCGGGATCACTCTGTGCGTCGGACTCGGGCTGACGTACATCAACATCCGATCAGCCGCGGCCCCCATTCGGTCCGTACGCCGAGGCATGGAGCAAGTCACCCGTGGCGACCTCACCGCGTCCGTCGTCGTGTACGACGGGACCGAATTGGGACTGCTGCAGACCGGCTTCAATCGCATGGCCGAGGGCCTGCGCGAGCGCGAGAGGATTCGCGACCTCTTCGGGCGCCACGTCGGACACGAGGTTGCCGCAAACGCGGTTCGCCGAAACCCGGAACTCGGCGGTGAAGAACGCGACGTTGCCGTTCTCTTCGTCGACGTCATCGGCTCGACCACGATCGCGGCCACCAACTCCCCTACCGCGGTGGTCGCTCTACTCAACCGATTCTTCGACGTCATCGTCGACGAGGTAGATGCACACGGCGGATTCGTCAACAAGTTCGAGGGCGACGCAGCGCTGGCGATCTTCGGAGCGCCGACGACACTCGACGATCACGCCGGCAGTGCACTCGCCGCCGCCCGCAAGATTCAGCAGCGCCTGCGTGCCGAAGTTCCGGAAGTGAGCGCGGGTATCGGCGTCGCTGCGGGAATTGCCGTTGCCGGAAACGTCGGTGCGCGAGAAAGATTCGAGTACACCGTCATCGGTGATCCCGTCAACGAAGCAGCGCGACTGTCCGAGGTCGCCAAGACGGTTCCGGGTAACCTCGCCGCATCCGGACGGGCTGTGGCCGTCGCTGACAGCGCCGAAGCCGCACAGTGGTCGATCACGGAGAACATCACCCTTCGTGGCCGCCTCGAACAGACCGAGCTAGCGATTCCCTGCGACGCCTTGGAGTCCGAGACCACCCCGGCAGACTCGGTGCCCGTTCAGCCCTGATCTCACCGCCCACCTTGAGCGAACGGCACGTTCGGTCGATCCAAGGCGATGAACGCCACGTTCGCTCGATGACTTTCCCGCTTCCCGACGGTCTATATCGAAACAGCGGAAATCCGACGATGCCGGGGAGATGGGTACGACTATGAAACTGACGACATTTACCATCGTCACTCTCGACGGGGTGATGCAAGGACTCGGTGGGCCGGACGAAGATCGACGCGGCGGATTCGAACGCGGCGGATGGTCCGCGCCACTGGTGGACGCAGAAGCCATGTCTTACCTTGTCCAGGTCTACCAGCGCGCCGACGCCTTCCTGTTCGGTCGGCGGACTTACGAAATCTTCGCCGGTTATTGGGGCGCGTTCGAGAATCCAGAGGTCAACCCGATCGCAAGCGCCTTGAATACGCGGCCCAAGTATCTTGCCTCGACAACGGTCACCGATCCGCAATGGAAGAACACCACGGCCCTTTCAGGTGACACCGCCGCAGCGATCGGCGAACTGAAAGCCGGACCCGGCGGCGAGCTTCAGGTGCACGGCAGTGGCGAATTGTGCCGCTGGCTTCTCGCGAACGATCTCGTCGACGAGATGATCCTGCTGATCGTTCCGGTGGTCGTAGGCCAGGGCACACGACTCTTTCCCGATACCGGACCGGATATCGCACTCGAGCTGGCCGAATCGCGAGCCACACCAAAGGGCGTGACGATCCAGCGGTATCTGCCCACTGGCCGGCCGAAGTATGCAACTGCCACCGCCGACGGCATCGACTGATCCGGGCAAAGCGCCCGTCGTCCTCACTCGTGCGCCCGCTCGTGATGGTGTGAACGGTACGTTCGGTCGATCTGAGGCGACGAACGTGCCGTTCGCTCGATCCGGGGGGTGCCGGCGACGGGATGTTTCGGGGTGTTTTGGGTACGAGAAAGCCCCCCAACCATCACTGGTTGGGGGGCTTCTCGTAATTTGTGTTCGGCGGTGTCCTACTCTCCCACACCCTGTCGAGTGCAGTACCATCGGCGCTGAAGGGCTTAGCTTCCGGGTT
>NZ_MUZB01000042.1:0-5160 GCF_002076325.1 Rhodococcus sp. 66b
CTCAACCCTGGACCGCAGACCATCACCCCGAACACCCGACACCATCGAAAAGCAGCTTGACTCTCAGGAGAGCATCCACGGAGTGCAGTTCACGTCCTGGGCGTTCACCCGCCGGGCGCACGACTCAGGGCTGGTCCCGTCGATGGGATCGATCGGCGATTGCTATGACAACGCAGTGATCGAATCTTTCTGGGGCAGAATGCAAACCGAACTTTTGAATCGGAAACGATGGAAAACGAGGATCCAATTGGCCAACGCCATGTTCGAGTACCTCGAGATCTTCCACAATCGCCAACGCCGGCACAGTGCACTCGGGATGCTGACCCCGATCGAGTTCGAGAACGTACACTTCACACGTCAACCCGTAGCCGGAAGTCAAATATGACGACTCCACGAAACTCGGGGTACATCAAAGTCTCCGGACACTCCGGTGCGATTCAAATCGCGTTTTGGATGGGGACAAGTTCCGAGTTAGGGGAGGTTCTGAAGAACCTTGCGGGATGCTTCGGGGTCTCGAGCAGTTGCTCGGGACCCCCGGACGCATCACATGCGGGTTCTAGCGTCCGAAGCATTCGAGGAACTGTCTGACGAGTTCTTCGACGTCAAGGCCATAGCTGTTCAAGGCCTTCGCGGACTTCGACAGCTGCGACGACCGCGGGTGGTCGAATGCCGGGTCTCAAACGGGTGCGGCAGTCGGGTCGCTACCGAGTGTGGCGGACCTCGCACTCTTATCACGAGGGTGTGGCGGTACGGGTGATCTGCTGGTTCCCGCCCGACAGTGACGTAATGGTGGTGGCGCTATTCGCTGGAGACAAGGCACGGATGGGGGATGTGTTCTACAACAGTGTCGGTCCGCGGGCCGACGTGGCGATCGAACGGTGGATCAAGGAAACCAAAGGTGAACATCATGGGTGACAAGCGCACATTCCGACGCGGAAATCGAGGCACTCCAAGATGGCGAGATCTCGACTGACACCCATGCATGGGTCGGCTGCGAGGCCACCGCCATACGCCAGATCCGCGCGCCTGTTGGATGATCTGCGCCTACCTCGTGCTCAGGTCACCACTCGTGGCTACTGGCGCCTTGGCGAGGTGAACCACCGGGACCACGACTTTGGCGAGGACTGACACCAGTGTGAACCATCGAGCTCGACATCCTCGTCGAGGGCGGCGGTCCGACCGGCTGACCCCCCTTTCGGGTCGAAGTCAAGTCCTGGCTGCGGACGGTAGGGGGCGCAGTCCACTGACTCGCCACCGGGGCGCCGGTGAGCGGGCTGCGAGTTAAGTTCGCTTGCTGAGGTTTTCGTGTCTGCCGCGACGTGGTCGGGGGCTCCGTGTCGCCGTCTCCGGCCTTACATAGTTTGGATTTTTGGATGCGTCCCGACGTTTGCGCGGGTGCGGAGGTTGAACCTGGACCGGCGCCGGATCGGGCTTGGCTGAATCTGCTCGTTCACGGCCGGTGTGAGGCGAGGTCTTGTCACGGACCTTGATGCTCTCGTCGGTCCTCGCCGAGCGTGAAGACTTGTGCGCGTTGATCTCTGGCGCACCCGCCGGTGATGTTTCGGCTAGTGCATCGACAGTTCCAGGCGAGCCCCTGGGGAGCAATGGCCCGAGATGCATTTTTGATCTCCGGTTCGCGGCGCGCGCAATAGCCTAGAGCCGGTGTATTTGGGAATCGCGTGCGTGACAGCGAATCCGGTGGCACTCGCTGGGCGCAGCAGGAAGAGTCGGGCTGGCGGGATTCACCGGTTGAGGTGGTCAGCGAGTCGGTTGATGGGGCGGGTGTCGTTAGTCAGATTCACGTACCGCCCACCGCTCCAAGGCAGATACGAATCCTACAGCCGCACCGTTGCGGTAAGTTTTGTAGCCGCGCGACCAGTTGTACCGGTGGTTTTCGGATATACCGACTTCGCGGGCAGCCGCGAGAATGCTCCACCCGCGGCCGCGGAGCTCCATGAACCGCTGACGCTTGGCCGACTGCGGACGACGCCCCGGCCCCTTCTTCACACGACGGGATGACGACAACACGACCTCCAGATTCTAGGGAGAAGTGTTGCGACTGTGAGACTTGGTTTAGCTGGTCTGGGACTGGCTGGCCGGATAGTTTCCGGCCGTCCACCCCGTAGACGTGACTCATGTTGCGATTGACCCCAAGGTGTCATTCGGTCGACTTGTCCGTCCCCGGTGGTGGTCGGCCGGGACCCGTCCGGCCCACCACGGTAGCTTGATTAGAAGAATGTCCACCCTTGCGGGCGTGACCCATCGCAGTGCTGTTCCGTTGTGATTCCTACCCGGACTGGCACCGGCCTTTGCGGCCATCAACCAAGTCCAACTCATAGGAAAAAGTACGGTGACCGCCATGTCTATCGTCGCTCATTGCCACCCGTTTGTCGTGGGTGTCGACACTCACGTACGCAACCACGTCTACGCCATTCTCGACGCCACCAACGGCGCCATGCTCTGCAGCAGTGAGAAGAAAGATTCCATGGCAGCATTGTCACCACATTGTCGAGGTGCCCGGCTTGCCTACGCAGCGTCTCGACTGCAGCGTTGACCGACGCGTCGTTGGTCACGTCCAGTTGGATGAAGTGCGCACCAAGCCGGTCGGCGGGCGCACGGCCGTTCTCGGCGTCTCGGGCTCCGATCCAGACTGTCTGTCCGGCCTAGACGAGGCGGCGTGCCACTTCGTGGCCGAGGCCCCTGTTGCCGCCGGTGATCAATGTCGTGGTCATAGTTCTCTTTCTGGTATGTGGTGGTGCCGCTACCCTGCGCGGAGAAACACGCGGAGCACCAGCGACTTTCGGGGTGGCGGTAAGACTTGTCGCCTCCCGGGGTGGAAGGGGACCGCCGACGAGGGCCCCTTCTAGTGGTACGGGCCGAAAGGGCAGCAGCAAACGGATGCCGTCCTCGAAGGAACTGTCGATCAGTTCAAGCATCTGCGGGACGAGTTTCTGCATGCGCGGTGCGCTCAGATGAGCGTCGAGCAGCTCGTGGTTTTCCCAGCGCTCGTAGATGATGAACGTGCCGGTGGACGTGTCTGATCTGGAAACGCGTGAGCTCCGGTATTTCCTCGCCGTTGCCGACGAGCTGCACTTCAGTAGGGCTGCAGACCGGCTCGGTATCGCGCAGCCGCCGCTGTCGCGTGCGATCCAGCGACTCGAGTCGAGGCTCGGCGTGAAGGTGTTCGAGCGCGACCGTCGCGGCGTCGAGCTCACCGACGCCGGACGGGTCCTGGTGAGCAAGGCGCGCATGGTGATCGAGGCGGTCGAGGCTGCGGCTCGCCGGACTCGGCGAGCCGGAAGCCCTCGGGAACAGCTGGTGCTTGCGACGAAAGCAGGTGCGTCCCTTGAGCTGCTGCAACGGCTGCTTGAGGAGGCTGCCAAGCGGAGTGACATTCCTGATATCGAGGTGCTGCTGTGTGAGGTCGGGGAGCAGGCGGCGCTGCTGCGTGGTGGCCGGGCCGATATGGCGATCATGCACCGGCCGGTCGATGACCTCTACGGCTTCGACACCGAAGATATGCTCGCCGAGGGGCAGGTGGCCATTGTTCCTGCGGGCCACTTTCTCGCGACGCGGACGCATGTCACGCTTTCCCTGATTCGAGATATCCCCGATCTGCCGTTGGCCCGGTGGCCGAAACTTGACGGCAGCTACCCGGAGGGTCCTGGGGCGGAGGTGCGTACCCAATCGGCTATAGCCCAGCTAGTCGCATTGGGCAAGGCGCTCTTGGTAATTCCTACCTCCAGTCGTGCGTGGCAGTGGCCACAACATGTGGCGATCCCGGTCACCGACGCCGCCGCGATCACCACGGTGCTGGCCTGGCCGGCAGGTAGTCGTTCCGCGGACATCGGGGCCCTGGCGCGATTGGCGGCCGAGATCGATAGGTAAGAGGAACAGCCGGAACCAGCGTCGAGGTGCTGCGATAGCAGCTCTGTGCGCTGTCGGCATCCGACGAGAACAAGAATCAATCACGACCGCCAGATACACCCCCAAGTCGAAACGTATGGAAGTGAGCTAGCAACAACACATGTGGTACAGCCGCGTGGACTTGAGTTGCACTAGTGTGCTGGTTCTGGAATCTTCGATATATATTGGCGAGGAGACGAGCATCTCTTCGGCGGTCTTGCGCCAGACGAAGGGTTTCGGGTCCTGGTTCCAGTTGTCGATCCAGACATCTTTCTCCAGTGCCGCAACGCTTTTGCGGTCTTCGGCGCCGGTGAGGAACTCGCGCCAAAACTCGAACGACGCACTGTCGCCGACTGCGGTGACGAGGACTTCGCGGGTCCGTCGATCGAGACGCCGTGGACGCATGGCTGAAATGATGAGCGCGTGTAGGGCTTTGTCGATCCGCTGTCGCCGCAGCCGTTTCCCATCGGCATGGGCAGGGGTCGGCAGGGCCGACTTGACCGGGACCGTCAGCCGCCGACGCCGCCCGATGAACAACAGCACCTCTCGACCAGCTCCGGCCGGTCAGACACCGAACGGCACCCGGACGGGCCAGCACAGCAAAGAGAGCCGCTCCGCAGCGGGGCGTTCGCGTCAGGAGCTACCTCATTCCGCGGCGCACTGCCGCGTCGGCAATGCCGGGCAGAATCTAGGCCTATCGTACGGATTTTGACCACACCGACCAAGTTGTTCATTCGTTTAACCAGAAACTCTGCTTCTAGACGCGGCGGTCGGTTACAGATGATCAACACACCTTGCTTAGGCTTGCCCGGCAACGACTTCCACGTAGACAAGTCCCGAAGTTCGACACCAAGGCGCCAAAATATGGTCGTAAGCCGGGGAATGACGCTGGCAGTATCCTCACAGTCAATTGAGTACATTTCAAGCCTATCGGTTGTCCCCATCGACCGAAGGTGCGCCAAGCCGCAGCTAGTTAGACGGACATGCGCGTCCCAAGAGACATCAGCTGGGATTGCTTTTCTAGACATCTGAGTGCGATCTTCCGAGTTCGCGCAGGCGAGTCTTGTACAGCTCGATGTTGCCGAGCTTGATGTCTTCGTAGCCGCGAACCACGTCCGGCAGTGCCGCGATGTCGACGGCGCGATCGTATCCGTCGGTTGCGAGCGTACGAGAGAGGTCAGCGATCATGGCCTCGTACTCGGCGAGCAGTTCACGCTCGACCTTGCGGACGTGCATGTAGCCGAAGGGATCGAG
>NZ_MUZB01000043.1:0-3302 GCF_002076325.1 Rhodococcus sp. 66b
AGCACAAGCTCTTCACGAACGCGTCGATGCCAGTACTCGGCCAGAGATTCCGTGAGCTGGACGCCGATTCCGTGAACTTCGAGGTAATCACGGTACGAGTTCGACGCGAACAACTCGTTGGCGAAGTCCGCGATCGGCTGACCCATCGTCACCAACTGGAACGGAAGAACGTCCACCTGTCCGGTCGCTTCTGCTTCCTTACGCGAGCGCACGAAGTCAGCGATGCACAGGAAACGGTCGCGATGCTGACGCGGGTAGGTGAACCGGAACCGTTCAGGTGCATCCGGTTTCGGTTCGGTGAGCACGATGACGTCGTCGCCCTCCGAGATCGCCGGGAAGTAGCCGTACACAACCGCGGCGTGCGCGAGGATGCCCTCGGACGTCAGCCGATCGAGCCAGTACCGGAGCCGCGGACGGCCTTCCGACTCGACCAGTTCCTCGTACGTCGGACCGTCGCCCTTGCGCTGACCGCGAAGGCCCCACTGGCCGAGGAAGAGAGCGCGCTCGTCGAGCAGCCCCGAGTACTCGGACAGAGAGATTCCCTTGACGATGCGCGAGCCCCAGAACGGCGGTGTCGGCACCGCAATGTCGGTAGCGACATCGGAACGCTCCGGCAGGACGACGGGAACCGCTGCAGCTTTACGCTTTTCGGCGATGCGCTTGGAACGCTCGTGACGAGCCTTACGCTCGGCAGCCTTCTCGCGAGCAGCGATGGCCTCCGGGCTGTCCGGCGCCGGGCCGCCGCCGCGCTTGGTCGTCATGATCTGGTCCATCAAGTTCAGACCCTCGAAAGCGTCGCGGGCATAGCTGACGTCGCCCTCGTACACCTCCTGCAGATCGTTCTCGACGTACGAACGCGTCAGCGCGGCACCACCCAGCAAAACCGGGAACTGTTCCGAGACACCGCGAGAGTTGAGTTCCTTGAGGTTGTCCTTCATGACCACTGTCGACTTCACGAGCAGTCCGGACATGCCGATGACATCGGCCTTGTGCTCGATCGCAGCATCGAGAATGGTCGCGATGGGCTGCTTGATGCCGAGGTTCACGACGTCGTAACCGTTGTTACTCAAGATGATGTCGACAAGGTTCTTGCCGATATCGTGGACGTCGCCCTTGACCGTCGCAATGACGAGGCGACCCTTGCCGTCCTCGTCGCTCGCTTCCATGTGCGGCTCGAGGAACGCAACTGCTGCCTTCATGACCTCGGCGGACTGCAGAACGAACGGCAACTGCATCTGTCCGGAACCGAACAGCTCGCCGACGGTCTTCATGCCCGAAAGCAGTGTCTCGTTGATGATTTCGATCGGGGACTTGACCGTCATCGCTTCGGTGAGATCGTCGTCGAGGCCGTTGCGCTCGCCGTCGACGATGCGACGCTCGAGCCGGTCGAACAACGGAAGTCCGGCGAGTTCCTGCGCACGTGACTCGCGCGCCGACGCAGCCGAGACACCCTCGAACAGAGCCATCAGCTTCTGCAGCGGGTCGTAGCCCTCGCTACGACGGTCGTAGACCAGGTCGAGTGCGGTTTCACGCTGCTCGTCCGGAATTCGCGCCATCGGCAAAATCTTGGACGCGTGAACAATCGCCGTGTCCAGACCGGCCTCGGTGCACTCGTGCAGGAACACCGAGTTGAGGACCTGCCGTGCGGCCGGGTTCAAACCGAACGAAATGTTCGAGATACCCAGGGTGAAGTGCAGTTCCGGGTACGCAGCCTTGAGCTGACGGATGGCTTCGATGGTCTCGATGCCGTCGCGTCGCACCTCTTCCTGACCGGTGGAGATGGGGAAGGTCAAGGCGTCGACGATGATGTCGGACTCGGCGAGTCCCCAGTTTCCCTTGATGTCCTCGATCAGACGCTTGGCGATGGCGACCTTGGTCTCGGCGGTGCGAGCCTGGCCCTCTTCGTCGATGGTCAGGGCGACGACCGCCGCGCCGTGCTCCTTGACCAACGTCATGATCTTGTGAAAACGCGATTCGGGGCCGGCGCCGTCCTCGTAGTTGACGGAGTTGACAGCGCAGCGGCCACCGAGGTGCTCGAGGCCGGCCTGCAGCACGGCAGGCTCGGTGGAGTCGAGCATGATCGGCAGCGTCGAGGACGTCGCCAGACGGCTGGCCAGTTCCGACATGTCGGCGGCACCGTCGCGGCCCACGTAGTCGACGTTGAGGTCGAGCATGTGTGCGCCGTCGCGGGTCTGGTCCTTGGCGATGTCCAGGCACTTCTGGTAGTCCGCGGAGAGCATCGCCTCGCGGAAAGCCTTGGAGCCGTTGGAGTTCGTGCGTTCACCGATCATCAGGATGCTGGCGTCCTGCTCGAACGGCACCGCCGAGTACAGCGAAGAGGTACTCGGCTCGTGGATCGGGGTGCGCTGGGCCTTCTCGACCTGACGGACCGCGTCGGCGACCGCGCTGATGTGCTCGGGTGTCGTACCGCAGCAGCCGCCTACGAGGCCGAGTCCGAACTCGGAAACGAAACCACTGAGGGCTTCGGCCAATTCGTCGGCGGTCAGCGGGTACTCGGCGCCCTTGGGGCCGAGCTGCGGCAGACCTGCATTGGGCATGACCGACACCGGCAGCGTCGAGTACTTGGACAGGTGCCGGAGATGTTCGCTCATCTCGGCCGGCCCGGTGGCACAGTTCAGGCCGATCATGTCGATACCGAGTGGCTCGAGTGCCGTCAGCGCCGCACCGATCTCACTGCCCAGGAGCATCGTTCCAGTTGTCTCTACCGTCACGTGCGTGATGATCGGCAACCGCAGTCCGAGTTGCTCCATCGCGCGCTGACTGCCGAGAATGGCCGCCTTCACCTGAAGCAGGTCCTGGCAGGTTTCGACGAGGATGGCGTCGGCGCCACCGTCGATCATGCCGAGCGCAGCTTCGGTGTACGCGTCACGAAGGACTGCGTACGGTGCGTGTCCCAGGCTGGGGAGCTTGGTTCCCGGTCCCATCGAGCCGAGTACGAATCGGGCCATGCCGTCGCGGCCTGGTCCCATCTCGTCCGCTACTTCACGGGCGAGAGCAGTGCCTTTTTCCGCGAGTTCGCGGATCCGGTGAGAGATGTCGTAGTCGGCGAGGTTGGGCAGGTTGCAACCGAAGGTGTTGGTCTCGACGGCATCGGCACCAGCGGCGAAGTACGCACGGTGGATGTCTTTGAGCACGTCGGGACGGGTGTCGTTGAGGATCTCATTGCACCCCTCGAGGCCGAGGAAGTCGTCCAGGGTGAGGTCCGCGGCCTGCAACATGGTGCCCATCGCTCCGTCGCCGATGACAACGCGCTGTTTCAGCGCATCAAGCAGGGCAGAGTT
>NZ_MUZB01000044.1:0-2650 GCF_002076325.1 Rhodococcus sp. 66b
GTGTAGGTGTCGGACATGATCGGTCGCCCGAAGTGGTTCCACCGCTTCAACACTTCCGCTACGCGCCACGTACGGTCCCCGGCGAGTGCGTGCAGCCAGTGCTCCGGTAGGTGTCGACGGCCCGGCATTGTGAGGTCGTCGATCTCGACCAGCTCCGGTGCGGCGACAAACCTCGCAACATGCATCAGATCCACTACGTCTCCCATCAAACCGACTGCAGGACTTGCCTTGCGTTGCACAGTGCGTTCGGTCTCTGACGTTCGGTGCTATCCGATGACCGGGACCGTTTCGCCCGTGCGACCCTTTCTGGACAACCACTCCTCGATGGAGATGACGTCCACCCCAGAGATTGACGCTTCGGCCAGGCATTTCTTCGTCAACTCAGCCGACTTCTCGTCGATCAAGACCCACACCAGGTTGACCGACTCTCGGTTGGTCCTCTCGTCGATCGAGGCAAGTTGGTGTCGTGCGATCCCCGGCCACATCTTCTGCCACACAGGGGTGAACCACTCCATCTCATGGCGTACGCCGGTGTCGAGATCGATCGCGTACTCCCACAATCGCCGGACGTCGACCAAGGTTTTCGTCTCGCGCTCCCATGTATCGAAAGGAAGTCGCAAGTTCGGTGCCGCAGAATAGGGCAACGAATATGCGTACCGGCTATCCACGAGAGTGACGAATTCTTGAAATGAGCGATGGGTGTCCCTTACTCGCACGCGGGCACCGTCCCTGGCGATACGCGCAACTGATTGAGCATGGTCACGATTAGCCGAAGAATCGCTGGGCATGAGAGCACGGTACCAGTTGACGACTCGGCGGCAGAGCCCGCGAGAAGCATCTCTCTGCGCCGAAATACTGTCGCTAGACGTCGTCTCGGTACCGACACAAGGGTTGCTAGGGTTACCCGGTCATTGGAGAGATTCCTATCGAATTGGAGACGATGCTGCATGGCTGAGAGTGATTCGCCAACTTATCGACGATCTCGACGGTAAGCCGATCGACGACGGATTCGGCGAACGCGTCCAATTCTCGTATCAGGGGTCGGACTACATGATCGATCTGCGGCCGACGAACGTCGACAAGTTCAACGCCGCCCTCGAGCCTTTCGTGAAGGTCGCCGAGAAAGTCGGAAAAGCACGCCGCGGCAGAAAAGCTGATGTGACGGCGAAGGATACCGGTTCAGGTCGCTCGAAAGAGCAGTTGCAGGCAGTGCGGGACTGGGCAGTCAAGAACGGCTACGACGTGGCACCGCGGGGACGGGTCAACGCGGAGATCCTCGACGCCTTCGACGCCGCGCACTGAATTCGATCCCTTTTAGGCGACACGACATTCAACACTGATACGAAAGCGGGTGTGAGGGGAAGCGTTTCTCACATACGCCCTTCGGCCTGGCCCTGTGTGGATTCCGCCACCTCTTTCATCGCTGGCGCGAACTGCAGGTGTTTCCAACCGAAAACACCCGAGAACCACGCGCCCTTCCTGAGTCGAAGTGTGTCGCCGTCTGCGCTCGGCCGCCGACTGCCACTGCGAACAGCAGAGATTAGACACAGTCATCTCCGGGTACAGTTCCGCAAGCAGCCTGCGGAGTGCGCGCATACACAATCCAGTCGGTCCACCGTCGACGTCTTGCGCTCATTCTGCAGGCTGCACCCGCAACTGTCAGTGCAGATCATTCCCCGAGTTCCCTTGCACGCGAGTAGGCCCGGCAACGGACGCATCGTCGACGGCAGTCCAAAGGTCACTCCTCGTTGAGTCAGACACCGTCCGTGGCTTGAATCTTGCGGATCATCGATGGGCCTCCGGTCTATCGAACCTGCTGATCGGCAGCACTATCGGCGACGGCTCAGGCGGAATGGAGCGACTGGAATGTAGTCACGAACCCATCGATGGTTTCGTACGCTTCGGCCTCGTCTTGCGGTGCGCGGCTCGGGTCATCGTGTCGTAGAGCGTTCATGATTTCGATCTGCCCCCATGCCCAGCGTAGGTCTTCGTGGCGATCGTGTTGTTCGTGCTCGTACTTGTCGACGATCGATTCGTAGACGGTTACCAAGGCGCGCAGGGAAGTTCGGCCGTGATCGTAGTCGTCGGCTACCTCGAGGATCAGAGGGTGAAGATCTGGTGATTCGGGTGAAGGATCGTGCGGGTTGTCCGAAGTCATGAGTCTTGTCCTCGCGATTGACGGTCAGGAAGTTTCCGGCGGGGATGAAGTGTGCGACAAATTTGTGGTCCCGGGAGTATCGCTCGGGCGTCGGTCCCGGTATTCATGGATAGCCATGTCCGTCGGTGCTGGGCCAGTTCCACGCTGCGATCGTGCCGCCAGGTGTCGAGACGACGAGCACGTTCCCGGGCGCGGAGACGTTCCAACTTTCGAAATCCGGCGACGGTGGCACCGACAGTACAGTCCCGGTGTCGAACAGTACGACGAGTGATCCGTCTGCGGTGCAGGTGCTGAGTTCGATTGTCGCGCCGGTCAGTTCCGCTGCGATGTCTGCCCCGGGTGCAGGTGCCGGAAGGCTGATGGCGACTTCGGTGTCGTCATGAAGGGTGAGGGCGGGGTTCTCCTCGACGAAGTATCGAACGTGCGCGTCAGTTTCGAACTGTAGGGCGTGACCGACCTCGGTACGGACAACCCGCTGTCCGACACCTACAA
>NZ_MUZB01000045.1:0-2295 GCF_002076325.1 Rhodococcus sp. 66b
TCAGCGATCATGGCCTCGTACTCGGCGAGCAGTTCACGCTCGACCTTGCGGACGTGCATGTAGCCGAAGGGATCGAGCTTGGTACCGCGCAGCTTCTTGCCCTTGGCCAGAACCTTCAGTGCAACATGCGACTTGGGCCCCAGACCGATCTTCTTCTTGCGGCCCATCACTCGGAGGATCGGCGGGTGGAGCTTGTAGGTCAGGTTCTCCCCGGCCGGCACCTGCGACTTGACGTCTTCGATGAAGGCAGGATCGACCAGCATGCGAGCAACTTCGTACTCGTCCTTGTACGCGGTGAACTTGAACAGGCCGCGGGCGACCGCTTCACTGAAATCGGTCCGCTCGGTTGCGGCACGTTCAGCAGTCCAGACTGCCTGAACCTGATCAATGTAGCGCTGGGCGATCTTGACGGACTGGAACTCGATGAGCTGTGCCGCACGCAGTTCGACCAGTCGCAGGGTTTCACCGGTGAAGGTGGTTCCGGCGAACATGTGAGCCGGTGCGAGGACGGGTTCGCGGACGGACTTGGCCGGCGTGGTGACGGCCGAGAACGCTGCAGTGTCGGCAATTGCTGCACGGCCCCAACGGAATGCCGCGATGTTCGCGTCCACGGCAACGCCGTTGATGCCGATCGCTTCTTCGATGGCCTCGGCCGGCAGACGAAGTCCACCGCTCTGGTAGGCAGCACCGATCAGCAGGAAGTTGGCGGCTGCGGTGTTACCGAACAACTCCTGTGCCGCGGCGAGTGCGTCGAACGAGCGCAAGGTGCGCGACACCTTGTCGAGACGGGCGAGGAGTGACGTCTCCTCGGGGTAGCGAACAGCCTTGTCGTAGACCATGTCTCCGGTCGGCGTCTGCGACGTCGATGCGATGGAGACCGTCTTCTCGGCGTTGCCGTAGTCGAGGTTCTTGTTGTCCGTCGCGGTCAGCAGGTCGAAGGCGACGATGCAATCCGCGCTGCCCGGGGTGAGGCGGTTGGACGGCTCGAGCGCGCTGGAGCTGAAACGCAGGTGCGAGACAACCGGTCCGGCCTTCTGGCTCAGGCCGATCTGGTCAAGGCTCTCCACCTCGAGGCCTGCGCGCAGTGCCGCCGTTGCGAGCACCTGGTTGACGGTCACGATACCGGTGCCGCCGATGCCCGCGAGGAACACGTTCTGCGTGCTGGTGAGCGGTCCGAAATCGGGATCTGCGACGACGGGCGGGACGGGACGTGCGGCCTTGGGAGCCTTCTTGCCCGGCACCAGTTCGACGGTCACGAATGAGGGGCAATCGCCGTCCATGCAGGTGTAGTCCGTGTTGCAGGACGTCTGGTCGATCTTCGTCTTGCGACCGTACTCGGTGTCCACAGGCTGGACCGAGAGGCAGTTCGACTTCACACCGCAGTCACCGCAGCCCTCGCACACTGCCTCGTTGATGACGACGCGAGTGTTGCGAGTGGGCAGCGTGCCACGCTTGCGCTGGCGACGAGCGTCGGCCGCACAGTGCTGGTCGTAGATCAGTACGGTGACGCCCTTGATCTCGCGAAGCTCCTTCTGAGCCTCGTCGAGGCGATCGCGGTGCCAGAGCTTGGTGCCCTTGGCCAGGGCGCGCTTGTTGTGGCGCGAAGGCTCGTCGGCGCAGATGATGATCTGCTTGACGCCCTCGGTGGTCAGCTTGTGGCTGAGTTGAGCAACGGAGAGGGCACCTTCTGCGTCCTGTGCACCGGTCATCGCCACTACTTCGTTGTAGAGCAACTTGTAGGTGATGTTCACGCCTGCGGCGATGCATGCCTGCACAGCCAACTGACCGGAGTGGAAGAAGGTGCCGTCGCCGATGTTCTGGAACAGGTGAGGCACGTCGGTGAACGGTGCCTGCCCGATCCACTGGCTGCCCTCGCCGCCCATCTGCGTCAGGCCGGTGACAGCGCTGTCCTCACGGCCGGACATGGTGACGAGTGTGTGGCAACCGATTCCGCCGCCGCCGATGGAACCCTCGGGGATAGCGGTGGAACGGTTGTGGGGGCACCCACTGCAGAAGTACGCGGTTCGCTTGGCGGAGAGCACGTTCAGTGACAGCGGTGCCGGGAGGGTGCGCTTGAGCTCGACGTGCGGCTTCAGTACGCGGCGCAACGGGGCGAGCAGCCGGCCTGCGGTCAGTTCACCACTGGCAGGCATGAGCAGACGGCCCTGGCCGTCACGCTTACCGATGATGCGAGGAGCATCGTCGGTGCCGTACAGGACTTCCCGGATCTGAGCTTCGATGAACGCGGTCTTGTCCTCGACCACGACGATCTGCTCGAGACCTTCGGCGAACTCC
>NZ_MUZB01000046.1:0-2060 GCF_002076325.1 Rhodococcus sp. 66b
GAGTGGCGGTGCGGTGATGCGGCTCCCGCTGCGATCATCGACCAGTGGGATTTCCGGAGACAGGATCGGCGGCGCTGGGCAGACTGGAGCCGACGGAAAGGACCCGGCAATGAGAATCGACATCCCCGAGGGCAAGGACCCTGTCGGATACGTGTGGGGCGAGATGGTCCCCGGTATCGGCGTCGCGGCGTCCAAACTCTCGCTCGCGGTCTACTCGCAGTCCACGCTCGCGCTGCGCGAGTTCGAGGCCGCGCGGCTGCGCATCGCCCAGATCAACGGGTGCATCGTCTGTATGGACTGGCGCACCGAACGCGACGGCGAGAAGGTCGAGGACGGCTTCTTTGAGGCCGTCGAGAACTGGCGCACCACAGACGCATTCGACGACCGGACCCGGCTGGCCGCCGAGTACGCGCAGCGGTACGCGCTCGACCACCACAACCTCGACGACGAGTTCTGGGCCCGCATGGCCGAGCACTACGACCAGCGCGAGATCGTGGAGCTCACGATGTCCATCGGCTCCTGGATCGTCTCGGGCCGGCTCAACCACGTCCTCGGCCTCGACACGGTGTGCGCTCTGCCGGAACTCTGACGAATCTGTCGGAGTGAATTCGATGTTGAGGCCGGTGGTTCCAGTGTCCTCCGCACGATTCGGCGATCTCGAATTCTCGTTGAGTGAAATCGTCTCGGTGGCAACAAACATGGACATCTATCGTTCTCGGGTCACGAGTTGTCACGGGATGGGATTCGCGCGTGGCCGCGAAGAAAGGAAGAAGTAGTGGGTCTCTTGGACGGCCGAAGTGGACTTGTCACCGGCGGCGCCAACGGAATCGGCCGAGCGATGGCCGAAAGCCTCGCCCGTGAGGGTGCGAACGTGCTGGTGTCCGATATCGATGACGGCGCAGGTGTGGAGACCGTTCAACGTATCCGGAGTGCAGGCGGAACCGCGGAGTACCTCCACACTGATGTGACTGACGAAGACGCAGTGTCCGCAATGGTGCACGCCGCCGTGGAGGCTTTCGGCTCGCTGGACTTCGCGATGAACAACGCCGGAGGGGGAAGCTTGGGGCGTCCACTCCACAGGGACACCAAAGAGAATTATGAACACACAATCCGACTCGACTATATGAGTGTCTTCTACTGCCTCAAGGCAGAACTCATCCAGATGCGAAAGCAGAACACCGGCGGTGCGATCGTAAACACGGCGTCGACTGCTGGTATGAGCGGACTCCCCGGATTCGCGGCCTATGGCGGCGCAAAGTGGGGCGTGATCGGCCTGACTCAATCTGCGGCCGTCGAGAACGGACGATTCGGCATTCGTGTAAATGCACTGTGTCCCGGAAGCACTGAAACCGACGCGATCAAGGAAATGGCTGAGATGGATCCCGCTGGCTACCAGGCTCGCACGCGCGCGATTCCTCTTGGACGTGCGGGACGGCCCGAGGAACAGGCAGACGCAGCAGTCTGGTTGGTTTCACCGCGCTCTTCTTACGTCACTGGTGTCGCGCTACCCGTGGACGGCGGAAGCATCATCCGCCGTTAACCGTCACCGATCAGCAGTTGTGGAGATCATCCGGAGCCTGATCGACTCGTCCAGATAGCCTGCTACCCAAGACATCGAAGGGCTCGCGGATAAGACGGTGCTATCGCGGAGGCATGCCGGGGATAACCTCCGGGCTGATGACGGTCGAGGTGGGATTTGGGCATATCGCGGTAGCGGGGCAGAACGGGGGCGGGAGACGACGATGAGTCGATGCTCATTATGATCCGTTTTCTCCGAGCGGATTTGAGCGAACCCGTCCGTGAGATACGTTCAATGCGCTGTGCCGCAGCATCGGTGAGGAGCTTGTGCTACTCGATCAAAAATCAAGATCATCCCGTTGCGGGTTTCTGGTGCGCCAGCGGTCGGGGAACCTCAGCGGTCGTCGTCGAGGGGGACGGGAATCGATTGTTCGATCAGATCTTCCTCGGGCGCCGGCCATGGGGTGTCGAGTTCGGTGGTGAGGGCCTCGGCGTCGACGGCATTCACCGAGACAGCGTCTGGGTCGGCTGGGATGGTTTGT
>NZ_MUZB01000047.1:0-1764 GCF_002076325.1 Rhodococcus sp. 66b
GCTCGTAATCCGTTGTTCCAGGTGATGCTGTCGTTCCAGAACATGGAGCAGTCGGTGCTTCGACTTGGCGATCTGACGGTTGCGGGAATCGATACCGGCGCGGTGGCGGCGAAGTTCGATCTGCAGTTGACCATGGTCGAGCAGTTCGACGACTCCGGTGCCCCGGCCGGGATGGCGGCGACGTTCACGTACGCGACGGATCTGTTCGACGAGTCGACGGTGGCCTCGATGGCAACCCGATTCGAACGCATCCTGCGCACAGTTCTCGACGATTCATCGGCGCTGGTGGGAGAAGTCGATCTTCTTGATGGTGTTGAACGAATTGAGATCTACAACAGATCGCGCGCCAATCGTCGGGAACTGCCCGCGACGCGATTGGTGGATGTCGTCGGTACGGCTCAGCGCGCGATGGATGTTGCGCTGATTTACGGTGACGAAAGCTTGACCTATGGCGAATTCGATTCGCGCGTCAATCGATTGGCCCGACATCTGATTTCGCAAGGTGTTGGACCTGAGGTTCTGGTCGGCGTGCTCATGGAGCGGTCTATATCTTGGGTGATCGCAGCCCATGCGGTGATTCGTGCAGGTGGCGGATATGTACCCCTGGACCCATCGCATCCGACTGAACGCGTCTCTTATGTTTTGCGAACGGCGGCGCCGGCCGTTGTCTTGTACTCGCGTGACTTTACGGTTGATGGTCGACTCGACGCGAAGTTGCCGACTTCCTGGGTTGATGTTGACAGTCTTGACCTGCATACGTATTCGACTGATCCGATCACCGATTCAGAGCGACTGTCTGCTCTTCGGGGAGGTCACCCTGCGTACGTGATTTTCACTTCCGGTTCTACCGGGACGCCGAAAGGCGTCCTGGTATCGCATATCGCCGTAGTAAACCAGATGCTTTGGCGCCAGGATCGATACAATTTGGACCCGTCGGACGTGGTGCTGGTCAAGACTCCGTCCACATTTGACGTTTCACTTTGGGAGTTGTTCTGGCCGTGCCAAGTAGGCGCGCGCATGGTGATCGCCGAACCGGATGGCCATCGTGACCCTCAGTACATAGCGAAGTTGATCCGGGAGCATGCGGTCACGGTCGCGCACTTCGTGCCTGCAATGATGGCCCTATTCATTTCAGCCGAATGTGCCAGCAATATTCCTTCCTTGAGGCTGGTGTTTTCCGGTGGCGAGGCCTTGAAAGTTGGCACTGCCGCGGAAGTTTTCGGAGTGATGCCATCAGCATGCTTGGAGAATTTGTACGGTCCTGCCGAGGCTGCAATTGATGTGACCTTCCATGCAGTCACATCGGACGAGACCGTGTCGATCCCGATTGGTTCTGCTGTGTGGAATACAGGGCTGTTAGTCCTGGATTCCAGGCTGCACCCGGTTTCAAGGGGTGTTGTCGGCGAGCTTTATCTATCGGGCATTCAGTTGGCGCGCGGGTATATCGGGCGGGCCGCAATGTCGTCGGATCGGTTTGTTGCGAACCCGTTTGCCGATGGCAGTGGGGGCGGTCGGATGTATCGCACGGGCGATTTGGTGCGGTGGGATGCGTCGGGGGAGTTGGAGTACATCGGTCGTAGCGATTTCCAGGTGAAGTTGCGTGGTCAGCGGATCGAGTTGGGGGAGATCGAGTCGGCTTTGGTGGCTGATGCATCGGTATCCGCATCTGCAGTGACTGTTGTTTCGGCCAAGTCGGGTGACAGCTTGGTTGGGTATGTGGTGCCGGCGTCGGGTGCGGTGGTTGATGTTGTGGCGCTTACGGAT
>NZ_MUZB01000048.1:0-1601 GCF_002076325.1 Rhodococcus sp. 66b
CGAACAGCGTAGATACGCCAATCTCGGAGCGGACACTCCGGACGTGAGCAAACCCCGGATGGGAGGTGCCCGCCGCCGCGAAGCTGACGCCGACCTCAACGCTGCGGCAGGACTGGTCGCAGACGAACTATCTCGGCACCCGGAGCAGTTCCATCGTTCGATCAACGACCGGTTCCGCGCCGCCCTCGACTGCGGGGCACACGCCATCGACAACGGCACCGCTAAGAGCACACTCGATCGGTGGATAGCGGCCACAACAGCAGCCAACGGCATAAATCCGTGACCGCGCCCGACGCTCTTCTGGCGCGAATCTTAGCTTCGCGGTCCCGATTACTGGTAGCCCGAGATCTACTCCCGAACATAATGTCCTCGAGGTTAATGTCCGAATAGCCTCTCTTGCAAGCCATTCGAGCCTCTACCTGACATAGGACAGATCTATCGGCGTTGGAGCTAGAGCCGGTTGGGCATCACCAAACCTGCGCCCTAACGACGCGCCTGTGACCTGATACGCCCCGAAACTTCCGCAGTGCTCAGGGCGCGTATGCCGCAGCTGTCGCAGCGGTGTCCTCGAAAAGGTGCATACGCGTGATCTTTCCGTCCGTCACGGTCAGCCGCAGGGCGACATCGGTATGGAAGGGTCGGCCGGTGGGAACTGCGACATGGTCAAAGCTGCCGAAGATGACTGCATTCTCGCCGTCCGCGACGACAGCCTCGACCGAGACGACGCTCTTGCCGGGTTCGACTGCAGCCCAAAGGGATCGAAAATACTCCGGCACTTCGCTGTTGCGTGTCCGCTTGCCCACCCACGATGCCAAATCCGGGTTTCCGGGAACGAACCAGTCGATCTTGTCGGCGAAGAGCTCGCCCAGACCTTCGGCGTCCTGTGCGCCGAGACGCTGCAGGAAGGCGGTGGTGGTCTCTGCGGTGGTGTTCATGAGTGCCCTTTCTCGAGCTGCTGGTGGTGTGGTGTCGCCACTTCTGTAGTGATCGATACAGAACGGTATCACATCTGTAGTGATCGTTATACAATCGGTGAATGGGCCGACCACGAAGCTTCGATAGAGACGTCGCCCTGGATACGGCGATGCGCCTGTTCTGGGAGCGCGGATACGAACAGACCTCGATCAGCGATCTCACCCGGGAACTCGAGATTTCGGCGCCGAGTCTGTACGCAGCGTTCGTGGACAAGCGAACACTGTTCGAGGAGGTAGTAGCGCGTTACGAAGCCAGTCCGGAGTCGGTGACCACAGCCGGGCTCGCCGGGACGAATGCACGCGAGGTGCTCAAAGCGATGTTCGACCGCGCGTCGGAGGAGTATCCGAGCGCGGCGCATCCGTGTGGATGCCTGGTCAACACCGAGCCCGGGTTGAGCGTCAACCGCACCCAGAACCGCGAGATCACAGCCGCCCGGCTGCGAGAAGTGACCGTGGACCGCGAGGCTGTCCCAGACGCGGAGACGCTGGCGGCGTTCACCCATGTTTTGCTCGTCGGTTTGTCGTCCTACGCCCGCGACGGCGCCGACGAACAGCAACTGCGCCGCGTGACCGAACTCGCCTTACGCGTAACTGGGCCATGAACTGGTCGCCATCGAAGTTCCGTCA
>NZ_MUZB01000049.1:0-1713 GCF_002076325.1 Rhodococcus sp. 66b
GTTGATGCGGCTGACAAGTCTGGTCGCATTGAGCGAATTACCACCCAACCCGAAGAAATCATCATCCACACCAACCCGCGACTCACACCCCAAAACCACCGCAAAAGCAGCAGCCACCACCAACTCCGAAGCAGAACCAGGCGCCCGAAACACCCGCACACCGAAAACAGGCTCCGGCAACGCCTTCCGATCCAACTTCCCCGCACTCGACAACGGGAACTCGTCAACAACAACCACCACATCCGGAACCATGTACGACGGAAGCACCAACCCCACCGCAGCCCGCGCCCCCACCGAATCCACCGAAACTTCCGCATCGACCGAGGACCCAGCCGTCACATACCCGACCAGACGACTCCCCCCATGCACCACCACCACAGCACCAGAAACACCCGGCAACGCACCCAACGCCGACTCGATCTCACCGAGCTCGATCCGCACCCCACGAATCTTCACCTGAAAATCCGACCGACCCAAATACACCAAAGACCCAGCAGCACTCCACAACACACGATCACCCGTGCGATACATCCGAGCACCCACCACAAACGGATTCGCCACAAACCGATCCGACGTCAAATCCGGACGCCGATGATAACCACGAGCCAACTGCGCACCATCGAGATACAACTCACCCGCAACACCCACCGGCACCGGACGCAACCGCGAATCCAACACATACCCACGCGTATTCCACACCGGCGTCCCGATCGGCACCACCCCCGACACCGAACCCACAATCCGATGCGCCGTCGTCGTAATCGCCGCCTCCGTCGGACCATACGTGTTATGCACCGCAGCCGACGTCAACGAACCCAACGCCACCGCAAGCTCCGGCGACAACTCCTCACCACCGGCAAACAAATGCCGCAACGAACCCAACGCACCACCAAAACCATCAGCCACCAACGCCGCAAGCACCGACGGAACGAACTCCGCCACCGAAATCGCATGCTCGACCATCACACCCGCAAGATAATCCAACTCACGATGCCCACCCGGCCGCGTCACCACCAACCGCGCACCCAAGGTCAACGGCAAAAACGACTCCCACACCGACACATCGAACGTGAACGGCGCACGCGCCATCACCCGATCATCAGCACCCACCCCGTACTCCCCAGCCAACCACGCCAACTGATTGACAATCGCCCCATGACTGACCGACACCCCCTTCGGCCGACCCGTCGAACCCGACGTGAACATCACATACGCCGCATTGCCCAACCGCAACGGCGCAACCCGATCACCATCAGAAACCCGACCACCCGAAAACCCACCCACATCAAGACCATCGAGAACAACAACATCCACACCCACAGGCAACACACCCACAAACGCAGAAACAGTCAACACAAGCTGCGGCGCAGCCGAATCAACCACAAACCCGATCCGCTCCACCGGCAACTCCGGATCAATCGGCACATACGCACCACCCGCAGCAACAACCGCATGCATCGCCACGATCATCTCCACCGAACGCTCCACCGCAAGACCCACCAAAACATCCGGCCCCACACCACGCCCGATCAACCACCGCGCCAACCGATTCACCCGCACACCGAACTCGGCATACGACAACACCACATCACCGAACACCACAGCCACACGACCCGACGACACCTCAACCGAAGCCGCCACCAAATCCGCCAACGTCACACCGTCAACACAACGATCCGTCTCATTCACACCCCCCAACACCAACCCACGCTC